>CANNDL010000002.1 GCA_947503435.1 uncultured Kangiella sp. | reverse complement strand
ATAGTGATCCGGTGGTTCTGTATGGAAGGGCCATCGCTCAACGGATAAAAGGTACTCCGGGGATAACAGGCTGATACTACCCAAGAGTTCATATCGACGGTAGTGTTTGGCACCTCGATGTCGGCTCATCTCATCCTGGGGCTGTAGCCGGTCCCAAGGGTATGGCTGTTCGCCATTTAAAGAGGTACGCGAGCTGGGTTCAGAACGTCGTGAGACAGTTCGGTCCCTATCTGCCGTGGGCGTTGGATATTTGAAGAGAGCTGCTCCTAGTACGAGAGGACCGGAGTGGACGAACCTCTGGTGTTCCGGTTGTCACGCCAGTGGCATTGCCGGGTAGCTATGTTCGGACAGGATAACCGCTGAAAGCATCTAAGCGGGAAGCCCCCTCTAAGATTAGATATCCCTAGGACTTTAAGTCCTCATAAGAGCCGTTGTAGACTACGACGTTGATAGGCAAGGTGTGGAAGTGCTGCGAGGCATTGAGCTAACTTGTACTAATTGCTCGAGAGGCTTGACTATATAACACCCAAGTGGTTTTAGCCGACCATGTAAGTGATAGTCGAATAACCTTATTTAACGATAAGTTGATGTGATGAAAACATCGCGAACGAATTTAGACTCGAACGAATTTATTACGCTTCTACTTGATTGGACTTGTTTCAAGCATAAATACCCAAAGTTTTTTGCTTGGCGACCATAGAGAGTTGGAACCACCTGATCCCTTGCCGAACTCAGAAGTGAAACGACTCATCGCCGATGGTAGTGTGGGGCTTCCCCATGTGAGAGTAGGTCATCGCCAAGCGCTTAATAACAAACCCCGTCCGCAAGGTCGGGGTTTTTTATTACCTGTTGGAAATGTACGAGCTTACTTTGTAGGGTCGAAAATAAAAACACAAAGATGTATTTTGCGCATTAAGATTTATCAGACTCGAACTCGACGTAGGCGACCGAAGGGAATACCTTTAGGTGTCATCGCCAAGCGCTTATAAAAAGAAAGCCTCAGCAGAAATGCTGAGGCTTTTTTGTTGCCCGTATGAAATCTCTTTAAAATAGTTTATTCTTTGTACAACTTGAAGTTAAGTATGCAGTTAAAGGATTAATTATGCTTCTAAGAAGAATCACCAAACATATCAAAGACCAAAACTGGCTTGCAGTTTTGGTTGATTTTTTGATTGTAGTAGTGGGTGTCTTTATTGGTATTCAGGTGGCGAATTGGAATACTGAACGAATTAATGAGCAACTTGAGGAGCAGTACCTACTCAGGTTATTCGATGATATGAATGGAACTATCGAAGACTATCTTGAAAATAATATTTGGGATATAAGAATTATAAATGCTCAGTATTCAATATTGGAACAATTAAAGTCTGGAGTTCAAAATCAAGATGAAACAAGCCAATTTGAGTTAGGATTGGCATGGGCGGGTAAATACAATCCTCCACGAAGGCGTTGGGGCACGGTTGAAGAATTGGTCTCAACAGGCAATATTACGTTGATTAATGATGTAGCGCTTCGTAACGACATTTCAAAATTGAGTGCATGGTTTGACCGAAATAAAGACATAGTAAAAGATAGTGAGACAAGGCTAATACCATTGCGAGCGCAATTAGTTAAAAACTACAGAATCGACCGCTTTGATACTATTAATTTCAAGCCGCTTGCAAAAGTTGAATACGACTTTGAAACATTAGCAGGCGATGATGAGTTTATTAACGTCTTTTCAAGTTTGCATCTTGAGTCTGTAATGATGGTTGTTTTTAATCGTTATTCAATGAGCCAATGTGAACAGTTCAGAAATAAGTTGGCTGAAATTTTAGGCTTAAGCATAGAAGGCTTACCTAAAATAAGCGAGGATTTTGAACAACCATGGGTAATTGATACTACAGATAAGCAATAAAATAATTAAAGAGTTATATGTGGGAAATCAAGGATGACTAAGAATTAAATTAGGATAATAATCATGATACTTAGAAGAATCACCCAACATGTCCGTGACCAACGCGGATTTGAGGGTTATTAGTTAGATTGTGTAATTTCGATTAACTTTAGTTTCCTTTATAATCAAAGGAAATATTAATTTTGATTCAGCATGCCATATTATAAAATCCAAGCGATAAACCCTAATGCCCATTTATTTGAAATCCAGATAAAGGTTCAAAAGCCATCTTCAAAAGGGCAAGTTTGCTACTTGCCGAACTGGATCCCTGGTAGTTATATGATCCGTGATTTTGCAAAGCATATTCAGTGGATTAAAGCTGAATGTGAAGGGCAAGATGTTTTATTTAAACAGTTAGATAAATCCAGTTGGCAGTTTGCACCTTGTAATGGTGAATTGAAAATCAGTTATCAAGTTTACGCTTGGGATTTATCGGTCCGTGGTGCTCATCTCGATCAAACTCATGGTTTTTTTAATGGTACTAGTGTCTTTTTCGCAGTTAAAGGACAAGAAGATAAAGGACATCAAATTGATATTGTTATGCCAGATGGTGAGCAATACAAAAATTGGCGAGTAGCAACAGGCTTATTGCCTATAGAAAGCACCAAAGAATTTGGCTTTGGGCTATATCATGCGAATGATTACGATGAATTGATCGATTGTCCTGTAGAAATGTCTGACTTTACCTTGGTAAGTTTCGAAGCTTGCGGTGTGCCTCATCATATGGCTTTAACTGGGCGCTTTGAAAAACTTGATGAGGATCGTTTAGCTAATGACTTGCGGAAAATCTGCGAACATCATATTAAATTCTTTGGCGAACCAGCACCGATGTCTCGCTATATTTTCCAAACTTATGTATTGGGGAAAGGCTTCGGCGGTTTGGAACATCGGAATTCAACGGCTTTGCATTGCAGTAGAGAAGATCTACCTTTGTTATCTGATGACTCAGAAACGGTTAAAAAGAATTACCAAACCTTTTTAGACTTATGCTCGCACGAATATTTCCATACTTGGAACGTAAAAAGAATAAAACCTGCGGTATTTGTTCCATATGACACAGAAAAAGAGTCATATACTGAGTTGTTATGGGCTTTTGAAGGTATTACTTCCTATTATGATAGCTTGGCTTGTGTTCAATCTGGAGTGATTACGCCTGAAAATTATTTAACCGCTTTGGCCAAAACCATTACTTCAGTGAGGCGTGCTAAAGGACGTTTAGTCCAATCGGTTACTGGCTCCAGCTTTAATGCTTGGACCAAGTATTATAAGCAAGATGAAAATGCGCCTAATGCTGTGGTTAGTTATTATACCAAAGGTGCTTTGATTGCTTTTTGTCTGGATTTTTTAATTCGCGACAAAACTAATCACGATAATTCTTTAAAAGATGTAATGCGTTATTTATGGAAAGAGTTTGGTTCTAAAGGTATCGGCATTGATACTCAAACCATTCAAAATTATGTGCTTGAATTATGTGGGAAAAACAATAGAGCTGTAGTCCAAGGTTTTTTCACGAAAGCTTTATATTCAACCGAAGAGTTGGATTTAGAAAACCCCTTAAAACAACTATGCTTACAGCTTGATTATCAGGCTCGCCATTCAAAATCTGATCGTGGAGCATTCAAAGAGCAATATAGCTCTCCTAAGCGAAAGCTTGGTTTTGGCATTGAATATCTAAGTTCAGCAATGGGAATAAAAGTTAAGAATGTCTATCTAGATAGTCCAGCTTCATTAGCGGGGATTTCAGCTGGTGATAATTTGATCAGTATTAACGGATTAAAAATCGAGCATGCTAGTTTTGAGCAGCGTCTAAATGAAATGGAACCTGGGGATAAATTGGATGTTTTAGGCTTTAGACGAGATGAATTAATAACGTTTGATGTGGTCATACAAGAAGCTGAAGCAGATACTGCATATTTAAGTTATAGTAGCGAAAGTCGAAATGAATTGTTTAAGAATTGGTTAAATATATAAGAATGAAAATAGTTACTTTTAATATCAATAGCGTTAGAACTCGCGTTCATCAGATGGAAGCCTTGGTTGAGAAACATGATCCTGATGTGATTTGTTTACAGGAAACAAAAGTGCATGACGATATGTTCCCATTTGATGATTATAAGCATTTGGGTTATCACATCGAAATTCATGGCGGCAAAGCCCACTATGGCGTAGCAACTTTTAGTAAACAAAAGCCGTTAGCGGTAGAGAAGGGTTTTCCCAATGATCCTGAAGATGCCCAGCGCCGCATGATTATAACGACATATGAATATGGCGGTGAAAAAATTAAAGTTTTGAATGGCTATTTCCCACAGGGTGAGAATCGTAGTCATCCTACTAAGTTTCCTTATAAAGAAAAGTTTTATGCTGACCTTATCGAATATCTAAAAAAGGACGATAGTGGCTGCCAAACCATTGTTTTGGGCGATATAAATATTTCGCCAACGGATATGGATATAGGAATTGGCGAGCCAAATCGTAAACGCTGGTTGCGTGAAGGGAAATCAAGCTTCTTGCCAGAAGAAAGAGAATGGCTGGCGCAAATGATGGAGACTGGTCTTATTGATACTTATCGTACAGTTAACCCCGATGTAGACGATAAATTTAGCTGGTTTGATTACCGTAGCAAAGGTTTTGATCGCGAGCCAAAGCGAGGTTTAAGAATTGATTCTGTCTTTGCTTGTGATTGGCTTAATGAAAGAGTTGTGGCATCGGATATAGATTATGAAATTCGAGGTATGGATAGACCTTCAGATCATGCACCTGTTTGGACGGAGTTCAAGCTAGATTAGGCGTTTATATGAAAAAAAGCATTAAGTGGGCCAAGCGGTTAGTTTATACCATAGCTGCACTTATTGCTTTGCTGTTAATTAGCGTCTGGATTTTAGTTTATATTCTAAATTCTGAATCTTTTTTTGAAGGGCAGATAAAGCAGCAACTAGGAATGGAGTCTGAAATTGGAGAGCTCGATGTTTCACTATTTTCAGGTTCTATTAAAGTCGGACCAAGTCATATTGGGCATGCAGATAATCCAGCAATAGTATTTGATAGCTTAACTGCCCAATTAAGTTATACCGATCTATTAAGCAGTCGTCTTGTTATTGAAGATGTTCAACTTGATAAGGCAGTTCTTAAATACCCATTTGATTATAATTTGGCCGAAAGCTCTGAAACAAGTGACTCAAAATTACTATTCGACTTTATCGATGTTACTAATTTACAAATAAATCATTCTGATTTTGAATATACTGAAGATATAACTCTTATTGCTAGAGATTTAAATTTAACCATTAAAGATTTAAGCATTGCACAAGATGGATTGATTGTATTTGAAGATCTAGGCAAGTTATTTTCTACCAGTAAAACAAGAATTCGTTTGGATGTAGCGCGACTATCATCGGATAAAAGTCAGTTGAATAATGCGCGTTTGGAAGCTGTAATCGAAAATGATTCAATCGTTGTAAAAACTTTAGCAGCTGAATCTGCAAACGTTAATTTGCAATTACCGACAGAGTCAGAGCAAGCGACTGTCGCTAAGAATCCTGAACTAAAGTTAGATATTCCCTTTTCGACTTTAGTTATTGATGACTTATTAATTGGAAAAACTAATATTAATATCATCGCTGAGTCACCTATAGAGGTTGCTGACTTAGAGCTTAGTTTTAAAGGTTTGAAACTAGTCGATAACAAGAAGGCTCTATGGCTTAATTGGCAGGATTTTTATAAAACTCAGAATAGTGTATTTAAGGTTGCTTCATCTAATATCAGTAGCAATGAGTTTTCACTCAAAAGATTAAATGTAAATGGACGCCTTAAGTCAAGCCAGTTTACTTTAACTCAACTGGATGTTGTTGATCCCAGCGTAACACTTGACATGAGAGCTAGTGGAAGCTCTAGTGCAAACACTGAGAGTATAGAGCTCCCTTTTGAACAGTTGCTTATAGAAGAGTCTAACTTGCAAAACCTTTCGGCAATAATCAATACTGCATCTGGTAAAGAAGTTGTTTCTAAGGCAAATATTGTTATTAAACAGCTTCCTTTGATTTTAGACTCGAAATTAATATCTGATGATGATTCAATAAATGTTTCAGAATTCAAGAGCTCAATCGGTCTGGATTCACTTAGTTATCAAGGAGCCTACGGCTTAATAGACAGTATTGACTTGAAGGCCAGCATAACTCAATCGGATTTAGTCGTTAATCTTATAAAATTAAGTCAACCAAAAATAAAGTACCAGCGAGCCTCTGATGGTTCAGGAGAAGAGGTTAGTCAGTTACCGCTTCGCAACCTTGTTGTTAGCAAATTAAATATTAAAGATGGCAGCTTTGAGTTGACTCAAGACTCAAAAACTTATTCTGCAGAGTCAGTTAATGCTGAAATGAAACATACCGAAGTCATTAAAGATTCTAAGTTAACTCTGGCTGAGCCTAAACTATGGCAAAAGGAGTTTTCTATTGATCTCAAGGCCAATTCTTTAAAATTTCCTCAAGGCACAATTGGCTATTTTGAAAGTATAGCTACCATTAATAGAGGTGAGTTAGCTATTAGCCCTTTAAATATTAAGTCAGCTGGCTTTAATATTATTAACGATGAAAATGATAATAGCGCTAACGATCAAGCCTTTACTTTGCCTTTAGATGTGGTCAATATCCAAAATTTGGATTTAAAAAAGATCGACTTTGTATTTAACAATGTTAGCGATTCTTACTCACTAAAAAATGCCGACTTATATCTGTCGGCTTTACCTTTGGTTGCTAATGGACAATTGATTGATGATCCTAAAGTAATGCTCGAAAGGTTTAATGGTCAGTTTAGATTGAAAGTGGAACAAACAAAGATCCCACAAGGAATGCTAAATGGATTGGCTATTAATGGAGCAATGCGTAGTAAGGCATTGGACTTGGACAATGTAAGTCTAACTGCTTCCGATATAGCGTTGAATATACCCGCAAGCGAACAGTCTGATGCTGAAAGTAAAGGCACTGATGAAGTTGAAGTGCAAGTGGATAGTTTTTTGCTAAATAAATTAGCAATACAGCAATTAGACTTAAAGGGTATTAACTTATCTTTGCAGACAACCGCGGAAGGCGAGCCACAAGAAACATCGCTGAAAAATGTATCCTTGAATGCTAATAATTTACTTTTGGCAAAAGATAGTCAGTTGATTAGCCACTGGTATCATCAAAATATTGAACAAGCATTTAGTGTATTGTCAGTTAAGGCAGATTCAATTAAAAGAAATCAGAATCATTTTAGTAACTTGATAATTACGGCTGTTAACAATAACGATTCGATTCGATTCATGCCATTTGATGTAACTATTAATAGCACACCAGTATCCATAGATTGGAATATGGATATAACCTATGAGAACTATCACTCTAAATTAACTTCCAGACTGGAGTCTATTGAATTAGAAGAGTTAGTGGTGCCTGCTACAAAGGAGAGCATTACTCCTTCGGGCATAGTTGGTGCTGATTTAAATATTAATTTTAAAGGCTTAACACCAGACGCTATTTTAAGCAGTATGAATGGTACAATTTCTGTGAGTAATCAGCAGCCGCTATTACTAAAAAATATTAATGCGAACAAAATACTGGGTTATTTTTTGGATAGTCAAAGCTTTGGCTTATTAGATATTGGTGGGTTCTTATTAGCAGGCCCTGCGGGTTTGCTATTATCGCAAGGCGCAAGTTTTCAAGGTGTATTAAGCAATTTAGGTGCCGATGAAGGTGATACCAATATAGGCCAACTAAATGCTGATATTAGTATAGAAAATGGGATGGTGACTACCAAAGATATTGCTGTGTCTACGGAAGACTATCGTTTTGCTTTCAATGGCCAAATAAACTTAGTTGATCAAACGTTTAAAGATTTTGAGTTTGATATAGTAAATGAAAAAGGCTGCAGTGAATATGGACAAACTTTAAATGGTGATCTGACTTCACCTGAGGTGGAAACATTGAAAGCGACGTTTGATGCTGTAACAGGATCATTGGTAGGTTTGTTTAAAGGCGGCGCTGAATTGTTATCAGGAGGTGAGTGCAAAGTCATTTATGACGGTGTTGTTCCACACCCTGAAGGCGCTATTGAAATTATTCACAAGGCACCGCCAAAACCGGATGAATCATTGGATAACTCAGTTAACGAGACCAGCAGTGGTGTTCCTCAGCAGTAGCTATGAAGCTATAGCACCTTTATTCACACCCTCAAAAGCTTTAATGGTAATTTCTGCATTAGGATTTTCAGATTTTATATGTTTAGCAATGTGACTGGCAATCAACTCAACAGTAGAGTCATTTTTCATTATATGGCAATTTTCTTTGGCAATTGTCAATGCAAAATAACCTTGTTCACTATGATAATCAAAGTGGTAATAATCAATACCATCAATTTCCAACGTATTAGTTAAGTCCTCTTCAGTCGCAATATAAATGTCACGCCATTTTTCGGCCCACTTACTCTCTAACTCTTGATTGCGTTCACTGTCTTTGAATATATGGATTTGCGAGCGATGACCATGAGCGATCCGCTGGCAATCTCCTAGATGTTTCTTCAAACCATGAGCGTAATGATAATAAGCCCCTTGAATATTTTCAGAAGACAATTCGATTTGAATTTTGGTTACATTATTTGGTACTACTTTACGGCACTCAGCAATCAGCAATTCCTTTACGGCATTCATAGAGACAGTTTCAGAATCCAATAGAACTACTGCATCTTGCGGTGATTGATGGCGATACCAGCGAGACTTCTCATCTTGGATTTCTAATAATAAAGAGTCAGCCTCAATAGAACTGCTTAAGTTTGCATATTGAGTAGGAACAACAAATTTATGGTCAACTGAGCCATCAATAGCAATTTTTATTTGTTTTTTAACATCACCGAAATCAAAAACCATACCTTGGTCATCTAAATCGCCTTCTAAGATGATATCTACAATCCAGCTTTCACCTACAATTCCACGCTTAGGATCAAAAAAAGCAAAGTCAATAACGGTTAATTGATCAACAAATAGAGCTGCCATGTGTTAAAAAGTTCGGCTAGTGATTTAATAATGGCGGCAATTATAGCATAATCAATTTGAAGCAAACGATGTTTATCGGATCAATAAAAGCCATGACAAAAAAATACGATGTATTCTCGCTAGGCAATGCTCTAGTAGATGTAGAAATAGAAGTAACTGGTAAAGAATTAGAGCGCTTATCGATAGAAAAAGGCGTTATGACATTGGTTGAGCAAGAAAGACACGATTACTTGCTAGAGGAGCTTGAAGGGAAAGTGCATCATCGTGCCTCAGGTGGCTCTGCCGCTAACAGTATTTTTGCATTAGCTCAGTTAGGTGGTAAGGGTTATCATTGCTGCAAAGTTGCTCAAGACGAGGCTGCCAAATTCTACGCGTCAGATCTTAATCAAGCTGGTGTCGATAATAATATTGCTAGTTTGCAGGACAATCATGGCACTACGGGTAAATGTTTGGTGATGGTGACTCCGGATGCAGATAGAACCATGAACACTTTCTTAGGCATTAGTAGCGAGCAGCTGCCGACCGATTTAGATTTGAATGCTCTTAAGCATAGCGAATTCTTATATATTGAAGGTTATTTAGTTACCAGTGAATCGAATCATGAGTCTGCATTAACTGCCAAAAGATACGCCGATGAAAGGGGAATCAAAATAGCTTACACTTTGTCAGATCCCAATATGGTGAAATTTTTTAAGCCTCAAATCGATCAAATTTTAGAAGGGGGAGTAGAGCTCTTATTTTGCAATGAAGATGAAGCTTTAGAGTTTACTCAAACTACTAACCATCAAGACGCATTAAGTGCTTTAAAATCTATTGCCAAACAAGTGGTTATTACTTTAGGAGATAAAGGTGCTGTATATTTTGATGGTAGTGAAGTCCATCAAATAGCAGCCTTTGAAGTTAATGCTATTGATAGTAATGGCGCAGGTGATATGTTCGCGGGTGCTTTCTTATATGGTATTACGCAAAATTATAGTGCAGCCTCAACGGGTAAGTTGGCAAGCTTTTGCTCATCTTACTTGGTGACTCAGTTTGGTCCCAGATTGAAAGCTGATGCGATTAAAGTTATTCAAGATTTTAATCAAGAATTAAAACCTAGTTAATGATTATCAGAATAATGCGTCATGGAGACGCTCCAACCATTAATGGGGAGCGTCAATTATCGCACCAAGGAATAAAAGAAGTTAGATTGATAGGGCAGTGGTTATCAGAGCAGCCAGAAATCAATATGCTACTGATAAGTCCCATCTTAAGAGCTCAGCAAACCTCGCAACAACTCGAGCCTTTCTTAAGCAATCATTACCGCCGGGGAAATGAAGAATTACTTCGGCCTGAGGCCAATGCCGAAATAGCTTGTCAGTATTTTGAATCGCTTTCGGTTAAATCATTATTATTAATCAGTCATATGCCTTTAGTAACTAATCTTCTAGACTCATGGCTCCCTGGGCAAGGAAAGTACTTCCCAACTGCTTCAATAGCAGAGTTAGAAATTATATCTGGCAAAGCTAAGTTGTTATCTTTTATGCAGCCGTCCGACCTCTTATAAGCCTTATAAAACTGGATATTTTGCTAAATTGTAGTTAGCATAGCGCCATCAAATATCAACGTCATTATTGCTTTTGCCTGAGCCAACTTTAAATCCACCTGCCTCTAAATTCAAAATAGTCTTAATTTTGGCTTATTCGCTATGGGCAACTTTAGTCAGCTCATTAAAAACAGTTTTTTACGGAGTTTTAGTTAGTCGCAAAGATAAGGTTCAGTCGAGAAAAAATATTGATAGAGTTATACATGGCTGGGCTACGAAAGTGGTCACTGCTGCTAAGATCAATTGGCAAATCGTTGGCGATATTGAATCACAAATTCCTGATAATCGACCAGTAATCCTAATGTGCAACCATGCTTGCGCTTATGATATTCCGTTAGCTTTTGCAGCAGGTCCTGGTTCAATACGAATGATCGGAAAAAAAGAACTGTTTCGAATTCCAATTCTTTCTAGAGCATTACGCACTGCAGAATTCCCCTCTATCGATAGGCAGAACCGCACTCAAGCCATTGAAGATTTGGCGTTTGCTCGTCATAAAATGGAATCGGGTATCCGAATTTGGATGTTTCCTGAGGGAACCCGTTCGAGAGACGGTAAATTGCAAAAACTTAAAAAAGGCGGAATACGCTTAGCCATTGATACGGATGCCATTATCGTTCCTCTAGTGATGCAAGATATCGAGCATATTTTGCCAAGCAAAGAGTGGCTAAAAATGCGTCTTAATCAAAAAGTAAATATTCGAGTTGGAAAAGCTATTGATTGCGCACAATATAATACAGAAGCTCGGCATATCGTTTCTGAACTAGTGTATAATCAAATGAAACAACTTCTCGAAACACGCGACTAAAATTGTCGTAGTTTTACCTGGATTTAAACATGGATAAGTATCAGCAAGCCAAGAAATCTCTAAAGACAATCACTGATTTCGTACGATTTGCAGCTAGCGAATTTGAAAAAGCAGGCCTATATTTCGGTCATGGAACTGATAATGCTTGGGATGAAGCCGTAGCCTTGGTGTTGCAAATGCTTGAGTTACCGAGCGATTATCCTGTTGTTATGTTCGAGGCCCGATTAATTAAAGAAGAAAAGGCGCATCTTATAAGCGCTATTCAAACGAGAATTGAAGACAGAAAGCCGTTAGCTTACATCACCAATAAAGGATTCTTTGCGGGCATTGAGTTCTTTGTCGATGAGCGAGTGCTAGTTCCACGATCGCCTCTTGCTGAGTTGGTAGAAACTCAATTTAACCCCTGGCTGATTTCAGATGAGCCGCGAATTCTAGATTTGTGTTGCGGTAGTGGTTGTATTGGTATTGCTTGCGCTGCATACCTTCCAGACTCAGAAGTTATAGTTTCCGATATTTCTCAGGAAGCGCTACAAGTTGCAGAAATTAATATCGATCAAGCCTCTCTCTACCCAAGAGTTCAAGCGCTTGAATCAGATTTGTTTTCAGCAATGCGCGATATGAAATTTGATCTTATTGTTTCAAACCCACCTTACGTTGATGCAGAAGATTTGTCAGATATGCCTGCTGAGTTTTTTCATGAGCCTGAAATCGGCTTGGGCTCAGGTAATGATGGTTTGGACTTAACCAAGAATATCCTTAGTCAAGCCAGTGAGTTTTTAACTGAGCATGGCGTTTTAATTGTTGAAGTAGGCAATAGCTGGCCTGCATTACAAGAAACCTTTGCTGATGTACCCTTTACTTGGCTTGAGTTTGAGCGGGGCGGTGAAGGTGTCTTTCTGTTGACCAAGCAGCAACTTGACGAGCACTTTTCGGCCTAAGGTTGTTAGATGCAAGAACCTTGTGTGTTTGAGTTTGCTGACTCGTTTAATCAAAATTTCTTAAATGACAGAGTGCAACTGACTCCAGGTGCCAACGAGCCTTTTTATCAAGCGCCAAAGCCAGAGTCATTAGCTATCATTTTTTCCAATCAGGATTTTTTCTCCAGTGCTTTACACGAGTTAGCACACTGGAGTATTGCTGGACATGCAAGGCGCCAGCAGGACGATTATGGCTATTGGTATTCTCCAGATGGTCGCAGCGAGGCTGAGCAACTGCATTTTTTTAAAGTAGAAGTTAAGCCTCAAGCGCTTGAGTGGGCATTTCATTTAGCGGCTAACCAACCCTTTAAATTTAGTTTAGATAATTTAATTAATGCTGTTCCGCTTGATGCAGAGCAGCAATTTCGCAATAAGGTTTTCAAGCAATTGAAAAATTATTTTAAGAATGGATTTCCTGCTTCTGCACTAAAAATAATTCAACTGCTTTGTCTGCAATATGGCAATCTCCAACCCATTCAAGTACCTCAAGGATTGCCTGATGAGTTCTAAGTTAAGGTTTGGCTTGATCATAAACCCTTTCGCTGGAATTGGCGGAAAAGTTGGTCTTAAAGGCAGTGATGGTGTTGATATCCGTGAAGAAGCTTTCGCTCGTGGAGCTACTAAGCAAGCGGAAAATCGTGCAAGAACTACTTTAGCTCCATTAGTTGAGTTAGCCTCCTCAGTAGAGTGGCTTTGTGCCTCGGGTTCAATGGGGCAGAATTTATTAAAGGAGCTTGGTTTTAAACATACTTTAGTTTATCAAGCCAAGAATCCTTCGGAGGATTTAGATACCTTAGAATTAGTTAAGCTTCTAAACCAGCAAGATCTTGATTTGGTTGTTTTTGTCGGAGGCGATGGTACTGCCAGAAATATTTGTTCAGTGATTAAACCAAATTTACCCGTACTTGGTATTCCCGCAGGTGTAAAAATTCATTCAGGGGTTTACGCGATTACGCCGAAGGCGGCTTTTAAAGTATTGGAAAATATACTAGCCAATAAGATGGTTTCCTTAATAGAGGCCTCGGTAATGGATATCGATGAAAATGCTTTCAGAGAAGGTCATGTTAAAGCTAAAAAATATGGCACTATGCTAGTGCCTGCTGAGCACGAGTACATTCAAGCTACAAAGGTATCAACCAGCCAGCTGAATAAAGAGCATGAGGTCGTTTATCAAGCCGATATCGCTGAGTTTGTGATAGAGCAATTTGATGATGATTTTCATTATCTTATTGGCTCTGGTACCAGTTGTGCCGCTGTAATGGATGCATTGGATTTGCCCAATACGTTATTAGGCATTGATTGGGTACACCAAGAAAAAGTTATGCAGCAAGACCTTAATGAACAAGCCATTCTTGAACTGCTTGCTAAGTTCCCTGGTAAGGTCAAATTCATTATTACGATTATTGGTGGGCAAGGCCATATAATAGGGCGTGGAAATCAGCAGATAAGCGCTAAAGTGCTTACTAATTTAGATAAACAAGATTTAATCATTATCGCCACGAAGTCAAAACTTGCACAATTAGAATCAAAACCTCTCATCATTGATAGTGATGATCCTCAAATTAATCAAAAATTTTCTGGCCTTCATAGAGTTATCGTCGGTTATGACGATGAAATCTATTATCAAATTAGGCAGTAGCTTGAGTGATTAACTTGAATGCTTGTAAGAGATATCTCACAAGACTAATGGTTATATCTGAAAATCTTGTATAAAAAACATACCAAAACACTTTAAATCTATATAAGCCATTGATTTTGTTGGATTTCACATCGGTAGCACCTAAAGGTAACTACTTCAAAGTAAATAATGGTTAGTTGTTAAAAAGCACAACTTCGATATATTTGTTCTCGCAAACGGAGACTGCACTATCTACTACAATATTAGGAATAATTATAAAAGGAAGAGCTAAGGAAGCCATTTTAAGGGATGAAACTTAAGGACTTTTAGTTGAACGGATACAAAATAAGCGGCATTAGCCGCTTTTATTTTGCCTAAAATTAGCTTTCTTCAAATAATTATCACTTTGGTATCAATGACTTAGCTGTAACTTGCACTAAACTGGTGTAAACTCAAGATAGGGTCACGCTAGAGTAATGATATGGCAAATCGAATTTTAATTAATTTTGCCCATCCGCGTTTTGAATCGTCTGTTGCTAATCAAGTGATGGTATCGGCTATTAAAGATTTGGAAGGTATAACTTTCAATGACTTATATGAAGAATATCCCGATTATTTGATTGACGTTAAAAAAGAGCAAGAGTTGTTACTTTCTCACGACATTATAGTTTTTCAGCATCCACTTTATTGGTATAGCGCTCCTTCATTATTAAAAGAGTGGCAAGATCTAGTGTTGGAAGCAGGCTTTGCCTATGGCGACAAGGGCTATCTATTAGAAAATAAATATTGGCTTAATGCAGTAACGGTCGGCGGAACTTACGAGAGTTATAGCGAGCAAGGTTATAACCAGTTTCCACTAGAAGTGTCTATGAAGCCATTTGAGCAAACTGCCACCTTTTGCGGTATGAAGTATCTCAAACCATTTGCAGTGTATGACGTTTTTCGAATCAGCAAAGAAAAGATGATTGACGCAGCGGAGTCATATAGAAAGCATATAATTGGGTTGCAGAATCATTTAGATTTAGTAACGGGAAGTTATACTTAATGGATACGGAAAGCGTTCTCTTTAAAGCGTTAATTTTTCTAGCGGCTGCAGTAGTTGGAGTACCAGTAGCCAAACGCCTTGGTTTAGGTTCAGTTCTTGGTTATTTAATAGCTGGCGTGCTTATTGGGCCATTTGCTTTAGGCTGGGTCGGTAAAGATGTTGGAGACATTATGCACTTTGCTGAATTTGGCGTCGTCATGATGTTGTTTTTAGTCGGCCTAGAATTGGAACCCAAAAAGTTGTGGCGTATGCGCATGCCGATATTAGGACTGGGCGGGTTGCAAGTGTTATTTACCGGGCTGATTATTAGTTCTGTTGCCTATTTGTGTGGTGTCCATTGGCAAGGAGCACTAACCATCGGCATGGTATTAGCTCTGTCTTCAACCGCGATTGTTTTACAAACTTTAACCGAGAAAGGTTTAATGCGAACGGACGCAGGCAAATCATCATTTGCAGTTCTGTTGTTTCAAGATATAGCAGTAATTCCGATGCTGGCCTTGATGCCTTTATTAGCAGTGGCACCAATTATAGATATCGCCGATGAGCACTCCACCAATCAATTACAAGGTTGGCAACAAACCTTGGCGGTTATTGGCTCAATAGGCGCCATCATTGTAGCTGGTCGGTTTTTGATTCAACCAGTATTTAATCTTATTGCTAGAACTGGTTTGCGAGAGATTTTTATTGCTACCTCATTGCTTTTGGTAATAGGAATTACATTAGGAATGCAGTGGGTTGGACTGTCACCAGCTTTGGGTGCTTTTATGGCGGGTGTAGTTCTCGCTGATAGTGAGTATCGGCATGAACTTGAAGTCGGCTTAGATCCTTTTAAAAGTTTACTCTTGGGACTGTTTTTTATTACCGTCGGTGCCAGTATTAACTTAGATATTTTAATTGAAGATACCCAGACCATTCTATGGTTAGTATTGGCTCTAATTTTAGTTAAAGTTGTTGTCCTATTCGCGTTGGCTAAATTTTTCAAGATGCCTTTAATTGAAAATTTAATTTTTACCTTTGCATTAGCCCAAGGTGGCGAGTTTGCTTTTGTTTTATTTAGTTTTGCCAGTCAAAATGGAGTGTTAGCTGATGAAATGATTGCAACATTAACGGTTGTAGTTGCATTAACTATGGCTCTTACTCCTTTATTGATGATCTTTAGTGAAAAAGTACTTCAACCCTTATTTGATAAACAAGAATTGGAGAAAGATTTTGATGAAATTGATGATGGTGAAACACCTGTTATAGTCGCTGGCTATGGCCGATTTGGGCAAATTGTTTCAAGACTTCTCCGCTCTCAAGGTTTTCAAACCACGCTTTTAGAATACGATGCAGTGCAAATAGATTTGGTTCGAAAATTTGGTACTAAGGCTTTTTATGGCGATGTCACCAATATTGATTTGCTTAAGGCTGCAGGTGCTAAAACCGCTAAAATTCTTGTGCTATCGGTAGATAACACTGATAAAGCAATATTAGTAACAGAGTTATGCCGAAAACATTTTCCCGAATTAAAAATTTATGCGCGAGCTAAAGGGCGTCGTGAAGCATATGAAATCAAAAAAGCAGGTGCGCATTTTGTTATGCGGGAAACCTTAGGCTCAGCCTTATTGTTAGGACGAGAAGCGCTAGTGGATTTGGGGTTCCGTAAATTTCAGGCACAAAGGGCGGCACAAACATTTCTACATTATGATTCGAAGCACATGGATGAGCTTACTGACTTGTGGGGCGACGAAAAGCAGTATATCTTGGCGGCCACAGAAAAAGCAGAGTTGCTAGAGGCGGTATTGAAATCTGATATTCAAGATAGAGCTGAAATGCAAGATCATGCCTGGGATTCAGATCTGAGAAAAGAAAGCCAAAATACTAATCATGAGCATTAAAGCAAAATTACCTCAAATTGAAGTTTATGAATTAGCATTTATGCTCATACCAATAGTTATTATTGGTATGGTGATGTGGTCTTGGAAGATTAATACGCGAGATTATTGGGTTGCCAATTTGCGCATGTTTGTCCAACTAAGCCTAGTTGGATTTGTGCTTATCTATTTATTTAAAGATAACAATATTTTTCTAGGCAGTTTGGTCATGATGGTAATGTTGTTAATCTCTGCTTGGATTTCGTTAAGACCGCTATCGAATAAAAACTTTAAGCATTATGCTGATATAACTGTGGCAATAATTGCAGGAACCTCAATTAGTATGCTTTTAATTTTAGTTCTAGTTTTGAAACCTGAACCAGTTTACCAAGCTCAATTAATAATTCCTTTGTTAGGACTCATATTAGGAAATACTATGAATTCGATTAGCTTGTCTGGAGAGCGATTTACTCATGAATTGGATGCCAATAAAAACTATAAAGAAGCTCGTAATAGCGCATTCAACACGGCAATGATCCCAAGGATAAATAGTTTGCTTGCTATGGGGTTAGTGGCTTTACCTGGAACCATGACGGGGCAAATTATTTCTGGCGTTGATCCAGTTGTTGCAGCACGTTATCAAATCATGATTATGGCTGCTATACTAATTTCTAGCGCGATTTCAATTATTGTTTACTTATCTCTTAGAATGAAAAATAAAACAGAATAACAAGGAACTGATTATGAAAACTCGAGCAGCTGTAGCTTTCGAAGCTGGCAAACCTTTAGAAGTTGTTGAAGTTGATTTGCAAGACCCTCAATTTGGCGAAGTTTTAATAGAAATCAAAGCTACGGGTGTTTGTCATACTGATGCTTTTACCTTATCCGGCGATGACCCCGAAGGCGAATTCCCAGTAATTTTGGGACATGAAGGGGCTGGCGTGGTAATAGGCCTTGGTGAAGGTGTTAAAGATTTAAAAATTGGTGATCATGTAATCCCACTTTATACTCCTGAATGCCGCGAGTGTGATTTTTGTTTAAATCCTAAAACAAATCTTTGTCAGTCAATACGTGAAACTCAAGGAAAGGGCTTAATGCCAGATGGAACCAGTAGATTTTCCTATCAAGGAAAGCCTATTTTACATTATATGGGTTGCTCTACATTTGCTAATCATACAGTGATGCCAGAGATTGCTTTGGCAAAAATAAGACCTGATGCACCTTTTGATAAAGTTTGCTATATCGGCTGCGGAGTAACTACTGGAATTGGTGCCGTTATTTACACCATGAAAGTTGAGCAAGGTTCTACGGTGGCTGTATTTGGTTTGGGTGGCATTGGTCTAAATGTCATTCAAGGTGCCAAAATGGCGGGCGCGGATAAAATAATAGGCATTGACATTAACGCTGATAAAGTTTCCTTAGCTAAAGAGTTTGGTATGACCGATTTTATAAACCCAAAAGAAGTAGATGATGTAACTAACACTATTATAGATATGACAAATGGTGGTGTTGATTATAGTTTTGAATGTATTGGCAATGTAAATACAATGCGACAAGCACTTGAGTCATGCCACAAAGGTTGGGGTGAATCGTGTATTGTCGGAGTTGCCGGAGCCGGACAAGAAATTTCGACCAGACCCTTTCAATTAGTCACTGGGCGGGTATGGAAAGGAACGGCATTTGGCGGCGCTAGAGGCCGAACCGATGTACCAAAAATCGTGGACTGGTATATGGATGGAAAAGTTAATATTGATGATTTAATTACGCATAAAATGCCATTGGAAGATATCAATAAAGCCTTTGATTTAATGCATGAAGGCAAATCAATCAGGTCTGTTATAGAGTTTTAGGAATTACTATGCCTTTAGAAATTATAAGCTCAAGTAAGTGCTTTGGCGGCAAACAACTGCGATATAGTCATTATGCTAATAGCTTAAATTGCGAAATGAAATTTTCTGCTTTTTTACCTAAAGCTGCAGAGAAAAACAAAGTTCCAGTGTTATATTGGCTTTCCGGTTTAACTTGTACGGATGAAAATTTTGTAGCCAAAGCGGGCGCTCAACAATTTGCAGATAAGTATGGAATTGCCATCGTTGCCCCTGATACTAGCCCAAGAGGAGAAGGGGTTGCTGATGATCCTGATGGAGCTTGGGATTTTGGTTTAGGAGCTGGATTTTACCTTAATGCAACTCAAGAGCCCTATGCAAAACACTATAAAATGTATGATTACGTTCTTGAGTTATTTGAATTAATTTCAACGAGTTTTCCTGTAATTAAAGAAAAATCTGCTATTTCAGGACACTCGATGGGAGGGCATGGTTCTTTAATCATTGGGCTTAGAAATAGGGATAAATTTAAATCCGTTTCAGCCTTCTCGCCAATATTGGCACCAAGCCAGGTTCCATGGGGACGTAAAGCATTTGGCTTTTACCTCGGTGACAATGAAGAGGAATGGAAACTTTATGATTCAATCTCGATATTAGAAGGCATTAGTAATACGCCTCCAATATTGATAGAGCAAGGATTGGATGACGCTTTTTTGCAAGAGCAATTAAGACCAGAACTAATAAGCCAGTTAGTAGCAGATAACAATTTAGATATTGAGTTAAATTTACGTGAAGGTTATGACCATAGCTATTTTTTTATAGCGAGTTTTATAGAATCGCATATTAAATTTCATATTAAAAATTTAAGTTAACGGTGTGGACTTAATTTCTGCAATAACGTTTTAGATATCGGTAGTGATGTACCCATCATGCTTGCTGTTATAGTTTCAGCGCCCAATAGAGATAAACATAAACCGCGCGTGCCGTAACCATAATTTAACCAAACGGTTTGTTCATCTTTTTTGAAATATTTTCCACAATAGGGAAAGCGATCAAAGCTTGAGGCACGTATTCCTGCGTAAGAATTTAGTATTTCGCCTGCCTTAATTTGAAGGTTTAATCGACTATTAGCAAGCTTAATATTAGCTAGATCATCGGTTGGCTTTAGTGAATCGTCAGAGCTGTTTTCAAATGTAGCTCCAATAATCCAATTGTCTTGTTGTTGAAATAAATGGCCATCGTAATTAATTGGGTGGGTTAAAGAACTTTTAGCTTTAGTTCTAGTCACTTGACCTCTTAATGGCATAACGGTTGGGAGTTTCAATTTCTCAAGTAAGGCTGAAAAGCCAGTAGACAGAACAATATGATCAAAGCATTCCAGCAATTTAAACGATTCAATTTTGGTGTTCAAATGAATTTGCTTAGAAGGAATCGCTTTCACGAATTCGCTACAAATTTCTGGTCCATTTACTTGAACGGCATCAAGCTCAAGCGCAAATTCAGAGTGCGGAGCAAGTATCGTGCTTTGAATATCTATTCTATGATGATAAATATCTAAATATTTCTCAAGTTGACACTTCGAATATTTTTCACTTTCTAATTGTACGGCTCTATTTGCATCTTTTAAATGAGGGTGTTGCAACAAAAAACTCTTAATACTTCTGAGTCCCGAAAAAGTTAATTGACTATAGCTATTATGATCCAGAGATAAATTTGGCATTGCTAGCAAGGCTGGCATTTTTGAAGCGCCTGCAGCAATCGAATCAGACTGCTCAAATAGATGGACTTCAATATCATGCCTGTGAAGTAAATAGGCCAATGAAGCTCCTGCTAAGCCAGCTCCAACGATAGCGACCTTTTTAGGTTTATTGCAATTTTCTATATAACTTGAAACTAAATCCGGTTTCGGACTGGATAGTTGTTTGTGGTCAAAATTTGCGGTTAACATTTCGCGTTTAAGGCCAAACCCCTTACGTTTTGAAACTTTAAACCCATAGTGTTGCAACATTTTTCTGACATTAGAAGCGGCAGTGAATGTAGCAACGCTAGTTTTTCTATTAGTTTCATTAATAGCACTAAGTGCCATAAAATGCCAAAGACCTTTATGCCACATTGTTGGATTTTTACTGGGAGCAAAACCATCTAAGAACCAAGCATCAATTTTTTGGATGGCATTAAGCGCAATTTCTTTAAGGGCTTTTTCAAGCGGATAGAAGATAAGGTGCAAAGTGATATTATTAGACACCCTAATGGTGAAGACCCCCGGGAGGATCGGCGGGTACTGGTCAATTAAGGGTTCAACTAAATCGCATTCTAGATTAAGCTCCTGATAAATTTTCTTTAAATCGGCTTTTTGTATTGGAAACTGTTCGACAGAGTAATAACTTAAATGGCCATGAGGATTTGTTTTTTGCCATAGGTTAGCAGTAAGTAAGAAATTTAATCCCGTACCGAAGCCAGTTTCGAATATTGAAAACTCGTTTGGTTCGGATTGAAATTTTTCGTTTAGATTATTGCCTTCGATAAATACATATTCTGATTCGGCGATACCATCAAGGGTATTGAAATAAATATCGTCAAATTCAGGAGAATAGGGCGCGAACTGCTTGGTTCCATTTTTTTCTATTTCGCGCCATTCAATTTTCGCCGGCTCTACACCTAAGAAAGCCTTGTGCATATTATTTGCTGATTAGACTAATAAATTCATTGCGAGTTTTATTAGACGTACGGAATAAACCAAGCATTGTAGAGCTGGTCATGACGGAGTTTTGTTTTTCAACACCCCGCATCATCATGCACATATGCTTTGCTTCTATAATCACACCTACACCTGCAGCATCTGTAACTTCTTGCACCGCTTCAGCGATTTGCTTAGTCAGGTTTTCTTGAATTTGTAAACGTCGAGCAAACATATCTGTAATGCGCGCCAATTTTGATAAACCTAATACTTTACCAGTAGGCAAATAGCCAATATGGACTTTGCCGACAAATGGCAACATATGATGCTCACACATCGAATAGAGCTCAATATCCTTAACGATGACCATTGAGTCGTTATCGGACTCAAAAATAGCGTTATTGACGACATCGTCTAAAGATTGCTCATAGCCTTTGGTCAGGAATTTCATGGCCTTAGCGGCACGTTTAGGCGTATCTAAGATGCCATCGCGCTTTGTATCTTCGCCAATTTCTTCAAGGATGTTGTGGTATAAATTTGCTAATTTGTCGCTCATGCGAGTCTCTATCAATAAACACTGGCTTAATTTTAAAGGAAGACGCTAAAATACCCAAATATTAATATGATTAATTTCCAATATGAGGTCTAAAAGTGCTGACACTGCTAGCTGATGAAAATATGCCAATGGTAGATGAGCTATTTGCGGACTTTTGTTGGATAGAGCGAAAAGCTGGTCGTGATATCACTGCCAATGATCTAAAAGATGTGGATATTTTATTAGTCCGCTCTATTACTCATGTTAATCAAAAGCTACTCGCTAACAGCCCTGTTAAGTTTGTAGGTACAGCAACTATTGGTACTGACCATATTGATAAAGAATATTTGGCAAGCTCAGAAATAGAATTTGCAGACGCTGCTGGTTGTAATGCCCAAGCGGTTGCGGAGTATGTACTAGCTGCTATTGCTTATTGGGCACAACATGTACATGCCGACTTAAATAGCATTCGTGTAGGAATAATCGGCGCTGGTAATGTAGGAACTAAAGTCAGTCAACTGCTAGATGAATTAGGAATTCAATATGTCCTTAACGACCCTTTGTTGCAAGAGCAGGGCGATTCACGAGATTTTTTTTCGTTAGATGCAATAAAGCAGTGCCAGATCGTGACTTGCCATGTTCCACTAACTCATGATGGTAAATACCCAACTCATCATTTAATCAATGATCAATTTTTGAATTCCATGCCCAAAGGTTCGCTATTAATTAATTCCGCCCGAGGTGCTGTGGTTGATAACTCTTGCGCTTTAGAGCATGTGACTGAACATGATCGTCTGGAATTGATTTTAGACGTGTGGGAGGGGGAACCAAAACTCAATGTCAATTTACTCGATCAGTGCTTAATAGGTACCTCACATATTGCTGGATATAGTCTTGAGGGGAAAGTTCGGGGTACTTACATGTTATATGAGGCCATACGACAATGGCTTGGCAAGGAAGTAAGCTATAAGCTTGAAGAGTTTTTACCTCATACTAAATTATGGCAAAAGCCAAGGTATTTAGCGGATCTACATGATTCATTGCAACCATTTTATGATATTAAAGAAGATGATATTGCTTTACGACAGATTGCACGAAAAGATAATTTAAACTTAGCGCAAGATTTTGATTTATTAAGAAAAAATTATAAAAATCGGTTAGAGTATAGACGTAAATAAGTTTTCAACAAGAATTAGGAGAATGTGATGGGAGCTGGCGGTACTAGAGGTGGAGAGTGGCAATTTTTTGTAGGGTTAACCATGATAGTGGTGGGTTTCTATTTACTACTTAATTCTATTCATATCCATTCCCAGTTTGGTTTTGGTACTCGCCTAATCAACATCTCAGCATTTGGTGGTTTCGGAATTACTTCTGGTATGATTATGATTCCCTTTGTGGCTGGAATCGTTATCCTGTTTTATAACCACCGCAATTATTTTGGTTGGTTTTTAGCAGCGGGCTCTATACTTGCTTTAATTTTTGGCGTTATTGCTTCATCCCAATTCAGTTTCAGACCCATGAGCGCATTTGATTTGATTATAATTTTAGTGCTGCTATTTGGTGGTGTGGGCTTTTTTTTAAGATCATTATTTCCGGCGAGGAAGTAGCTAGCTATTAGCAATAATTTACTGGCGTTGAAGCATAACAAGTCTGATAAAAGCTAATCGCCTAAAGAGAGGTTGTATGGATTTTTATTTTGAAAATGAACAATGATATAAGCTTCCTCCCAATCTGTTAGGCTAAACTCAATATCATATACTCCTTTTTTATCAGTTGAATATATTGCACTGAAATATAGAGCCCCGCCATCTTTAGTAAATTCCGATATATCTTGTTGCGCTAAGAAAGTTAATGCATCCTTTTTGATAATATCAATTGATTCAAAGATTATATCAAGTTGGGCTATTGAAATGGTGGCAGGGCTTTCTTTGGTGCCATCTAATCCGATAGAGATATCACTTCCCAAATATGCATATTCTCCATACCAATTATCGAGATCCCAAGTAAACTCACCATATTTTTCTATACGAATTCGTCTCTTTTTCCAAAACATTTTTATTTAAAATCCACCACCTGTTTTAAAACCGCCTCCGCCGCCGGATGATCCACCACCGCCCCAGCCTGAAGGGAAGCGAATGCCGCGAGGGATTCTAATGCGTGGACCACGATTACCTGTTGGGATATTGATGCCACCGGGTAAACCTATTCCACCATGTCTTTGGGTATAATGACGTTTTTGGAATCTCTGGCTACGTTTAACAATACGCCATAGTTCTTTTGCACTTACTTGGTCTGTGACAAACTGTCTTATTATACTAGACAGAATATCGCCATCTTTAAATTTTGAGTTGTAAGCATCATAATCTGAACGTTTGAATTTCCGGCGAACTTCCTTTAGCTCCTCAAGTTTACGATTAATGCTGTTATGAGTGCCCTGCAAAGCAGACATATCACTTTCTAATCGCTGCTTAGTTTCTCTTAATACGGCTAACTGATTGACCAAATGATCATCTCTTGGAGTCTCTGTCTGACTGGCTTCATATTGTAATTGTGGAATTGGATCAGCTTTAAAGCTTTCTACCAGAACGCCGATTGCTCGGGCGATGTATTTATCCGTCCCTAGATTAAATGATTCTCGCTCTTTAACTAGGTGATCAAAAGACTCTTCTTCTTGAGTAATTCTTTTATCGATACTTGCAAGCGAGTTCCTTTCCTTATCCACTTTTTCCTCTAGTGGTTCGGCGCCTGCATTCATTTCATATTGACGCTGCATCTTTTGCAATTGAGTTAATTCATCTTCAGCTTGCTGCTCAAGATTTTCGGTATGCTCAGCTAGTTTCTTTGGGATATTGTTCAGTGTGAAATAGTTAATTCGGGCTTTGTCATATCGAATGTGATCCGCTAATTTTTTATCGAAGAACCGAGTTATAAAACCTGCATCATACTCACTAGTTCCGTAGTGACGATCCCATAGGTACTTAAAAATTTTGTCATCACGATAAGGTTTGCCTTTTTCTTCCAGCTCTTCTTCTGCTTGTTTGGTTTTATCCGCAGCATTAGAAGCCATATCCACCATATCTTGTGCTCTAATTTGCTGATTTTGGTAGCTTGGATCTCTTTCAAGTTGAGCATCCACATTAGCTAACAAGTCATCTAATGATTCGACCGCATCGTCGAGCTGGATAGCTTGCTCTATTCGTTGTTTATCGAGCTCAAGTTGCAGCTTTTGTGAACTTTCAATCTTTTTAGCGACGGCTTCAATCTGGTCATTACGCTGTATTAATAATTGAGATGCTTGTCTTTCTGCGAAATCTAGTTGAGTCGTTAATTGATCGGCTTGCATGGCATCTAGACGCATTTTTGCTAATTGGCGGTAGGTTTCAGATTCTTGTTGGCGTAACCCCAATAACTGCTGACCATTTCGCTCCAAATCGTAATCCGTTTGCGATAACTGCGAACGGATTTTCTGCAAGCTAGTGTCTATATCTGTTAGGGCTTTACGACCTGAATACATAGGTTATCTCTTTTTCTTTTGCTTTCTCGTTACCAGCTGGTAATGGCTTTTCCCGTTGTAGGGAAGCGATAATCAACGGCAATTTTTCCAATTTCTTTATTACCAAAAATATGATTTTGAACAATGCCATCATCTTGTTTGTCTCGAGCGACTTGATCATAAATGGACTTTTCCACTCGCAAGCCCCATTTGCTAGCCCGGCTTATTTTACCGGTTTCTTCATTGACGATAGGCACTGTAATTTTGTTGCCATTCTTGTCAATCGCTTCAACTACAATATAGTAATTCCTAGCGGAACTATTAATTTTAGGCTCACGCCAAACTCCGGTCCTCTCACCATGGCGATAAACTATTTTTAATTGATAGCTAAGTTGTAAGTCATCAATTAAGTCTTTTAGATCGGTCGTTGCATTATTGGCACTTTTAATATCCAGCCCTTTAATGGCAGCTAAGCCATTTTGATAAAAGGTTTGTGCTAAAGACTGCGCTTTCATAGTTTTAGCGATATCTACGGCTTGATTGCGTAAATTTATTAGCTCATTGGGCAATAAATTCAACTGATGAAGTTGCTTTATTGATTGCTCGGCTTCATCGAGTTTCGTTTTAGCTTGTGATAACTGATACTTTTGACGATCCACTTGGTCAATAGCTAAAGCACCACTGTTTGCTGAGCTAGCATCTTTGAAAGCATCACCATCGAAGTCGCTGGTTAGCCGAAGAGGGCGAGCAATATCGATATGAGTGGCGGCAGTTTTTAGTAACTCAAAGGAGGTTTGTTTTTGGCGCTGAAACAGGTCGTTAAGCTCGCTTCCTTGTGGCTCAGTTGCTCGGTTTAACTCTTCAACCAAAGCATCCAGCCTTGCTTGTAGCGATTCCTCTGAAGTGTTGGCCTCTGCGATAGAGTGATTTAAGGCGTTAGCTTGTTTATTTAACTTGTGCTGTTGAGGTAATGTGAAAACTGCCCAAGTAATTCCCCAAGCTAGAGCAACAATGGCTAAAAGTGCTGTAATGCCTTTTCCCCATTTAGATCTATTGATATAGGCATGAGCAAATTTAGTAAATAATGTTTCTTTAGGCGCTTTATATGCAAAACGCTCATCTTCTATCGCTTGAATGGCTTCTCTGATAGTAGCATCACTGACTTCTATGCCCTGGCTGGCATAAGTGGCTTTTACTTTATCAAATAAAGCTTTTTCCCTATCCTCAGCAGAAAGTTCCTGTTCAACAATACGTTCTCGGTGCCGAATAGTATCAGCAATGTCCATAGCCAACATGACATCCGAGAAAGGAATGTCATGTTGTGGTTTAGTTTTTTCGGTCATTAATAGCTATTAATGTTTAAGCATTAATCACTAAGGCGTTACCGCGGCTTGCTAGTTCAGCTAAACGGCGTTTTCCATCTTCTGCAGCTAATCGAACTTCTTCTGCATTACGTGTGGCTTGTTCACGCATTTCTTCAATGAGATTTACCGAGCGCTCTTGAAAGTTGACGATGGAGTCGACAAGTTTTTTCACGGACTCAGCTTTAATAGTAGCGCCATAGCCTTCTCTAAGCGCTTCTTCTTGTACTTTATCGCCAACTTCGCCTAGCACTTCCAAGCTTTCATTAATACCTTCCTTCATGCTCTTAAGAGTTTCAGTTGCTTCATGTAAACCATGTAAACCCGTAAAAGAGGCTGAAAGGGCAGTGAATACGGTTTCATTGGTACCAAAAAAGGTTACTGATTGTGAATAAACGCGTTCTTTTGCATTGGTTGTTTGCAATAATCGAGCCATCACTGCTTCAGAAGTGTTATACGAAATAATTAAATTATCCGACAAATCTTTTGCGATTTGATAGCGATCGTCGGAGTTTTGCAAATCGCGTAATCGTTCATCGCGCGCCAACTCTAAACGCGCAATGTGTTCACGATCATCATTAGTGTTTGTCTCAATGTCTTTAGCAGCATTGTTTAGATTGCTTTTAGCATCTTCCAACTCTGCATTGGCTTTCTTTAATACATTTAATGCCAGCACTTCTGACTCTTTAAGAGCACCTCTGAAATCACGATAAGCGTCAAGAATAATTTGCTCGCGCTCGATTTGGTCTTTAGTATCGGCAGCAACTTCAAGGTAAGTTTCTTTAATCTTTTCAAAGCGCGATGGGATATCGCCACGAGTCACTTTCATCCACACATTGCCAATGCGTTCCATGACATCGATTTGGCCATCTTCTAATTGATCCACCATGTCTTTGGCATCATCACGAATTGAGTTGAATTTTTCTGTGATGCCTTCGTACCGCTCACCAATTCGCATGGCTTGGATTTGCTCACGTACAACTTCATTAAATAAAGAAGCTTGGTTTAAAGTACGAGCTATAGCGATGGTTTTTTCTTCGTCGAGATCCGAAATTTTATTAATGAGGCTTATGACAGGTGCTTCATCCGTTTTTTCAGGCATTAATCCCAAGTCTCGCAACTTGTTCATGGCTTGATCTAAGTATTTTAAAGGCATAGCAGTGATTGAAGTGCTAGACATGAGATTCTCCTTTGATTCCGTTTCCAATGAGCTATTCAGCTCTTTGCTTACATTTATATTATGTTAAATGGCTTAAATTTCAAGGGTTTAACTTAATATAAAAGTAAAATATTGTATGAGTCTATTATGCTAAGCGCTTTGGGGTTAAATAACCCAGGACGAGAGCGACAAGGAAAAGTGCGGGAACATCACCATATAAGTGCCCCATATTGTGCTCACCATCAAAAGATTGAACCGCCATAATTCCTCCGTGGACTACACTTGACCAAACTACAAACCAAATTAAGCTTAAATGCTTATGTGGATTTCTTGCTGCCATAATCAAAAACACCCCCAAAGTAGCATAGATACCTAGAATCATTTCGAGATAATAAGAGCGTCCAGAACCATGCCATGACCAACCTGAGGGCCAAATTTTGGTGAGGACATAGATGCCAAAGATAGAAAAAATACCTAGAGCGAACAACGTGATTTTAAGATATTTGAGCTTGTTTACCTCAGTCATAATCTACTCCTTTAATAATGACTGAGCTGATTTTGGCATAAAGCTTACAAAAGTTCTTGAGCCTAGTTCAAATTCTTAAACTTATAGACTTCCTGCTAAATACCGATCTAAATAGTTGGCAAAAGTTTGTCTATCGGACTGAGATAGCGGGGGCGGACCGCCACGGTTTTGACCTGACGCCTCAAGTGTTTCGCGCATTGAATCCATAAAATCGCGCATGTTAAGTCGTTGTCTGATATTGGATTTATCAAATAGCTCGCCGCGTGAACTCAGGGCTATCGCGCCATTATCAATAACTTCCGCCGCTAGAGGAATATCGGAAGTAATCACCAAATCCTTTTTATTTGCACGCTTAACGATTTCATTATCCGCCACATCAAAGCCCTTAGGCACTTGAACGGATTTAATATTCGGAATACTAGGCACTTTTATAAAGTGATTTGCGATAAATGTTAGCGGCACTTTGGTTCTGATCGCCGCCTTAATTAAAATTTCCTTGATCACTACTGGACAAGCATCCGCATCGACCCAGATATGCAACTACTTCTTCCTTAATGGTTGTATTGGAGCATCACTAAAACCGCCAAATTTTTTCTTAGGTTTGCTACTCGCGATGGTATCTTCAGGCTCAAGCTTTTGCTTGTCTTTTTTAGTTTTCTTTTTATCAAGTCGCTTCTTCTCTCTAGCTGTAAGCTTTTTGCCAGAATTTCGTTTCCCTTTAGTGGCGGCTTTACCATTAGATTTTAAGTTTTTCGGTCCAGTATATTTACCCAAAAGCGATTTAACTAATCGCTTCTCAAACTTGGTCTTTAAGAAGTTTTCGATAGTGGCCATTAAATTCCATTCACGGGAACTGATCAATGAGATAGCCAATCCAGCTTCTCCTGCGCGACCTGTTCGGCCAATACGGTGAATATAGTCATCGCCGTTATGTGCCATATCAAAATTGATAACCAAATCAACTTCTTTCACATCAATTCCACGAGCGGCCACATCAGAGGCTATAAGGATATTGAATTTGTTATCTCGAAACTGTGACATTACTTGGTTACGTACTTCTTGCGAGTTGTCACCGTGCAAAGTTCCTGCCGCATGTTTGTGGTAACGCATTAGGCCACCTAAACGATCGACTTGGGCTTTGGTATTACAGAAAATAATAGCCTTACGATAGGTTTCGTTTTTTAGTAACCAGTTAACTAACTTTTCTTTATGTTTAAGATCATCGGCAGGGATGATTTGCTGACTAATTTGTTTTTGCTGGTCTTCAAAACTATTTAAAACAAGGTATTCAGGATTATTTAGCATCTTTTGAATAACTGGTTTAATACCTCTAGCATTGAGGGTAGCTGAAAATAATAAGGTTTGGCGCTTCGAATTACAGAATTCCGAAATAGCGGTAACATCATCACTGAAACCTAAGTCGAGCATCTTGTCGGCTTCATCTAATACTAAGTACTCAAGGTTGCCTAGTTCGGTATCGCCACTGTTGCTATGCTCAAGAATACGTCCGGGTGTAGCAATTAATATTTCAGGGTCTTTACGCAACATGGCGCGCTGAAATTGCATCGAAGCTCCGCCTGTCAATACGCCCGCGCTGGCGCTAGAAAATTGAGCCAGCTGCTCAAACTGTTTTTCAACTTGACGAGCGAGTTCTCGTGTTGGAACCAAAACAAGACAACGAGTACCGCTATGGTTAACCTTGTTTTCAAGTAAGTGATTTAAAATAGGCAACAAATAGGCGGCAGTCTTGCCTGAACCTGTTTCTGCGCTCGCAGCTAGGTCTTTACCATCTAAAATTAAAGATATGGATTTGCTTTGGATTTCGGTTTCTTGCTCAAAACCTAATTTGACTAGGGTTTTTTGCAGCTTTTCGTGAAGTAAATTAAACAAGATATTTGGTGCCTTAGGATTAATGGCGCCATTTTATCAAGTATTGGCTTGGCTGTCTTATTTATAACGTTTCACCTAAGCATTGGTTTAAATAGCCCTTCAAGTCCATTGAGCTTGATTTCATAAATTAAGGCAAGTTGCTTGCCTAGCTTGTTATTGGGGAAGCCTTCTTTATGGAACCACACCAAATAAGGCTCTGGCAGTTGCAATAGCTTTCGTCCTTGGTATTTGCCAAAGGGCATCACCTGATTGACAGCGTCAACGATTTCTTGTTGCTTAGCGTCTAACATATGGTAATTCTATAAAGATGCTTTTATGATGGGTTCAACTCAAAGATCTTACATAGGTATGGCTTCGGATGAAATCCATTTTTAAAACTAAATTAATCACATTATCAATAATGGTGGCTCTGACTGCTTGTCAGCCTGAAGAGTCTAAGCCTGAAACTCAGTCGGCTGAAGCGCCTAAAAAGGTGATTGATAATCTCGAGGAAAAAGTGAATGAGGTTATTGACCAAGCATCACTAGGCCAAAAAGCGAATACTTTAGCTCACAAATACATTATTGCTGATCTGCACGTTGACGTTCCTTATCGTTTAGAAAATAAATATTCAGACGTGAGTCATGCTACTGATCATGGTGATTTCGATTACCCGCGAGCAAAAGCTGGCGGTTTATCGGCGCCCTTTATGTCAATTTATGTGCCTGCTTCATTAGAGTTTGAGGATGGTGATAGCACAGCCTTAGCTGATAAATTGATCGATAGTGTTGAGGCTATTGTTAACAATGCGCCGGAAAAGTTTGCATTAGCATATAGCGTTAAGCAAATGCAGGATAACTTTGAGAAAGGCCTGATTTCGCTGCCAATGGGTATGGAAAATGGTTCACCAATTGCCGGTGATTTAAAGAATTTAGAACATTTTTACAACCGCGGAATTCGATATATCACATTATCGCACTCATTAAGCAATCATATTTCTGATTCCTCATATGATAAGAAACGTCCAAATAATGGTTTGAGTGAGTTTGGTAAGGAATTAGTAACTGCCATGAACGATACGGGCGTTATGGTTGATGTATCCCATATTTCGGATAAAGCATTTTATGATGTTATGGAAGTGACTAAAGTGCCGGCTATCGCTTCGCATTCATCTGCGCGCCATTTTACGCCAGGGTTCGAGCGCAATATGTCTGATGACATGATTAAGTCTCTTGCAGATAATGATGGTGTGATTTTTATAAATTTTGGTTCTACATTTGTCCATCAACCATCTCGTGATAGTTATGGCGCTATTTCAGCAGCGGTTGCTGAGTTTATGAAAGAAGCTGGAATAGAAAGCTCTAGCGATCCTAAAGTAGTGGAATGGAGGAGTAATTATATTAAAGAAAACCCATTCCAATTCGCTGATATTGAAGTCGTACTAGACCATTTTGATCATGTGATTAAGCTAGTTGGTGTCGAACATGTAGGTATCGGTTCAGATTATGATGGAGTGGGGGACAGCTTACCTACAGGTCTTAAAGATGCTGCAAGCTTTCCAAACCTTATCGAAGGATTCTTGCGACGCGGTTATTCAGAAGATGATATCGAAAAAATCATGTCTGGGAATTTGATTCGAGTATGGTCAGAAGTTGAGAGATACTCGCAAAAATAGAAATGTTATATGACTTTATTGGAGTTTCAAGTGGCAGGCTGGAAATCATTAGAAATACTGAATTCAGCCTTCTACTTAAGCGCTCTAAGGTAGGCGCGTTTTTTGGCGCTTTGCTTTCTTTGGCGGCAATAGTAACGCTATTAATATTATACTTTACCTCGGATGATTCTAATAAAATCATGATTTTATTCATGCTTTTGGCTGTTACTTTTTTTTCTTTTCACTCCTTATATTTAAGCGTTTATGCAATTATTAACGGGGAATATTATAAATTTAAAAAGAAAAAGAAGATAATATATAGAAATCATAAAAAGTGGTTCAACTTTAAAGAAATTACTGCTGTAAAGATTACTCATAGCTATGATTCTGAAAACAATTCTTATGATTACAGCTTGTACCTAGTTTCAATTGGGGGGCATGAGTATCAATTAGATAGCTCTGGGGACATAAATTCTTTAAGTTTTGTAGCTGAAGAAATTGCTTATATTTTAGATGTTAGGCTAGTCAATCAACATATTTAACGATTATTGACCCTTAAATAATCAATTGTTGATATAAACTTTAAAAGCTCTATTATTAAAATTGATAAATCATTAATAAACAGGGGAAATACAATGGATAAAAAAGTAATTGCAATTGTTTTATTGGTATTAGGTGTGGCGTTATTTTTCTGGGGATACAATATGAGTCAATCCACCGGTGAGCAAATTGCACAAAAATTAACGGGCTCCTTTTCAGATAAAGCAACTTGGTTAATGATTGGCGGTGGTGTTTCTGCATTACTAGGTGTCTTACAATTAGTAATGGGTAAGAAGTAGATTAAATTTTGAATAAAAAAGCCCGCTTAATGCGGGCTTTTTTTATTCTTTCGTAATGACTAAGACTTAGAGCCACCAACCATTTTCTTGATAAAGCCAACGATTGCCATTACTACACCACCACCAGCAGCACCGCCGCCGATACTAGTTAATATTCCTGTTAAGTCCATTCCAGCCGCAGGGTCGATTCCCATAGCACCTAAAATGAATTGGCCGAAGAAGCCACCACCTAAGATACCTGCTAGAGAATTACCAAGTGTACCTAAACTTAGATTCTTGGCTAATTTACCTACAAGGTTGCCACCTACAGCACCACTTATTAAATTGATTATCAGCGGAAGATATTCCATTTTTGAACCCCCAAATATTATGTTATCTAATTGATTTTAAAGCAGTATTTCTCACTTCAGCACTTAATATGCCACTATTTGTAGGGAAAATCTAATAAATGGTCGTGATTTTACAATTTCTCACTATTCTATAGTCAGAGCCTTTTCCAAGCCTTTCATTTGAATTGCCTGTACAGAATCAACAATATTCGCTAACCCTTCTAAGCCGCCTTGCATATAACCAGTAACTTGGTAGCGGTGAGTGATTTTAGTGTTGCCATTATCAAGCGTATCAAATTTCCAGCTCATGCCGCCGTGTAGTCCTAAGCCTTGTAATGGCCCTAAGCCACCAATCATGCGCATTTCTTTGTAAGGGTCCACGTAAGAAATTGTCATATGTAGTGCTTGTTTTTCACCATCAATTTCGCAAAAGCAACCGTTAACACTTGGCTCTATATACATTCTACTGGCATCACCAAACCAGGTGTGCTCTGAATTCCACCAGTCTCCAACATTGATAAATTGGTTATAAGCAGTTTTTGCATCTGCTTTAGTTTCAAAGCTAATTTCTAGAGTGAAGCCATCGGCTGCCTTATCTAAAACTTTGGCATTTAATAGTGTACTGGTAACTCCAAGTAATAATATTAATAGGTATTTCATAGTGACTCCAAGGGTAGTTCTTATTAACTAGTGTTTATTGTAAAACGATTATAGTGACAAAATTTCGACCGTCATCAGTGATTTATAACAATGTTATAAACGATTTTGCTGCATTTGAAAGGCTTTTTGTTTCGCGATGGATTATCCCCATTTCGCGTATCGATTGATTATTATCGGTTAAAGCAATCAGTGGCGGCTCAATTAAGGCCTGGGGTAGAATGGTCCAACCCATTTTGCAGGCGGCAAGCTTAGCAATAACCTCTAGGTAATTTGCTGTTTTTACCCGACCATGTTCAATACCTAATTCTTGCAAGTTATTCTCAAATAGTTCTCTTGGGAAGGTGTGAGCTGGTGGCAGTATGGCGTCATATTGAGCTAGTGAGGTTAAAGGGTTTGGCTCCTGAGTAATAGGGTGAGTTTTATGGCAAGCAATTTGCATCTGCTCTTGCCAAATATTAATGTGAGAAAGCCTTGGATCTTTGGTGTATGGGAAGGTTACCATCGCCAACTCAATATCACCTGACAAAACTTGCTCGTAGGCAAGACCTGAATCTATGAAATCGATGTGCAAATCAACTTGGGGATATTCACTGATAAATGCCTCAAGGTGTTTAGGAAGATAATGTAAGCCAATATAGTGACTAGTGGCGATATTGAGCTGACCAGAAATTTGTCCCGACAAGTCACGAATTTCTTGGATTGAACTACTTATATTATTCAGCAATTGAGGAGCTTTGTTGGCCAATAACTCGCCTGCTTGAGTCAGCCCAAAGTGATTGCCAACTCGATCGAATAGATTGGAACCAATAATGGTTTCTAGTCGTTTTATACGCTTTGATAGGGCAGGCTGAGTAAGCTCCAATTCTTTAGCGGCTAGAGTAAAAGACTTGAGTCTTACTAGCGTCAAAAAGCTTTTTAAGAGTTCTGTATCCATAAATTATTATTAATATGTGACATTCCTATAAGTTATTAGGATTATAAAAATAATGAATTTGAGTAATTGTATACTTGAGAGTAGCATAATGCCACCAATATCAGAAAGCTTGATAGAAGAATCTCTGAATCTCTATTAGGTTTCCCTGGTAACTATTTGATTTATATTGAAAATTAAAACCATAAGAGATGAAAATGGCCAAAACCTTATACGATAAATTATGGGATGATCACCTAGTTGCTGAAAACCCAGACGGTTCAGCGCTTATCTATATTGATCGTCAATTACTGCACGAAGTAACTTCTCCTCAGGCTTTTGAAGGCTTGAAAATTGCTGGTCGTAAACCACGCCGCATTGAAGCAAATTTAGCAACGCCGGATCACAATGTTCCGACCACAAATAATGAGCGTGAGCAAGGTATTTCAGGAATTGCAGATCCCATCTCCTTAATTCAAGTTAAAACGCTCGATGAGAACTGCGATGAATTTGGTGTGACTCAATTTAATATTGATGATATCCGTCAAGGTATCGTCCACGTTGTTGGTCCTGAGCAGGGTTATACGCTTCCTGGCTTAACTATGGTTTGTGGTGATTCGCATACCGCAACTCATGGTGCTTTCGGCGCTATGGCTTTTGGTGTGGGAACTTCTGAAGTTGAGCACGTATTAGCGACACAATGTCTTCGTCAAAAGAAGATGAAGAATATGCTAGTTAAAGTTGATGGCAAACTAGGATATGGCGTAACGGCTAAAGACGTTGTGTTAGCGGTTATCGGCGAAATCGGAACTGCTGGTGGTAATGGCCATGCCATCGAGTTTGCTGGAACGGCGATTGAAGAGTTATCAATGGAAGGCCGAATGACTATCTGTAACATGGCGATTGAAGCGGGCGCGCGCGTTGGCTTAGTGGCAGTTGATGATAAAACCATTGAGTATGTGAAAGGGCGTCCTTTTGCTCCACAAAAGGAACACTGGGATATGGCGGTTAAGGCTTGGAATGACTTGCACACAGATGAAGGCGCCCATTTCGATACCATCGTTGAATTAAAGGCTGAAGACATTGCGCCGCAAGTGACTTGGGGCACTTCACCAGAAATGGTGAAACCTGTTACAGGTAGCATTCCAAATCCATTGAGCGAAGATAACCCTGTGAAAAAAGAGGGTATCGAGCGCGCATTGGAATATATGGATTTAAAAGCTGATTCGGCAATATCTTCTATTCCAGTAGATAAGGTCTTTATTGGTTCTTGTACCAACTCACGTATTGAAGATATGCGTGAAGCCGCAGAAGTGGCTAAAGGTCGAAAAGTGGCCGCTAGTGTTAAGCAAGCAATGGTAGTCCCTGGTTCCGGCTTAGTTAAAGAACAAGCAGAAGCTGAAGGTTTGGATAAGATTTTTGTAGAAGCGGGTTTTGAATGGCGTGAACCGGGTTGTTCTATGTGCTTGGCGATGAATGCTGATCGCTTAGAACCGGGTGAGCATTGTGCTTCAACTTCAAACCGTAACTTTGAAGGTCGTCAAGGGCAGGGTGGCCGTACTCATTTAGTAAGCCCTGCAATGGCGGCAGCAGCAGCGGTCTATGGTCATTTCACGGACGTTCGTGATATTGAGATTTCAAGTTTGAGAGGGGGTGCTTAATGGAAGCTTTTACTCAACATCAAGGTTTAGTAGTTCCTCTTGATCGTGCCAATGTGGATACGGATGCGATTATCCCAAAGCAGTTTTTAAAGTCGATTAAGCGCAGCGGCTTTGGTCCTAACTTGTTTGATGAGTGGCGCTATATGGACCATGGCGAGCCGGGCATGGACAATTCAAAACGTCCTGTTAATCCTGATTTCATATTGAATTTTCCTCGATATGAAGGAGCTTCGGTATTATTAGCTCGTGAAAACTTTGGCTGTGGTTCAAGCCGTGAGCACGCTCCTTGGGCTCTAGAAGATTATGGTTTTAAAGCGGTCATTGCACCAAGTTATGCGGATATCTTTTTTAATAATTGCTTTAAGAATGGCATCTTACCCATTGTTTTAGATAATAAAACTATGGATGTACTTTTCGAAGAAGCTGAAAGTACTGAAGGCTATCAGTTAGCGATTGATTTAGATAAACAAACGGTAACTCGTCCAAATGGCGAAGTGATAAGTTTCGAAGTTGAGCCGGATCGTAAACACAGTTTATACAATGGTCTTGATGATATTGGCATTACTTTGCAACAAGAACAGTCAATCACCGACTACGAAGAAGCGCGTAAGCAAAGAGCGCCTTGGTTGTTTAGTTAATTTTGATGATAGATATTGCATCCAAGCAAATTGAAAGAGTAGGTTGGGCAGGACATTACCTTTGGTTAATTACGAAAGATAACTGCTCAATTCATCTCTATGACGGATATATTGTTCTTAATGCAAAGGACGTAGAAGTTGGACAAGATTTGAGTCCGGAACTTCAAGATAAAATCATTGCCGAAATGCAAATACTTAAAGATAAATTTTTAATAAAGCTTTCTGATGGGATGGAGTTAGAAGTTTCATCAGAAGAACATGAGACAGCTCGAGTTTTTAAAAAGGGTAAAGGCAGTCCTCATTTTCTTTATCAAAATGGTTTGTATTTTGAAAGTTAATCCTAGGCATTTAGCCTGAGAAAGAAAGAGAATTTTACAATGACAAAGAAAATTTTAGTATTACCGGGTGACGGTATTGGTCCAGAAATCGTAGGTCAAGCAACCAAGGTTTTGGATTTATTAATCGAGCAAGGCTTAGACGTATCTTATGACAGCGCTTTAGTAGGCGGTTCTTCATTCGATGCGCATCAAGTGCCATTAACCGATGAAGTTTTGCAGCAAGCACGTGAAGCTGACGCGCTTCTTTTAGGTGCGGTAGGCGGCCCTAAGTGGGAAGGTTTTGATATCGCTGTTCGTCCAGAAAAAGCTTTATTGAAATTACGCTCTGAGTTGGAATTATTCGGCAACTTACGTCCGGCGATTTTATATCCTCAATTGGCGGATGCTTCGAGTTTAAAGCCTGAACTGGTGGAAAACTTAGATTTAATGATTATCCGTGAATTAACTGGCGGTATTTATTTCGGTCAGCCACGTGGTGTTCGCACATTAGATAATGGCGAAAAAGAAGGCTATAACACCTACGTATACTCTGAAAGTGAAGTTGAGCGTATTGCTCATGTGGCTTTCCGTACGGCTATGTTGCGCGACAAGCGCTTATGCTCAGTTGATAAGGCTAACGTTTTAGAAGCAACCGAGTTATGGCGTGAAGTGATGGAGCGTGTAGGCAAGGAATACCCTGAAGTTGAGTTAACTCATATGTATGTGGATAACGCGGCGATGCAATTAGTGCGTGCGCCAAAGCAGTTTGATGTCATGGTCACGGGTAATATGTTTGGAGATATCTTGTCGGATTGTGCGGCAATGCTGACTGGTTCAATCGGTATGTTGCCATCAGCGAGTTTAGATATTAATGGCAAAGGTATGTACGAGCCAATTCATGGTAGTGCGCCTGATATCGCTGGTGAAAACAAAGCGAATCCAATCGCGACTATCTTGTCAGTTTCTATGATGCTGCGTCATAGCTTTGGTGAAGCTGAAGTTGCCGATAAGATTGATGCAGCTGTTAGCAATGTATTGGATCAGGGTTTCCGTACTGCAGACATCCACACTGAAGCAGACAAACTATTGTCTACATCAGAGATGGGTGATGCTATAATCGCGGCATTAAAGTAAGGATATAAAAAGTCCATTTTTCAAAAGGTTAGCGCTTTGAGTTCAAAAAATTCTAATTTAGAAGTTAAAGGGCTAACCATTTCCCGTAACGAGCAGGTCCTGCTCGAGAGTATCGATTTAAGTTTTACATCCGGCACCATTACTCATTTATTCGGTGAAAATGGCGCGGGTAAAACCAGTCTTATGCGAGCTTTGGCTGGCCTTCTGAATCAAGATGCTGGCCAAGTTTTCTGGCGAGGCTTTAAAACCAGTCATCCCGAAGCTAACTTTTCAAATGACTTATTATTCTTAGCGCATAACTTAGCCATGAAACATGAGCTTTCGATTGCTGAGAATTTGCAGTTTTATGCCGCATTACGTGGAAAAGCTGTATCTCTTAGCGAGATTAAAACTGTCGCTTCAGAGCTTAGAATTGAAAGTTTACTTGAAAGACACTTTGCTGAACTTTCAGCGGGTCAACAGCATAAAGTCTCTTTATCTCGATTAGTTTTAGAAAACGCCAAGCTTTGGATCCTAGATGAACCATTCGTTAATTTAGATTCGCAGACTCGTGATTGGCTTTCTCATAAAATGATGGATTTTGCAGCCAAGAGCGGGGTGGTGATATTTACTTCGCATCAAGCCATTGATGGTTTGAAAATCCATCAAAAAATATCCCTTACGCATGATGAGGACGAGGTAATGGCTTAATGTTTGTTACTTTGCTGAAAAGAGAGCTAATGTTAGCCCGCCGTAATTGGGTAGCGATTTTAATTCCTTTGTTTTTCTTTATTATGGTGGTTTCGCTCTTTCCTTTTGCGGTTAGCCCTGAGGCAGAGTTCCTGCAGCAAATCGCTCCGGGCGTGATTTGGGTGGCCGCATTATTGGCAACTTTGTTATCACTGGATTTGTTTTATCGTGGTGATTATCAAGATGGTTCACTAGAGCAATTGCTCATTATGGCAAGCCCTACTCAAGTAGCATTTTCTAAGGTTTTAGCCCATTGGCTAGTTACTGGGCTGCCTCTGGTGTTGGTTTCACCACTATTGGCCGGCTTGATGCATCTCAATTATGCACCTGATAGAGAGTTACTTGATCCAAATCATACCCCAGTCATGATGTTGTCATTATTATTAGGTACACCGACCCTGTGTTTACTGGGTGCGGTGGGTATGAGCCTCTCCTTAGGAGCTTCAAGAAACGGCATGTTAGTTGCTGTGATGATATTGCCACTTTATGTACCAATTTTAATCTTTGGCAGTGCGGTAATTACAGCATCTTTAGCAAATAGTGGGTATAATGCGCAGCTGGCGATTTTAGGGGCAATTTTGCTCTTTGCGTTGGTGCTGACGCCTTTCGCAATTGGGCGGGCGCTAAAAGTCGCAGTAAGTTAATAATTTATTTGAATTGATTTAAGAGATATAGGTTTAGATGGCAAACTCTTCCAAGAGCTTCTGGCGCTGGTTTCATCAATTAGGTTCTCCAAAATGGTTCTACCAAAAGTCGGCTAAATGGCTGCCTTGGTTGTGGGCTATTACTGCTATTTTATTCGTTTTTGGACTATATTTTTCTCTATACGCATCGCCAGTAGACTATCAGCAAGGCAATAGCGTTCGTATTATGTACATTCATGTACCGGCAGCAGTTTTATCGATGGTGGGTTATTTAGCCATGGCGGTTTGCGCCGTTATTGGCTTAGTGTGGAAAATGAAGATGTCTTTTATGGCCATGCGCGCCATAGCACCAATTGGTGCAGTCTTTACTTTTATCTGCCTATTTACAGGCTCAATGTGGGGTATTCCAACCTGGGGAACTTGGTGGGAGTGGGACGCTCGTATGACTTCTGAGCTGGTATTGTTATTTTTATACCTTGGCTTTATTGCTCTGCACAGTTCATTTTCTGATAGAAATAAAGCTGATCGCTCGGCTGCAATATTAGCCATAGTTGGCGCTATCAATGTACCGATTATTTATGGTTCGGTAAAGTGGTGGAATACGCTACATCAAGCTTATTCGGTGACCAAAAAAGGTGCCATTGACCCTCAGATGCAAACGCCTCTATTTATTATGATTGGTGCTTTTTATCTACTTTTTGTCATTTTAGTGATCGTTCGTTTGCGCCTTGAAGTTATCAACCGCGAAACTAAGTCTAAGTGGTTGCAGGAGGAGCTTGCTTAATGGGACTCCAAGAATTCATAGCAATGGGTAAGCATGGCTTTTACGTTTGGTGGAGCTATGGGGTTACCTTTTTGAGCATTGCTTTATTATTTGTGCTTTTTGCTTGGTACAAAAAACAGCTAATTAATAAAGTTAAAAGCTTTAAGCGCGAATCAGCTCCTAAAGCACGTAGCATTAAAACCGAACAAATCTCTGACTAGATAATTCATTTTATGAAAGCACATCGAAAGAAAAAATTAATTACCATTTTAAGCGCCTTGGCATTATTAAGTACTGCAGTGGCTTTATTGTTGTATGCCATTGGCGATTATGCAGACGCATTCTATGAGCCAACAAGAGTGGTAAAGGGTGATGCGCCATTAAATAAAACTATTAGAGTTGGTGGCTTGGTTACCCTTGGTTCTGTTAAACGTGCTAAAGATAGTTTATATGTAGAATTTGATATTACCGATAACCAAGAAGTTATTACCATTACTTATGATAAAAGTTTGCCAGATTTATTTCGAGAAGGCCAAGGCATAATGGCTGAAGGCAAATTAGTCGATAATAAAACCTTAGAAGCGACTAAGGTTTTAGCCAAGCACGATGAGAAATATATGCCTCCAGAAATCGCTGACACTTTAAAGAAAAGTCATAAAGAAGGCGTTGAAAAAATGAAACAAGAAAAAAATAATGAAAAGGGCGATTATTAATGATCCCAGAACTTGGTCATTTTTTCCTGATTTTAGCTTTAGTTAATGCAGTAATTTTAGGCACTTTGCCATTTTATGGTGCTCATACACAACACAAAGGCTTAATGCGTCTTGCAAGTAAAGCATCTGTTGGGCAGTTCATTTTGGTTCTGGCAAGTTATATTTGCCTTACTATCGCTTTTGTACAAAGTGATTTTTCAGTTTCTTATGTCGCCAACCATTCCAGTAATATCACTCCGCTTCGCTATAAAATTACTGCCGTCTGGGGGGCTCACGAAGGATCGTTATTACTTTGGATTGTAATTTTGGCAGCTTGGATGGCTGCTGTTTCGATATTTAGTAAAGCTTTAACGCCCGAGATGCGGGCTAGAGTATTAGGGACTCTAGGTTTAATTTCTGTTGGCTTTGTAAGTTTTGCATTATTTACTTCTAACCCATTTGAACGAGTTTTACCTTTTATTCCAATTGATGGATCTGATTTAAACCCATTACTACAAGATTTCGGCATGATAGTTCACCCACCAATGCTTTATATGGGATTTGTGGGTTTCTCGGTGGTATTTGGATTCGCCATAGCAGGCTTGCTGCAAGGTGATTTAGATCAAAAATGGGCAAAGTGGGCGCGCCCTTGGACCACAATTGCATGGGTTTTTATGACCATAGGCATAGCGCTTGGCAGTTGGTGGGCATACTACGAACTTGGTTGGGGAGGCTGGTGGTTCTGGGACCCTTCAGAAAATGCTGCATTTATGCCATGGATAGCAGGAACAGCATTGATGCACTCATTAGCTGCAACTGAAAAACGTGGTGCTTATAAATCTTGGACGTTACTACTTTCTATTTTAACCTTTTCATTAAGTTTGCTAGGCACTTTTATTATTCGCTCTGGTGCCCTAACTTCAGTGCATGCATTTGCGAATGATCCTGAACGGGGACTATTTATATTAACCTTTTTAGGGATTGCAGTTGGCGGCGCGTTAAGCTTATATGCTTGGCAGTTTGACAAATTAAAGTCGAACAATAATTACACCTTGATTTCTAAGGAAATCGCTATTGTTTTAAATAATGTCTTACTATTTTGTTGTTTGCTAGTGGTTTTTCTGGGCACTCTTTATCCCTTGATAGCTGATTATTTCTTGGAGCAAAAGGTTTCTATTGGGCCTCCATTTTTCGATCCGTACTTTTCATTCTTTTTTGCTTTTATTTTGTTTTTAATTCCGTTTGGTCAGCAAATGAATTGGAAACAAAACAAATTAAAAACCATTGCAATTGAGCAATTTATTTTGTTAGCGCTGGCAATAGTGATAGCTGTTTTTACCATTTTTAGTTTAACTGGTGAGTTAGATTTGTTTGCTTTGTTAGGAATTAGTTTAGCTATTTGGCTAATGCTTTCTTGTCTATTATATCTTTACGCACAAACTAAAAATGCGAAGTCACAGTTGGCTGGATTGAAAAAGCTAAGTCGTAGTTATTGGGGCATGATAGTAGCGCATATTGGTGTGGCTGTGACGGTTATAGGAGTTATTGTTACTACGATTTATTCTTTCGAAAAAGATGTTCGGATTGAAGCCAAGCACACTGTGCAAGTTGAAAACTTATCGATCTATTTCGAGAAATTTGATAATTATACTTTCGAAAATTATATTAGTTCGCAGGCGACTTTGAAAGTAAGTAAGAATGGTAACTACTTAACGACTTTAAAACCCGAAAAGCGCCGTTATCAAGTATCCAATCAATTAATGACAGAAGCGGCCATTGAGCCAGGTTTTTTTGGTGATCTTTATATTTCTTTAGCTCAGCCATTAGAAAATGGCGCTTGGGCAATAAAGGTTTATTACAAACCATTTGTGCGATGGATATGGCTGGGTGCATTGATTATGGCACTAGGTGGCTTGTTGGCGATTTCTGATAAACGTTATCGTGAAAAGAAATTCCGTAAAGTGAAAGCGATTAAAGAAGAAGGGCTTGTTTAATGAAATCTAAAAAAATCATTATCGCCTCTATTCCATTGGTAATTTTTGCCATCTTGGTTTTGATTTTTAAATCTTCATTAAACAAAGATCCAAGAAAACTCGAAACTAAATTAATTGGCAATCAAGTACCTGTGTTTGAATTAGCCTCGGTTAATAGCCCTGAAACTGTATTGACCAATGCCGATTTGCCCAAAGAAATTTTTTTGCTAAATGTGTGGGGAACTTGGTGTGTATCTTGCTATGCAGAGCATCCTTACTTAATGAAGTTTTCTAAAGAATACCCAATTAAATGGGTAGGTATGAATTATAAAGATACACATCAAGATGCGATAAATTACTTAGCTAAATATGGTGATCCCTTTATATATTCTATAGCTGATACCACTGGTCAGCTGGGTATTGATTTAGGGGTTTATGGCGCACCAGAAACCTTTATCGTAGATGCAAAAGGCGTCATACGAGACCGCCATGTCGGAGTTATTGATGATAGGGTTTGGAATAAGGTGATAGTCCCTAAGCTTGAATCTATTGGCTGGAATAAAAGCGGAATGGAGTAATTATGAAGTTATTATTATCGATATGGTTGTTGATGTTTTCATTTGGTTTATTGGCGAATGAAACTTACCAATTTGATTCCGGAGTTCAAGAAAAGACCTATCGAGAGATTATTAGCGAACTTCGATGTCCAAAATGTCAAAATCAGTCGATAGCAGATTCTGATGCGCCATTATCTGAAGACTTACGTTATATTGTCTATCAAAAGTTAAAAGCTGGTGAAACCAAGGCCACCATTTTGCAATATATGCAAGACAGATATGGTGACTTTGTACTCTATGATCCTCCTGTTTCACCAAAGAATTATGTTCTTTGGTTTATGCCAATAATCGTATTTCTAATTATTATTGCTGCTCTAGTAACAAAAGTAGGCAAAAGAAAGTTAAAGCCTGAAGCGGAAGAAATATAACTGATGGTAATTGCACTTTTTACGGTAGTCGCTCTAGCGTGGGCAACTTGGCTCTTTGCTAGCGTTTATTCGAGTAAGCAAAGATTGTTGGTATTCACCAGTTCGTGTTTATTAGCGGTAGTTAGTTCCTATGCTCTTTATGTGCAATTAGGTGCAACAAAAGAACTTCAGAAATTAAGCAGATTGCATGAATCATTAAAGGCGGATGATTTAAGGGCTTTACTAGAAAAAACAAGCAATAAAGAAATCAGCATAGAAGAATTGTTTTCTGAGGTAAGGCTGCGCAACTTAGAAGATGATACTTCCGAAAATTGGATGACTTTTGGACGACTATTACTGCAATCAGAACAACAAGAGCTGGCTGAGCAAGCGTTTGGTAGAGCAGTCAATTTTGGCGATATTATGCAGCAAAATAAAAGCAAGCTTGAAGTCGCTCAGACATATATCGAACGAAAGAATTATAAAGAAGCATTATCTTATATAGAGTTAGTCTTGTTGAAAAATCCTAAGCACGAAGGAGCCTTGTTGCTTAGAGGAATGGCTGCTATGCGATTAGATGATTATCAAATGGCCATCGACTCTTGGAATTATTTAGTTTCTCTAAGAGAGCCAAGTAGTGATTCGGCAAACTTGATACAGCAACAAATTGATTTGGCGAAGAAAAAACAAGCTGAAGCTGCTCTAAATTACATATCAATTGAAATTGATAATTTTGCTAACGTACCTTTACACTCATTTACAAAGGCATTTGCACTGATAAGACCGGCCGCTGGTGGTGCGCCAATTGCAGTAAAAGCGTTAGATATTAATGAATTAACCCCCGTGATTACTATGACCCCTTCTAATCTCATGTTGAAGGATACTGATTTTTGGCAAGTTATTGATTTATATATGGAAATAAGACTTTCTAAGTCTGGATTTGCAAAATCAGAAACTGGTGATTTGTATGGGAGAACAAGTACATTCAATGGCTTGAAAGCCGCTCAAACCTATAAGCTAGCAATTGATCAATCTGTGAACTAGTTTCTAAAATAATCCTACCTATGCTTTGACTTAATAAAAAACAGCGATTAGTCTCAAACTATCAAAGTTTAGATGTAACAATCTTCAAGGCTTTATGTCTAACTGCTTGATTATATTGTAAACACATTTTAGGAGTAATCTCATGTTGAAGAAAGATAAAAGTAAATTAGCGGTTTTAGTATCAGCTTCATTAGCTGCCTCTGTTGCAATGACTACAGCTTCTGCAAGCCCATTTGCAGTTAATGATCTATCACAAGGCTATAACCTTGCGCAATTCGATGGCGAAGGCAAGTGCGGTGAAGGCAAGTGCGGCGAAGCCAAGAAAGACGGCAAAGAAGGCAAGTGCGGCGAAGGTAAATGCGGCGAAGCCAAGAAAGACGGCAAAGAAGGCAAATGCGGCGAAGGTAAGTGCGGCGAAAAAGGTAAGAAGAAAGGAAAAGAAGGTAAGTGCGGCGAAGGTAAATGCGGCGAATCCAAGAAAGACGGCAAAGAAGGTAAGTGCGGCGAAGGTAAATGCGGCGAGAAGAAAGGAAAAGAAGGTAAGTGCGGCGAAGGTAAGTGCGGCGAAAAGAAAGGAAAAGAAGGTAAGTGCGGCGAAGGTAAATGCGGCGAGAAAGGCGAGAAAAAAGGAAAAGAAGGTAAGTGCGGCGAAGGTAAATGCGGCGGTTAATTTTTTAACTCTCTCGAATAAAAGTGGCAGCTTGCTGCCACTTTTTCATATCTAAAGAAACAGTTTAGTGAAAGGTTCTCCCAATGACCCAATTAGTAACAGGCGCAGGATTAGGATTACGACGTGATTTTTCTGACGAATTTGATGCGATTAGTCGTTCATGCGTTGATTTTATGGAAGTTGCTCCAGAAAACTGGATTCCTTTTGGGGGGAAGTTTAGTAAGCAGTTTGAACAATATGCAGAACGCTATCCGTTTGTAATTCATGGTTTATCCTTATCAATTGGCGGGCCAACGCCTCTGGATACTGACTTTGTAAAACAAGTGGCTAAGTTTATCCAGAAATATAATATTAAGTCTTATAGTGAACATTTAAGCTATTGTAGCGATGATGGTCATTTATACGATTTGATGCCTATTCCGTTCACCGAAGAAGCGGTTCACTATGTGGCTGATCGAATCAAGCAGGTTCAAGATATTATTGGTATGAAGCTGGCTATGGAAAATGTGTCTTATTATGCCGCTCCAGGCCAGGAAATGAAGGAGCTGGATTTTTTGCTGGCGGTACTTGAAGAAGCTAATTGTGATTTATTATTGGACGTTAATAATATCTATGTGAATAGCATAAATCACCGTTACGATGCTGAAGAGTTCTTGAAGGCGTTACCTAAGGAGCGAATTTCTTACGCCCATATTGCCGGTCATTATGATGAAGCGGATGATTTAAAGGTCGATACTCACGGAGCAGACGTAAAACCTGATGTCTGGGCTTTGTTAGAAATTGCATATCAAGAATTTGGCGTATTTCCAACTCTGCTTGAGCGTGATTTTAATATTCCACCAATGGACCAGTTATTGGCTGAAGTAGCACAAATAAAAACGATTCAGCAAAAATATTTAGCTCAAGATTTAAGCGGCAAAGCCATTGCTTAAAGGTAGAAAATTATGAGCAACTTACCTAAGTTTCAACAAGTGCAATTTGATTTCGCCGGACATTTAAGGAACCCGGAAGGAGTTGCCAAGCCTTCCAATATTGAAGATAGACGGATGAAAGTGTATAGAGACTTGTTTTATAACAATGTTGAAAACTTTTGCAGTAATAGCTTCCCAATATTAAGAGATTTAATTGCTGAGGAAAAATGGCATCAATTAGTAAGAGATTTCTTTGTTCATTACCGTGCACATAGTCCATATTTTAAGGACATTTCCAAAGCATTTTTGGATTATTTAGAAAATCACCGTGAAACGTCAAATGATGATTATCCTTTTATGCTTGAGTTAGCTCACTGGGAATGGATGGAGCTCAATGCTTTATCTGATGTAGGTGATATTAAACAATTTCCACATGATCGTAATGGCGACTTGTATCAGCAGAAAATAGTGATATCACCATTGGCATGGCCTTTGGTTTATCAATACCCTGTACATCGAATCGGAGATGCTTACTTACCAGAATCAGAACCTGAGCAGCCAACTTTTCTAATCATTTCAAGAAATCGTGAGCATGAAGTAGATTTTATGGAAACTAATGCGATTACCTATCGATTACTTGAAATTTTACAAGAAGCTGAGGCTGAAAAAAATCTTCAATTAACTGGTGAAGAAGCTATAGCTCAATTGCAAGGTGAGTCTCAATTCCCAAATCCGCTACAGCTTATCGAAGGCGGTAAACAAATACTCCGAGATTTTTTGGAACGAGATGTAATTCTAGGAGTCAATCTATAACTTTTAGTCACTTGTTGTTACAATAAGCGGTAATAACTATTAAAAAGGTTGTAGGATGAAATCTAAACTCTTTACCATCATTATATTGTCTTTTCTTGCGGCTGGCTGTGCATCTACAGGCTCCAATCCACAAGATCCTTATGAAGGATTTAACCGGAAAGTTTGGGATTTTAATAAAGGTGTTGATAAAGCTATTTTAAAACCCGTTGCAAAAGGCTATAAAGCGATAACTCCTGACGTTGTCGAAACTGGAGTCTCTAATTTCTTTTCAAATATTGGTGAAGTGCCGACCATTATCAATGATGTATTGCAATTTAAACTTGGCAAAGCTTTAAAAGACACAGGCCGTTTCCTGATTAACACAACCTTAGGCTTAGGCGGCTTACTTGACCCAGCTACGGACATGGGTATTGAGCATCAACCGGAAGATTTTGGTCAAACCCTTGCTACCTGGGGTGTAGGCGATGGCTCTTATATAATGCTGCCTTTTTTAGGGCCTTCTACTACTAGAGATTTGGTAGGTCAGGGCGTGGATAGCTTTGTTATTTACAATCTGTATGAAGAGTTGGAAAACGATACCCAAACGGAGATTGGTTTACGCCTTTTAGATATTATTCAAACGCGTGCGGGTCTTCTGAGTCTAGAAGATCAGCTTAACTCGGCTCCCGATGATTATACTTTAATCCGAGATGTATACTTACAACGCCGTCAATTCTTAATTCATGATGGCAAACCGCCGATTGAAGATGATGAATGTGAATTCGAAGAAGATTGCCAGGAGTTTTAACTCTAAATGCCAATTGAGTTTAACGACACTCTGGTAATCGCTATTTCGTCTACCGCTTTATTCGATTTAGCTGATAGTCATCGAGTATATCTAGATAAAGGTGTTGATTCTTATGCCCAGTATCAAATAGATCACGAAGATGAGCTATTAAAACCTGGTGCTGCATTTGGTTTAGTTAAAAAATTACTTGATCTAAATATAGGTGCCGAAGGTAAGCCTAGAGTTGAAGTTATACTACTTTCTCGTAATAGCGCTGATACTGGATTAAGGGTTTTTAATTCAATTGAAAATCATGAATTACAAATAACGCGCGCGGCTTTCACTTCAGGAAATAGTCCTTATTTGTACGCATCAGCTTTTGGTGCCCATTTGTTTTTATCGACTAATCCTTATGATGTTAAGCAAGCTATTGATAATGGAATAGCCGCGGCAACTATTGTCGCGCCCAATCAAGCTAAAAGTGACTTAACTCATATTAAATTTGCTTTTGATGGTGATGCAGTTTTGTTTTCAGATGAGGCTGAAAAGGTCTATCAACAAAGTGGTTTAGAAGAGTTCACGAAGCATGAAAAAGCCTCAGCGCAAAAGCCGTTAGAAGGCGGTCCTTTTAAAGATTTCTTGGCCGCGCTACACAAAATTCAAAAAGAATACAGCTCCGAAGAGTGCCCAATCAGAACCGCATTAGTTACAGCTCGCTCAGCCCCTGCTCATGAACGCGTTATCCGTACACTGCGCTATTGGGATATTCGTATTGATGAAGCGTTGTTCCTCGGTGGAATGGATAAAACTGAGTTTTTAAAAGCGTTTGGCGCCGATGTTTTCTTTGATGATCAGGAAGGGCATATCGACCGAGCTAAAGAACATATTGCAAGCGGACACGTTCCCAATGGCGTCGTAAATAAAAACGGTTAACATTTAGACACATTTTTTCTTTGCAGTTAGAAGACTGATGCGGCATTGTCCTTATTACTAACTATGGGGGCCGTATCGTATGAAGACTATCTATAAATCAATTTCTTTAATTACATTCCTTGCTATTTCTACTGTATCAAGTGCTGATTATACTTCAATGACACCAGCAAAAGACGCTGCTGATAGCGTTAAATCGATGCTACCATTGATAGGTGATTGGAAATGTAAACGTCAAGTACGCCAACAAGATGGTAGTTGGCAAATACCCGAACAAGTATCTCGCTGGGAATGGCGGTACACTCTTAATGGTCATGCCATCCAAGATTATTGGTATCCAAATGCCGAAAATTTGGAAGCTCCTGGTATGGGTACAAATGTTCGTATCTACAACCCACAAAACGATTCTTGGTTGATGACTTGGACCTTCGACAAGTTAGCCCGCTTCCAAAATTTTGATGCAAAATTTGATGGCGAAAGTTTAGTAATGGACGGAGAGTATCCTGCTAGCCCTAGAGGCCCAGCACACAAAGCGAAGATAACGTTTCATAATATTAGCGAAAAGCACTTTGACTGGAAATATGAATCTTCAGCTTTAAATGACGGCAAAAAATGGCAAGAAGGATTTAGACTTAATTGCGATAAAATATAGGAATTCTTATTTACTATGATACAGTTTGCTCATTAAATTCTAGAGATACGATAATGAAAAAGCTTCTTATTGGTTTTGCTTTTTGCTTCTTTTCCATGCATCTAATGTCAGCAACATTAGACGCTCCTTTAGTATCAGAAGGCGAAGGTCCTTTTAATCGTCTTATTTTGCGTGGCGGCATTTTGATTAATGGTGAAGGCGCGCCACCTACAGGCCCAGTAGATATCGTTATTCAAGGTAATAAAATTATATCTGTACAATCCGTAGGCGCACCAGGCGTTACGATTAAAGAAGGGCGCAGACCAATTTCTAATGAATCAGATCGGGTTATTGATATTAGCGGAAATTATGTCTTGCCTGGCTTTATTGATTTACATGGCCATATCGCCGGTAGTGTTGATGGTTTGCCTGCAGAATATCCGTTTAAATTGTGGTTAGCTCATGGCATTACCACTGTGCGCGAACCTGGGAGTTTTAATGGTTTGGACTGGACTTTAAAGCATCAGAAGTTAAGTCAAAAAAATGAAATTACAGCACCTAGAATTATTCCTTACATAGGTTTTAATATGGACTGGGATAAGCAAATTACTACACCAGAAGAAGCACGCAAGTGGGTGCGTCATGTCGCTAAAAAAGGCGCGAAAGGTATCAAGTTCTTTGGCCTGCCTAAAAAGATGATGGCGGCGGCATTAGATGAAGCTCAAAAACAAAAGTTAGGTACAGCTATGCATCATGCTCAATTGAATGTGGTGGGTACCAATGCGTTAGATTCTGCTCGAATGGGCTTAACCACGATGGAACATTGGTATGGTTTACCCGAAGCAATGTTTGAAGATATGGTCATACAAGATTACCCATTAGATTATAACTACAATAATGAGTCTCACCGCTTTACCGAGGCAGGGCGTTTGTGGCAACAAGCAGCTGCAGAGGGTAGTGATAAATGGAATGCGGTACGTGACGAGCTAATTGAGTTAGATTTTACCATAAACCCTACTATGACCATTTATGAAGCTAGCCGGGATGTGATGCGTGAGCGGAATGCAGATTGGCATCATGATTATACCCATCCAAAGTTGAAGGCGTTTTTTGAGCCGAACAGAGAATCTCATGGCTCCTACTTTTTTGACTGGACAACACAAAACGAAATCGATTGGAAAGCCAATTTCAGAAAATGGATGAACTTTTTAAATGATTATAAAAATCATGGTGGACGGGTAACAATCGGATCAGATGCTGGTTATATTTATAAAATCTTTGGCTTTGGTTATATCCGTGAAATGGAACTTCTGCAAGAAGCAGGTTTTCATCCTTTGGAAGTCATTCAATCCGCTACTTTAAATGGCGCTGAGGCGTTGGGTATGGAAGGCCAAATTGGCTCGGTCTTACCGGGCAAATTAGCTGATCTAGTTATTGTTGAAGAAAACCCTATCGCTAACTTCAAAGTATTATACGGAACAGGCCATTACCGTTTAGGTTTAGATAATGTAGCTAAACGTGTTGGTGGGGTAAAATACACCATCAAGGACGGAATTTTATATGATGCAAAGCAACTTAGAGAAGATGTAAAAGCGTTAGTAGTAAAAGCTAAATCTAAATAGGTAGAGTAGCTAAACATCAATTAAATCGTCTAATGCTGATTCGAGCGTTGGATACTTAAATTCAAAGCCAGAATGCAAAAGCGCTTCTGGCATCACTTTTTGCCCTGTTAAGAGCAAATTCGCAAACTCTCCGAGTCTTGCTTTCAAAGCAAATGCAGGTATCGTTAATTTTGCTTTTTTATTGAGTTTATTAGCAATGGCTTGCGTTAAGTGACTATTGGTAACAGGATTTGGCGCAGTTAAATTGTATATTCCAAACAAACTAGTATTTTTAAGAATGTGCATTATGGCTTCGACTTGATCTTGAATGTGAATCCATGAGAACCATTGCTTGCCAGTTCCTAGCTTTCCACCTAAACCTAATTTAAAGGGGCCTAAGATTTTTGGTAGGGCGCCATCATCACCTAAAACAACACCAGTTCGAATAATAGAAGTTCTAATACCCAAATTGGCGGCGCGCTTTGCTGATAGCTCCCAGTTGTTACAGAGCTTAACTTGGAACTCTTTTAAGTCGCCATGTTCAGCTTTTTCATCGAGCTCTTGGTCGCCTCGACTTCCATAAAAACCAATCGCCGAACTTGAAACAAAAGTGTGTGGTTTTTGTTCCTGTTTATCCATCCAATCGACAAGCTTAATGGTTTCTTCAATTCGGCTTGTATAAATTTTGCGTTTTTGTTTTACAGTCCAGCGTTTATTGGCAAGGCTCTCGCCGCTTAAATTAATGACAACATCGACAGATGGAGTTTCATCCAAATCCCAGTAAAAGTTTACGTTTCGAAAAAAGAAGTCTTCTTTAAATTTGTCAGGCGTGCGAGATTTGACTAAAACTTTAAACCCGTTTTGTTCCAGTACGGGGATGAGGTGTCGGCCAATAAAACCAGTGCCACCGGTTAATAATACCGTTTGCATATATAAATCCTTTTATCATTAGTCTTTAGTTTAATCGACTATTTGCATTAGTCCAATCATTATTAATTTAACATTCAATAATATGAACTGCCAAACCTCCGCGCGCTGTTTCTTTATACTTATCACGCATATCCATGCCCGTATCCCACATGGTTTTAATAACTTTGTCCAAAGATACTTTATGCTCGCCGTCACCGCGAAGTGCTAAGCGGCAGGCATTAATGGCTTTAATCGAAGCCATTGCATTACGTTCAATGCAAGGAACTTGCACTAAGCCACCCACTGGGTCGCAAGTTAAGCCAAGGTTGTGCTCCATACCAATCTCAGCGGCATTTTCAACTTGCTCAACAGTGCCGCCTAAAACTTCGGTTAAAGCGCCAGCAGCCATGGAGCAAGCTACCCCAACTTCACCCTGACAGCCAACTTCGGCACCAGAAATGGATGCGTTCAATTTATACAAAATACCAATTGCCGCTGCCGTTAACAAAAAGTCGATAACACCTTCTTCGTCGGCGCCATGTTTAAACTTCATGTAATAAAATAAAACGGCAGGGATAATACCAGCAGCACCATTCGTCGGCGCCGTTACTACCTGGCCACCGGCGGCGTTTTCTTCATTGACGGCCAGCGCATATAAATCAACCCAATCCATGGCAGATAAAGTATCGGTAGTGCTATGAGGATCGGCTTTTAGTTTCATGTAGATGCCGTGAGCACGACGTTTTACTTTTAAGCCGCCAGGCAAAATGCCTTCGCGGTCACAACCACGTTTAATACAGTTTTTCATGACGCGCCAAATATCGAGAAGTTTTTCTCGAGTTTCTTCCTCGCTACGCCACGCCTTTTCATTTTCCATCATTAAAGTGGAAATTTTAATACCATGTTCTTTGCAGTGACCAATAAGTTCTTCAGCACTTGAAAAAGGGTATTTGACTTGGGTTTTGTCTTCCATGATAGGGCTATCGGCGTCCAAATCATCGTTAACGACAAATCCGCCGCCTACAGAGTAGTAGGTTTTTGACGCCAATAGTTCACCTTCGGAATCGTAGGCATAAAAAATCATGCCGTTAGCGTGTTTAGGTAAGCTTTTCTTTTTATAAAGCGTTAGATCTTTATCTTCATCGAACTTTATTTGATGGGAGCCATTAAGCGTGATTTTTTTATTCGACCGAATAGATTCCAGTTTTGCAGGAATAATATCAGGGTCGACTTTATCGGGTTGCTCACCTTCTAATCCTAATAATACGGCTTTGTCGGAGCCATGACCTTTGCCAGTTGCGCCAAGAGAACCATACAATTCGCACAAAACACGATTAGTACCGTCAAGCAAATGCTCACGTGAAAGTCCGTCAACAAAACGACGCGCAGCACGCATAGGGCCTACGGTATGTGAACTGGATGGTCCAATACCGATGCTGAACATATCAAAAACACTAATTGCCAATGGCTTTTTCTCTTTATAATTTAATTACTAGAATTGTACTGAGAAAATACCTCAGTGACTAGCAATTGCTTCTCTGACCAGATGAGGTGGCTTTATAGCAGCTTTGAAAAGTTAACGATAATTTGTGCGGTAGCGCCCCAGATATTTCTGCCTTGATAGGGCATAGCGTAAACGGGAAATTGAATGCCCTGAAATTCACGATAAGACTTTATCTGATTCGCAGGCTTAAACAAAAAATCTAACGGTACTTCAAATGCCTCATCAACCTCATCATGATTTACTCGAAATTGGTAATCAGACTCCACTAATCCAACGATGGGTTGGATCATAAATTTTGTAATAGTCGGTTGTAATCCCAACTTTCCAATAACTTCAATTTTACTTTCAGGGATACCGATCTCTTCATCAGTTTCACGCAAAGCAGTATGGATTAGGTTTTTGTCCGTATCGTCCATTCGCCCTCCGGGAAAACTAATTTGCCCCGGGTGATGCTTTAAGTGCTCAGCACGTTGGGTCAATATTAATTGAAGTCCAGCAGGCCGTTCTACAATCGGCACTAAAACTGCGCTTGGTTGTAACTGAGTAGTCTTTGGCGTTACATAATTAGCTTTATCTAAAGCTTGTTGGATTTGTTCTAGTTTAATCATCGGGAGCTAGAACGGGCAAAATTCGGCTTAATTTATGATAGGTTTCTTGGTATTCACTTTCGGCTTCTGAGTCAGCTACTAAGCCACCGCCTCCCCAAGCGTAGATAGAGCCCTTAGCGGATAAAGAGCCTTCAGCGGAGCTAGGTGAAAAGTTCTCGGTCACTAAAGTTCGAATCGTAATACTAGAATCTAAGAAACCCCTAAAATCATAGTATAAAACAGAACCGCAGTAGATACTGCGTCTGTGAGGCTCTAGCTCTTCGATAATTTCCATGGCACGAATTTTCGGAGCACCGGTAATCGAACCACCGGGGAAACAGTTCTCTAATAAATCAAAGCCATCTTTGTCTTTTGCTAAATCAGCTTCGATTGTACTGACCAGATGATGTACCGAGATAAAACTTTGTAATTCAAATAACTTGGAAACATTCACCGAACCATATTTTGCAGTGCGCCCAATATCATTTCGTAAAAGATCAACGATCATTAAATTTTCGGCACGATCTTTTTCGCTGTTTAAAAGCTCATCTGATAAAGCTTTGTCTTCGACAGGATCTTTACTGCGTGGACGAGTCCCTTTAATTGGCTGGGTAATGACATGACTTTTACCGTCACGCTTTTCTATTTGAATAAATCGCTCGGGAGATAAGGATAGAATTTGTTGTTCGCCTAAATTCATATAAGCAGAGAAGGGCGCTTGATTATGTTCCGTCAATTGCAAATAAGCATTCCATGGATGACCTTTATATTCAGCACTAAATCTTTGAGCAAGATTGGTTTGATAGCAATCGCCAGCATGAATATAGTCATGAACTTTTTTGAAGCGATCCTTGTAGCCTTGCTCGTCCATATTGGACTGCCATTGGCTTGTTAATTCAAAGCTTGGATATTTTGGCGCACCAGCACGTTGATAATAGTCCTCGAATTCTGAAACAATATCTTGCCAATAAGATTGTTGACTGGGCTTATCAGAAAGCGAGAAACGTAATAGATAGCTTTTCTTTTGCGCATGATCGCTAATAAAGGCCCATTCATAAAGACCATAAGCCATTTCAGGCAAATGTATGTCTTTTTCGGCAAGCTCAGGTAGCAGTTCCACATAGCGTCCAAGGTCATAACTAGAATAGCCTGCAACACCACCATGAAATGGTAAGTGTGAAAGTTCGAGGGGTAATTCTTGGTAATCCTTTAATCCAGCGTTATAAAAACTCCTTAAGTCTTCAAAAGGCTTATGAGTAACTTCAATATTAACGCCCGTTACATTGCTCTGATTATCACTAAAACTCAAAGTGGCTTTAGGGCGTGCCAGTATCAAATCAAATTTAGCCGCCTGGTGAATGGTTTTTCCGCTATCGAGTAATAGTGACCATTCTTCTTCAGCAAAGTAGGAAAATAACTGCCGAACCGCTGCTGGGTCTCGGTAACCAAATTCTACATATTGTGGGTCAGTATTGCTCATTTAGGCTTCAATTGTTCAAAAAAAGGACAAAACTACACGATCTTTAATTAATTGGCGTCTAAAATTTGGGAAACGCCTGATCCAGCAGTTATACTTATGGGCTGATTTTAGAGACTTCTTGCCAGATTGTATAGAAACAATCCCTGGCGTTTAGATTAGCGGATCGGAGACTGTTAATGGCGACTATCAAGTCCGAAGACTTCATCGAAAGCGTAGCAGACGCTTTCCAATACATTTCTTACTATCATCCTAAAGATTTTGTTCAAGCCATGACTGCGGCTTACGAAAAAGAAGAAAGCCCAGCGGCGAAAGATGCTATGAAGCAAATCTTGGTGAATTCGCGTATGTCGGCAATGGGCCATCGTCCTGTTTGCCAAGATACGGGTATTGCTATGGCCATTGTGGAAATCGGTATGGATGCACGCTTTGAGGGCGGCATGGATATTCAAGAAATGGTGGACGAGGGTGTTCGTCGTGCTTACTTAAATCCCGACAACCCATTACGAGCTTCAGTATTAATGGACCCAGCTGGTAAACGAATCAATTCTAAAGACAATACCCCTGCAGTCGTTCATACCAAAATGGTTAAAGGTGACAAAGTTGATGTGACGGTTGCGGCAAAAGGCGGTGGCTCGGAAAATAAATCTAAATTCGTCATGCTAAACCCTTCTGATTCGATTGTGGATTGGGTTGTAGAAACGGTTCCTAAAATGGGTGCTGGCTGGTGTCCGCCAGGTATCCTAGGTATTGGTGTCGGCGGAACTGCTGAAAAAGCCATGTTACTTGCAAAAGAATCCTTAATGGATCCAATCGATATGCAAGAATTATTAAAGCGTGGCCCGTCGAATCGCGTTGAAGAATTACGTATCAAAATTTATGAAGCGGTAAACAAGTTAGGTATTGGCGCCCAAGGTCTTGGCGGCGTAACCACGGTTATGGACGTTAAAATTAATGACTGGCCAACTCACGCAGCTTCTAAACCAGTTGCCATGATCCCAAACTGCGCAGCAACTCGTCATATACACTTCACATTAGACGGCACAGGCCCTGCTAAACTGACACCACCATCCATTGAAGACTGGCCAAACATGGATTACGAAGCATCTGAAGATGCTAAGCGTGTAGATGTGAACAATATTACTCAGGGAGAAGTAGAAAGCTGGAATCCAGGCGATGTTCTATTACTCAACGGTAAAATCTTAACGGGTCGTGATGCAGCGCATAAACGTATTAAAGACTTATTAGATTCTGGCGAAGGTTTACCTGAAGGATTAGATTTTAATAATCGCTTTATTTATTACGTAGGCCCGGTGGATGCAGTGGGTGATGAAGCGGTAGGCCCAGCAGGCCCGACAACGGCTACTCGTATGGATAAGTTTACCGAGATGATGCTGGCTGAAACTGGTTTGTTAGGCATGATTGGTAAAGCCGAACGCGGTGAAGCAGGTATTAATGCAATTAAAAAGCATAAGTCGACTTATTTAATGGCTGTCGGTGGCGCTGCTTATTTAGTATCTAAAGCGATTAAGAATTCAAAAGTGGTTGCATTTCCAGAGTTAGGAATGGAAGCGGTTTACGAATTCGATGTAGTGGATATGCCAGTAACGGTAGCGGTAGATTCACAAGGTGAGTCGGTCCATAAGACTGGTCCAGCGATTTGGAAAGTTAAGTTAGATAAGTAACGAATTAGACAAATAATTTAAGTAGAGATTTGATATGAGTGCAGGTTTAAAATTTCGTCAAGCGGTGGCAGAAAATCATCCACTACAATTAATGGGTACTATTACCGCTTATGCAGCGCGTATGGCTGAAGCAGTAGGACATAAAGCCGTTTATCTTTCTGGTGGTGGTGTTGCAGCTAATTCTTTGGGTATGCCAGATTTAGGTATTTCTACCGCTGAAGATTTATTAGTGGATATTCGTCGTATTACTGACGTTTGTTCTTTGCCATTAATGGTCGATATCGATACAGGTTTCGGTGGTACTTTTAATATTGCCCGTACTACAAGAGCTTTGATTAAATCAGGTGCTGCGGGTTTCCATATGGAAGATCAGGTAGCTACTAAACGTTGCGGCCATAGACCGGGTAAAGAAATTGTTTCGCAACAAGAGATGGTTGATCGCATCAAGTCTGCCGTTGATGCGCGAACTGATGAAAACTTTGTCATTATGGCGCGTACTGATGCTCTTCAAGCTGAAGGTATGAATTCAGCTATTGATCGTGCTAATGCTTGTATTGAAGCTGGTGCGGATATGATCTTCCCTGAAGCGGTTAGCACGCTAGAGCAGTACAAAGAAATTCGCTCTAAAGTAGATGCGCCAATCTTAGCGAACATTACGGAGTTCGGTGCAACGCCATTATTTTCTTGTGAAGAGTTAGGCGATGTAGGCGTGGATATCGTTTTATATTGTTGTGGTGCATATCGCGCTATGAATCGCGCTGCTGAAACTTTTTATAAATCAGTATTAGCCAATGGTCATCAACGTGATGTTGTCGACATTATGCAAACTCGTGAAGAGTTATATGCACATTTAGGCTACCTCGAGTACGAACAAAAATTAGATAGCTTATTCTCCGAGGGTAAAGAGAAGTAGTAGAAAGAGAATAAGTCATAAAAAATTGTAGAGATTAAAATTTAGGAGTTAATGATGTCTGAACAGAAACTACCAAAGCCAAAAAAGTCAGTAGCACTTTCTGGTGTTGCAGCAGGTAACACGGAACTATGTACCGTAGGTCGTACAGGTAACGATTTAAGCTACCGTGGTTACGATATTTTAGATTTAGCAGCAAATGCTGAGTTTGAAGAAGTAGCACACCTTTTAATTCACGGTAAATTACCAAATGCTGCGGAATTAAAAAATTATAAGCGTAAATTAAAAGCACTTCGTGGCTTACCAGCATTAGTTCAAGACGCATTAGAATTAATTCCTGCAAACGCACATCCGATGGATGTATTGCGTACCGGTTGTTCAATGTTAGGTACGGTTTTACCAGAACGCGAAAGTCAGCCAATAAATGAAGCGAAAGATATTTCCGATCGCTTAATGGCATCTTTCCCATCAATGTTATTGTACTGGTACCATTTCTCGCACAATGGCGTTTGTATTGATTTAGACACTGATGAAGATTCAATTGCAGGTCACTTCTTACATTTATTACACGGTGAGAAATGTCCTGATTCTTGGGTTCGTGCGATGCAGATTTCTTTAAACTTATACGCAGAGCATGAGTTCAACGCTTCAACTTTCACAAGCCGCGTTATTACAGGAACGGGTTCAGATATGTATTCTGCAATTTGTGGTGGTATTGGTGCACTTCGTGGTCCTAAGCACGGTGGTGCAAACGAAGTCGCATTGGATATCCAAATGCGTTATGACTCAGCGGATCACGCGGAAGCAGATATTAAAGAGCGTTTAGCGCGTAAAGAAATCGTAATCGGTTTCGGTCACCCAGTTTATACAGTTTCTGATCCACGTAATGAAGTGATTAAAGAAGTTGCTAAAGAACTTTCTGAAGAGCAAGGCGATATGAAGTTATATGACGTTGCTGAGCGTTTAGAAACTATCATGTGGGACGAGAAAAAAATGTTCCCGAACCTAGATTGGTTCTCAGCAGTTTCGTACAACAAAATGGGTATTCCAACTTCAATGTTTACGCCTATCTTTGTTTGTTCTCGTATTACTGGTTGGGCTGCTCACGTTATGGAGCAAAGAGTTGATGGCAAGATTATCCGTCCTTCAGCAAATTATCATGGTCCTGATGACCAAGAGTTTGTTCCTTTAGCAGATAGATAAACGACTTAATATCTAATGCTGATAAGCTTGTTAAAAGCTAGCTCAAAATCCTCAATTACCAATTTGGTAACCTCCGGTTTTTCGCTAGCTTTTGCCGCCTTTTCAACATCATTTATTAAGTCTAGATAGATATTTAGGATAAAAAATGAAAAGAATTTTATTAATAATAATGATCATTGCTCTATCTTCATGTTCTAACTCAGATAATTGGTATATCGGTACTTGGGAGTTTGACCTTGATAAAACTGATAAGGTATCTAAGAATTTAAACTCAGATCAGAAAAAACTTCTAGATATGTACACTAGTTTTGATCAAGGTTATAAATTGACCCTAAACAACGACTCCATAATTATTGAATATAACGGCAAAGTCGCTCCGGGAAGAAAATACCAATTGATAAAAGAGAGTGATTCTCAATATAAACTCGATAATGAAAAGATGCCTATTATTGTAGGAAGAGATGATACAGGTATTTATTCTCTTGTAAGAAAGGAAGCTAAGTTTAAGAGCGGTGATAAAGTATTATCTAATGAAATTACCGAAGTTAAAGTATATTTAAAACCAGTAAACTAATTATGAACAGCAATTTCCGTAAAGCATTACCAAACAGCAATTTAGATTATTTTGATACGCGCGAAGCGATTGAAGCAATCGAGCCAGGCTCCTATGACAAGCTGCCTTATACATCTAAGGTGCTGGCTGAAAACTTAGTGCGTCGTTGCAGTCCTGAGACTTTAACTGATTCACTAAAGCAAATCATTTACCGCAAGACCGATTTGGATTTCCCATGGTTTCCGGCGCGTGTAGTTTGTCACGATATTTTAGGCCAAACCGCTTTTGTTGATTTAGCCGGTTTGCGTGATGCAATTGCAGAAAAAGGTGGTGACCCTGCACAGATTAACCCTGTAGTACCAACTCAGTTAATCGTAGATCATTCCTTAGCAGTAGAGCACGCGGGCTACGAAGAAAATGCTTTCGAGAAGAATCGTGCGATTGAAGACCGTCGTAATGAAGATCGTTTCCATTTTATCAACTGGTGTAAAACTGCATTTAAAAACGTCAACGTAGTTCCACCTGGTAACGGCATTATGCACCAAATCAACTTGGAGCGTATGTCGCCAGTTGTTCAAATAAAAGACAACGTTGCCTTCCCAGATACTTTAGTAGGTACCGATAGCCACACGCCAATGGTTGATGCGCTTGGTGTTATCTCAGTCGGTGTTGGTGGCCTTGAAGCAGAAAGCGTGATGCTTGGCCGTGCTTCTTATATGCGCCTTCCTGACATTATTGGTGTTGAGATGAAGGGTAAACCGCAACCGGGTATTACTTCGACCGATATCGTTTTAGCCTTAACCGAATTCTTACGTAACGAAAAAGTAGTATCGAGTTACCTAGAGTTCTTTGGTGAAGGTGCCAATGCATTAACCCTTGGTGACCGTGCAACTATATCTAATATGACTCCAGAATTTGGCGCAACCGCAGCCATGTTCTATATCGATCAACAAACGATTGATTACTTAACGCTAACTGGCCGCGATGCAGATCAAGTTAAGTTAGTAGAAAACTATGCTAAACAAACAGGCCTTTGGGCTGATGCTATGGTTAAGGCTGAGTACGAGCGTGTATTAACTTTTGATTTAGGCGCTGTGGGTATGAACATCGCAGGCCCTTCGAATCCTCATGCTCGTGTAGCAGTTAAGGATCTAAACGAAAAAGGTATCACTGGTGACTACTCATCTGAAGATGGCCTAATGCCTGATGGCGCTTGTATCATCGCTGCAATTACCAGTTGTACTAATACTTCAAACCCACGCAATATGATTGCCGCTGGATTAATAGCGCGTAACGCAAATAAACATGGCCTAACTCGTAAGCCGTGGGTTAAAACTTCTTTAGCGCCTGGCTCTAAAGCAGTAACTCTATATTTAGAAGAAGCCAATTTATTACCCGAGCTTGAACAGTTAGGTTTTGGCGTTGTAGCTTATGCTTGTACTTCTTGTAACGGTATGAGTGGTGCGCTGGATCCAAAAATCAAGCAAGAAATTATCGACCGCGACTTATATTCGACGGCGGTACTTTCTGGTAACCGAAACTTTGATGGTCGTATTCATCCGCATGCTGACCAAGCTTTCTTGGCCTCGCCGCCATTAGTTGTGGCTTATGCCATCGCGGGATCGATTCGTTTTGATATTGAAAAAGATCCATTGGGTCATGACGCCAATGGTAAGCCAGTGACCTTAAAAGATATCTGGCCTTCGGATGAAGAAATTAACGCGGTAATTAAGCAAAGCGTTAAACCAGAACATTTCGCCAAAGTCTATGAGCCAATGTTCAATGTGCAAGTAGATACGGGTGAAAAGTCGAATCCTCTTTACGACTGGCGCGAAATGAGTACCTACATTCGTCGTCCGCCTTATTGGGAAGGTGCACTAGCAGGCGAACGAACTATGAAAGGTATGCGCCCGTTAGCGGTACTAGGCGATAACATTACCACTGACCATTTATCGCCGTCGAACGCTATTCAAAAAGCCAGTGCAGCAGGCGCTTACTTAGATAAGATGGGCTTGCCAGAAGAAGACTATAATTCTTATGCAACCCACCGTGGCGATCACTTAACCGCGCAACGTGCAACTTTCGCGAATCCAAAACTATTAAACGAAATGGTTTTAGATGATGAAGGAAATATCAAGCAAGGCTCATTAGCACGTCTTGAACCAGACGGCACTGAAATGCGTATGTGGGAAACCATCGAGACCTATATGGAGCGTAAACAGCCGCTAATCATTGTTGCTGGCGCAGACTATGGTCAAGGTTCTTCACGCGACTGGGCTGCCAAAGGCGTGCGTCTAGCAGGGGTAGAAGTGATTGTTGCCGAAGGCTTTGAGCGAATCCACCGTACTAACTTAATCGGCATGGGTGTTTTGCCATTAGAATTTACCAATGGCGAAACTCGTAAAGACTATGGCATTGATGGTACTGAAACTTTCGATGTTGAAGGCGAAATTAGCCCAGGTTCTAAAATGACTGTGGTCGTTACTCGTAAGAATGGCGAACAAGCTAGAATCCCTGTGAAGTCACGTTTAGATACTGCCGAAGAAGTGTCTATCTATGACGCAGGTGGTGTTTTACAGCGCTTTGCTAATGACTTCTTAAGTGCTAATTCATAAGCGGTTATTTTAATCGTTAGCTGTGTCAGAAGTGCTCATGTATATTTATACATTGCGCGCTTCTTCCTGACTAACAATTAAAATCCCTCACTTATGAATCAACACTTTGTATAAATTATTAGAGTTTTTTATGAATCATAAACCACAGATCAAAGTCCCAGCCACTTACATGCGTGGTGGTACTTCTAAAGGTGTTTTCTTTAAGTTAACCGATTTGCCAGAAGCGGCGCAGCTTGCAGGTGAAGCGCGCGATAGATTGTTGCTTCGTGTGATTGGCAGTCCTGATCCTTATGGTAAACAAACCGATGGTATGGGCGGAGCAACTTCCAGTACTAGTAAAACGGTGATTGTTTCTAAAGCCTCGGTTGCTGATCACGATGTGGATTATTTATTCGGTCAGGTGTCGATTGATAAGCCTTTTGTGGATTGGAGTGGTAACTGCGGTAACTTAACTGCGGCGGTGGGCTCTTTCGCTATTAGTAGTGGTTTGGTCGATGCAGAGCGTATTCCTGAGAACGGCATTTGCGTGGTGCGTATTTGGCAAGCCAATATCAAGAAAACCATTATTGCTCATGTGCCTATTACTAATGGTGAAGTACAAGAGACGGGTGATTTTGAACTCGATGGCGTAACTTTCCCAGCAGCGGAAGTAAAAATTGAATTTGTTGAGCCAGTATCAGGCGATACACCGATGTTCCCAACGGGTAATCTAGTCGATGATTTAGAAGTTCCCGATATTGGTACATTCAAGGCCACTATGATTACCGCAGGTATTCCAACCATTTTCTTAAATGCTGATGAAATACCGAATATGCAGGGCAATGGTACTGATGGTGCTTATAATGGCACTGAATTACAAACCAATATCAACGGCGATGATAAAGCACTGGAAATGTTTGAAACGATTCGTGCTTACGGCGCTATCAAGATGGGTTTGATTACCGATATTGAAGAAGCAAAAACGCGCCAACACACGCCAAAAGTTGCTTTTGTGGCACCAGCAAAGTCTTATACTTCTTCAAGCGGCAAAGATATCGGAGAAAACGATATAGACTTAAACGTTCGTGCGCTGTCTATGGGCTTATTACACCACGCCATGATGGGTACAGCCGCAGTAGCTATCGCAACTGCTTCCGCCATTCCTGGAACGCTTGTTAATTTAGCAGCAGGTGGAGGAGAGCGGAAAGAAGTTAGATTTGGTCATCCGTCAGGCACGCTAAAAGTTGGCGCAGAAGTCGCGGAATTCGAAGGTCAGTGGAAAGCTAAAAAAGTGATTATGAGCCGTAGCGCAAGAGTTTTAATGGAAGGCAATGTAAGGGTACCAGTTAAATGATTTTTAGATGTTGCTATATATTAATTTGCATATTACTGATTATGGGCTGTAATTATGCTGATGATAAAAAATACAATGATGCATTGGATTTTTATTACGAAAAAGATTTTGTTAATGCTAGAATTTTATTTGAAAAATTACCTGTTTCAGAGCGGTATAAATACGCTAGGAAATATTTAGGTGATATTTACATTAATGGATTCGGAGTGGATATAGACTATAAGGAAGCATTTTATAATTATAAGGCAGCAGCCACGTACGATATGCCTGAAGCAATTAGAGCTTTAGGAGTTATGTACTTCCATGGCCAACATGTTAACCAAAGCTATAAAAGCGCGAAAAATCATTATTTAAAAGCTTCAAAATTAGGAAGTAAATCTGCTTCTAATGATATCGGTACTCTATATGCTAACGGCTTAGGTGTTAAACAAAACCATGAACTAGCAGAGAAGTGGTTTTTATCTGCAATAGATAATGAAAGCTGTAACCCTTATGTTAATTTAGGTCAACTGAATTTAAGTGTTTATAAAAACTACACAGAGGCATTTAAATGGTACAAAAAAGCCGATTCACTAAATTGTAAAGGTGCATATTTTAACTTGGCAATGATGTACGAGCATGGGGATGGTGTTAATAAAAATTTTGTGGAGTCGATCAAATATTACAAGAAAGCAATAAACAATGGTGAAGCAAATGCTGCCTTTAGAGTCGCGTCAATATTTTTTAGCGAAGAATCGATGCAGAATTATTCAAAAGCGGCGGAGTATTATAAAAAAGGAGCAGAGTTAGGTGATTCAGATTCTGCTAATAATTTAGGTTATATGTACCTTAATGGAATAGGAGTAGAAAAAAATTTAGAGCAATCTAAACACTACTATTCATTAACAAAGAAACTTAAGGAATTATAAACTAGCATTGATGCAGTTCGCTTTATGTGGATAAGTACAGAGCCACTACTATTGTTTTGTTATTGCATTTTCTGAGTAAGACTAAGCCTGAAGTTAAGTGCTATAAATAGTACTGCTTTTTAAGTGCAGTTATCGGACAACTGTGGCATAATCCGCGCGAAATTTAAGCAGGCTGTTGTAAATACAACCTGTTTCCCTTATTTATACTTCTAACTCGGACATTCACAGTGCTTTCTACTTCTAATATCACCATGCAGTTTGGCGAGAAGCCTTTATTTGAAAACGTTTCAGTCAAATTTGGCAACGGTAATCGTTATGGCCTTATCGGCGCTAATGGTTGCGGTAAATCAACCTTTATGAAGATATTGGCTGGTGAGCTTGAGCCATCTGCTGGTAATGTTTCGCTCGACCCTAATGTTCGTATTGGTCGTCTAAAGCAGGATCAATTTGCGTACGAAGAATATAGCGTTTTGGATACCGTTATTATGGGGCACGAAGAGTTATGGGCAGTTAAATCTGAGCGCGATGCGATTTATGCCAAAGCTGAGATGAGCGAAGAAGATGGTATGCGTGCTGGTGATTTAGAATCTCAGTTCGCAGAAATGGACGGTTATACCGCTGAGGCGCGTGCTGGAGAGTTATTATTGGGCGTTGGTATTCCTATTGAGCAACATTGGGGCCCGATGAACGAGGTTGCTCCAGGTTGGAAGCTGCGAGTCTTACTCACTCAAGTATTGTTCTCTGAGCCGGATATTATGCTGTTAGACGAGCCGACCAATAACTTGGATATTAATACCATTCGCTGGCTGGAAGGGGTCTTAAACGCGCGTAATAGCACTATGGTAATCATTTCGCACGATAGACACTTCTTAAACAGTGTTTGTAGTCATATGGCCGATTTGGATTATGGTGAGATTAAGATTTTCCCAGGCAATTATGATCAATACATGACGGCGGCGACTCAGATCCAAGAGCAAATGCAGGCGAACAACGCTAAGAAGAAGGCGCAGATTGCCGAGCTAAAATCATTTGTCAGTCGTTTCTCGGCCAATGCTTCTAAATCTAAGCAAGCAACTTCGCGTGCTAAACAAATTGATAAGATTGTATTGGACGATATTAAGCCTTCGACCCGCCAGAATCCGTTTATTCGATTTGAGCAATCTAAGAAGCTTTATCGTCTAGCTTTAGAAGTGGAAAACTTAAGTAAAAGTTTTGACACTGAATTATTCAGTAATTTTAATATTAATTTAGAAGTGGGCGAGCGGTTAGCCATTATTGGGCAAAGTGGTATTGGTAAAACGTCCATGCTACGTTGTTTAATGAACGAGTATCAGCCAGAAACGGGAACCGTTAAGTGGTCTGAAAACTCAAATATCGGATATTATGCACAAGATCATGCTTCTGAATTTGAGAAAGAATTAGATTTGTTTCACTGGATGGAACAATGGGGCAAAGAAACTGACGACGATTTAGTCATTCGCGGAATGTTAGGTCGATTGTTGTTTTCACAACATGATATTAAGAAGAAAGTTAAGGTTTTATCGGGTGGTGAAAAAGGGCGCATGTTATTTGGTAAATTAATGCTACAACAGCCTAATATTATCGTAATGGATGAGCCGACTAACCATATGGATATGGAGTCCATCGAGTCGTTGAATTTGGCATTGGTGAACTATCCAGGAACTATTATATTCGTCAGCCACGATCGTGAGTTCGTATCTTCACTTGCAACCCGCGTTATCGATATGACACCAAATGGTATCGTTGACTTCCGCGGAAGTTATGAGGAATACTTGGCTAGTCAAGAATAAGCTATAAATTATAGGGATAAAGAAACTAAATTTGAAAATCGTTATTAACAAGAATTTATATATCAATTCCGATGAATTGGAATTCACAGCTATTCGAGCTCAAGGAGCGGGCGGGCAAAATGTGAATAAGGTTTCTAGCGCCATTCATTTGCGCTGGGATATAAAAAACTCTGCAATTCCTGATTTCTATAAAGAAAAACTTTTAGCTGTTAAAGATTCTCGTCTAACCACTAATGGCGAATTTATTCTTAAAGCACAAACTCACCGCACGCAAGCCAGAAACCGCGACGATGCCACTGAGCGCCTTAAGCGCTTTGTTCTAGCTGCGATTAAAACCGAGAAAAAACGTATTAAAACTCGCCCAACTCTTGGCTCCAAAAAACGCAGGCTTGAAGGAAAAAAGCAAAATAAACAAAAAAAAGCTATGCGCAGTAAAGTTAACTTTTAACTGATTCTATATTTATGCCAAAAGTATGGCATTACTGGTGGCTTTGTTAGTCTCTTGTCCGTAAACTGATTAATACATAGTGTACGTAGCGAACTCTGTTCCATTTGTTGCGTTTAATTATTTAAAGGCAATCTATGGACAAATTTCGGGTTCGCTACCAGACCTTTGAGATCGATGATCTCGACATTCATTTGCGCAGCCTGCGTGATAATCAGCAGTTTTTCGATAAAGATAAAGTTGCAGAAGAACTGGGTATTTCTTCTGCTCAGTGGCCATTATTTGGAATTGTTTGGGATTCTGGGGAAGTATTAGCGCGTTTGATGGCTAGGCAAGATATTATTGGAAAAAGAATTTTAGAAGTCGGCTGCGGACTTGGACTTGCAAGTTTAGTACTTAATGAACGATTAGCAGATATTAGCGCCACGGATTACCATCCTGAAGTAGAGTCATTTCTAAAAATAAATGTGTCTTTAAATTCTGGTGAAGAGATTCCTTTTGAACAGTCAGATTGGAACGATTTGCCGACGGAGTTGGGAAAGTTCGATCTAATTATAGGAAGTGATTTACTCTATGAAGTAGAGCATGTTGAATTGCTCTCCACGTTTATAGATGCGCATGCAAACCCTGATAGTGAAATTATTCTAGTCGATCCTGGTCGAGGGAATCATGCAAAGTTTAGCAAGTTAATGGTTAAACTTGGATTTGAACATAGCCAGCGAAAGCTTAACATTGAAGAGCAATCGCATACGAATTTTAATGGACGTGTTCTTCGCTATATAAGAGCAATAGCCTAAGTGTTATAGTTTGATATTATATATTTTGTAGAATATTAATCCGTTATGTGTTTTTTCTTTGCCTTATATGAAAAGCCTAAAGCCAAGGACGCTATAAAAATAGCATTTGAAGGCGATTTAGTTCCTGGAGGCTTTCAAGCCTATCGCGATATTCAGGTCATTCTGCAAGAAAAAGAAAGCACCGCCAAAGTTGCTAATTCAAAATGGCATTTTCTACTGGAGCAAAAAGAAGGGCAGTGGAAACCTTCTAAATATACCTCTTTTAATAGTCGCTGGTATAAAGGCGAAGGTTTTAAGCGCTCTTTTCAAAAAGCTTTTCAATATCAAAGGTGTATTATTCCAGCCTCTGCATTTGTTGAAGGCATGAATAAAAAATATCATTTGCTAGAGCCTGCAAATCAAGAACCTTTGCTATTTGGTGGCTTATATAAACAATGGCCGGTTGAGGATGGCTTTATAATATCCTGCTCGATGATTACTATTGACCCCCACTTCAAGTTAGAGAGTGTGCATAAAAAGGCGATGCCATTAATACTGCCGAATGAAAAGGAACTCTTAGAGCAGTGGCTTGATCCTGATACTACTAAAACAGAACCCTTCGTAGATTTAATGAAGCCTCAGATACAATTGGATTTGTTTGCTACTAAAATTAAAGGGGCTACCGATATAACGCCAATTGAAAAGCCGTTTTTAATCGATAAGGACTAACGAACTTTTAAATTCGCGATTTTCTTTAGTTATTGGATCTACAAACTGAAGTGTTGTTGCCAATAATTGTAATGGGTTTTCAAATGTTTCAGCAGTCTTAGGTTGAAGCTTTGGATAAAACTTGTCATTTAGAATTGGGAAGCCAATTGATTGCATGTGTACTCTAAGTTGATGAGTTTTGCCGGTAATTGGTTGTAGTTCAAATGTGGCTAGATGTTCATTTTGCTTGATACATCGAATAATTGAATGGGCATTACAGCTAGCTTCATCTGCAGCTTTATCTATTTGCATTAAAAAACTTGGTTGTGCCTTTATCATTTTATTTCTTACTTCCCATCGCTTTCCTGAAATGTCGCTTTTTGTTTTGGCGATAGCTAGATATGTCTTGGTTATAGTCTTTCCTGAAAATAGCGCATGGTAATTTGAGCGTGTTTCAGGATTCACAGAAAACATAACTAAACCAGCCGTTTCACGATCTAATCGATGTAAAGCTTGTAGTTTATCAATGCCCGTTTCTTTTCTTAATCGATGCTGTAGGCACTCGTTAACGTATTGACCGCCAGGTGTTACGGGTAAAAAGTGTGGTTTATCTACTATTAGAATTTGCTTGTCTTGATAAATTATTTTGTGTTCAAAAGGGACTTTAGGCTCTTCAATGACTTCTCGATAGTAATAAACGGCGGCTTGAGCGCGATAAGGTGTATTTGATTCTACTAAGTCGCCATTAATCCAGTGGACCTTGCCAGCTTGAATTCGTTGTAGCCAGGTGTTTTTGTCAATACCTTTAAAGTGGTCTACTAAAAAATCTAAAACTGTCTGCCACCCTAGGTTTTCCTGAGGTAGGTTAACTTTTGAAGGATATTTAGATTTAGCCATTCGTTCAGAAAGAAGGGCGGTTAATACCATTGATTATAACAGGTTATTTATTATCAGTAGAGTTTTATAAAAGTGCTAACCTCTCATCAGAACTTATTCGAAAGCTGGTTATAATTTAACTGGAGATTAAATTAGAAAGGGGAAGGGAATATGTCAAAAACTATTCTTACAGCAATACTTGCGGCATTAGTGGCAGGGTTGATAGTATATTTTGTCGCTAATAAAAATGAAGAGCATACCGATATTAAAGTTACCGTAGAGTCTATCAAGAACATATCGGAGCTGGCAGTTGTAGAGTACACTTTATCAGAATCATTAAAGCGTACTTTGAAGGAAAGCAATCCTTTGATTCGCGATGCTATTTTTTATATTTATATGAAAGGCGTGATTAAGGGCTCGGTTAATTTAGAATTAGGTAACTATGATATCGATATTGATAAACGAACGGCTAATATAACTTTCCCTAAAAAAGCTATACTTGTCTCAAACCCATCTTTCGATGAAGAAGATATCGAATTTACCACTTGTAAAGATAGAATTTTCAAGAAGATTAATGATGCGAATAGAAATAGTGCAATCAAAGCGGCTATTAAAGCAATGAAAGCAACTGCCAAGGAAAATGGTATCGAAGCAAAGGTAAAAAAAGAAGCCAAATTAGTAATCGAGAACTACCTAACTTCCTTAGGCTATCAAGCAAAAGTAATTTTTAAATAAAATAATGCCTCGTTAAGAGGCACTATTTTTAATGGCTATGGTTTATTCCAACCAGGCCGCCTGCCGGAGGGTGTTTTCAATAGTTGAATAATTTCTTCCTGATTTGCTAGCATTTGTCCTTGATTCGCTAGCACTTGTCCCAGGATATTTTTAATATCTTGATCGTGTTGTTGAAGTGCAGACTTGATACTGACATCATGAATAGCGATATCAGATTTAATATCGGAATCATGGTTACTCAATGCTAACTTCATATCACTATCATGGCTGTTAATCAGGCCTGATACAGCTGAATCATGAGCTGAAAGCTCATCAGAAATCTCATGACCCAAGTTAAATAAGTCTTCAGTTCTTAAGAAAGTAGTTTCTAGCTGTGCTTCATCCACTTCGGCATCGCAAAAACTTAGTATATTGTGTGCTTCTTTAGCAGCAATATAAACGGCATCTGTAGCAATACAAACCGCTGAAGTATTGCCCCCAAATCCTGCTGCTACTGCAACTTGCTCACAACCTCTAGAAGCTACTTCTCTAACAACTTCTGCAACAAATAGCGCCTGCTCTGATACAAACACAGCTGTATCACTGTATCTTTCGCCCGGAGCTGTTCCACAAAGCGGGAAGTCAGCATAGTCGGGTTGAGTTAAGGTAGTTGATGCTTTGTTTGCAAAGTTGCCTAGGATTTTGCTAGTTGCAACTGATAAGGTTTGAGTTTCGAGAATATTGTTAGCAGTTTTTAAGCGGTTAAAAGCACTACTTTCTGGTAACACCGCAAGTTCTTCAAAAGATAGCTGCAAGACTCTGTTTTTCGCACTTTGTAGATTATTAACTTGAGAGTTATTACCCATATTAGTGTGGATATTGATTTGCTGATTAATTACCTCTAGTAAGGCAGCTCTCTTATCTTCATTGGCTTGTGTTGAAAAACTATATAGTAAAAATATACTGGTCAATAAAACTGGTTTTAAACATGATTTAAGGTTCATAGATAATCCCTCCTCTATAATGAACACCTCATACTAAGCACCAGGAAGTTTAAATATGTGCGTTGAGACTCAGTTTTCAAATTTGCATTGTAATAAATGCTGACAAATCATAACGGCATGTAAATTATCACAACATTTTATTGCACTTGCACTTTCAAGTTACTCCTTTTAGTATTCCGAGACTCGCTATAATAATTACAAGAATTTATGGATAATATCTACAAAGCTCCAGAGTCGGAAGTTACTACCGAATTTGATTACATACCGGTTCCAGTCGAGATCTTAAAACCGATCAGGAATGCTTGGATTACTTGCTTAATTCTAGTTGTTCTAGGAGCGATTCTCTCCACTTACTATGTTTTTTATGCAGATAGCTCACATGAGTTGTTTGGTGTGGATAATTATTTTGACTATGGATTAATCGTTCTGTTGGCTATTGGCATTTATCGCAAAAGTCGAATCGCTGCGGTTTTAATGCTTTTATATTATATTGTCTCAAGCATTATTGTAATGGTTACTTTAGGAAAGGTTGCTGGACTTTTATTTAAAATAATAGTGGTCTACTTCTTAATTAAGGGCGTTATCGCTACTTTCAAATATCATAGGCATTTTAAGCAACAAGATAAATTCTACAAAGCCAGTAAGTCATGGTTACCATGGTTGCTAACTCCTTTTATTGCTTTAGTTGGAGTGATTATTGTGTATGGAACTTTAATGGTATTTGGCCAAGTAGTTCCTACACACGTTATGCCAGGTAGTAAGGTTCCTGATGAGTACAGAGTTGTTTTAGAAGCAAATGAAATTATAAAGAAAGATGAAAAAATTATATATTTTTACTCTGAGGGAATATCTTCAATATTAGAAGGTGGCAATTTATTGATGGAAGATAGGGTTATAGGCTATGAAACATTAGAAGAGGAGTTGAGTGTTTACTCAGGTAAGTATTCTGAACTCGAATATATTGAAATTGAAACAAAAGGTGATTTTTTAAACGATAGCTTGATGTACTTAGAGCTCAAGGACGGTACAGGATTTTATATATTGGGCTCTACCGAAAATGATGGTGATGTCACCATGTACAATTATATTCAACGCCAAATAGACATTACTCCAAAGATGGTAATGATTAATGCCGAAGATATTGAAGGTGAATCTACCGTAGGGCAGTTACTGGAAGAAATAGAAGCTGTAAAAGACAAGACTGATAAATAGCACTTAATTATTACTGAAACTACTCGATAGTGGCTTTAAACCAATCTTTAAGTTGATACCACCAGTAACTTAACTGAGCAGCCGGTGGGCCAAATGGACCGCCATTCCAAGGCAAGCCCCATGGCTGAAACTGTTTATAAGTATCGCCTTGACCTGAAATGGCTTCGGCTAATATTTCTCCAGCAGCGGTGGTCGGTGCGACACCATGACCGCCAAAACCAATGCCATACCAGACTCCTGGGGCAACTTCACCAATTTGTGCCATTTGATGACGGGCGTAGGCCATAAAGCCTTGCCAGTCGTATTCAACTTTGATGCCTTCAAGTTGGGGGAATACTCTAAGCAGATCCCTTTGTAGAAGATGATCTAAATCTTTTGGTTTTTTAGTATTGGCATGTATACGTCCACCCCAAAGGATTCGTGTGTCTTGTAGGGGGCGATAGTAATCGAATGCAAAGCGAGTATCGTATATGGCTGCTTCCGTATTAATATAGTCTTTTAAGCGCTCTCCGAGGGGCTCTGTGGCCATAACGTAAGTTGCTATTGGCAATATTGAACGGGATATAGGTTTAAAAGCATCTTCTAAATAGCCGCCGCCAGAAACAACAACATTTTTAGCTTTTATCGTGCCCTGGCTTGTTGAGATGATTTTAGTTGATGATTGGTAATCAATGTTCAACACTTCGCAATCTTCAAATATTTCACCGCCTTGATTAATGATTTCTTGAGAAATTCCCAGCGCATAATTAAGAGGATGAAAATGCATGGCATTGGGCTCAAACAAGCCACCATGATAACGTTCAGTATTTATTTGTTGTTTTAATTCATCCGGCGACAGATATGTCCAATCGACGCCCATTTTTTCTTGCATAAATGCTTGCTCATTATGCAGTAGATTTTGATCTTTGAACCAATTGGCCCAAATAACGCCTTTATCAACTAGATCACAATCGATTTTATAATGCTTTACTCTGTGGCGAATTAAATCGACAGCAGACTTGGTAAATTGATATAAATCATGTGCTTTTTGCTCCCCAACTTGCTTCACTAACGCTCTTGGCCCTAGTGAGTAACCTCCAAATACAAAACCACCATTACGCCCTGAGCAGCCCCAACCAACTTTGTGCTTTTCAATTACTGCAATGCTTGTATGTCCGCGCTCAATAAGACCTAAAGCTGTCATTAATCCTGCATATCCAGCGCCTATGATGCATGTCTCAACCTCCAAAACATTTGGCAGTTCATTTGATTTTAATGAGCAGTTGGTGGTCGCAGCATAATAGCTGTTAGGGTAAGGCTGTGACATAATTAGATTGGTAGGATAATTGTGGCTTAAGAATAGCAGTTTTGAAGTATTAACTTAATAGTTTAGGAGCAAATGGTTATGAATATTTATTCCGGAGCATGCAGTTGCGGTCTGGTAAAAATAGAGTTTTCTTCGCGCCTTGAACTATCTGATTTCGAAGCGCGAATTTGTGATTGCGACTTTTGCGTGGCAAGGAATGTTAAGTATATTTCAGATTCTAGTGGACACTTAAAGCTTACAAGTGAGGGGGATTTAAATTTCTATCAACAAGGCTCTAATCAAGCTAAATTTATTGCGTGCACACAATGTGATGATATTATTTGTGCCTCTTATAAAAATTTAGTTGAGCCAGAGAGATTTATAGGTTCATTGAATGTGAATTTATTAAGCAATGTTTCATTGCTAAAAAATTCAGTAACAGTGTCACCTAAAAAACTTACTGCTTCAGATAAGTTAGAAAGGTGGGAGCAAGTTTGGATGCCAATTAGTTTCCAAAAATGAATTAATTAATACCCAGCCGCCTGGCCATCTTTTCTTGATTCAGATGCGCCAAAATACACTTTGTTTATTTCATCCCACATTATTGCTTGGTAACCGCCAAAACCGCCATTACCGGCGCGAATATCGTGGCCGAGTTGTTTTAAGGCGCGCACTGTAGCTTGTGGAACTGTTGATTCGAGTTCAACATAACCGCCATCAGTTAAATATTGAGCTTGAGATTCTGTTGGTTCGGTAGAGCCCAAATGTTGCCAACGAGCCACATCACCGGCTTCTTGTATTCCCATCCCATAGTCGAGCATATTTACTAATATTTGCACATGTCCTTGTGGCTGCATAGCTCCGCCCATTACGCCATAACTCATAAATGGCTTTCCATTCTTAGTTATAAATGCTGGAATAATAGTGTGGAAAGGGCGTTTCCCAGGCTCATAAACATTTGCATGCTTCTTATCCATTGAAAACAACTGTCCACGATCTTGAAACCCAAAACCAAGGCCGGGAACCACCACACCAGAACCCATACCGCGATAATTACTTTGAATCAAAGAAACCATATTACCTTCGGAGTCGGCAGTGGTGAGATATATGGTATCGCCTTCAAGTAAGTTTTTATTTCCAGCCTCAACTCGTCGAGCAGCGCGCTTACCAATAAGTTTGGCTCTTTGTTGTCCATATTGTGCAGATATCAATTGATCGATAGGTTGATTCGAAAATTCGGCATCCGCGTAAAATTTTGCTCTGTCTTCAAATGCCAACTTTTTGGCTTCTATCATGGTGTGTAAAGATTCAGGCGAGTTAAATCCCATTGACTTTAAATCGAAGTTCTTAAGAATTTGTAACATTTGCAGAGCTGCTATACCTTGACCATTAGGTGGAAGCTCCCATAACGTATGATCTTTATATTCAACACCTAGCGGTTCAACCCAATCGGATTTATGTTTTGCAAAATCTTCATATCGTAAATAACCACCATTTTTACGCATAAAGGTATCCATTTGTTTTGCTATTAATCCTTTATAAAAAATATCACGGCCTTTTTTGGCAAGTAATTTGTAGGTGTTGGCTAATTCCGGGTTCTTGAATATTTCTCCTTTGACAGGTGCACTACCATTTAGAGTGAAAGTTTCTTTAAATGCACCTACTTGAGGGGTTAGTCGTGGCACGCTTAAATTCCAGTAATATGCGATTAATTCTGATACAGGAAAGCCTTGTTCGGCATAATTGATAGCCGGTTGCAATATTTTCTCCATTGGTATCTTTCCAAATTTGCTATGGAGTTCAAACCAACCATCAACAGTTCCTGGCACCGATATGGGTAGAACCCCATAAGGAGGAATAGATTCTCTATCTAATTTATTTAATTCATTTGTTAATTGCGTGTAACTAAGGCCTATAGGAGACCGCCCAGATGCATTTAAACCATATAGTTTCTGAGACTTTGCATCCCAAACTATTGCGTATAGATCGCCTCCAATACCGCAGCCGGTAGGTTCCATCAATCCTAAAGCTGCATTTGCAGCAATAGCAGCATCGATTGCATTCCCACCTTGTTTCATTATATCTAGAGCAATTTGAGTTGCTAAAGGCTGGCTTGTAGCAGCCATAGCATTTTGCGCGATTATTTCTGAACGAGTTGCTTCCGGGTGGCCAGTTATTCTATCCGCGGTATAAGCTATCGGTGTTACAAAAACATAAAACAATAACGCACAGGCTTTTAAATTGCTCATAAAAATCCCCCTCAATAATTTACATTACTCTAGCAAACTGATGGATTGATTGTACAATCTAATAAATTCATAAAATAGAGATTGCAATGAGACATTTAATATTAGTAATAGCAGTATTGTTAAATACTAGCCTTTTTGCTAAAGATAAAGCCCATAATCAGGGCGAATTTTTGTATCGTGTTGACTTGGTTAGAGCTACACCTGGAAAACTTGAATCAGTTATAGATAAGGTGAAAACTTATCAAGGGAAGAATACAAACACGCCTTATATGATGCGTCATAGTCAGGGGGACCACTGGGATTTAATGTTAATTTGGCCGGTTCACTCATATCAAAAACTTCATTCGAAAGAAAACTACTCTTCAATTAAAAATTTATTTTTAGAATTAGATGCTGATGTTAACTTTTTAGAATCTACTTATATGCTTGGTCCGAACAACGAAATGCTGAATCGATGGTATCATGACAATAAGCTCTACCACATTGAGATGTTTGTAGCCTTGCCTGATAAAAAGAATGAGTTATTAAAAGAGCGGATGATGGAAAGTGATTATTTAATTAATATTAATAGGAAGCCTAATTTATTATTCAGGAAAGAGCAGGGCGGCAACTGGGATGCTATGACTATAGGTTTTTATAGTTCGTTAAAAGAGTTTTCCACTATGGTGGATATTCCTTTAGACATTGATAATAAGGCTGCCATTGACGCTGGCTTTCAAGGCGTTGGAGATATTGGTTTTTATTTGAGAAGTTTACTGCAAAGACATAATGATACTTTAGCAAAAAAGCCCTAGCTTGAATGTAATATTATGTAAGGGCGCTAAGCGCCCTTTGATTTAATACGCTAATGAGTGGTTTGAAATTTTTCGAAGGGTACCATGGTATCAATTTCATCGCTCAAAAATTTCAACTGTGGATGCTGATCGTGAATGCTTGATTTTACCGCACCTACGTCTTTTCCATGAGCATCGACTAATAATAGGTACTTACCTTCGTCGACATATCTATAATATTGTCTAAGGTTATAGTTGCGAGACTGTAGCCCTAAAAAGCCTCCAAGCCAAGCGCCAAAACCCATACCGAATAGCATGGTGAGAATAAAACCAGTGATGCCATAGTTTCCTTCAAAGAAATTACTGGCGCTTAATATCCAAGCCAATACAAGCCCACCTATTATACCAAAGCCTAAACCGCGTAGAGCGCCATTAACTAAATTAGTCTTGTACCAAAAGTTAGCGGCATTTAAACCATGCCTTAAGACTTTACCTTGGTGTTTTGCAAAAACATGGAGATCTTTATCTTCTATGCCATGATTTTTTAAATCGTTATAAGTTTCTTCGAGGTGAATAAATTCGTCAGACTCATATAATAATTGCCCCATTGCACACTCCTTCAATTTGTTTATTACCGCACTGTACAAAATTTAGACAGCAATATTGGCAGAAAATTCATTGTTTATTTTCTGGAGGTGGCAGTAAGATGTGGCTATACAAAAAGGGCAAATTCATGATTGAAACACCACGCTTATTGATTCGAAAATTTGAATTAACTGATGATGAGTTCATTTATCAGTTAGTTAATACTTCTGCCTGGATTGAAAATATTGGTGACAAAAAAGTGCGTTCTTTACAAGATGCAGCAAATTACATCAAAACAGGCCCACTCGCTTCATATCGTGAGAATGGTTATGGAGCATGGTTGGTTGAGTTGAAATCTGCTAATGCTCCTATTGGTTTGTGTGGTTTTTTTAAACGAGATTATCTAGATTCTGCAGATATTGGCTATGCTTTACTGCCTGATTTTTGGGGTAATGGTTATGCTTTAGAAGCTGCCGAAGCATGTATGGAATTTGCTAAAATGGAATATGATTTGTACCGCCTTTACGGTATTTGTAATCCTAAAAATAAGGCATCCGTTCGGCTTTTGCAGAAGTTGGGATTAGGTTTTGTTAAAAATTTCATGGATGATGATAAAGAAATCGCTTTATACAAAAAGGAAAATCAATAAGCTTTGCCCAATAACGTTTATTGGACTAGTCAAAACTATAGACTATCAGTAATATAGATTTAATTTTCAGGATGAAATAAGGCTTAGCGCCATGAGGAGTGCTGTATTTCTAACTTTTCAATAGATGTACCTACGCTTGTTTTTATTAGCGGGATCCTTTCCGTTGTAGCTGCGATTATGCTCACGGCTAATTGGCACATGAATAAGCATGTATTAGGAACCAAAGAATGGGCTGTAACTCAATGGCTGTGGGCAATTGGATTGCTAATGTACCTGCCTAGAGGGATATGGTCTGACTGGCTTTCAATCATATTGGCTAATATGCTAATTGTCATTGGCTCGTTTGTCTTGCTGAGAGGTTTTTCAAAATATCAAGGTATTAAATCAACCCCAGTATTTATAGAGTGCTCAGCGATTCTGCTAATGCTCTTTGGTTACTACTATTTAACAATTGTGACATTCGATATTGAATTGCGCGTGGTTATGCTAAGTTTCTTCAGTTTTTTTATCATGCTCAGAGCTTTTACTATTTTATGGCCATTATTTAAGACAAAAAATGGTATAGCCGCAGTCGTTGGGTTTGGGATTGGATTTCATGGACTCTTCTTTTTATCAAGGGTTTTTCTGACCATTTCAGATGATACAACCAACTCTTTGTTATCAGGAGGGGCTGGAACCGTGTGGATGCTTTCAGAGGCGATAATTTTCATATTTTGGTCCACTATATCATTCGCTTTACTTACTAATTTGAAACTACAAAAAGATTTAAAGCAATTGGCAGATAAAGATCCCTTAACTAATTTATTAAACCGCAGAGCAATATTTGAGGTATGCCAAAAATCAATAAAAGCAGGGCTGCTCTCTCAGGTTAGTGTCTTAGTACTTGATTTAGATAAATTCAAATCTATCAATGACAACTTCGGACACTCAGTTGGAGACAGAGTTTTAAAGCATTTCTCAACACTGGTTTCTAAGTCGGTACCACAAAAGGCCATGCTCGGTCGTACTGGAGGAGAAGAATTCATAATAGTACTTCCGAATACTAGCAAAGATATTGCAGAAGAGGTTGCTTCTAATATATGCAATAAAACTCGTGATGCTTTGATATTAGTAGACGAGCAAAGCATTCAATTTACTGTCAGCATAGGCATTGCCAATGGGCAACTAAATTTATCTACTGATTTGCGTGAAATTATTAATAACGCGGATAAAGCCATGTATTCTGCAAAAAATAGTGGACGTGATTGTTATCAAGAATATTCTAATTGTCCTAAATTAAACTCAATTTAAATCTTCATCTTTCCAGAATTTAGCACCCTCAATAGTAGCTTCGATGGATAATCCCGCCTTGGTTAATTGATAAGTGATTATATCTAAATCAACAGACTTGGTAGCGTTAACATGATCGCCTTGCTCATCTGATTGTGCTGCAACGCCAGCCTGCCCAGAAAAGTCCCAACCATCATCGACAAAAGTATCAAAATCGTGCTTTTTATTAAAGATTAATATTAGACGCATATCTCGCACTCCCGCCCCTAAGCCAACCCCTAGTCCAGCCATCTTCATAAAAGTTCTTTTTTTGCTATTACTTGTTGCGATGCCGTAGCCACCGCTCGTGGTTATAAAAATAATATTGGTATTTATATTGCTGAAGATGGCATAGCCAGCTGAGCTTGCAATTTGGCTTCGAGCTTGAGGGTGTTTTTTGTAAAGCTGTTGTAGGGTTTCTTGTTGCATCTTCACTACAAAGTTTTGTTTTTCATAGACGGTTGAACCTTTGATGGTTGAGCAAGCCGAAACCATTGCGTCTATAGCTAAAATAACTAATATTCTAAGTAAAGATTTCATAGGAAGTCCTTTTTACTTTAGTTTGTCCAAATATCGCAAAAGCATGCGGTTTTTAAAGAGGCATACTTCACAGAATCTATAAAATACGCTGTAGGGTTACATTTCTTTACAATAGTTAGCGAACTTGGAAACATAAATTTTGTCATAATCAAAGTTACTGAGCAGCATGCTTGGAATTAATATTTATTATAAATGGGGCATCTGCTTGATTATTCCGAATAATAATCAATAAAATAGGTGTGTCTATGACAAATGAACCACAGAATTCCAATGCTCCAGAATCTGAGCTAAAAAAAGATTCCATTTTCTTCAAAATAATCTCATTTCTTTCGCTAACTGACTCTGAAGTGCTTTCAGAGTGCGGTCGATATGACCGAATGCTATCTTATGCCATGGTCTTTAGGCAGATTGTAACGTTCGCCTTTACCTTCCTTCTGTTTTCTTATGGTGTTTCGCTATTCTTGGGCACTACTGCAGCAATTATAACGGGCTTTATTTTTGCTTTAACTTTATTTTTTCTTGATCAAGCAATTATCGGTTCTGACTGGGCATTGAGAAATCCGTTTAAAAATGGTTTACCTATAAGAAGCCTTATAGGGTTGGTTCCTAGGATCATATATTCATTAATTATCGCTATAGGCCTAGCTACTTTGGCAGAGATAAGCCTGCAGTCTACGGCAATAGATGAACAAATACAGAAAGAATCCAATGAAAACAATCGCGAATACTTTGCTCGGTTGGCTACCTATGAAACTGAGTTGGATACTGCAATTGATGTAGATAAAAAGCGTGTTACCGATTTGCAAACACAAATTGATTTGCTACGTAATCAAATCAATACCTATAAAGCTACCGAACAATCCAGCGATCCGGATGTCGTTCAAAACAATCTTAATGTAAAACAAACCAACTTAACAGAACTGCAAAAGTCTCAGCAAGTATTGATTACTGAGATATCTGCTATCAATGAGAGAATTGCAGTCGCTCGCAAAGATTATGATTTTTGGTTTAATGAAGCAATATTAGAACGCACTGGACGTGATGGTAGGGCACCGACGGAAGGCCCCAAATATCAACGAGCGGTTAAGACTTATACCGATTTAGAAAAGCAAGTTGGAATATTGGAACAAAGTCTAGCGGACTCTAAAAGTAAGCTAGATGCTATCAGCCCTGATATTGAAACCGCCACAAGTGCTTTAAATGAAGTCCAGAAGGAGAGTAACTTTTTGGCTCAAAGCGAAGTCAATTTTGAGTCTAATGAAGCAACTTTGGCGCGATTAGAGCAAAGTATAACCACCGCTACTCTTGAGCTAAATAATCAAATTGAACGTAAGCAGCAGAAACTTGAAGAGTATCGAGTAACCTTGGTTAACGACGGTTTATTTTATGAAGTTAAGACGGGCTTTTTACGTCGTTATTTAGGATTGCAAAGTATTCATAATGATCCTGAGGTTGGCCAGGCTGCGATTTTGTTTAGCTGGTTACTAAAAATCTTCTTTATCGCGATTGAATTAATGCCGGTCATTATAAAATTATTCTTTAGTCCATTCAGTTTTTATTCGTTAAAAATGTATCGAAAAATGCATATTGCTTTATTGGAAGAAAAGACTCAATTGGAAGTTGCCGAGGAAGAACATAAGCGTTCGCGAGAAGAACGGCTCGAGAAAGCGAAAGAGTTTGAAACGGTATCTTTTTAATGCAGCGCAGGAAGTTTATTCAAAGCTTAATAGCTTTAACTGGGGCATCAGCACTGGCCGGCAATAAATTACTTATTGCCGAGTCTATTGCCAATAAAATGCTGATGAATAAAATTCCATCGAGCGGAGAACCTATCCCTGTAATGGGGATGGGTACTTACAGAAATCTCAATATTCAAGACCAGTCAAAACTACCAGAGCGAGTAGAATTAATTAAAACATTCTTCGAGCTTGGCGGACAAATGTTGGACTCTTCACCGATGTACGGCGTATCAGAAGAAGTTATTGGCCATTGTCTAAAACAGTTGAATTACCCAAAGCAGTTATTTTCAACCACCAAAGTTTGGACTAGAGGTGAGCAAGATGGCATTCAACAAATGCGCCAATCACTGCGGCTTTGGGGGCTGGATAAGTTTGATTTGATGCAAATTCACAACCTAGTGGACTGGGAAACGCATTTGAAAACACTTAGAAGTTGGAAGGAGAAAGGACTGATTAAGTATATCGGTATCACCACATCCCACGGTCGAGATCATGCCAAATTAGCTGCGATTATGGAGCAAGAAACGCTCGACTTTGTTCAATTGACTTATAATATTCGTGATAGAGGAGTTGAGAGTCGATTGCTACCATTAGCCGCTGATAAAGGAATTGCTGTCATTGTGAATCGACCCTTTAATGGTTTGTTTGGTTACACTAAAAATAAGCCTTTGCCAGATTATGCCCAAGAAATTGGCTGTAAAAGTTGGGCGCAATTTTACCTTAAATTTGCCATTTCTCATCCCGCAGTTACCTGCGCTATACCTGCAACCAGTAAAATAAAGCACCTCAAAGATAATATGGCCGCGGGGCGAGGGTTATTGCCAGATGCAAACATGCGGCAAAAAATGATAGGATCTTTTGCACAATATATATAACGCTTCTGAGCGCTATTGAATCGATGTCAGTTACCAGCCGCTGCATTAAAGCGAATGTGTTCTCTACTAGCCAACACCGGGGCACCCGAGCTGCTTTATTTTCGGATGCCAATAATCTCACTGAGCAACAAATGCTGGCCTTAGCAAAAGACGCAGGCTGTGAAGCCAGTGTTTTTATAATAGGAAGTGGCCTTATTCCCCAGATTAGAATTTTTAACGCCATAACTGAAATTCAATGGTGTGGACATGGTTTACTGGCAGCGGCTCACTTTCTTAAGCAAACTCAAAACATTAAACAGATTCAGCTATCTACAGGCCTTATCGATATTGATGTATTTAATCGTAATGGAGAAGGTGGAGAGGATTTGTGGCTTGGCTTCGAGCCTTTAAAAATCCATCAAGGACTACCGGAAGATATTCAGAAAACAACCTTGTTAGATGCCTTTAATTATGAGCCTATTAACTATGCTCATGTCGGCGATGAAAATAGCTATTTGATTCTAGAATGGTCTGAAAATATTAATTTATCATCAATGGATGTTAATTTTGAATCCTTGAAAAATGCCTGCTATAGAGCTGTAATTGCAACCCAAAAAGCAAACAATGGATATGACTTCAAGCTTCGCTACTTTGCGCCTCATCATGGCGCAAATGAAGACCCCGCAACTGGCTCAGCTAATCGAGTACTCGCTACCTATTGGCATGAAAAACTATTTCAGTATGATTTTGCTGCTGAGCAAGTATCTAAAAACGGTGCAGTAATACTAAGTAAAATCGAAAAGAATAAAGTGTGGATTAGTGGTAAAGTAGAGCTAATTTAGTAATCAAACTCATTATTGTGAATTCACGCGAACAATTTTCAGACACAAAATCGCAAAAATCAATTGAACATTTTTTGCATACAAGAAAACAGAGCGAAGCTTTTTGTCAGCCTTTAGAGGTTGAAGATTACGGTTTACAAGCGATCGCAGAAACCAGCCCTGCAAAATGGCATCTGGCCCATACTAGCTGGTTTTTTGAAACTTTTATATTGAAGCCTTATGAGAAAGGCTTTAAACACTTCCAATCTAAATACGAATATTTGTTTAATTCTTATTATAATGGTGTTGGTGAACAGTTTTTACGTTCGAATAGAGGGTTGTTATCACGACCTACGGTTAAAGAAGTTTATCAATACCGAGAAAATATCACTCAAAGAATAGCTCAGTTATTAAATACTAAAAGTAATGACTCTTCGAGAATTCAGGAGTTGTTAATTCTGGGTATCAATCATGAGCAACAACATCAAGAATTATTTTTCACTGATTTATTATTTAATTGGTATCAAAATCCATTATTACCGGTCTATCAAAAACCTAAACAAACGGCTGTTAATGCAGATTTTAAAGATACTCATTGGCTGTCGCAAAAAGGGGGCTTAACTACTATTGGTGCTAATGATGTTTCTAACGAATTTATATTTGATAATGAATCGCCTCAACATCAATGCTTTTTAAATGCTTTTGAAATACAAAATCGGTTGGTAACCAATCAAGAATTTTTGGAATTTATTCAGGACAGCGGTTATAAGCGGCCCGAGTTTTGGTTAAGTGATGGTTGGGCTGCGGTTCAGCAACATCAATGGCAAGCGCCGTTATATTGGCAGAATAAAGGTAACCGTTGGTATCAATACGGATTGAATGGTTTAAATGAGTTAGAAATGGCTGCCCCGGTTTGTCATATCAGCGCTTATGAAGCAGATGCTTATGCGCGCTGGTATGGAGCGCGACTACCTACAGAAGCTGAGTGGGAGTCAGTTGCTCAACATAAAACACTAAAGCAAGCCAATTTCGTCGAGTCTATGAACTTAGCTCCTTTAGCTAGCGAAAGTGAACAATTCTTCGGTGATGTTTGGGAATGGACTTCTAGTGCTTATTCACCATACCCAGGTTTTAAAGCACCTGAAGGAGCCGTTGGTGAGTACAATGGCAAATTTATGTGTAATCAATTGGTGCTAAAAGGCGGTTCATGTGTAACAAGTCATAGTCACATACGTTCTAGTTACAGAAACTTTTTCTATCCTGAGGCTCGTTGGCAGTTTTCGGGCTTGCGTTTAGCAAGAGACCTTTAATTGAGGAAGACATTTAACAACTATGCTAGCTGAGAAAATTTTGACGACAGAGCAACAAGAACTAATCGCAGGACTAACTGCTGAAAATAAGTATATTAATCCCAAATACTTTTACGACAAAAAAGGCTCTGAACTATTTGAAGAAATTACACAGCTAGATGAGTATTATCCAACCCGTACTGAGCGATCTATCCTTACTCAATATGCAAATGAGATTTCCGATTATGTACCTAAGGGCTCGGTGATTGTTGAGCCAGGAGCTGGAGCTTGTGAAAAAATCCAATTAATTCTTGAAGCTGTTCACCCTAAAGCCTATTTGCCACAAGATGTTTCTCGCCGCTTTTTGCAGCAAGCCGCAGGGCGCCTTAAAGACAAGTTCAAATGGCTAGAAATTGAGCCTATTGTTAGTGATTTTTCTAAACCGCTTGTTATTCCTCAGCGGTATCAAGCTGATGACTTATATGTTTTTTATCCGGGATCAACTGTAGGAAACTTTGAGCCTGAAAATGCAAAAACCTTTTTAAGTAATATGCGAAAGTTAGTTGGAGATAGCGGTGGAATGTTAATTGGGATGGACTTGCAGAAAGAGTCTAGTGTGATTGAGTCTGCCTATAATGATGCCAAGGGCGTTACTGCAGAGTTTAATTTGAATATGCTGAATAATGTTAATCGTCATTTAGATTCTAAATTAGATTTGCAAAAGTTTTCTCACAAAGCATTTTACAATAACGAACTGAATCGTATCGAAATGCACCTGATTTCTAATGAAGATCAGCGTTATGAATTATTAAATAATGAGCTTCATTTTGCTCAAGGTGAAACGATTCATACTGAAAATTCTTATAAATTCAGCTTGGATTGTATAGAACACTTAGCTGAGAATACGGGCTTTAAACGGGTTAAAACCTGGATGGATAAAGATGAACTATTTAGCCTCAACTTTTTTCAATCAGCCTAATAAAACAACTTAATTAGCCACATAAGCAAAAGCCACCTATACTTCATAGTCATTAAGCTGTAAGAATAATTTGGCATTGTATGACTCCCAAAAAAGCTAAACTCACGCTATTTAGTGTAATGCTCATCTCAGTACTGGGTACTGCGGGTATTGCATTGCCTTATCCAGTATTAGCGCCTTACTTTATTGATTATCCACCCAATGAATTGACGCACTTCATGGGGTTTCACCCGAAAGTTTTATTGGGTTTTTCGTTAGCCATTTATCCCTTGGGTCTGTTAATTGGTAGCATTTTCGTCGGTGCTTTATCCGATCATTATGGCCGTCGAAGAGTCCTATTATTAACCTTGTTCGGAAGCTTAATCGGATACCTTCTGACCGCCTTAGCAGTTATTCAAGAATCATTTATTGGTTTTACCATTGCCCGATTAATAACGGGAATTTGTGAAGGAAACATATCTATTGCAAGAGCAATCGGAGCCGAGTTGCACCCCCATGTAGACCGTACTAGGGCCATTTCATTAGTTTATGCTGCTACATATGCCGGCTGGTTAATAGGGCCATTAATTGGCGGTTTTTTAATGGTTTATGGCGTAGCCAATGTATTTAATATTGCTGCGGTAGGCATAGCTATAGCTTTTGTGATGGTGTTCTTTACTATTGAACGACGTGAAAAAAAGGAAGTCCTTAAACAGAATTTTTGGCAATTAATACGCGAAAATAATTCGCTTACGGTTTTAAAGCATAAAGAAGTTTTGCCTGTCTTTTGGTTCTACTTTTTATATTCTATGGGCCTGAATGCTTTTTATGATTTTTATCCCGTATGGTTTGTCGATCATTTAAGTTTTGACAGTAGACAGATTGCATGGGCAACGGTAGCTTTAACCGCGTGTATGATATTAGTCAGTAGTTTTATTGTGGACAAAACGAATCATCGACTAGGTGAAGTGAAGTCCATGATATTAGGAGGCACTGCATTAGCGTTGTTGTTGGCTATACAGCCATTTAGTAATGCTACTTGGGTATTCCCATTGTTTTTTGCCATTGGGGGCTGGATTGCCATTGCAAATGGCATGGTACCAACTTATTTATCTAAGTATTTTGGCCATTTAGGGCAAGGAAAAGTGATGGGACTGCAGTCAGCTACTTTCTGCATCACTAACGTTATCATTGCTACTGTGGGAGGCCCTCTAAGCGTTTACAGTTCAACGCTCGTAATATTAATAGGCTCAGCCCTTATATTTGCTTCAGTAATCATCATGTTAGTTACTAAACGCCAGCAAGATCTAATGATTAAAAATGTAACAATAACTGAGCAAGCCTAGCGATATATGTTGTTACATTTAATCTGTACAGATATCAATGATTTAAACTGTTTTTGCTAGAAATTACTGCTTTTTGCCTTGGTTTGTGTTATTTAAAGCATTACAAAATTTTCTAGCAAAAACAGGTAGCTCAATTATGCAAAAATTAGCCATTAGCCTAGCGGTTAGCGCGGTTCTATTAACGGCTTGTGATAACAAAGAAGCTGAAGCGATACAAACTGCTAAACAAGAACAACAAGCAGCCGAGACTACGGTTGCCAAAGAAGAAGTCGTTGAGGCTGTTGTAGAAGACTCTAATCCGTTCTACGAAGAGTGGGATACCCCATTTGGCATGCCACCATTCGATAAAATCAAAAATGAGCATTACGGCCCTGCATTTGAGCGAGCAATTAAAAACGCTAAGGCTGAAATTCAACAGGTTGCTAACAACCCTGAAACTCCGACCTTTAAAAACACTATTGAAGCTCTAGAATATAACGGCAAAGATTTAACTAAAGTTGCTAATGTATTTTTTAACTTAACAGGTGCTCATACTAACCCTGAACTACAAGCCATTTCGCGTGAAATAGGCCCACAATTATCAGCATTAGGCGATGACGTTAATCTAAACCCAGAATTGTTCGCACGAGTTAAAGCAATTTATGACAAGCGTGCTGATTTAGGCTTGCGCGCCGATCAAATGAAGTTACTTGAAGATCGTTATAAGGGTTTTGTTCGCGGGGGAGCTGAGTTAAACGATGAGCAAAAAGCTCGCTTAAGAGAACTTAATAAAGAAATCACTGAATTAACCATTAAATTTGGCGATAACGTTTTAGCGGAAAATAATAACTGGGAAATGGTGGTTGAGAATAAAGAGGACTTAGCTGGCTTACCGCAAAACTTGATTGATGCTGCAGCAGAAACCGCTAAGAAACGTGGTCATGAAGGAAAATGGGTATTTACCACGCACAGACCGTCTAAAACTCCATTTTTAATTTATTCGACCAATCGTGAGTTACGCGAAAAGATTTATAATGGCTACACTCATCGTGGCGATAACGACAATGCCAACGACAATAAAGAAATCGCAGCTAAAATAGCTGCGCTTCGTTCGCAAAAAGCAACTCTAATGGGATATAAAACCCACGCTGACTTTATTCTCGAATCGCGCGTGGCTAAAAATTCTGAAAACGTTTACAACTTACTGAATCAAATATGGCCAGCCGCTATTAAGCAAGCAAAAAATGAAGTCGCGGTAATGCAAGAGATGATTGATGAAGAGGGCGGGGATTTTAAATTCCGCGCTTCAGATTGGCGTCACTATGCGGAAAAGATCCGTAAAGCTAAGTATGACTTAGATGAATCAGCAACCAAGCCTTATTTCTCATTAGACAATACGCTTGAAGGTGTTTTCTATATTGCTAATAAGCTATATGGTATGAACTTTAAACTGCGAACAGATTTACCAAAGTATCATGAGGATGTCCGCACTTATGAAGTAACGGATAACAATGGTGAATTGATTGGTATCTATTTAACGGACTTCTATGTACGAGACTCTAAGCGTGGTGGCGCTTGGATGAATTCTTACCGCAAGCAATTTGTGGATGAGAATGGTACATTTAACAAACCAATCATTGTTAATGTGCTTAATTATCCGCGCCCAGTAGGTGATGAGCCAACTTTATTGACTTTCGATCAAGCAAGCACCTTGTTCCACGAGTTTGGCCATGCGGCACACGGCTTTTTGTCAGATGGCGTTTATCCTTCACAAACTGGTACATCGGTTCCGCGTGATTTCGTAGAGTTTCCATCGCAAGTTCACGAAAACTGGATGACCGAGCCAGAAGTATTAGCCAAGTTTGCTAAACACTACAAAACGGGCGAAGTAATTCCACAAGAATTAGTGGAGAAAATACAAGCTGCCAGCAAATTTAACCAAGGCTTCGCGACTACCGAGTACATGGCTGCGACTTTGTTAGATTTAGCATGGCATACGATTGAAGATGGTGAGATTCGTGATGCGGATGAGTTTGAAGAAAAAGTGTTAAATGATTATGGCTTGATTGATGAGATTGCGCCACGTTATAGAACCACGTATTTCTCGCACATCTTCTCAGGCGGTTATTCTGCGGGCTATTACAGCTATATATGGTCAGATATTTTTGGTGCGGATGCTTATCAGGCCTTCCGCGAAAATGGTATTTTTGATGAGAAAACGGCTAAAGCCTTTGTTGACAATGTTTTATCCAAAGGCGGTACTGATGATCCTTTAACTCTGTACAAAAAATTCAGAGGGAAAGAAGCCGATCCTAAGTATTTATTAAAAAGCCGTGGATTAGTTGACTAATATTTGCGACTGAAACAATTTTATGTCAATAATAAAAGCCGGCAATGTTGCTGGCTTTTTTAATGGAGAAATTAATGGCTGTTGATAATCAATTATTAGAAGAAATTAAAGTGCTATCACTGTTTCCAACCGATTCCTTACAAGAAGGATTAAAGATCCATTCTAATGCTTCTGATGAAGCGATAAATGCCGCGCAAAGACTTTTTTCGAAAGGAATCATAAGTCAAGAAGATGGCGGCTACTTGACCGACCTTGGAGTAGAGTTGGCCAATCATACTCATCATTTGTTATCTGCTCTGGCTGAATAAGTGTAAATTATCTAGACGCTTTTTCGATAAAAAAAACTAATGCATCCCATTAAAAAGTATCCTGTGAATTTGTCTTAATATTATCATAAAACAGGCGTAGAATTCGCTCCGTGTTGAGGCAGAGGCCAGATGGCCATTGGAGACTGTAATGAGCGAGTATATTGAAAATACATTAGAGGTGGTAATTATCTCACTAGTATTTGCTACCGTTGCATTTACCCTTATTTAATTGTTTTTGTTAGTTTTTTCATACCCCTTAAATTACTCCTAAGTAATTTCTTTTAGCCAGGCTTAATGCCTGGTTTTTTTATTCTAGTAAATTATATTGTAGTTTAGTCATGCTCATATTAAGCTGAATTCATACTTTTTAGTTTTAAAACAAATGAATTTTAGCCCCCAAATTAGCATTAGCAATATTAAACCTGAACAATGGCCAAAAATTGATAATCCATTAGCTAGTTATGAGCTTTTGCAATTATTTGAGTCCTCAGGAGTAATTAGTGCAGAAAGCGGCTGGCAGCCAATGCATTTATGCTTATACTGTAATGACGATCTTCACGATTTAGTCGCGGTTATCCCCAGTTATATCAAGAGTCATTCGTATGGTGAGTATGTATTTGATTGGGCGTGGGCCAATTATTATCACCAAAATGGAAAAGATTATTACCCAAAACTCTTAACGGCTACACCATTGACACCATGCTTGGCGCCAAAGCTCTTAGGCGAACTTACCCTAAAGGAGTTTCAATCTTGGTCATACGCTATAACTGCATGGGCTAAAAAACATTCACTAAGCAGCTGGCATATCAATTTTCCCGAAAAAAGCTCACAACAAAATATTGGGTCATTAGGCTTTTTTAAACGCTTGGATATTCAGTTTCATTGGAAAAATCTTGAGTATCGCTGTTTTGATGATTTTCTTGCTGCCCTAAAACCAAAAAGACGCAAAAATATAAATCAAGAAAGACGAAAGGTTAAGCGGGCGGGTTGGAGCTTTGAGAGAAAATTAGCAGTAGAGATTTCTCAAGAAGAGTGGCTACTTTTTTATCAGCTCTATTGTCATACTTTCGATAAAAAGGCAGGTTGGGCGCAATTAAACTTAAAGTTTTTTCAAGGGTTAAGTAAGGCTTTACCTGAGTCAGCTTTGGTAGTATTTGCATATAAGGATGGTAATGCATGCGCTGCTGCATTATTTTTTCTATCTAAAACTCATTTATATGGTCGATACTGGGGAGCATTTGAACAAACGGATGGCTTGCACTTTGAGACCTGTTACTATCAAGGTATCGAATATGCCATTGAGCACAATATTCAAGTCTTTGAACCTGGTGCGCAAGGTGAGCATAAATTATCTCGGGGGTTTGAGCCGGTATTAACCCATTCTTATCATTATATCTTAGATGAACAGCAAAGAGCGCCAATTCAAAGTTGGATTCAACAAGAAAAACATCAAGTAGAACAAAGGCTTGCTTATTATCGGCAGCATAGTGCTTATCGATGAAATAATGCTTTTATGCTAGAATGTATCCACTCTAAATCAAAGCCAAAATGTAGGAGCAGGGCATGCCAACCGATTTGCACATTGATATCGATAAGCCGCTAGATCAAGTTATTGAGCTATTTGATAGTTTTGAAAATCTCCAGCAGTGGCAACCTGAACTGATCAGCTATGAGCACTTAAGTGGTGAATCTGGCCAACCTGGCGCAAAAACTAAGCTGTTTTATAAAATGGGTAAACGTGAGTTTGAGATGATTGAAACGGTTATTGCTAGAGATCTACCGAAAGTCTTTACTGGTACTTACGAAACCACAGGCATGACTAATTATATTGAAAATAGTTTTGAAGCACTTGATGAGGGCTCCACTCGTTGGCATTCACGCGTAGACTATCGAATGACCAGCCTGCCTATGAAAATAATGGGGTTTTTCATGAAGAAAAATTTCCCTAAGCAAAGCTATTTGTTTATGGAGCGATTTAAGGCTTTTGCTGAAAAAGATTAATGTTTAGGGCCGATGCGGTTTGCCTTGAGCTTGTTAGCAAGCTTGCGTAGAATGCGCGCCTATTATTTGAACTAAAGGCTGGCAGTTTGTCGGCCTTTATTTTTTAAGCGAATTATAAGAGTCAAAGATGATTGATTTAATACGAAATACCACTGCTAGTGCCAAGAATGATATTTTGTCAGGCCTTACCGTTGCGCTTGCCTTGGTTCCAGAAGCAGTTGCTTTTGCATTTGTAGCTGGGGTAGAACCATTGGTAGGTTTGTATGCGGCCTTTATGGTTGGTTTGATTACTTCAATTTTCGGTGGTCGCCCGGGAATGATTTCTGGCGCAACTGGCGCTATGGCTGTGGTTATGGTGGCTCTGGTTGCTCAGCATGGCGTTCAGTACCTATTTGCGGCAGTGGTATTAACGGGTTTAATTCAAATGATTGCGGGTTGGATGAAGCTGGGTAAATTCATTCGTATGGTGCCCCATCCAGTTATGCTAGGTTTTGTTAACGGCTTGGCCATAGTGATTTTCTTGGCTCAACTTGGCCAGTTTAAAAATGTAAATGCAGAAGGTGTGCTAACCTGGATGCAAGGCGCAGAGCTTTATTGGATGCTAGGGCTAGTGGCTCTGACAATGGCGATTATTCATTTTTTGCCAAAACTAACGAAAGCCATTCCATCTTCTCTTGTAGCCATTGTTGTCGTAACCTTATTAGTGATTGGCTTTGATATTGATACGCGAAACGTTGTTGATTTTGTACGTGATATGACCGGTAAAGATGATGCTTCTATCGCTGGCGGATTCCCTATATTCTCAATTCCTGAAGTGCCATTTAGCTTCGAAACACTAAGAATTATTTTCCCTTATGCCATTGTTTTAGCGGCAATTGGTTTAATTGAATCATTGCTTACTTTACGTTTGATTGATGAAATCACTGAAACACGAGGCCAAGGTAACCGTGAATGTTTCGCTCAAGGCTTGGCAAACACTACTAATGGCTTTTTTGGGGCTATGGGTGGCTGTGCCATGATTGGTCAATCAATGATTAATGTTAACTCTGGTGGGCGAGGTCGCTTATCGGGTATAACAGCAGCATTGGCACTTTTAGCCTTTATCTTATTTGCTTCTCCACTAATTGAAGTGATCCCATTGGCGGCTCTGGTAGGCGTTATGTTTATCGTAGTGATTGGAACCTTTGAATGGTCAAGCTTCCGTATTATGCGGAAAATTCCAATGACAGACGCCTTGGTTCTGGTTACTGTTTCGGTAGTGACTGTGTTAACCGATTTAGCTATGGCGGTATTTGTCGGCGTGATTTTATCGGCGCTGGTCTTTGCATGGCAAAGTGCAAAAAGAGTACGAGTACGCCGCCAAGAGAAAAATGGCAAAGCTTATTATACCGTTCGTGGTCCTTTATTCTTTGGCTCAACGACTCATTTTGCAGAGCAATTTTCTGCCAGAACCGATTTAGATGAAGTGTATGTGGACTTTGCCGACTCGCGAGTTTGGGACCACTCAGGTCTAGAAGTGATTGATGCTTTAGCTGTTCGATATGAAAGCGCGGGCAAGAAACTACACTTGTTGCACTTAAGTCCAGATTGCCAAAAGTTATTAACCAAGGCCGGCGCTGCAGTTGAAGTCGATACCAAGCGCGATCCTAAATATTTTGTAGCTGATGACGAATTGGCATAATCACAATTCTCTTTCTGAAGAAGCTGATTCAGAGAAATTAGCTTCTTCTCATCCCTTTGACAGACTTACCCCTGACTTTATTCTTGATGCCATTGATAGTTTAGGCTTTGTTACAGACGGCCGTATTTTGACCCTAAATAGCTATGAAAATAGGGTTTACCAAATTGGGCTGGAAGATAAAACACCAATAATTGCTAAGTTCTATCGTCCGGAGCGGTGGTCAAAAGAGCAAATTCTTGAAGAGCATAATTTTTGCTATGAGCTATTAGACGCTGAATTACCCGTTGTACCGCCGTCAATCTCTAGTGGCGAGACTTTATACGAATATCATGGCTTCTATATTGCGATTTTTGAGCGTAAAGGCGGCCATGCACCAGAGCTAGACAACTTTGATAATTTGTTCACTTTAGGGCGCTTTTTAGGGCGTATTCATTCTGTTGGCAAAGCCTCTCAGTTTAAATGCCGTCCTGAGTTAAATCCGCAAACTTTTGGTCATGATAAAGCCCAATTTGTTATTGAGCAGGCTATACCATTTGAACTTAAAACGGCATATAGCACTTTGGTAGCTGATGTCTTAAAACAAGTCGAACAACAATGGCAACAGGTTGGTGATATCAAGATGATCCGAACTCAGGGCGATTGCCATCCTGGCAATATTCTTTGGCGTGATGATAACCCACATTTTATTGATTTTGACGATGCGAGAATGGCTCCAGCTATTCAGGATTTATGGATGCTATTGTCTGGAGATAGATTCAATCGGATAAAACAACTATCTGAAGTAGTCGAAGGCTATCAAGAGTTTTGTGATTTTGATTATCGTGAAATAGCTTTAATAGAGCCTCTTAGGGCTCTACGCATGATTCAGCATACCGCCTGGATTGCCGAACGATGGATTGATCCAGCTTTCCCGCAAGCTTTTCCACAATTTGACTCTATTAATTACTGGGAGCAACATATTCTAGATTTGCGTGCGCAATTTGCTGAACTACAAGATATACAGGAAAACCCGTTAAAACTGTTCTAATTCAAGACTAACTTATAAAGTTTTATGCTGAGAAGCATTTAGTGTAAATTCAGTTTTGCCATGCTAGTCTTAGGCTATGCAATTACATTTAAAAATTAAATTCTATATAGGTGCAGTCGGACTGCTATTGTTGGTTGCTTGCTCTTCAGCAGAAAGGAGCCCATCAAGCACAAATAAATACATTGAATTTGATGCAACAAAAGCTCAAGCGATTGTTAGTATGGCCAAACGAATGATAGGCATGCCATATCGCTATGGTGGTTCTAATCCATTGGAAGGCTTTGACTGTAGTGGGTTAGTACTGTTTACTCATAGCCAAGTTTCTAGAGGGATTCCTCGAGTATCTAAAGACCAATTTAATCAATCGTCGAACATTGGGTTAGATCAGTTAATGCCCGGAGACTTGCTATTTTTTCGCACAGGCTCAACGCCGACCCATGTCACAATATATATTGGTGATAGAAAGTTTATTCATGCGCCGTCCAGCGGAAAAGAAGTTAAAATCGGAAGTATGGATAACCCTTATTTTAAGCCTCGTTTAGTAAAAGCGGGAAGGCTCTACTAATGTCTACCGATATGAGTAGTGAGAAAGAGTGGCACCTTTATATTTTGCGCTGTAGAGAAGGTGAGATGTATACGGGCATCACGCTTGATCTAGAGCGTCGCTTTGAAGAGCATCAAGCTAATGGCCCCAAGTGTGCTAAATACCTGCGCGGAAAACAGCCACTTACCATGATTTACCATCATTCTTTTGTCGATAAATCTACGGCCTTAAAAGCAGAAATCAAAGTAAAAAAGTTAACTGCCGAACAGAAGAAATTACTAGCTTGCGGTCAATTGGTAATTAACGAAATCACATAACAAATTTTTATTCTCAATGGACCAAATTCTAGATTCAAATCACTCAGAAGTACACTTCTCAATAAAGCGTTCAAGACGTAAAAGCGTGGCAATTCATGTGCAGAATAACTCTGTAGAGGTAAGGGCGCCGTATTCGACACCAAAATCTTTTATTGATGAGTTTTTAGTTGAGAAAAAACAATGGATTATTAATAAATTAATTGAGCAAGAGCAAAAGCAAGCAGAGGTATTAATCCTTGAGGAAAATTCAAAAATTCCCTTTATGGGGTTTGAGGTTTCTATAGTAATAGAAAGAGCTAAGCGTAACTCGGCCAAATTAAACGGTGACAGATTGGCTCTCAAGCTTGCTCAAAATTCTTCTGAGCAAAAAACTAAGTTAATGGATAGGTGGTTACTACAACAAGCAAAAAAAGAAATTCCAGAATTAGTGGAGATCTTTGCAAAAGAAATGTCTTTATGGCATAGAGTTTCAGGAATTAAATTTCGTAAGACGAAGACTAAATGGGGACACTGTACCGCTAGTGGAGTTTTGCAATTTAACCCTCTAATTTTACTAGCTCCTGAATTTGTAATGCACTATTTAATCGTGCATGAGTTGTGCCATTTAGTACATCAAAATCATTCAAAGCAATATTGGGATTTAGTAAGCAAAATGGAACCAAATTACCAAAAATCCGAAGATTGGTTAAAGCATAATGGCCATAAGCTTTGGTACCAGTAACATAAATTGACTCTTGCTAGATAAAACCCTACAATTCGCTCGAATTTTAATCGAATAAGCACTGGTTTTACGTTCCAGTGGGCGAGGACATTAATGACAATTTCAAAATCTGCAGCCGCAGATAGTTCTACTATAGATGCAAAAAATCAATCTAATCAAGTAGTTGTATGCGCACTTTATAAGTTTGTAACTCTAGAAGACTTCGAAGCAAAACGTCAACCTTTGCTAGACGTGATGCTAGAAAACGATGTTAAAGGCACTTTATTATTAGCTAGTGAAGGCATTAATGGTACTGTTGCTGGCACAAGACAAGGCATTGATAATTTTCTCGCTTGGCTTAAGCAAGATGAGCGCTTGATTGATTTAGATCACAAAGAATCTTTTGATGAAAGCATGCCGTTTTATCGCACTAAGGTAAAGTTGAAAAAAGAAATTGTTACCATGGGTGTTGAAGGCATCGATCCCAAAGAAGTAGTCGGAACTTACGTAAAACCTAAAGACTGGAACGCCTTAATTTCTGATCCTGATGTAGTGCTAGTCGACACCCGTAATGACTATGAAGTAGCGATTGGTACTTTTAAAGGTGCGCTTGATCCTAAAACCGAAACCTTTCGAGAATTCCCCGAGTATGTGGAAAAAAAACTCGATCAAAAAAAGCATAAAAAAGTAGCTATGTTCTGTACCGGAGGCATTCGTTGCGAAAAGTCCACCGCTTATCTAAAAGAACAAGGCTTTGAAGAGGTTTATCATTTAGAAGGTGGTATCCTTAAGTATTTAGAAGAAGTCCCTAAGGACGAAACAATGTGGCAAGGCGAGTGCTTCGTGTTTGATAATCGTGTGGCCGTTGACCATGATTTAAATAAGGGGCAATACGATCAATGCCACGCTTGTCGTATGCCAATTCTTGAAGAAGATAAAGAGCATCATCAATATGAAAAAGGCGTAAGCTGTCACCATTGTTATGACAAGCAAACACCAGAGCAGCGAAAACGTTATTCAGAGCGCGAACGCCAAATGCAACTTGCTAAAAAGCGTGGAGAAAGCCATCTAGGCTCTGAGGTTAAGACTGCCATTGCTTCGAGAAAGCAAAAAAAGAAGTTACTCAAGGAGCAGCAAAGAACTGGCTAATCAATAAGCCAGTGTTAAGCTAAGCGCTAGTCAAAGGTGTTGTTTTACAACACCTTTTTTATTGGTCAAATAAAACTTTTCAAGCTTGGAATCTCAGCAGAACCATGAAGTCTTCTAGACTCGGGCTCAAACTTTGGTTTGAAACTTGGAAAGCTAACAATTATTTTTGAAAAAAATATAGAGTTTTGTCACACCCACCTTTTTTCTCGCGTCTAAACTATTATCAATTAATTAAATAAGGGCAAAAGCCTAATGCCTCAAAGCGCAGAAAAGTTAGCAGATAATGAGAGTCCAAGTTACCGGAGTGCCATTTCTAAGAAACAGGCAATCACCGATCTTCTTCTAGTTGTCTTGTATATAGTAGCGGCTATCCCATTTGCTTATCTTTTTAAATCAGTCTTTTTCCTCCCTGGCGTCATAATATTTAGCTTAGTCGTCTGTAGCTTGCTATTAAAATGGCGGGGACAAACATGGCGAGAGCTAGGGCTTAGAAGACCTGAGAAGCTTTGGGTTGCTGGCCTGTGGGTTATTGGTGGCTATTTATTTTTAGCGCTTACTTTGACCTTAGTTCAGCTCTTTTTGAAGCAATTTGAACTGGGGACGCCTGACTATCAAGTATTTGCAGATCTACCCGGCAACCTTTTTTTACTTTTTATGTGGCTCATACCTGTTAGTTGGGGAGCAGCCGCATTTGGCGAAGAAATGTTGCTTCGAGGCTTTGTTTTAAATCGACTTGCGGTGATTTTTGGCGGTAATCGATTAGCATGGATTTTAGCTGCTACCACTCAAGCTGTGGTCTTTGGTTTGGGTCACTTATATCAAGGCTGGGCCGGTTTTTATATCGCCACAACTGTAGGTCTTGTTATGTCGCTTATTTATTTACTGAACAAGCGTAACTTGTGGCCGATTATTATTATCCACGGTCTTGTTGATACATTTGCTATTCTTGCAATATATTTGGGTGTAATTAAAGTTTAAATAGGAAAAACCATGTCCACTGATATTGAGTTAAATAACGAATTAGTATTTTCTGCCGCCTCAGGTAATGCAAAATCTGTTGAGTTGCTATTGGCTGCTACTCAAGAAACCGTCTATAAAATTGCTTTGCGATTCTGCCGGATGCCAGAAGATGCTGAAGAAGCAACACAAGAAATTCTTATTAAAATTTGTACGCACCTATCGAAATTTCGAGGTGAATCGGCCTTTACTACTTGGGCTTACCGTATTGCTGTGAACCATTTGATTTCAATGCAAAGAGGACAGAAGCAGATTAGTGTTTTGAGCTACGATCAATATGCCAACATTATCAATCAATGCCCTGATAGTGAATTACCTTTGACTGCTGACTATGGCGTTGAAAGCGACTTGTTATTAAGAGAAGCTGCGACATCATGTGTTTCAGGAATGCTTTTATGTCTTAACAAAAAACAGCGGATAGTATTCATCTTGGGCATGATGGATATATCTGGGACTGATGCCGCAGATATATTAGAAATAACGCCGGCCAATTTCAGGAAGCAATTAAGCCGAACTAGAGCCGAACTCAAAGCCTTTATGCAAGGTCAATGTGGCCTGGTCAATCCTAGTGCAGCATGCAAATGTGATAAGAAAACGAGAGCATTTATTGATGCAGGTGTAGTCAATCCTAGGAATCTGAAATTTAGCTCGTCGTACATAAAAGGGGTTGAGGAAAACATAAAAAAAACTGCGAAAAACGAACAAAGTTGGCTTGACCTTTTCGCTATTTCTGAAGATTTAACACCGCCTGATTTGGTAAGCAAGATCCAAAATATGTTTCGTCATGGCTTATTGTCTGACTCTTAGTGACGGGCACTTTAATTTAAAGTTGTCTCGTTATAACAACCTAAATTTAATAGAAGAGGTAAATTATTGTGAGAAAACTTTTAATCTTAACACTGGCATGTTCATGTCTAACTGGCTTAAATGCAGCAGAAAAGCTGAGCGTTGGACATCCAGACATTGATCCCAGTTTTATAAAACCTTACACAGCCAAATTTAACTTATTTAAATTCGAGAAAGATGGCAAAAAGGGAATCCCCAACGGCTATTGGACTGATACTGTAGAATTTTTAGGTAATGGTGAAAATAAACAGCTCCATCGTATAGTGACAAGGACTAATGCTAAAGGCGATATTGATTTGTGGCGTTCGCATCTTAATCATGCCAAAACACTGGCTCCCATCACCACAGATAATCGCTCGGGTGATAACTTGCTCCAAGTGGCTCACCTTGATTTTAATGGCACTAAAATTAAAGCAGGAATCATTCCGGCACCGCAAAAGCCAATGATGGTTGTTGATTTTGTTACCGAAGAAAAAGTATTCGATTTATCCATCTGGGCTAGCATTTTGATGAGTGTGCCTTTTGAAGAGGGGTATGAGGCAGAAATTCCTGTGCTAGGAGCGGGCGGTGTTATGAAATATGAGTATATCACTGTTGAGTCAGAGGAGGAGATTACTTTATCCAACGGGAAGAAAGTTAATACTTGGCGAGTATCTACTAGAGATAGACCTTGGACAGCATGGTTGAGTAAAGATTTTAGCCCTTATATCGTTAAAACCTTACAAAACTTTAAGGACGGAACTCGTTGGGTTTCCTATCTTGAACTTTCAGAATAATCATCAACTTAATGTATAGGTAGTTAATCGTGCAATCATTCGATCATGTATTTTTTGTTTTGCTTGCCCTTGTGGTTCCAATCGTGGTGTATAGACATGCTAAAGCAAACTCTAATAAAGATGAAGCTCCAATGGATAGGGTTAAAAATTACCATAGAAACCTTATTCCATGGAGTATTCCGCCTGCCTTACTGCTCTATAAATGGTGGGATTTGGAAAGGCCTTTTAGTCAACTAAGAATTGATATTAGCCCTGAAATCTTGATGTTTTCTGGTTTTGTATTGGTAATTACTTTGGCTTTAAGTTTATTGATAGCGACAAAACTATCTATGGGTAAAGCACTCATGGTCTCTGCTTATGCAAGAAGGGGCCTGCACACACCAGAAGTACCACGAAAGAGCAGTGAGCTGCCTCACTTTTTTGCTTTAGATCTTGCGGAATCATTCTCCGATGAGGTTATTTATCGGGCCTTCATGCTCTTTTATCTTAGTGCTTTTCTACCAATTTGGTTGGCAGCCTCTGTGGCCATAACCATTTTTGCCTTTTCTGAAATGTATCGTGGGCATAAAGGGGTTATACGAGCACTTGCTCTTGGTGCTATAAGTATGGCATTTTTGATTCTTAGCCACTCAATATGGCTGCCGATTGCTTTTCAGCTTGGTTGGAGAGCTGCTAGACTCATACTTATTTCTAAACAACTGAAATAATGGGTTAGAAAGCTCATCAAAAAGCCCGCATTTGCGGGCTTTTTGATATTACTGCTTTTTAGCTCTGCGCTTATGAGTGCCCGAACGTTTTCCACGTGGCTTGCCTTTAGACACTTTAGCTTCAGTATCCATACCACCAATTTTAGTCATGCTCATAGCGCGACCTGCAACTCGGGCGCTTTTTAGAATGTTTAGGATTTCATCGGGCATATCCGCTGGTAAATCTACGGTTGAAAAATCGTCATACAATTCGATTTGACCGATGTATTGGCTTTCGATATCTGCTTCATTGGCAATGGCGCCAACGATGTTACCGACTTTAACTTTGTGCTTATGACCGGCTTCTAAGCGGAAGCGTTCCATTTTGATATCTGGGAACTCTTTTAGTGGCATGGCCTTTGGTGAGAATACTTTTTCTTTACGCTTTTTACGGCTAAAGTCTTCGCTATCATCATAATTCCCATCCCATTCACGCTCTTTCTTTTTGCGCTTCTTATCTGTTTCTTTAAGCAGTAATTCTTGCTCGCCACTCAGCATTTTAGCAAGTGCAGCAGCAACTAATTGCGGATCATGCTCGTTTTGTTCTTGGTAAGTTTTTATCAGTTGCAGATAAAACTCTAAATCTTGGCTGGCAATCGTATCACTAATTTGATTTTTGAAGCGGCTAATTCTTTGCTCATTGATGTAGTTGATGGATGGCATTTCCATTTTCTCAATAGGCTGCTTGGTGGCACGCTCGATCGCATTAAGCATACGACGTTCACGGTGCGCAACGAATAAGATTGCATTTCCTGAGCGACCAGCGCGACCAGTACGACCAATACGGTGAACATAAGACTCTGTATCGTACGGAATGTCATAATTGATAACGTGGCTAATTCGGTCAACATCTAAGCCACGAGCAGCAACATCAGTTGCAATTAGAATATCTACTTGACCTTTTTTAAGCTTGCTAACGATACGTTCGCGTGCAGATTGCTGAATATCACCATTTAAAGCTTCGGCATTAAAGCCTCGTGCATTAAGCTTATCGGCAATTTCGATAGTTGCCATTTTCGTTCGAACGAAAATTATGACGCCATCATAAGTTTCGCTTTCTAGAATACGAGTAAGAGCATCTAATTTGTGTAAGCCGCTAACAGGCCAGAAGCGCTGATGGATAGTCGTTGCGGTCGAAGTTTTCGACTCAATTTTAATATGCTCAGGTTCATTTAAATGCTTCTGAGCAACTTTCTTAATTTCTTTCGGCATAGTTGCCGAGAAGAGAGCGATCTGACGATCTTGCGGCGTATGTTCTAATACCCATTCAACATCGTCGATAAAGCCCATGCGTAACATTTCATCGGCTTCATCAAGCACTAATGTCGTTAAGTTATCCAATTTCAATGTTTTGCGGCGTATGTGATCCATGACGCGGCCTGGCGTACCAACTACGACCTGTGCGCCACGCTTTAATTGACGAAGCTGGATGTCATAGCTTTGACCACCATAGATAGGCAAGACGTTAAAGCCTTTTAGATGCTTAGCATAGCTTTGGCAAGCTTCAGCAACCTGAATAGCTAATTCACGAGTTGGGGCTAAAACTAGCAATTGAGTGTGTTTAGAATTCACATTAATTTTAGACAAAAGCGGTAATGCGAAAGCAGCCGTTTTACCGGTACCGGTTTGCGCTTGCCCAATAATATCTTTACCCGTCATTAAAACCGGGATACTGGCTAATTGGATAGGGGAGGCTTGCTCGTAGCCGATGTCTTTAACGGCTTGTAATATAGGCGCAGAAAGCCCTAAGTCATCAAAAGATGCTTGTTCAGAAATAGTCATATTGTGGTCACCTGTGGAGATCGATACTTCTATAAAGATCTCTAAATTTTAAGCACATAGGTCACACACACGAGTCATTCTTTGACTATTTTAGACCTGATGCTTTTGGAGCGGCGATTATACACAGCTTATAGCTAGAAACCTATGATTAGTATCCATTTAAAAGCAAAAAGGCGACTAAAGGCCGCCTTTTATAAGAAGTTATACTCTAATCCTGCTCTTTTCCTATAAATTTATAGATAAAGGCACCGATTGCAGCTCCTACAATAGGTGCTAACCAGAATAACCATAATTGACTTACAGCCCAGTCGCCCACATAAAGTGCTACACCAGTACTTCTAGCTGGATTTACTGAGGTATTAGTCACTGGAATACTGATTAAATGAATTAAAGTTAAACATAAGCCGATGGCTATTGGCGCAAAACCAGCGGGAGCTCTTTTATCTGTCGCTCCAAGAATGACGATAATAAAGAAAGCCGTCATGACGATTTCACAAACAAGAGCTGCCGTTAAACTATAACCACCTGGAGAATGTTCGCCATAACCATTTGAAGCGAAACCTGCTGCGGTGCTGAAACCTTCTTGGCCAGAAGCTATTAAATAAAGAACGCCACCAGCTGCTATGCCACCTAAAACTTGTGAGATGATATAAGGTGCCAGCTCTTTAGCCTCAAAACGTCCCCCAAGCCATAAACCAACCGAAACCGCTGGATTTAAATGACAGCCTGAAATATGACCAATGGCATAAGCCATAGTTAACACGGTTAAACCAAATGCGAGTGAAACCCCAAGTAAGCCGATGCCAACATCAGGAAAACTTGCAGCTAACACAGCGCTACCACAACCGCCAAGGACCAACCAAAATGTACCAAAGAATTCGGCAAATAATTTCTTTTGCATACTTTACCCCCAAAATAATTATGCTAGAGTTATATTTTAATTCTCAATTAACTTATCAGTTTTTTGAGTTCTCAACTGTAAATTATTGTAGGTAGATAAGAAATGGCAGGTTTAAAGCGTTCTAAAACTAATAAAATGTTTGCTGGGGTTTGTGGCGGATTGGCAAAACGATTCGATATGGATACGACTATGATGCGTATTATTTATGTTGTGGCTTCATTGTTAACAGCAACTGTAGGGTTTTGGCTTTACCTTATTTTATGGATGGTTATACCAGAAGAGTAACTTAAGCCATTTACAAAATATTCACCCCAGTGTGGTATGTTAAGTAAAATCTATCACACTACTTTCTCATGAAAATTTTTTTAATCCTTTCTGTTTTCTTTTTCTGTAGTTGCAGTGTAGCTCCTACGGATATTCCTGTAGTTTCAAATTTTAATATAGATAAATACCTCGGTACTTGGTATGAAATAGCTAGGCTTCCCAATCGGTTTGAAAAAGATCTTCAGAAGGTAACTGCTAATTATCAATTAAAAGATGATGGAGGGGTGCTGGTTATCAATCGGGGCTTCAATATAAAAACTAAAGAATGGGAACAAGCGGAGGGAAAAGCTTATTTCATTGGTAATGATAGTGTGGGCGCTTTAAAAGTCAGCTTTTTTGGGCCATTCTATGGGGGCTATAATATTATTGAGCTTGATGAAACTAGTTATCAATATGCTTTAATAGCAGGGCCAAAAAGAGAGTATCTATGGCTCTTAGCTAGGAGCCCAGCTCTAGACCGCTCAATAATAGAGTCTTTGGTTGCATCGGCGAAGGCAAAAGGATTTCCCGTTAATAAACTTGAGTACATTAGCCACAACTAAAAAAGGCGCTTAAAAGCGCCTTCTTATTAAATAATTGTTTACGATTTCTTAGGTCGATTTAAATATCCTAGGATGGCATTTGAAACCCAAGCAATACAAGCCATGGTAAATAATACGCCGCCATCTGTGTTTCCTGCATCATCTATATCTCGAACAACACCCAGTGGTGTGAATAAGTGGAAGAAGATGGCGCCAGTCATAAGGCCTAATCCTAGTAAAGCACCATAAAACCGTGTCTTTGGAACAAACAACAAAATGACTGCGATAAGCTCAAGTGAGCCTACTATATAGCCACCGTATTCGCTGAATATGTTGCCGATAGCTGTTAAACCAATAGAATTCATCCATTCGCCAATAGTCATAAAAATGATTTGAGTCTCTTCATGGCCTGAAAATTTAAACGGTAAAGATTGAAGAAAAATAAAAGCGACTACAATCATTAAAGCCCAGGGAAAATAGTGCATGAATTTAGAATCTGACATTGTTTATCCTCATCAAAGATATTAATTAGTAATGATTGCTTTATAGATACAATTTATAGATTAATGTTACAGCAAAGCTTATCATTTAGTCGATTTTAAATTTTAGGAGAGTGTTAATGATTCAAGTTGGTGAAGAAATTCCAAATGTAACATTAAAGATTATGGGTAATAATGGCCCGCAAGAAATAGAAACGCTAGAGATTTTCGCGAATAAGAAAGTGGTTTTATTCGCAGTGCCTGGAGCTTTTACTCCGACGTGTTCAGCCGCTCATTTACCTGGCTTTGTTGTTCATGCTGATGCTATTAAAGCAAAGGGAGTCGATACGATTGTGTGTATGTCAGTTAATGATGTGTTTGTAATGGATGCGTGGGGAAAAGCTTCTAATGCTGAAGAAATCGTGATGCTGGCTGATGGCAATGCTGATTTTTCTCAGGCTATGAATTTAGAACTGGATGGAACCGCATGGGGAATGGGGCTTCGCTCAAAGCGATTTGCTTTGATTGCTAATGATGGTGTAGTTGAAGCGCTTGAGGTTGATGAAAAAGGCTTAGAGAAAAGCTCAGCAGAGTATGTATTAAGTTTATTATAATTTCTGATGTCTATTAAAAAAGCCAGCATTAAGCTGGCTTTTCATTAAATTAGCACTATTTAAGCATCTGTAATTTTGGTGGCTTCGGCCGCACGCGCATTTTCTTCCGATAGCTTTTTCAAGGTTTCTTCTAAACCAATGGCTTTAATCTGGTCACGATATTGGCTGGCATAACTTTTAGCCATGCTTACGCCTTCAATAATTACGTCTGTAATTAACCATGATTGATCCGGCTGAACCTTTAGACGGTAATCGATTAGGATAGGGGATTCATCGGTTTCAATAGTAGATCGTACATTAGCAGTTTTACCCGATTTAGAATAAGCAGTATCGGCATAACTTATTTTTTGACCGCTATAACTTGCCATGCCTTTGGCATAACTATTGAGCAGCAAACCAATAAATTCATTAGTAAAAGTATTTCGTTGAGCTTCGGAAGCTTGAGTCCAGTAAGTTTTACCTAAAATACGCTTGGTCATGTAGTTAGTATCAACTTCTGGCAACAGGTGATCTTTAATTAGGGTTTTGGCAAATTCAGAATCCGCTTTTATACGATCCTTATTGTTTAATATTTCAGAAGTTATTTTTGCGGTCACTTGCTCCATTCGTACTTTTGGATCAGCTGCGAAAAGGCTAAAACTAAAAGTTAATAATGCAACTGCAGCTACAAATTTTGCGGTAATAGTGCGCATAGAGGTTCCTTACGGGTAAATTATCTTTCAATAGCTTTCAGCTATTTTACTGTTATGGAGATTATCTAACAACTAAACTTAACAGAAACTTAATGCTCTGACGTACAATTTTATACAGTTTTTAGCGGGAAATTATTGAACCTGTGTGATGTAATGTTAATTATAGTGTTTTTTTGATTTTGCAATTGAGGGAATTTGGTGAAATCATTTTTCATAGGGATGTTTCTATTAACGATCTCTAACAGCGTTAGTGCTATTACGATTACAGAAAGGTATCGTAATAGCACTAATGCTTCAGTTGATCCTAACAATACTAGCCCAGTTTTCAGAGATATAAATGTTCCTATAGCCGATTTCCCTACCGGTATGGCTATCACAGACGTAAATGTAGAAATTCGTTTTGATAAGAGAGATGAAGGGGCGGCAAGTGATGGTGTCTGTCGGAATCATCAAGGCGGCGATGTTTTTAATAATGAAATTGATTTCACTATTTCATCGCCTAATGGTACTTCTGTAGACTTAGTGAATTCTGGATCAGGCTATTATTCAGGTAATACTCGCCCAGGTAGAATAATTGTGCTTTTTGATGATGAGGGGGCAATTTTTACAGGTACAACTCCAACCGCTGGAACTTTTCAGCCTGAAGGCAGCTTGTCTGATTTTGACCAAATGACTGCGATTGCAGGTACTTGGAGACTCACTTTAGCGGATAGTGCGGGACAAGATCCCTTATGCTTTTTTAGATTAAGGTTAACCATCGAAGCTAGCAATGAGGCAGAAATTAGCGTTACTAAGACAGATGTTTCGGCTGCTACGACCTATACTCCTGGCTCTTCCAGTGTTTATGAAATCGTGGTTTCAAATGCAGGCCCTATTAATGTTCAAAATCTCGTAGTGAATGACACTATTCCTAATGGCGGAACCGCAACTTGGACGTGCAGTGGAACTGGGGCAGCTTCTTGCGCGGCATCTGGTAGTGGCGATATCAGTGAATTAGTCGATATTCCAGCCAATGAGTCAGTAACGTTCTTAGTTACTGTCACATGGTCAGCGGATCCTACTGATTATTGATAAAGATTTAAATACAACGGGCCGGTTTTGGTAGCCCCGCAATTTTGGTTGCTTGTTTTGCCGGACCACCAGGAAATAACAAAGCCAAATAAATACTGTTTCCTTTCTCAGGTGACCATTGTTGTTGCAAGTATTTCACCAAAGGCCGGATAGAAGGGCTGGTATTAAACTCTTCGTAGAATTTTCGAACGAAACGTATTACTTGCCAATGATCTTCATTAAGTTCTAAGTCCTCAGACTCGGCAATAGCGGTAGCAATTTGCTCATCCCATAATGAAGAGTCTAGCAAATATCCTTCCTTATCTCGTTCAAGTTCGCTTAAGCGTTCAATCATAACCAACTTAAACTCTTTTGATATGATAAAGTTTGTTTAACAAAGTTCTCAAAGTTTATATTACGCCATTGACTATGAGAATTGGTAATTCCTCTTGCAGACAAGTCTTCTTCTAGCACCATTAGATTTTGATTTTCTACATTTATTGCGTCGCAGGCGACAATAACTGCATCTTCGATCAACAACAAACCATCGTCTTTAGTAATATGATCTAAACAAGAAGATAAATTTTTTGGGCTGTTGAGAATATAAAGAGTATTCATAATTTATAACATTTGGACAAAATGACTATGTGCAATTACTTGGTTGATTGTTTCTTTATTGGCATAGGTGCCAATGTCGAGTAAATCAGCTTTATTAAGATTCAATTCTTTGAAGCTCTCTTCGCAGATCATTACTTTTTCGACGCCATATAATTCTAGTGCTTGAAACGTTTTACTATGATTTTTCATAGCCAACACTTCTGGTTGCTGGTTTTTCAGCAATTGTAAGATCCCTTGCTCTTTAAAAATCACGCTAATGGGCATTTCAAAAGCAGAACTCATTAAGCATATATCTAGTAGTTCTCTAGAATTCTGCAGACCATAAGGAGCTTTATTGAAGATAAAACTAATTGACTTCATGTTGTTAGTTTATCCAAAAGTTATTAGGCGCTCTGATTCGAGCATGGCTTCAGTTAGCTGTCCTAGCCCAGTAATTTCAAAAGCAGGATCTAGGTTTTCGCCAGTTAAAGCATTTCTATCAGCTTCTGCTTGATTAACAATGCCACGTTTTAAAGCTGCGGTAACACAGACCGCAAGTTCAATATCTTTTTGAATGGCCAACTTCGCCCAAGCCTTGGTAAGGTTGATTTCGTCAGAAGGAGGGCAGTTAAGTCTGCTAGCCACTAAAACGCCATCAGCGTAGAAAAAAACACGCTTGATTTGGTGTCCCATTTCAACTGCCGTTTGCACAAATTTTAAGGCAGAAAACTGACCTTGCTGTGAATACGGATTAGCAGTTACTAACAAAGAAAATATAGCCATTAAGTTACAAAAATATACAACAATACAATAAGTTATATGCTATTTTATAGGAATATTAGTGTTTATGTTAGCCCTAATTCATATAGCTTAAATGTTAAAATTAAAAATAATCATACTAATAACTTCCTTGCTCGGACTTGCCCCTAGTAGTTTGTTTGCAGGTGCTTTTTTTGAAACTGGTGAAACAACCTTAACGGACACCATTGATAATGGCACTTGGGTTACTGTAAATACCCAAAAAACTTATATTAATCCAGTTGTCATTGCTGGGCCAGTAAGCCATAACAATGATAGATCTTTAAGTGTGCGGGTTCGAAGTGCTTCAGGGAATAGCTTTCAGGTTGGGATGCAAAGCCCTTGTGAAAGTAACGATGCTGATCCAGCGCCTTCGCCTGCGCCTTCTAATCCTGCGATAACGTGTCCCGTTACTTGGTCTAGTGAAACTGTACAATGGTTGGTGGTAGAAAAGGGAACCTGGGTTTTCCCCAACGGTACTAAAATTGAAGCCTATTTGCATGATACCAGCACGGTTCGCTCAGTATGGAACAATGTAAATAATATTTCCAACATAAGCTACTCCCACACTTATTCGAGTGCGCCAGTAGTATTGCATACGGTCAATAGCTTTAACGATTCGCGTTGGATAGATAGCTCGGTATGGAGTCCTTCTAATAGTAAAAATGTGCCTCCATCTAATTCTGCGTTTCGTTTGACCCTTGAAGGCGCAGAAGTCGCCAATGTCCACAGTTCCGAGACTATAGGTTGGGTTGCCATTGAGCAAGGAACGGGTAACAACAACGGTATCGACTATTCTGCGGGTCGTACGGGTGGTTTAGATGTAGATCGTCATTCTGATGAATGTCAGAACTTGAGTTACGGCGTAAGTTTTGCTGGTAACCCTAATGTGATTTCGAAGCATAACTCTATGTCTGGTGGCAATGGTGCTTGGGTTCGTTTATGTGGTGCAGGTATTGGAACTTCTAGTTTCAATGTTCATATGGACGAAGATCAAGTTAGGGATACTGAAAGAACGGGTATTCCTGAATATGTATCTTGGTTTGCCTTTGAGCAAGGTGCTTTTGGAGCATTGGAGTTTATTACCGCAACTAAATCATATACAGATGCAAGTGGCGATCTTGAAGTTGGCCCTGGTGAATTAGTGACTTTTAATATTACTCTGACTAATCTTATGGATGATTTTGTGCAGCTGAACAATGCCGCTGATGAATTTACCGATATCCTAGATTCCAACTTAATCATTGATGGTGGAAGTTTAAGTGCAGATAGTGGTTCTATTTCTCAAAGCGGTCAAACTATAAGTTGGAATGGTGCAATACCTGCATCCGGTGTAGTAAACCTTAGCTACAGTGCTGAAGTCGCTTCAAATAGTTCAGTTTGCTCCTTATCAAATATATCCAATCAAGCTCAAGTCCATATGGATCCAATTGACGATACTATGCAGGCTGGCGATACGGACAACCTAAATGTAATCGCTGAGCTTAGTGATGATACAAACACTGATGATGGTAATGATTCAGACTTAGATAATAGAACGGATGATGATGACCCTACATTGGTAACGGTTTCATGTAGCTCTGAAGTGAGCATTTCTAAAACGGATGGAGTAGGAGTAGACAGCTATACGCCTGGATCAGATACAACTTACACTATTATCGTAACTAATAATGGTCCTCATCACTTAATTGGTGCGCAAATTAATGATGCCTTGCCGAGTAATGTTACTAGTAACGGCAATTGGACATGCGATCCTGCTGAAGCTCCCGGCGATGGAACGGCTTCTTGTATTAGCGGAAATCCTGCTGGTACAACGCAAACAGGTTCCGGTAATATTAGTTTAACGGTTGATATACCAGCGAATAAATCTTTGGTTATAAGTTTACCAGTGACATATTCTGATACTCCTTAAAGCATTAAAAAAGGCGCCAATTGGCGCCTTTAGTATTCAAAGCTCATTAAAGCCCTAAAATTTCTTTACCTTGCTTGAAGGTCACATCTACTGGAATTTGATTGTCTTCTAGTTTCTGCAAATCCGCGGCTAGCTGTTCGCTAATCACACCTTGGTTGTCCAATAAAGCCTTAACGCCAGCATAATCACCATTACCTTGAAGAGTGAGAATAAGATTTGACAACGAATTCATGGCTTCGGTCATCTTATCGAAGTTAACGCTGTAATAGCCTGTTGCAGTGTCAAAGTTAAAAGCGCCCATATCTTTGAAATAGTTAAACCGAACCATATTCGCTTTACCATGAGCACTGGTAGCGCCAAAACGTACAGAGCGGAAAATACCGGCGAGGAAAGTCACATAGTTATCCATGACCTCACCTTGGTCTATTTCACCTTTCTTGAAAAGCTCACTGATCATGTAAAGCCCAAGAATATCGGCTTTACCTTCTTCTAAAGCCGAAGCGGTTTCTTTTAATGCGGCTCTAACAGTGCCTTTGCCATCAAGGGTATTCTTAATTCCTAGACCATGTGCAACTTCGTGGAACATGGTATTGCCAAAGAATGCATCGAAAGTAATGTGCTTACGTTGTTCTGGTGTAATAAGGACATCAGAAATAGGAACCAAAATTTTATCGAACTTGGCTTTCATCGCATTCTTAAGTTGTAAGCGACGCGTTCCTTTAGCTAATTGAACTTCTTCATCGTTAGGCAAATTAATAGCAATAGTTTTTGATCCTGCATTACTATCACCTGCATAGAATACGACGTCATAAGCATTTAAATCACTATCGGTACCTGGCATTTCCTGCTTGTACTTTTCTTCGACCGGTAAGCCTTTTTGCAAATCTGGTAAAAAGGCCGCGTATTTTGAAAGCTTATCACTCCACTCAAGATCTTTAATTAAGACGTAAGTTGAAAATGCAGCACGATAGCCAAATAATTGATCTTCATAAGTTTCAATAGGACCTATGACTACTTCAATTGGATTGTTCTTCATATCCATCCAAGCCATATCGGAAGGTTGATATTGGTCGGAGATAAGCGCTTCAGCTCGTAATTCTAAATATTTTTTAAATTCTTGATTCTCCGCCAATATTGCTGCTTCTTTTAGAAGATTACTAGCGGCAGTTAGTTCATCTTTAAACGCTTCTGAATAGGGGACTAATGTTAGTTCACCTTTTTCATTTCGACGAACTAATGAATAAAGACCATCTTTCCCTTCTTGCTCCCATGCTTCAAATTCAGCTTTAGTCATATCTGCGGGGTAGTAGGAAGCGCCTTTATTTTTTTCATTGGCACCTTTTATAAATATGCTATTAGCATCTAAGCGATCCCAAGGCCCATAATTTATAACTGCAAATTGACGTGCTTTAGGAGCATCAATTGAACTTAGAAGCTTATCTTTATCGCCATAGGCGACTTTCCAAAATAAGCCATCCATTATTTTACCGGCATCAATCAATAAACCAATCATTTGTTTTTGATTGCCTGACAAATGGTCAAGATTACTGGTTAAAGTAAATGGCGCATATATATCGAAACGGCTGTATTCATCTTTAGTATCAGCGGCATGGTTTTTAATCTCGATCACTTCTAATTCATTGCTTGTAGTTGTTGCAACTTCTGGAGAAGCTTCTTCTTTTGAGCATGCAGTAAGTGTCATGGAAACTGCTAACGCAACTGCGCTTAATGATTTGAATTTTTTCATAATTTGATTCTCTTTTAATTATTTATTAATAACTTGATAGCTATTCATATTTAAAATTTACTAAACACATATTTTTCGCGTTTAACTTGCTTAACAGCGAAGTCTAATTCTTTCAGCATCGCGAAAACATCATCTACCATGTTTGGGTTGCCACAAAGGTAAACTAAATCGGTTTCAGGGTTTGGCTCTAATGATTCTAGTTTCGACTGCACATAACCATGGTGGCAATCGTCTTTTACTTCGCGACTAAGGCAAGCATGGTACTCAATATTGTTTGCAGTGTTCGCACCTTGAAAATCATCTTGATAAAACAAATCACTATCTTTTTGAGCACCAAATAAAATATGGAATTTATGCGGCAAACTTGGAAGCTGATTTAGCATAGAGCGGTATGGTGCCATCCCAGTGCCGGTTCCGATTAGGAAAACTCTTTCTGGCATTTCGGAGCCTAATATTAACATTCCCACGGGGCCACTTATTTCAAATTTCTGGCCTTCTTTAGCATCGAAAAAAATTTTAGTCGCACGGCCGTTTTCCACATATGAAATAACAATTTCTAAATAGTTGGTTGTAACTAAACCGTCATCATTAGGTGTTTCTAAATTAGCGATGGAGTAGCTACGTTTTAACGGCTTTTCATCATAAGGAAGTAAAAAGGAAACAAACTGACCAGGACGATAGGTAAACTCGGCGGGCTCTACAAAGCTAAAACGAAATTTTCGGGTGTTTGGACAAATTTGCTCATTCGAGACTAACTGTATCTGATAACTAGGAAGTGGCATCTATTTCCTATAAGCATTAATTGCAAAGTTTGACTGCATTATAAAGGCTTGGCGGGAAATTGCCATAAGGTTCAGGAGCGGTTCAGATAGCTTTTGTTTTACTAGTATCAAGCTAGCGAAATGCCTACTGACAGGTGCTAGAAAAGAAATTAGGAGAAAACAATGAACTTCACTAAAAAGCTAATAACACTTTCAATATCAGGTCTATTGGCGACTACTTCAATTACTGCTTTGGCAGAAAGTGATGAGTCTACAGTGCGCATCGGTCAAAAACTTGCGACGACGAATAAAGTTGTGAATGAAAGTATTGGCAAAAGCACAGAAATCAATATTGATAAAGCTGCTAAATATAAAAGTTTGCAGAGCCAAGAAGATTTGGATGCAGAGTATAGCGCTTCAATAAAGGTTGATAAAAATACTTTAGATGCGACTAAAAAGCGCAGTGCTAAGCGCTTTGAGAAAAACGCGAGTCATCTCTACATTTACGATGCAGCGGTTTTATTAAAATCAGATGTAGATGGTGATGGCTACTATAGTGAAGTTCGAGTGGACTTTGATGTTGATGCTTCGATTAACGAATATTATGACGTATATGCTGAGTTGTATATAAGAGAAGAAGGTACAAGTGATTGGATCCATTACTATACCACTGATATTTTTGAAATTTATGGTGACGACAGTAGCGATGATTATCATGTAACCACCACGTTTAATGACGGATTCCCGCCAGCTAAATATGAAATTGCGATTGATTTATTTGAGTATGGTTATAGTGGTGTTGTTGATTATTTAGAAGCAAATGACGATCCCGATTTAGGTAACTTACCACTTGAAGACACTAGTTATGAGCAAACTCAGCCAGTTTCGAATGTCTCTATTAGCACCGTTAAGACCGAAATCTTTACCGATAGTGATGGTGATGGTTATTACCGAGACTTCAAAATTAGCTTCGATGCTGATGTTGCATCTGGTCAGAGGGATGTAGTTGCTAAGCTTTACCAAAAAACGGGTAGTGGTGATTGGCAGTATGAAACGGAATCATCAGTTTATACACTTGATGGTACTAGCACTACTGATACTATCGCCTTTGAAGCTGAGTGGCAGTCTGGATATGCAACAAGTTATTATGACTTTAAGATCGAAATTTACGACTCTGCTACGAACGAGTTCTTAGCTGAAGCTTCACATGACTTTGGTCCATTAGTAGATGTTCCATTAGAAGATGCTGGCAAAGATACGGTTTCTGGAGGTTCAGGTTCTGGTGGTAGTGGCTCTAGCGGTAACCCATCGACCAGCAGCTCAGGTTCAGGTGGTGGTAGTTGGAACTTGCTAGGTTTAATTGTACTAGGATTGGCTGGATTAGTAAGAAGAAAAAGATAGCACTCTATTTAAGCCCTAAATTAAAGCCTGCAATTGCAGGCTTTTTTGTAATACTTTGTAACATGTACTTCAATAAAAATGACATTCAGTTAAACCTTTTTCAATATAATTGCATCTACATTATTAATAATATCAATTAATTGGATAAAAAAATGTCATTTAAGACCGCAATGATCGCCAGCTCTTTGCTTGTAGGATTATCGGCAACGCATTTAGATGCTGCCCAAGAAAACCTGTCTATTCCTAAAACTCAAGAGTCTATAACTGTTGATGGTGACCTGAGCGAAGCATTGTGGCAGCAAGCCACTAAGGTAAATTTAGGTTTTGAAACTAGGCCAGGCGAAAATATAAGTGCTAAAGTTAAAACTACGGCCTATATTATTGAAGATGGTGATTCGCTATTGATAGGAATTGTGGCAGAAGATCCAAATCCAAGTGAAATTCAAGCATCTTTAAAAGATCGTGATACGGTTTGGGCGGATGACTTGCTAGGCTTTAAGATTGATACTTTTAATGATGCACGTAAAGCTTATAACTTTTTTGTTAATCCATTAGGAATTCAAATGGATTCTATTGAAGATGACGTATCCGGGCGCGAGGACAGTTCTTGGAATGCCATCTGGTATAGCGAAGGGAAAATCACTGAAACAGGTTATCAAGTAGAAATTAAAATTCCATTTAAAGTATTGAGATTTCCAGATAATGCTGGGCAGAAAACTTGGGGTATCGATTTTGTCCGTATGTATCCCAGGGATTACCAGTATCGATTTGCCTTCAACAAAGTTGAAAGAGATAAAAGTTGTTTTGTCTGTCAAATTGGTAAAATCAGTGGATTTGAGAATATTGAAAGTGGACAAAACTTAGAAGTCACTCCTTACGTGTCTGCACAAAGAATTGATAGCCGTGACCCTTCTATTGGTGAAGATTGGCAAACTGGCGATTTTGAGTTTGATGGGGGTGTAGATTTACGCTGGGGTGTTACCGACAACTCTGTGTTAAATGCGACTATTAACCCAGACTTCTCTCAAGTTGAATCCGATGCAGTGCAATTGGATGTGAATCGTACATTTGCTTTATTTTTCCAAGAACGCCGACCATTCTTTTTGGAAGGGGCGGATTACTTTACAACGCCTTTTAATTTATTGCATACCCGAAACATTGCAGACCCTGACTATGGGATCAAGTATACGGGTAAGAATGGTAAACACTCATATGGTGTCTTAACGGCGCAAGACAATAGTACTAGTTTTTTAAAACCTGGGGCTCAAAGTTCAAGTTTAGGCGTTTTCGAGAATTTAGAGAGTGATGCGTTTGTTGGACGCTATTCTTATGATTTTGGTGATAAATCTCAAATTGGAGGTTTAGTGACTCATAGAACGGGCGAAGGTTATGAAAACACTGTCGCTAGTGTAGATGGTAAATACTACTTCACTAATGAAGATGTTTTTCAATATCAGTTGCTTCACTCAGATACCTTTAACCCCTTAGAAGTAGATGTGATTGATGATATCACTGGCGATGTGATAGATACGGAAATTGTTACTGAAGAAATAGGTACGGGTAGTGGCTATCACCTATCTTATCGTCATAATGGTCGTAATTGGACCTGGCGCGCATCTAGAACGGATATTGATGAGAATTTTCGAGCTGACTTAGGGTTTATGAACCAAGTTGGTTTTAGCAGAGATGTAGTAGGATTAGGTCATACTTGGCACGCAGAAGAGGGGGACACCTTTGATCGGATTCATATAGGTGGCGATGTCGATCAAACAAAAGATTATACTGGGCAGGTATTAGAAGAAGAAGCAGAATTCTGGGTTAACGTTAATGGACCTTATCAATCTTGGTTTGGATTTGGATCTGGTACTAGAGATGTATGGTACTCTAATGAAAGCACCGGAGCCGACGGTACTATGTGTCTACGCTCGAATGGGGGTTGTGAGTTTGATCAAAACTTTTATTGGATTTCTGGTAATTTTAGACCCATTACCAGCTTACAGTTAGGTGCTAACTATAACGGTGGAGATGGGGTTGATTTTGTTAGCGGTATCTATGCAGCAGAGCGCAAAAATTATGGTGTTTGGGGTAACTGGCAAGTAACTCAAAGTTGGTATTTCTCGGCAAATTATAACATTTCAAAATTGTGGCGTGACGCCGGTGATATTTTTAAGTCTGAAATTGTAAATATAAACTCCACTTATCAGTTTGATAAACAGCAATATATCCGTTTAACGGTACGTTATGGTGACATTAATTTTAATCAAAACCTGCCTGAATTAACCGATTTTAGTGATGTAAAGCGTATAGGTAGACAATTACTTTATGCTTATAAACTTAACCCAAGAACAGTGTTTTTCCTAGGCTACTCAGATGGTGGTTTTGAAGATGATACCGTTTCATCTTTTGAACGAAACGGCCGTGCCATTTTCAGTAAATTTAGCTATGCCTTCCAGATGTAATATCTGCTAAGCCCTTTATTTTATTGAGGGCTTTCTTTATTTCAGACTTTTTGCTATAAAAAACATAGCTGAAGGAGAAGTAAATGCATAATAATAAAATGTCAGCGTGGATACTTAGTGTGTTCACGCTGCTTTGCGCGTGCGCGTCATATGGCAATGACAGTATTCCAAAACTATCAAAGTCTATTGAGCTTGATGGGCTTTTGGAAGAGCCAGTTTGGCGTAATGCCAAGATGATTAATCTCGCCTACGAAACTAGTCCCGGCGAGAACATAACTGCAAAATATCCAACCGTTGCTTATCTTTATGAAGATGGCGAATTTCTCTATGTAGGTATAGTAGCCAGTGATCCAGAAAAAGAAACTTTAAGAGCTTCTTACCGTGATCGTGATGATATCGGCGATGAAGATCAAGTTGGAATACAGATTGACACATTCAATGATCAAAGAAGAAGTTATAACTTTTTTGTTAACCCGCTCGGTATCCAAGAAGATTCAATTTCTGATGATGTATTGGATCGAGAAGATTATTCCTGGAATGCTATTTGGTACTCTGCAGGTCAGATTACTGAGAAGGGTTATAGCGTTGAATTAAAAATTCCCTTTAAGATTCTCCGCTTCTCAAATGAACGCTCTGACAAAACTTGGGCAATTGATTTAGTGCGGTTGCTGCCAAAAGATTACGAGTACCGATTTGCTTCAAACCCGCTCGATAGGAATATCAATTGCAGAATATGCCAATATCAAAAATATGCGGGTTTTAAAGACATTTCTTCAGGGCAAAACTTGGAAATCATTCCTTACTTGGCCGGAAGCAGAAGTGAACGTCGGGATTTATCGCAAGGTACGGATTGGCAGAGTGGTGATGATGTAGATGGTGGTATTGATTTACGTTGGGCGGTCAATGATAACTCTATATTAAACGCGACAATCAATCCTGACTTTTCACAAGTGGAATCGGATTCAGCTCAGTTAGCTGTTAATACTCGCTTTGCACTATTTTTTGATGAAAAAAGACCTTTTTTCTTAGAAGGAGCTGACTACTTTAATACGATGCTCACAGTTTTCTATAGTCGAAATATTGCCGACCCAGATGGGGGAATCAAATATACATCAAAAGGAGATGATGGGTCGCTTGGAGTTTTACTAGCTCGTGATAACAGTACCAATATTATTTTGCCCTCAAGTCAAAGTTCGCGCTTGGTATCTTTTCAAGAAGAAAGTAATTCAGCGGTCATACGATATGCTCACGATATCTCTGAAACCTCTTTGTTGGGTGTCACAATGACTCATCGAGATGCGGGAGACTATTCCAATGATTTAATCAGTTTTGATGGCAAGCATCAATTAACGGATAGTGATGTTCTTCGCTATCAGTTGATACACACTCAATCGGATAATCCCCTTGAGTTTCAAACTAATTATGGACTTGATGCCACTGAATCTGGCAACGCTTACCGATTGAACTATAGTCACAATGATAGAGATTGGAGTTGGTTCCTGTCGCATAACCATTTTGATGAAGATTTTCGTGCGGACTTAGGCTTTTTAACTCGCTCGGGGTATCGCAAAACTATAGTTGGTGGTGGCCATCGTTGGTATGGGGGGCAAGATGAATTTTTTTCCCGTATTCAGTTAAGAGGGGATTGGGATACCAGCACCCAGTATGATGGTCAGCGCTTAGAGACAGAGTCAGAAATGACCTTAAGTCTTGAAGGCCGCTCACAATCTGAGATAGATTTTCATTTCGGTAATCGTGAAGTCTATTTTGATCAACAATGGTTTGAGCAAAACTTTTTTAATCTATCTGGCTCGTATAAACCCTTTTCTAGTTTGCGAGTTGGATTGGCATTTTCACAAGCTGATGCAATAGATTTTGTCAGCGCTGATGCCCGAGCCGGCGAGACGCAAGGGTATGAAATATTTTTTGATTGGCAAGCAGGTAAACACTTTAATTTCTATATGGAATATGTATATCAAAACTTTGATGTGGCAAATATGAGATTCTTTGATGCCAAAATAGCTAATGCAAATTTAATATACCAATTCAATGAGAAAAGCTTTTTAAGGTTTCTTACACAATTTACTAGTTATGACTTTAGTCTGGACCAGGATGATGAAAAGACAGTGGCTAGGCAGCTTCTATATGCTTATAAATTTGATGCTAAAAGTGTGCTCTATATTGGTTATTCAGATGGTGCCTTAGAAAATGAGCAAATAGGCTCTTTAGAGAACAACCAAAGAACCTTTTTTACAAAATTTAGTTATGCATTTCAGCTGTGAAATTGTATTAATTAAAGAATCGACTTTTAGCTTCATCCGGAATGTCTAGGCCGGAAACCTGGGCCCTTTGTAGAAGTTGCCAATAATAACGATAAGTAGCACGATCATGCAGCTCACCATCATATTGAATTGGTCCCCAATGGTTATCTTGTGCAGCAAGTAAAATGTTGGAGGCATCTTGAACTTCAGAATAATCTGGTTTCATAGCATCGACAATTGCTTGAATTTGCGTCGGGTAAATACTCCACATACGCAAAAAGCCATACTCACTGCGAGCACGCTGCGCATCACTCATGGTTTGCTCAGGATTTTTTAAATCCAATGTCACATTGTGTGATGGAATAACACCATTAGCTAAAGCCGCAGCAACCATCTCAGTTTTGGCTCTTGCAAGAAGAGGGTGATCAAATTGTCCTGGGCTGCGCATGGCAGAAGCAGGAATGGCGCCGTTATGACCTGATACAAAGTCCATCATGCCGAAATCGAGAACTTGCACCCAGTCTATCTTAGCAATTTTCCAAACGTCTTTTAGAGCACCATGAGTTTCAATTAATACGTGAATTGGTATTTTGCGGTCAATATTATGTTTTTTAGCTACTGCTTTTATGTAGCACACCATCTCTTTAATTTGTTTAGCTTTAGTGCACTTAGGCAGAGTGAAATAGGCCACTTTATTGCCAATAGCGGGTACTAAGATATCGATATCTGCTTGCCAATGAGGATGGCTATAATCATGGATACGGACACCCGCCATCTCGTGAATATTTGCCTTAGATGAAAGTACTTTTGCAACCATTTCGGCGTGTTCTTTTTCTTTTCCAGCTTGAGCACCATCCTCACAATCACAAGTGATATCGAATACTGGACCTATTGTTTCCTGCATTGATAAGGCTTTTAAAATTAGTTTTTCACTGCCAGCAAAATGCTCACATGAGGCGATAATTGGAAAAGCCTTTTCAGCATCGAATAAAGCTTTTGTTGGATGAACCTGTTGGTCTTGTTGCTCATTTGTCACAAAAAATACCCCTAATACAATTAGTTAACTCTTATTTACTAGAATGATTCTAATTCAGATTTTCACTGAAATAAATCACAAAAAAATAAAAACTGAAATTATTCAAACAATCATTTGAAATGTTTGTTCGGATAAGGCATATTTATATTAACCAACTGGTCGGATTAGTCAAGATGATGCAAGAACATTCTTTTTTGGAAAAAGTTGATGAGCAAGTTGTGCTCGGAGGATATTGGCCGGGAATTCAACTTTATTATCCGCCAGTAAAATATTCGCCTGCAGAAGGTGTGTATGAAAGCATGGAGCAAGCTTCAGCCCGCATGCGAAAGTACGCTCATAACACTCAAGCGCATACGCTGCTGTTTGATTTAGAAGATGGCTGTCGGCAAAAAATCCTAAGCCGCGAATTATTACGTCAAGAATTACCCCTGTTTGAAGAGCGCAAGTTTCAAATAGCTGTGAGAATTAACCCTTTTAGAACGGATGATTACGAAGAGGACCTGAAGCTAATTCGAGACATGCATCCTTTTATTGATGCGATAGTGTTAGCAAAAGCGGGTGAAGTTTACGGTGCGGCTGAAATACGCGACTTGTCAGCATGGTTAGTTGGTGTTGATCCTACCATTGAAATTCAGCCTATTATAGAGCATCCAAGATCCTTAAAATTAGCCCCTGAGTTAATGCAGTACTCGACCGTACGTCATGTAGTTTTTGGTATCCATGATTTTTCAAAAGCAATGGCAATTCATTTAACGCCAGAAGGTTGGATTGATGAATTAAAAACCTATTTGCGTATGTTGCTAATGGAAGCTCGAATCGCTGGTAAAGGCGTTATTGGTGGGGTAGAAGTGCTAATTAACAAAACCCCCATGCCCGAAACTTGCATTGAACCACATGAAGTTCGTCGCTGGTTAGATTTGCATGGAGAGCATGAATCTCATGTGGTCCACCAACATGCCTTAGTAGAAGCACAAATGGGATTGACCGGAAAACAAGTCATTCATCCATTCCATATTCATCTCTGTAAAATGGCTTTCACTCCATCACCACTACAAATTGAACGCAACGTTAATGTGTTGCAAGCAGCGATTGATGCTGATGCATTATTAGGTGGGGCCATTAAGTTTGAAGGCGAAATGTTAGATCCTCCAATGTTTGGTAAAGCGTTGCAAACATTACTTCGTGCCTATGCGCTACATTCGCTCGATGAAAAAGATAAAGAGTTTGCCATGGACGTTATTAAGCGATTGCCAGTGCATGTTATTCGTGAGAACTGGCCATACGGACTTATTTAGGCTTTCGAATATGCAATACAGTTTAGATTCAGTATTAAAGCAAGTTAATGGGCAGTGGCAGTGGGAAATTCCCGAGCATTTTAATATTGCTTATGCCTGTATTGATCAACACTCTGAGACGGACAAAGCAAATCAAAACGCTTTAATCATTGAAGATGATGTGTTGGGTGAAACCAGCATTAGTTATCAGGGTTTAGCAAATCAAACGTCCAAATTCGCGAATTTGTTAGAGTCGTTAGATTTAGAAAAAGGTGAGCGGGTGCTTATTCGTTTACCTAACCAAGTTGAATATCCCATCGCTTTTTTCGGTAGCATAAAGTATGGCGCCATTGCTGTTCCAACTTCAACTTTATTGGCAGCTTCAGAAGTGGCCTATTTGGCTAAAGATTCAGGGGCCAAAGTCTTGGTTACTGAAAAAAGTATGTGGCCTAAGTTATCCAAAGCATTGGCTGATAGTAAAATAGAAAAAGTCATCCTAACAGGAGATGGCGATTTCCCTGTGAACGAAGCCATTACTGTTTTAGATCTTAACAAGCAATTGGCTGCTCAGAGTGCTAGTTTTGAAACATATAACAGTAAAGCAAATGATCCCGCTTACTTAGTATATACCTCTGGGACTACCGGTTATCCCAAGGGCGTATTGCATGCACATCGAGCGTTGCTTGGGAGACTGCCGGCAAGTAAATATTGGTTTGATTTGGCTTCTAATGTAACTGAGCGAATCATGCACTCAGGTAAATTTAATTGGACTTATGTTTTAGGTTCAGCGCTTATGGACCCATTGCTACATGGTCACACGGTTATTGCTTATGAAGGTAAAAATGATGCTAACACTTGGCCTAGATTAATCCAAAAACATCAATGTTCTATTTTTATTGGTGTCCCCACCATTTATCGACAGATTGTGCAGAAAACTGAATATACAAAGTTTGATTTACCTTCGTTAAAACACTGTATGAGCGCGGGAGAACATTTATCTGATGAAATGCAGCATATATGGGAGGAACGCTTTGGTAAGCCTATCTATGAAGCCATTGGTATGTCAGAAGTCTCTTATTATATTTCGCAGCATAAAAAGGCCAAGGTAAAACCGGGTGCTGCAGGTTTTATTCAGCCTGGGCACTTTGTTGAGCTTCTCGATGAAAAATTAAAGTCAGTGGAAGTTATGCAGGAAGGTTTGATCTCTATTAGAGAAGATGATCCAGGACTCTTTTTGAAGTATTGGAAGCTACCCGAAGAAACTGCAGAAGCAAAGTGTAATGGTTGGTTTTTTACCGGTGACTACGCTAAACAAGATGAAGATGGTTATATTTGGTTTTTAGGCCGCAAAGACGACATTATAAATAGTTTTGGTTATCGCATTTCTCCACATGAGATTGAAAGGATTATTAAGACTCATCCACAAGTTGCCGATTGTGTAGCACTTGGCGAGAACATTGAAGGCGATAAAACTCTAGTAGTGATTTGTGTTATTCCTGCCGATAACGCATCTATTTCAGAGCAAGATCTATATGAGTTTGGTCAGCAACACTTAGCAAAATATAAGGCGCCAAAAAAAGTATATTTATTGCAAGATTTTCCAAGAACCAAAAATGGCAAGATTTTGCGCAATCAACTTATTCAACAACTCAAGTCAAAACAGTAGGAACTATAGATGATATATCGTCCCCGTCGCACTTTGTTATATGTGCCTAATCATGTGACTAAATTTATGCACAAAGCTAGAAATTTAGATGCGGATACTATTGTTTTTGATTTGCAGGAATCGGTACCGCCTGAATATAAGCAAGCCGCACGAGATGTATTACTTGATGAGTTTTCACAATCTTCTGACTTTGGTCACTCTGAACGAGTAGTTCGAATAAATTCATTAGAAAGTGAATGGGGTAAACAAGATATAGCTGCCATAAAAAATCTAGAAATAGATGCTATTTTGTTACCAAGAGTAGAGTCTGCAAATCAACTATTGGAATCAATTGAAATTATCGATCAAGCGCGTCAAGATCGAGTCGCCATTATGGTAAATATTGAAAGTCCATTAGGAGTGCTTAATGCCAAAGAAATTTGTGCTGCCTCTGATAGGGTCGTTTCAATTGTAATGGGTACTACGGATTTATCTAATGAGCTCAAGATTACTCCAACTTATGATCGTGCTGGCCTGTTAACGAGCCTTTCTTTAGTAATGCTAGCAGCGCGAGCTTATAAAAAGTGTGTTGTAGACGGCCCACACTTCGATCTAAAAAATGTAGAAGCGTGTGAGTTTTCCTGTCGTCAAGCACGTGACTTAGGATTCGATGGTAAGGCGGTAGTTCATCCTGTCCAACTTGATTATACAAATGATGCATTCACCCCTAAAAATAATGATATCCAGCGAGCAAAATCTATCATCCAAGCTATTGATGAAGCTAATCTTGCTGGGCGCAATGTTGCCGTACTTGATGACCGTTTAATCGAGCCCTCTCTAAAAGAGTGGGCAGAAAGAGTTATAAGTCTATATAATCGAGTCAAAGATTTAGGGCAAAACGAATTAATTGGATCTTAATTTTATTATGGCAAATAAAGCATCAGCAGGACGTTTTTTTGAAGACTTTTCTTTAGGCGAGCAGATTCACCATGCTACGCCAAGAACGATTACTGAAGCAGATGCTACTCAATATTTAAGCCTAACTGGCAGTCGCTACAGTCTATTTTGCAATCAAGAATTTGCCAAGCAGTTAGGCTTTAAAGGAAAACCTATCGATAACTTTCTTGTTTTTCATATTGCTTTCGGAAAGACCGTTAATGATATATCTTTAAATGCAGTCGCCAATCTTGGCTATGCTGAATTGCAGTTTCATTTACCCACTTATCCTGGGAATACGTTAACTCTGGTGTCTGAAGTAATAGGTTTAAAGGAAAACTCTAATGGCAAAACCGGCATAGTATATGTTTCTTCAAAGGCTCTTAATCAAGATGGACATATAGTAGTCAGCTGGAAGCGTTGGGTAATGGTTAATAAACGACAAGCCGGAATGCTCAATAGTTTCGAAGTTAAACCCTATTTAGAATCGTTAATAAATTTAGAAACAGCAGCAGTACCAGAAAATTATTCCTCCCATCATTACGACCCACAAATTAGTGGAGAAAAATATTTACTGAATGATTATGAGCTTGATGAGTGGATTGATCATATTGACGGTGTAACCATAGATGACTCACAACATACACTGGCCACTAATCTTTACCAAAATAACGCCAAGGTTCACTTTAACCATCATCAAATGAGTGCCAGTCGTCATGGGCAACGCTTAGTTTATGGGGGGCATGTCATTTCACTCTGCCGCACACTTTCTCACAATGGTTTGGCGAACGCTCAGTGGTTAGCTGCTATAAATTCTGGAAATCATATTAATCCTAGTTATGCGGGCGATACTATTTATGCGGCATCTCAAATTTTAGATAAAAAGGATCTTGGAGCTGGAGTAGGGGCTATTCGAGTAAGAACACTTGGTTTCAAAAATGTCCAATGGCAAGAAATGCAACACCAGGTGAAGTTAGCTCTAGATGATAATAAAAACGCTCATCCTCAGTTAGTGCTAGACTTTGATTACAATTTACTAATTCCGGCTTAATCCTTTAGGCAATAAAGTTGCTTTATGCTAATTTAGCGTCATCATAATTCACAAATATTTTCTATGGGTTTAGGTGAAACTTTATCATTAGCCTGTGCGGTTTGCTGGGCAATTGGGGTCGTGTTATTTAAACACTCCGGTGAATCCTTAAGCGCAAATAATTTAAATTTCTTTAAGAATTGCGTGGCCACTTTGTTCATAATTCCTACGACTTTACTGGTTGAGGGCTTTGCCATTCCCAGCCTAAGCGCGGCAGAGTGGCTTGTGATTGTAGTTAGTGGCTATTTTGGTATTGCTATAGCGGACTACTGGTATTTTCAGGCTCTTAGAATAATTGGTGCCGGTAGAACGGCTATAGTAGCCAGTTTATATAGCCCTTTTGTTATTTTGCTTTCTATTTTTTATCTTAATGAATCGCTAGCGCTATGGCAGTGGCTAGGGTTTATATTAGTGCTAACCGGCATTTTAATAGTGGTTTATCAAAAGAATTATCAAGCAATCGATCAAAAACAATTATATCGAGGAGTGCTTTACGCCGCTGCTTCAGTGTTTTTAACCGCTATGGGCGTGGTAATGGTAAAACCTGTTCTTGATAGCGGTGAGCATGGGTTCTTTTGGATTGTTCTTTTAAGACTACTTGCAGGGGTTATTGGCATGTTTATTTTTATGGCTTTACGCAAGCAATTAAAAGCCGTAAAAACTGAGTTTACTACCCAAAAGCATAATTGGTTTTATTTGATTACTGCCAGTGTTTTTGCAACTTACCTAGCAATGCTGCTCTGGTTAGGTGGATTTAAATATACCGACGCTTCTATTGCTTCAGTTTTAAATGAAACCGCGAATATTTTTATCGTGTTATTGGCTTGGTTGTTTTTAAAAGAGCCGTTAAGCAAAAGAAAGCTAGCGGGGATGGCGCTAGCTTTTACAGGTGTGTTTATTTTTATCGGCGGAATATAGACCTAATTTACTTCGCCAACTCTTACTACTTTCATGGCATTAGTTCCACCAAGCGCTCCCATGGAATCGCCTTTGGTAATGATTACTAGATCACCATCTTCTACGTATCCGCGAGTTTTTAATTCCTCTACCGCTAGTCGATTAACATCATGGCGGGCGAGGGCTGTAGGGTCAAAATTAATTGGCTCTACGCCCCGGTATAAAGCAACTTTTCTTAAAGTCTCAATGCTTCGACTTAAAGCATAAATAGGCATACCTGTGCGAATACGTGAAAGCCATAAAGCTGTTGAGCCTGATTCGGTTAGTGAAATAATTGCTTTTACACCGTTCAAATGATTAGCGGTGTACATAGTTGCCATGGCTATCGCTTCATCAATCAATTCAAAATTAATATCGATGCGATGGTTAGATGTCTTAGCCAATTTTTGACCTTCCGCTCCTACACAAACGTTCGCCATAGCCTGTACAGTTTTTGCAGGGTTATCGCCGGTAGCGGTTTCTGCACTGAGCATGACGGCGTCAGTCCCATCCAAGATAGCATTAGCAACATCGAAAATTTCAGCACGAGTCGGGATTGGATTATGAATCATCGATTCCATCATCTGAGTAGCTGTGATCACTACACGATTCAGTTCACGAGTTCGATTAATAATGTGTTTTTGTACACCGATAAGTTGGGCATCACCAATTTCAACGCCTAAGTCACCACGTGCGACCATAACTGCATCTGAAGCTAATATGATTTCATCTAAAATAGTGTGGTCATTAACGGTCTCGGCACGTTCAATCTTTGCTACTAAAGCACACTCGCCACCAGCTTCTTTTAATAAAGTACGGGCTAAATTGATATCATCAGCACTGCGAGGGAATGAAACTGCCAAATAATCAATGCCGATTTTGGCGGCTGTTTTAATGTCTTCTTTATCTTTCTCGGTAAGCGCTGGCGCTGATAAGCCACCACCTTTTAAGTTGATTCCTTTGTTGTTACTTAACTCTCCGCCGATTTCAACTTCGGTAACCACTTGGCTATCTTTGATGGCAGAGACTTTCAATTGTATTCTTCCATCGTCTAGCATTAGTTGATCGCCAACCTTAACTTCTTGAGGAAGAGTAGCATAACTCGTACCAACAATATCTTGAGTTCCAACATCACGCTCAAGATTTACATCAATGGTGAAAGTAGCTCCTTTTGTTAATTCTATTGTTGTATCTTTAAAGCGAGCTACTCGAATTTTCGGGCCTTGTAAATCGCCAAGAATAGCGATGTAAGTATCAAGCTCTCTAGCAATAGCTCGGATTCTTTCGGCTCGACGGATATGGTCTTCTGCTTCGCCATGAGAAAAATTCAATCTAAAAACATTAGCACCCGCTTCAATCAATGATTTTATGGAGTTTTTAGAATCGGTGGCAGGGCCTAACGTGGCAACAATTTTGGTTCGCTTAAGCATGAGAAAAGTTCTTAATTTAGATAGTTATAGTGTATGACTTATTGAATTGATTACAACTAGATTTTCATGAATTATAAGCAGGTAAGACCATATAAATTAATATCAAGAGATAAAAAAAAGGAGCCGAAAGGCTCCTTTTTAATTTGCTAATTATTATGCGTTTTCCAGAGCCGCTTGTTTAGCTAAGCTCTTAGGATCGCGTTTCATGAACCAGTCTTTGGCGTTGCCCATCATAATATATAAGCAAGGAATCCAAACCAAAGTAATTAATGTTGCGAAAACGATACCAAAACCAAGAGATACAGCCATTGGGATTACCATTTGCGCTTGTAAACTCGTTTCTAAGGTAATTGGTAATAAGCCGAAGAAAGTGGTTAAAGAGGTTAGAATAATAGCGCGGAAACGCCTTGTACCGGCATTTATAGCCGCTTCTTTACGCGATAAGCCCTCGGCACGACCACGATTGATAAAATCAACCATCAGTAAGCTGTCATTAACCACAACACCTGATAGAGCAATAATACCAAAGAATGAGAACATACTTAGGGAGATTCCCATTATCAAGTGTCCTACCATGGCACCAATCATACCGAACGGTATAGCTGACATTACTACAAATGGTTTGATGTATGACTTAAGTGGAATGGCTAGTAACACAAAGATTAGCGCCATACCAATTAAGAAACCGCCAACTAATTCGCCGACCAAAGTTTGTTGGTTTTTGCTCGGCCCGCCAGGCACTAATTCAACACTTGGGTATTTTGAAAGAAGTTCAGGTAAAAAGTCTTTTTTGATAGCTGAATCAATATCGTTAGAAGATATAGGCGCTTCAGGACTAACATCCGCTGATAAGCGATTTGCACGAACTCCATCAATTCTTGATATGGCGGAAAAACCTTCAGAAATGTCGAAATCAGCTACATCACTAAATGTAACGTAATCTCCAGTTGAAGTTCTTACGGGCATGTTTTCTAAATTACCAATAGAGCGGCGCTCCGAAAGAGGGTAGCGAACAAATACTCTAATTTCTTCGTTATCACGCTGGAATCGTTGTGCTTCTGCACCATAAAATGCATTACGCACTTGGCGAGATAAGTCTGAAACCGTTAAGCCTAAATTAGTAGCTTCTGGTTTAAGTTTAATAATGATCTCTTCTTTACCACCAGATAAGCTATCACTGATGTCGTAAACACCTTCGTAACTTGCAAGCTTGTCTTTAATTTCTTCAGAAACCAGGCGTAATTCTTCCATATTGTCGCCAATTAAGCGATAGCCAACACCGCCGCCGCCAGGGCCGCCGCCACCGCCGAAACTAACTTCCTTAACGCCAGGAATCTGACCAATTTTATCGCGCCATAAGTCATTAATTTTGAATTGATTAATAGGCAAGTTTTCAGACTTTTGTAATTCAACCCACATATAAGCAGCAGTATTATTGTTTGTCCAAGAAACGGCGTGAGCTTTGATCGGCTTACCATATTCTTCAGTAATCTCTTTATCAAGCTCGTTTAATTTACTTTCGACAAACTCTACTGCTTGAATAGTTTTTTCTGCTGTTGATCCCTCAGCCATTTTGATTTCTACAAAAGTTCCGTCATTTGGAATATTCGGGAATAGTTCTGCTTTAACCCAGCCGGCACCAATAAAGCCAGCAGTGGAAATCAAAAATAAACACACGAATGTTAAAACAACTAAACCGCGTACCTCAATCAATGACTTCAATTTAGGACGATAAACGTTATTAATAAAACGTTTCATTAAATCCGCTACTTTACGGCGAATATTTGCAAAAAATACTTTTACTTTTCTTAGTGCAGGGTTTTTTGTATCTTCCGGCTGATTAAGCTTCATATGAGCCAAATGAGCTGGGAGAATGAGTTTTGATTCTATTAAGGAGAATATCAAACAGAACATTACCACTAAGCCAATAGATGCCATCGCATTACTAAAGGGACCTGATACATTTAACATTGGATAGAATGCAGCAATAGTTGTTAAAACCCCAAAAGTAGCAGGTAACGCAACTCTTCGAGCTCCCTCAATAACTGCTTCAGTAGTATGTCCTTTTTCCTCAATACTCGCCCAGGAACTTTCCGCAATAATAATGGCATCATCGACCACGATACCCAAGACCAAAATAAAGGCGAATAGGGTGATCATGTTAATGGTCATTGCAAAACCAGGGTAGAGCAACATCAATGCAAAGGCACCAGCGAAACAAATTGGAATGCCGATAGCCACCCACATAGCTAATTTAAATCTCAAAAATAATGCCAATACTATAAACACCAATGCTAAACCAGCCAGCATATTGTTTTGCATTAGCTCTAAACGACCTTTTAAGTAATAAGTACCATCGCCCCAAGCATCGACAGAAACAGAAGAGGGTAGATTAGGAGACTTTTCATCAAGGTATTTATAAACGGCTGTAGATGAGGCTAGGTCATCAGATTCTAAACTAGACTTTACTCGTAAATTTACTGCATTTTTACCATCGAATCGGGATACAAATTGATATTCAGCAAAACCATCATCAATTGAAGCAACATCAGACAGATAAAGTCGAGAACCGTCAGTACGAGTTAATAAAGGAATTTGGGCAAAATCATAACCTTTGTAAGCTTGTTCCTTAGTTCGAACAAGAATATCGCCGCCTTGGGTTTTGATAGTACCACTAGGTAAATCTAAGGATGATCTTCGGATTGCATTGGCGACTTGCTCTAAAGTTAAGCCGTATTCACGTAATTTATGATCGGTTACTTGTATGCCAACTTCGTACGGACGAACACCGTTAACTTCAACGGTACTGATGTCGTCTTTAGCTACTAGCTCATCTTTAATTTCGGTAGCTAGCTCTTTTAGTGTGCGCTCATCGGCATCACCATAAACACTAACCCACATGACGTCACGCAAGAATTTTCTTTCGTAAACTACAGGCCTTTCCGCAGAATCAGGAAGCTGAGGGATAACGGTGTCAACTTGAACTTTTATTTCGTCCATAACATCCGTTACTTCATAGCCTTGTTTGACTTCAATTGAAATAGTTCCACTACCTTCTCTAGCTGAAGAAGTTAGCTTTTCGATGCCATTAATATCCTTAATGTTTTCTTCTATCTTTATGATAATGCCTTCCTCAACTTCTTGAGGAGCGGCTCCTGGATAGGCAACACGAACGGAAATTAAATTAGTAACAAAGTCAGGAAAGACTTGTTGTCGAAGTTTTACAATGCCAATGATGCCTGCAATAAAAATAGTCATCATCAATAGGTTAGCCGCAACAGTGTTGCGGGTAAACCAAGCGATGATGCCGGAATTAGTATCGTATTCTTTTACCATGCTTTAATGCTCCTATTGATTAACCGCTATATTTTTATTGGACTCATCCACAGAGCCTTCAGTATTAACTTCTTCTGTAGTTTTTGCAGTTTTTTCAACAGGTTCTTCTTCCCCCATCTTTTTGATAATCATGCCATTGATAGGATTTTCAATTGGAGTAGTCACAACTTCTGAACCTTCGATTAAACCTGAATCTATGTAAATGGTATTCTTGTCACCACGAATAATATTTACAGTGGTGAGTTTGATTTTGTTTTCATCTTCGATGATTAATACTTGGTCTTTATTGATTAAAGCACTACGAGGAATAGCAATTAATCCTTCTCGAGTAACGCCTTCAATTTTAGCATTAACGAACGTTCCATAACGCAATGGAATATCTGAAGTTTCTTTTAATCCATAAGGATCTTTAATTTCAGCAACCAAGTAAGTTAAACGATTATTTTCTTCTACAACGCCTTCAGTACGAACTACTTTGCCGTACCAATCATTCGATTGTCCTGCATAGATTCCCGACAATTGCACATTCGGGAATGAAGCTTCAATTCCTTGTTGCGGAAGTTGTAAGAATGCTAATTCACGATCTGGAAGAGGCAGTCTTACTTCTGCAGTATCGGTACCGAATAAATTAGCTACGGTAAAGCCTACATTTACATATTGGCCCAAATCTACTTGCTTGCTCTTTATTAGTGCATCATAAGGGGCTTTAACCTTGGTGCGAGCCAAGTCACGTTGTGCACGTAGCAAATTCGCTTCTGCAGATTGTACTGAAGCTTTGGCTTGGTTTAGCTGAGGGATTTTAAGAACCAAGTCATTTGCTTCACCGCGACCGATTTTAGCCCAATCTTTTCGAGCTTGTTCTGATCGTGCTTTCGCATCTTGGAAAGTTGCTTTGGCTTGAGCGAGGCTAGCTTCTGCAGATCGTAAATTAGCGACGTAATTTGCTGAGTCAATCGTGAAAAGGATATCCCCTTTATTCACAAAAGCACCCACTCGGAATTTAGATGAAACATCACTAATTCTGCCACTTACTTCAGCAACTATATTGCTTGAAACTTTAGGAGTCACCGGCCCTTGACTGTCTACCAAAAACTGTTGAGCTTGAGGGCTAACAATTAAGGTTTCAACTAATGGAGCAGGGGGGATTTGAACTCGTTGCGGAGGGCGCTTCTTAGTTGCCATACCAACGCCAATAATGGCAATGGTTACAAATAATATTAGCGCACCTATTAGTATACGTTTTGTCATTTTCCTTCTCTCAGCTAAATATAATCATATAATATGGCGCTATTATATAGGAATGGGCAGATACAAGCCTAATGATCAGTAGTGACAAAGCGTTAACAAATGTTTCAAAAATTACATCTCAACAAACTTATGACTGATATTTGAGCAAATTGTTACTTTAGCAATGAAATCATATAACTTATTGATTTAAAGAAAAATTTATCATTAGCCTAAAAGTCAGTTGACAGTCAAAAGAGCCATGATAAAATGCGCGCCACTGAAAAGTATTGGGGCTATAGCTCAGCTGGGAGAGCGCAACACTGGCAGTGTTGAGGTCAGCGGTTCGATCCCGCTTAGCTCCACCATTTTCGGTTTATACTCAGTTGAGTCAATCGTCGTTTAGTGAACTAAACTTCTTCATGATTCGCCGAGTCTAGATCGAAAATATAATTATTTGTCCCGTTCGTCTAGAGGCCTAGGACACCGCCCTTTCACGGCGGTAACAGGGGTTCGACTCCCCTACGGGATACCATTTTAAAAGCCCAACCATTGGTTGGGCTTTTTTTATCCCCTCACATAACAACTCTTAGTTTCTTTTATTGGAACCTGAGCGGGAATGACATTAAAAATATTAATGTCTAGCAGCCCCTGTCAATATAATTTACAGCTTTTTGGATATATGTGATCTCTGCCTCACATGCATATAACTACTTGAAAATTAGTCCTTTTTTATAAGCAAAAACATGTATCAAAATGTACACCTTTCATTTATTAGAATAACTAATGAAAATTCTTGTTATTGAGTAATTATTATGGCAGTTTTAAGACGTCAATAAGGACTTAATTTACAAATGGGGTGTAAATTTATGAAGATAATTAAAGGGTTGTTCTTTTCATTATTAGCAGCAGTAGCTTTTAGTGCGCAGGCTTCAAAGCCACAACTTGATGCCGAGCTTTCTATTTCGGAAAGTTTTGTTGATGGGGGAAATGTTTATGCGACCTTGAAGCTTACTAATAATGGTAAAGGTCCAAAAAAGGTATTGAAATGGTATACCAATTTAGAAGAGCAACATATATTCAAAGTGTCACGCGACGGTCAGTCTCTCCAATATCAAGGGCCGCACTACAAGCGTCCAGCACCTACGGACAAAGATTTTATAAAATTATCTCCGGGGCAAACCTTAGAGAAGACATTTGAGCTGTCTAGTTTGTATGACATGACTGAAACTGGCGACTATAGTGTTACTTATGATGTGCATTCGTTTCACTTATTTGGCAATAAGGGCCAAGCTAAAAAAGCACAACGCCAAGGTGTTGAAGTATTAGAGTCAAATACGGTTAACTTCTTTATGCAAGGGCTTGCTAAACGTGGCGGTAATGGCGGTGGCGGTGGCAAGCCAGATAAAGGAAATGATAGTTGCTCAGGCTCAACTTGCTTTACGGGTCGCTGTGATAATACTCAGAAGAATCAAATTCTAAGTGCGCTTGATTCTGCAGATTCTATGGCAAATGATTCAGTTGCATATTTAAATGGCAATGTAGGTCAGCGTTATGAATCATGGTTTGGCACTCCAACTAATTCTCGAGTGGATAAGGCGAAAAGCAACTTTGTAGCTATTAATGATGCAATTGATAATGAAAACTTAACTTTTGATTGCAGCTGTAAACAAAGCTATTTCGCATACGTATATCCAACTCAACCGTATAAGATTTTTCTCTGCCGAGCATTTTGGCAAGCGCGTGAAACAGGAACTGATTCTCGTGCAGGTACAATAATTCATGAGTTAAGTCACTTTAATGTAGTTGCCGGAACTGATGATATCGTTTACGGTCAATCTGGTGCTCGTAACTTAGCGGATACTAATCCGACTCAAGCATTGAATAATGCGGATAGTCATGAGTATTTTGCAGAGAACACTCCTGAAGAAAACTAAAAGTTGCTCAGCCATTAAAAAAGCCTGCAATTGCAGGCTTTTTTAATGCTTAATCTATTAAGCTTCGGACTCGGCTTTTTCGGCATCAGGGCCTAAAAACCATAAGGCTCCACCTACAACCACTAAGCCACCTCGAATTACCCAAGCTACGGTTTCTCCCCAGTTTTCAATCCATCCCAGTATTTTTAGCTCATAGCCAAAAAAGTATAATGCAATTGAAATAATTCCCGCTAAAGCCAATATAGAACCAATATTTTTCATTTTGTTTTTCCTATGTTGTTATGTTAATTATCGATGTTGATACTAGCGTGGATTCTGTTTCAATTCAAATTGCGAAATTTGAGGTTATTAATTATCAGTTTTGAGCCTTATGGAAACATGCTAAAGTCGGAAACATATTCAATTAATATAAGTCATTAACTACAATAAATGTTAGATAAAATTATTAACCGTGTGTCGTGTGGGAAATTGCAAAAGCCAGCGCCAAGCCAGCAAGAAATGGAGCTTTTATTCCAGGCAGCGTTGAGAGCACCTGATCATAAAGGGTTAAAGCCGTGGCAATATTTTGTGTTTCAAGGTGAAAAGCAATTAGAAAAATTGGGGCAACTCTTTTTAGACGCAAGCTTGCTAGATAACTCAGAATTGGAGCAAGCGAAAAGAGCAAGGCTATTATCATTGCCACATAGAGCTCCTATGGTTATTGTAGCTGTAGCCAAACATCAAGCCCATGAAAAAGTACCTCATGTTGAAGAAATTCTTTCAACGGGTGCTGGGGTTCAAAACTTAATCTTGGGAGCTTTTGACTTAGGCTATGGAGCTTATTGGCGTTCTGGTCCTTTGTGTTTTAACCCCCATCTCAAATCATTATTAAACTTGGCGGAACAAGATAGTATTGTCGGTTTTGTATATTTAGGCACTCCCTCTATTGAGTTAAAATCTAAACCAATACCTAACACTGGCGATTTTGTGCAGTATGGAATCGATTAGATGACTTCGACTGTCGAGCTTCCAGTTTGGCTACTGATTATTATCATAGCTTTTGCTTTTATTATGGTGCTTGATCGATTTTTAATTCCCAGTGTTCGCTGGTTCTTTAGGCGTAAAGTCAATAAGGTCATTAATAATGTTAATGATAAGTTATCCATTGGTATTCGCTCATTCCAACTAACACGTAAGCAAACTCTTGTTGAGCGGCTTGTATTTGATGAGCAGGTTTTTAAAGCCATTCGTGAATATGCAAAAGAGAATGATATGCCTATGGAGGTGGCGCAGGAAAAAGCCTACGAATATGCCAAAGAAATAGTGCCCAAGTTTAATGCCTATATGTATTTTAAATTTGGCCATTGGCTCTCCAAGACTATAACTCGCCTCATCTATCGCATGAAAGTAGGCTTTTATGACGAAGGCGAACTAAAAAGTATCGATCCAAAATCGAGCGTAGTTTTTGTAATGAATCATCGCTCAAATATGGATTACGTAGTGGTTTCCTTTTTGGTGATGAATCGGACCGCTTTGTCTTATGCAGTAGGAGAGTGGGCTAGGGTTTGGCCATTAGCACCTTTGATCCGCTCAATGGGAGCATTTTTTGTTCGTCGCAATTCGAATAATCCTCTTTATCGGAAAGTCTTAGAGCGCTATGTCCATTATTCAACTCGTGCTGGTGTTAGCCAGGCGGTTTATCCTGAAGGTGGCTTGAGCAAAGATGGAATCTTAAAAACACCTAAACTTGGCTTTATCGATTATTTATTGCGAGACTTTAACCCAGAAAAAGATCGAGATATTGTCTTTATACCGGTAGGTTTAAATTATGACCGTGTTATTGAAGATCGAAGTCTTGAGCGTAGTCGACATAAAGATTTGCCGAAACAAAGTAAGTGGTTTGTATTCAAAACGAGTTGTAACTTTCTTCTAAAGACTTTATTCATGGCGCGCAAAGAACGTTGGAAAAGGTTTGGTTATGCTGGGGTAAACTTTGCTAAACCGGTTTCAGCAAAAGAATATTTTGCGGGGTTAGACAGACCTCTAAGTCAAATGGATAAATCAGCGCGGATTAAAAAAGTTAAGGCTTTTTCTGAAGGCCTAATGTTGGATATTGCTAAAGTGGTACCCGTGTTACCGGTAGCATTAGTAGCTTCAGTCATTAAAGAGTATCAGTTCAAATCTATGAGTCGTAGTGAATTGTTGAATGCTTGCTGCGATAAGATACAACGATTAAAAGCCTTGGGCGCACCAGTAAAAATAAATGATGAAGTATTCGATGGAATTTTGACTAAAACTTTAGACTTGTTAGTTGGGCGTGAACTGTTGATACAAAAAAATGAACTGATATGCCTGACAGAAAACAGCCAACCCATTATCAGTTACTATGCCAATTCGTTATCGCAATGGGAAAATGATTCTGAACCTAAACTTTGATATCCATATCGAAATAAGCATGCTGAGGGCAAAAAGCTAAGCCTTTCACGCAATTGTTATTGCACTGCTTCCAGCGACAAGTATCGAATGAAAGCCCACCATGGTTATTGACCATCATTTGCACTCGTGTTTGAGTCATATCCAGTTTTGTCCAATCAGCTTCCTCGGCAAGTTTGATGCACAAACCTATCTGGTCAGCTTTTGCAATGTCGATATGCCAGAGCTGGTTACAGTCTGAACAGCGATTTAGAGTTGCCCAGCGGCTTGGGTCCCATTCCAGTTCATCGAGTGGTCCAAGTGGATTATTTTCATCATGGCCGGGCACGATAGATGCTAATTGTGAGCAATTACACATAATGTTATAAATATTAATACATTAGAATTTTATGCACTTATATCTAAAGTTAATGAAGATTGCTAGAATTAAATTATTACTTTGTCCAAAGAATAATCACTGATAACGCTATGAATACAGCTGAATCGACAGAAATTACAAAAATAGTTGCTAAGTATCGTAAAGACTATCAAGTTTCTAACTTTTTAATAAACAATGTTCATTTAACCATTGAGTTATTTGATAATTATAGTTTAGTAACTTCTAAGTTATCGCTTTACAAAAATCTTGAGTCTAGCAATGACAGCAAAAGCTTAGCGCTAGATGGTGTTGAACTTGAGCTTATTTCCATAGCATTGAATGATGATACCTTGGATAGCACTGCTTACGAGTTGACTGAAACGGGTTTAACCGTGCTTGATTGTCCTGATAATTTCGATCTTACCACTCAAGTGAAAATCTATCCTGATAAAAATACTTCACTCGAGGGCTTATATCGTTCTAGCGGTAAATATTGCACGCAGTGCGAAGCGGAAGGATTTCGAAAAATCACTTACTTTCTAGATCGACCAGATATTATGGCTAGTTATAAAGTGCGCATCGAAGCTGATAAATCGAAATACCCCAATATATTATCCAATGGTAATAAAGTGGATTATGGCGATTTAGCAGACGATCGACATTATGCTACTTGGGTTGATCCCTTTAAGAAACCTAGTTATTTATTTGCGCTTTGTGCTGGTGATTATGATTTGCTTGAAGATGAATTTACTACTATCTCAGGGCGAAAAGTTCTGCTGCAAATTTTTGTAGATAAAGGAAAGTTAGAACAGTGTTCTCACGCCATGGAATCATTGAGAAAATCCATGAGATGGGATGAGCAAGTTTTCGGCCTAGAATATGATTTAGACATATACATGATAGTAGCAGTTGGCGACTTCAATATGGGCGCGATGGAAAATAAAGGCTTAAATGTGTTTAACACTAAATACGTTTTAGCTTCCCAAGCTACTGCTACTGATACAGATTATGAAGACGTTGAAGCGGTTATTGCACACGAATATTTTCATAACTGGACTGGTAATCGTGTAACTTGTCGTGATTGGTTCCAATTAAGTCTAAAAGAAGGTTTAACGGTATTCCGCGATCAACAATTCACTGCCGATCAAACTGATGCTGCCGTAAAAAGAATAGATGACGTTAAAATTATCCGTGCCCATCAATTTGCAGAAGATGCAGGCCCAATGGCTCACTCTATTCGTCCAGACTCATATATTGAGATGAATAATTTCTATACTGTAACGGTTTATAATAAAGGCGCCGAAATTATTCGAATGTTCCATACTATTCTTGGCGCTGAAGGCTTTAGAAAAGGCATGGATTTATACTTCAAACGGCATGATGGTCAAGCTGTTACATGTGAGGATTTTGTCTGTGCTATGGAAGATGCCAATAATTATCCTTTGCAACAGTTTAGGCGCTGGTATTCTCAAGCAGGTACGCCAGAAGTCAACATTACTAGTAATTATAATGAAAGTGAGCAAACCTTGACTCTGACTTTAGAGCAAAAGTGCCCTGAGACGCCAGGGCAGAAAACCAAAAAGCCTTTCCATATTCCAATTCGAATAGGACTACTAGACTCTAGTGGTTCAGACATGCCATTAAATTTAGCAACCGCAAGTGACAATCTACAGGATGACATTTTGCATTTGACTCAAGCTAAACAAGTGGTCACTTTTACTGATGTCAATGAAAAGCCAACATTGTCTATATTAAGGAATTTTTCAGCGCCTATAAAATTGCACTATGATTATAGTAATCAGGAGTTGAGCTTCATATTGGCCAATGATTCAGATGCTTTTAACCGTTGGGAAGCTGGCCAACGGTTGTTTAGCGATGTTATTTGGCAGCTATATGAATCCTCTGTATCGGGTGAGCAACTTACTGTGCCAACGATGTTGGTGTCTGCGGTTAAATCAGTGTTGGATAACAATGAATTAAATGGTCAGTTTAAAGCTTTAGCGTTAAATTTACCTGATATTAAAACCCTAATAGAAGTTAGGAGTCGAGTTGAAATAGATCATCTTTTAAAAGCTCATGATTTCCTAAAGCAACAGCTTGCTATAAAACTTGAAATGGATTGGTTGCTGCATTATCAAGCTAATCATCATTTAGGAAAGTTTGAGCAAACTGCACAGGCTATTGCTAAGAGAGCCTTTAGTCATTCTTGCTTAGATTATCTTTTGCAGTTAGATAAAGAGCAATCTTATCAACTGGCACTCAATCAAATGGCTAGCGCTAATAATATGACGGATTCAATATCGGCTTTTAAAATGTTGATTCACTCGAAGTATAAATCTAAGCAGAGTGTGATTGATGAGTTTTATGAGCGTTGGAGATTTGAAGAGTTGGTCATCGATAAATGGCTATCTGTACTTGCTACCGATTCTAATGAAGGCAGTATTGAGAGGGTGGAGCTATTAACTCAGCATGCTGCTTTTGAAAAAACTAACCCCAATAAGGTTCGCGCGTTAATTGGAGCTTTCGCTAGTGCCAATATGCATCAATTTCACCGTGCAGATGGTAAAGGGTATCAATTTCTAACTCAGCAGATTAAAAAGCTGTATAGTGTCAACCCTCAAGTTGCTGCAAGGTTAACTGGCGCTTTTAATCGTTGGAAAAAATTTGACGATCAACGTCAATTGCTGATGAAGAATCAATTAGAAGAAATATTAAATCAGCCAGAATTATCTAAAGATGTTTACGAAATCGCGAGCAAAGCATTAAAATAATCAGGTTAAATAACAAAAGGTACTTTTGATGGCTATTATTAATTGTCGAGTATGCAATAAAAAAATTTCCAGCCGCGCTGAATCATGTAGTCACTGCGGTGCATTATTTTCTGATGAAGGTGATGTAACCAATTTAGAAACGACTCAGATGATTCAAAAAATGCGCAAAAAATCCCGCATCCAAACTTGGTCGTTTATAGCAATGATAGTGTTTATCATTGGTGTTTTATTGTGGTTTTTTCGTGTAGATATAACTTTTTGGTTAAACCAAAAATTTGGCTTAGGTTATACCTCGAATAACCAAGTAATGAATTTAGCAAAATATACCTTAGCCCTTGGGTTTGTTGGTTATGTAGCCGCTAGAGTTGTAGGTTTTCTTAATAAAAAGAAATAGTTATCTTTCTTATTTAAAGTATTATCAAATTTAAAAGTAGTGAGTGAATTAAGTGGAAAAAGTAAATTTAGCCATTGTTGGGGCCACCGGTGCGGTTGGTGTTGCTATTAGAGAGATCTTAGAAGAAAGGAAGTTTCCTGTAGATAATATCTACTTGTTAGCCAGCGAACGATCGGCCGGTGAACGTGTCCAGTTTAATGGAATAAGTAGAACCGTTCAGAAACTGGACGAATTTGATTTTTCCCAAGTTGATGTGGCTTTATTCTCAGCAGGTGGTGCAATTTCTAAAGAATATGCGCCAAAAGCAGCAAGTGTTGGGGCTATAGTTATTGATAATACGTCAGAATTTAGGTACCACGATGAGATCCCGCTAGTGGTGACTGAAGTAAACCCCGAGCGTATAGCTGACTTCAAAAATCATGGCATCATCGCCAATCCAAATTGCTCGACAATGCAAATGATGGTGGCTCTTAAGCCGATTCATGAAGCGGTAGGAATCAAGCATATTAATGTGGCTACATATCAAGCGGTGTCCGGTTCAGGACAAAAAGCAGTTGAAGAGCTTGCTAAACAAACAGCCCAGTTACTAAATGCTCGAGAAGTCACTAATAATGTTTATGACAAGCAGATTGCATTTAATGTGTTGCCAAATATCGATGCCCCTCAAGATAATGGCTACACAAAAGAAGAAATGAAAATGATCTGGGAAACTCATAAAATTCTTGAAGATGACTCAATTGGTGTGAGTCCAACGGCTGTAAGAGTCCCTGTATTTTATGGCCATTCTGAAGCTATTCACTTGCAAACTCATAAAGCAATTAATGCTGATGAAGTTAGGAAATTGTTAAGTAAAGCAGAAGGGGTTGAGCTGGTTGATGATATGAGTCAGCTTGAATATGCCACTCCAGTGACACATGCCAGTGGCAAAGATGGCGTTTATGTCAGTCGCATACGAAATGATGGTAGCCGAGAGAATGGTATCGCTTTGTGGGTAGTATCGGATAATGTCCGGAAAGGGGCCGCTCTAAATACCGTACAAATAGCTGAAAAACTTGTAAAAGAGTATCTATAAAAGCACAATACACTTATAAATCAAAATGATAGTGGCTCTTAGCGCAAAGGGTAACTATGGGTAGTCATGATTTCAAGGATGATAGATTAGGAATTAGGTTATGAAAAATCAGAACAAACTGGTAAAAGCTACGGTAACTTCAATTATTGGACTTTCAATGTTGGCTCCTACTGCATGGAGTCTTGGTCTAGGAGATATTGATTCAAATACTAAATTAAATCAGCCTTTAACTGCTAGGATTAGTCTTTTATCGTCTAAAGAATTTACCCAAGAAGACTTAAGCGCGAGAATTGCTTCGTTTGAGGCATATGGTAAATTTGGCATTAGTCGCGAGCCAATCCATGGGCAGCTTTCATTTAGTATTGAAACCGACACTGATGGGACCAAATATATTCAAGTCTCCAGCAGGCAGGCCATTAAAGAACCATTTTTAAATTTCCTGGTCGAGTTAAATTGGCCGCAAGGACGTTTAATGCGTGAATATACTTTATTACTGGACCCACCGTCTTTATCTCAAAACAATCAACAAATTGTTACGGCAGTAAAGCCAATTCAAACTCAGCCGGTTGAGCCACGTCGTACGCAAGTTCAAGAAACTCCGCGCGATAGGGTCCAAGCTAATACACCAACTACTGAGCCTAGCAGAGCAACGCAACCCAGAGTAGAGTTCACTGGTGATAATTGGCGCGTAGGGCGGGGTGAAACCTTATGGAGTATTGCTACACGGGTTAAGCCTGAAGGTGCAAGCGTCAATCAAACTTTGGCAGCGTTGTATCGTAATAATCCGAATGCGTTTATTAATAACGATATTGATCGTTTGAAAGCCGGTGCGGTTTTATCGGTGCCTGCAAATTCACAAGTTCGTTCCGTTTCAACAGATGTCAGTTATCGTGATTTAAAATCTAACAATACCTCTGAAGCACCATTAGACGTTAGAAAAACGGTAAACGAGACTGCCCAGCAAAACAATGCTCAACCGACTGGTCGCTTAACAATTAGTAGTGTTACTGAGTCAGACAATTCGGATACCTCTGGTGTTAATGTTCAAGAAGATGCATTGGGAGAGGTTAGTCAAGGCAGTCAAGATGAGCTACAGCAAACCGTAGAATCTTTGCGACTTGAAAATGAACAACTAAAGCGAGAGCTGGAAGCGGTTAAATCTGAAGTAGATACAGGTGTTGCAGTTGAAGATGAAACCTTGTCAGTCTTGACGGGTTCAGCCGAAGCAAAAGATGATACCGACGAAGCATTGCAGGCGCTGGCAGCAGAGGCTGAGCAGGCCGTAGAAGAGGCTAACCAGTCTTCAGAAGAAATGGAACCTGCGACCAGCGTATCAAATAACAGCAACCAAGAAGTTGCCTTTTGGCAAAAAGATGGTTTTTGGAAATGGCCGTTAATTATTTTAGGAGCCTTATTAGCGCTGCTTGGGCTTGGCTGGGTATTGAAAAAACGTCAAAGTGAATTGGATCAAGAATTAGCTAATGATGAATTTTCGCCAACAAGCTTTGAAAGAAAGCAACCATCTTTTACCAATAAAGCACCTGAAGCACCTGCAGTGGAAACTAATCCATTAGATGAAGCTGATATTTTAATTGCCCGTGGCAAGCTAGATAAAGTAGAAACTTTATTAGTTAACGCGCTGGATAAAGATCCAGATAACCATGCTGTTCGTGTGAAACTGATGGAAGTATACAGCTCTAATCAGCAAGTTGAAAAGTTAAAGCAATTGTTTCTAGCAATGCCTGACTCTTTTGATCATGATTCTGAATTAGGCTTAAAAGTTGCTGGATTAATGCAGTTGAATGAGAGTAATGGGCAATTTGATTCTGCGGAAATTCAAGTTGATGATGACTTGATGTTAAGCGAAGAAGAAGTATTTGGTGCTGATGTTCCAGAAAAAACGGTTGATTTGTCTGATGAAATGGATGGTATTCTAGATAATAACATTAACTCTGAGTCTGTTGATGTTGATATTATCGAAGAAGAGACTCAAGAAATATCGAATGAGGTTGAGGCAAATGTAATTGAGTTTACACTTGATTCCGATGAAGCTATGCCTGAGGCTTCGAGCGAAGCAGAGCCACAGGAACTTTTATCAGACGATGAAGCGAATACCAAGCTTGAATTAGCGAAAGCTTATGTTGCCATGGGCGATGAAGAGTCCGCTATTGAAATTTTAAAGGAAGTTCAAAAAGAAGGTAGCGTACAACAAAGGGACGCTGCTTCCGACATATTAGCTGACTTGTAATTGTTGATGGATAATTAACACCAGCCACGTGCTGGTGTTTTTTTATAAGAATACTTTATGAATAATATTGCATTAGGAATCGAATACTTAGGGGCTAACTATTCAGGTTGGCAGCGACAACGACATGTTAATTCTGTCCAGGCTGAACTTGAAAGTGTGCTGTCAAAAATTGGCGATGAGGAAATTTTAGTCAACTGTGCTGGCAGGACGGACACGGGGGTACATGCTACTGGCCAAGTAGTTAATTTTAATTGTAACAACCCAAGACCTGATAAAGCGTGGATATTAGGAGCCAATACTCAATTGCCTGATGACATTGCAGTTCGTTGGGTCAAAAGTGTTGATGATAAGTTTCATGCTCGATTCAGCGCAACCGCAAGGCGTTATCGCTACATCATTGCAAATACTAAAGCCAAGCCTGCAATAATGAATTCAGGGTTAACTTGGGTAAGGCATAAACTAGATCTAGATGCTATGAATAGTGCTTGCCAATATTTTCCTGGAGAGCAGAATTTTGCCGCATTTCAAGCAGCTTCTTGTCAGTCGCCAACTTCCATGCGAAATATTCATCATCTAAAGGTAGAGAAAAGAGCTGACTATTTAATCATTGATATTAAAGCGAATGCATTTTTGCATCACATGGTGCGCAATATTGCTGGAACTCTAATTAGTATTGGAAAGGGTATAAAAACACCTCAGTGGGCACAAGAATTATTAATCGCTAAGGATCGAAATTTAGCTGCAGCAACAGCTAGCCCTAAAGGATTGTATTTGGTGGATGTCGAATATCCAGATTCTTTCAAAATACCTCGACTACCTATTGGCCCATTATTTTTATGAGGGCAAATGAAGCTCTGGTTTTACCAGATAAGGGCTGCTAGTTTTCCCTATACCCAATAGGCGGAATCCTGTTAAAATAATGATACTTAACGAAAAGTAAGATATTTATGAGCTGGTTAGAAAGATTATTACCGAAAAGAAATCCTGAAGGCGAACGCAAAAAATCTATTCCTGAAGGGGTCTGGAGTAAATGTGTTGGCTGTGAAGCTGTGTTATATCACGCTGAATTAGCCCGTAATCAAGGTGTTTGTCCTAAGTGCGATCACCATATGCGAGTTGATGCTCGTGATCGATTAGAACTTTTCTTAGATCAAGAAGGGCGGATAGAAATTGCCGCTGATATGAAACCTGTAGATTTATTGAAGTTTCGAGATTCGAAGAAGTATAAAGACCGTATTACATCAGCACAGAAAACGACTACTGAAAATGATGCGCTAATTGCCTTTAGGGGCACTGTGCATGGTGTTCCTACTGTTGCTTGTGCCTTTAATTTCAAATTTATGGGCGGTTCCATGGGTTCTGTGGTTGGCGAGAAATTTGTTCGTGCCGTTGAACAGGCGATAAAAACACGCTCGGTATTGGTGTGTTTCTCCGCAAGTGGTGGCGCAAGAATGCAAGAGGCATTAATCTCTTTGATGCAAATGGCAAAAACCAGCGCAGCTTTGGCTAAACTTACAGACAATGGCTTACCATTCATATCAGTTTTAACCGATCCGACTATGGGTGGCGTGACAGCAAGTTTAGCAATGTTAGGTGATGTTCATATCGCTGAACCAAAGGCTCTGATAGGTTTCGCCGGACAAAGAGTTATTGAGCAAACTATTCGTGAAAAATTGCCAGAAGGTTTTCGTTTGAGTGAATTCTGGCTTGAGCATGGAGCTATTGACATGATCGTTGATCGTCGTCATATGCGTGATACGATAGCCAATGTATCTGCAAAAATGCTTAAACTTCCTAAGCCTGTGGTTGCTTAGTTGATTATTAACTCTATTGATTGAATTTAAATCTTTAAATCTGTGGTTGGAATGGCTAGAAAACAGCCATCCGATCACTGATATTGAGCTAGGATTAGCTCGCATTTCCCAAGTTGCCAATCAGTTAAACCTTATAAAACCTAAAGTGCCGGTCATTAGCGTTGCTGGCACTAATGGTAAAGGGTCTGTGATTGCAACCTTAGAGTCTCTTGCTGATTGTCATCAGCTTGCTATTGGCAGTTATACATCGCCACATCTTATTAGATTTAATGAGCGGATAAAGCTTAATGGACTTTCGATATCTGATGCCGAGTTATGCGTTGCTTTTAGCTATATCGCAAATAGGAAAGGTGACATTGAGCTTACTTATTTCGAGTTTACGACACTAGTAGCACTCTACTGTTTTTCCAAACAAAAACTTGATTTTATTGCGCTAGAGGTGGGATTGGGTGGACGCTTTGACGCTATTAATATCGTTAATGCCGACGTTGCCGTGATTACTTCAATTGGGCTCGATCATACAGATTGGTTAGGGGACACTTTAGAAGAAATAGCTTATGAAAAAGCTGGCATTGCTCGCTCGGGAAACCCCTTGGTAGTTGCCGATAAGCAGCTTTTGCCATTATTAGACAAGGCATTGCAAGAACTGTCGCCTACCATGGTGGCAGAAAACACTGATTACCAAGTCAATTGCCACTCAGCCCACTGGGATTATTTGTCCGAAAGTATAAATATTGAATCAATTAGTAACTCCTCTTTGTTTGTTAAAAATCAAGCAGCTGCTTTAAGCGCATTTTTACTATTGTTTCCAGAAAAGAAAGAGCAAGCCCATATTCGTCAAGCATTAGAGAAGTCCAGTTTGGTAGGTAGATTTTCAAAACTTGCCGATAGCCCTTTAATTATTTTGGATGTCGCTCATAACCCGGACTCAGCTTTACTGCTAAATAAAAAGCTTAAAAAGTTGAAAAAGACTTCTGAAGTAGCCAATATTTGGGCTATTTGCGGCATGTTGAAAGATAAAGATATTCGAACAAGCTTGTCGCATATGGAGGTGATAGATAATTGGATTTGTATAGATCTAGATTCACCTAGAGGCGCTACAGCAAAAGAACTCGATAAGTCGTTAGTGGATACTTTCAATGCTGTTAGGGTTAGAAATTTAAAGAATGTAGCTGAAGCTTATGAATATTTTGCGGATAACTCTGAACCTGGAGACCTATTAGTGGTGTTTGGTTCTTTTGTAACTGTTGGACTGATGATAGAGTATTGGGATAAGAATCATCTTGTTAAAGATGGTATGTAATATTATTTAGATTAAGAGTGGTTTAGCGTGGAAGAAAAATTAAAATATCGATTAGTTGGTGCTGCGGTTATTTTGGCTCTTATGGCATTTTTTCTACCTTTAATTTTAGATAGTAAAAAGTATAAAACTGAAATTGTTACTCAAATTCCACCCATGCCAACTTCTAGTATAGATTCAGATAGTGCAACTGAACAAAGCAACGATAGTCGCCCAAAGGAATCGGAAACAATCGAAAAGCCGCTAGTTATTAATCTCGATACGCCAATTGAAGATCAAGCTACAGATGAAGCAATAGTGTCAGAGGACGTTGTTGATGGTATTCAAGAGTCTAGCCTTGTAAAAATTGATGAAGAATTAAGCGAAATCAATGATAAAGCTACTGTGGAAAATAGTTCTTCAACAGAAGAAGTAAAAACGCCCAATAAAGTCGCCAAAACACAGCAAGAAAAAATAATTGAAGCAGTAGAAGCCCCAAAGGTAGAGGTTGAGACAAAAGCGAAAGAGGCTGAAAATAAGGTTGAAGTCGTAAATACTACTGCTAAACCAGACTTTAAAGAATCCGCCTATGTGATTCAAATCGGAAGTTTTTCGAATAAGGAAAATGCTACACAGTTAGTTAACGATCTACGAAAACAGGATTATAGAGCTTACCAAAGAGTATCAGATAAATTTTCTCGGGTATTTGTAGGTCCTTACCCCGAAGTGTCTATTGCTAAATCAAGAAGTAGCAAGCTTGCTGAAATTGTTGGTAATAGCGTCAAAGTAATAGAATTTGATCCAATTAAACATTAATGTTTTCGTATGGCTGATGCTCTGTTAAAATAACTTCAATTTCACAAACTTCTTATTCTATGATCTGGGTCGATTGGGCCATATTGGCCATCATAGGTCTTTCTGCACTAATTAGTATATTGCGTGGCTTTGTCCGAGAAGCCTTGTCTTTAGCAGGTTGGATTGCAGCTTTTCTTTTAGCCAAAGCTTTTTATGAACCTGTGGCAGAGATGCTAGTTGAACATATTGAGACTAATAGTATTCGTCTTGGTGTAGCTTGGGTTGGGATTTTTGTAGTGGTTTTATTTCTAGCCGGTGTCGTAAACTATATTATTGGTAAAATGATAGATAAGGCTGGTTTAAGTGGTACGGATCGCTTTCTTGGCATGGGTTTTGGCGCCCTGCGCGGAGTCTTGATTGTCGCTTTAATAGTCTTAGGGCTCAAACAATTTACACCTGTTCCTAAAGATGACTGGTGGGGTAAATCGGCTTTGATACCTCATATGGAACTAGTAGCAGAATGGTTCTATGATAAGTTAGGCGAAGTGGTTGATGTTCCTGAGCTTAATAAAGATGAAGAAGGCTCTGAAGACTCTAAAATGCATTTAGAGAAAAAGTTACAAGAAGCAATATTGGATGAGGCTAAGGACGCTGTTTCAGACAATGAAGAAACCGATCAGTAAGATCAAAAGCTAAAGGTTAAAGTAATATGTGCGGAATAGTTGGTATTGTCGGTAAGACTCCTGTTAATCAAAGCATTTATGATGCTTTAACCGTTCTTCAGCATCGCGGTCAAGATGCGGCTGGTATTGTGACCAATGATGAAGGTCGTTTATATTTAAGAAAAGATAATGGCTTAGTTCGTGATGTTTTTCATACTCGTCATATGAGAAGACTGACCGGTAATATCGGAATTGGACACGTACGTTATCCGACCGCTGGTAGTTCTACTAGCGCTGAAGCACAACCCTTATATGTAAACTCTCCTTATGGTATTACTTTAGCTCATAATGGAAACCTCACTAATGATGAGGAGTTAAAAAAAGAGTTATATTCAAGTGATCGTAGACATTTAAATACCAATTCCGACTCTGAAGTCTTGTTAAATGTTTTAGCGCATGAATTACAGGTTAAAGATAAAAATCGCTTATCCCCTGAAGAAATTTTTCAAGCAGTAGGGCGTGTATTTGAACGTTGTGAAGGTGCTTATGCTGCAGTAGCACTCATCAGTGGGCATGGCCTTTTATGCTTTAGGGACCCAAATGGTATTCGTCCAGCGGTGTATGGGAAGCGTGTATCAGATGCTGGAACAGAGTATATGGTAGCCTCAGAATCAGTCGCTTTGGATGCTCTAGGGTTTGAATTGATTGCTGATATTGGAGCAGGTGAAGCAGTATTCATTTCTGAAGATGGCGAATTGCATAAGCACCAATGCGTACCTAATAGCCATTTAACACCTTGTATCTTTGAGCATGTTTATTTAGCTCGACCAGACTCACTAATTGATAATGTATCGGTCTATAAAGCTCGTTTGAGAATGGGTGAGCAGTTAGCGGATAAAATCAAGCGAGTGTGGCCGAATCATGACATTGATGTGGTTATTCCAATACCGGATACTTCACTGACTTCGGCAGTTCAGTTAGCACATGAGCTTGGTGTGAAAATGCGTCACGGCTTCATTAAGAATCGTTATATTGGCCGAACATTTATAATGCCAGGTCAGCAGCTGCGTAAGAAAAGTGTTCGTCAAAAATTAAATGCGATCGATTTAGAGTTTAAAGATAAAAACGTTTTATTAGTGGACGATTCAATCGTACGTGGCACAACTTCTGGTCAGATTATTGAAATGGCTCGTGAAGCAGGTGCAAGAAATGTTTATTTTGCCTCAGCAGCTCCGCCCGTACGCTATCCTAATGTTTACGGTATCGATATGCCTGCTGCGACCGAATTAATCGCACATGATAGAACTGAAGATGAAGTTGGTGACTTGATTGGAGCTGATAAAATCTTTTATCAGGATCTTGATGATATGGTTGAAGCTGTTAGAGAGGGAAATCCTGAAATTACTGAGTTTGATCTTTCGGTATTTAATGGTAACTACATCACCGGTGGTATCGATAAGGATTATTTGCAGCGCTTGGAAGATTTGAGAAACGATACCGCTAAGAAAACCAATGATATTGAAGACGTCGCTATGGTCATGGACCTACATAACCAATAGTATGCGTTATATTATGCGTGGACTCTTGCGCTTATTCGGTTGGAAAGTGGTTGGTGAAATGCCTGAATCAAAAAAGGCTGTATTTATTTTTGCTCCGCATACTTCCAATTGGGATTTTGTCATAATGATGATTGCCAGATTTGGTTTTAAAATGAAGCCAGCTTATTTGGGAAAGCATACTTTATTTAAACCACCATTCGGTTGGTTCTTTAGGATTCTTGGCGGGATCCCCGTTGAGCGCTCTAATTCACATAATGTTGTTGATCAAGTGGTAGATATTATTAATCAGCGTGAAGAAATTGCCTTAGCATTAGCGCCAGAAGGCACTCGAAGTAAAACCAATAAGTGGAAAAGTGGCTTCTACCACATCGCTTTGAAAGCCGAAGTTCCTTTAGTACTAGCATTTCTAGATACTAATACTCGAACTCTCGGTTTGGGAGATATTATCGAATTAACTGGTGATCAAGAGTTAGATATGCAAAAAATTCGCAATTTTTATCAAAATAAAATTGGAATTAAACCAGAATTAACTAGTGATATTCGTCTTGAGGTTAAGGATAAGTAAAATCAACGTAAACTCAACAAGCAAGTTTATCAATTCATTAAAGCTAGCCTTTAGCTTATGTATTCTATTCAGTTCCTATTCCATTCAAGCATCGAATCAAGCGATAAAATTTAATCACATCAAAACCCAAGACGGACTTAGCCAAAGTGGGGTGAGTGATATCATTCAAGATGATCTCGGTTTTATGTGGTTTGCAACACAACACGGCTTAAATCGTTACGATGGTATAAAGTTTGATTATTTTTATCATGATGGGCAAGTTCAACAATCTATTACATCTAACGATATTACAAGGCTTTCTAAAGATGATTCGCGAATTTGGGTGATGGCCTCTAGAGGGCTAGATTCTATTAATCAGTTTGACCTGAAAGTAAAAAATTGGTCAGAATTAGTATTTAACCTGCTTATAGAACAAAAGGAATTTGACTCTAAAACCAAAGGTAGCATTTCAGATTTCCGTGTTTCAAAAACTCACTTATACGTTGTAGTTAATGATAAGAACCTGGTTTCAGTAGACCTAAAAACGGAACAAGTAAAAAACATTGACCTTACAATTAATGGTAGTCCGTTAACTTCTATTGGCGGAATTTTATTGCTACCTAATCAACAATTGCTAGTGTCATCAAATCATTGCTATAACACTTTTAATATAGATTCTGACTATGATTTTGAGGAGCAATTCTGTCCTGCCAATAAGGTCTCGCTTAGAAATTTTGAAACTAATAGTTACCAACAAAATGCCATACTGCTGGGTTCTCCTAAAGGTTTATATATATTGGATGTAGTCAATAAGAAAGAGCAACTACTAGAGATTTATGACAGTAAAAGCCGTACAAATGTAGGAGTTAGTTCTATATTAGAGAAAAATGAAGGGTATTGGTTGGGAACCGATTCTGGGTTGAAATTTTACAATAAAGAACAAAAAGAAATAACTCATGAATATTTTCATGACACCAGCGATGAATTCTCAATTAGTAATAATGATGTATTGTCTATCTATGAAAGCCAGGATGGTGTCTTATGGTTGGGTACCGGATTTGGTGTTGATCTATTAAAACCCAATCAAAATTTTGCTCACATACTGCGTAAGACGGAAACTGAAACGTTTAAACTTTCTAATTTATCTACAAGCATAACAGAAGATTCTGATAACAACTTGTGGATAGGGACTACTAGTTCAGGACTTTATAAATATGGAGCAAATAGAGCGCTCTTAGATAATTATCTGGTGCTTTCCAAGAATAAAAATGCAGAATTTACAAGTTTTGTAAGTAAAGTATTTGAAGATGATAATCAAATGTTATGGGTGCTTGCAGATAATGGCCTTTCTGTAAAGCCATTGAAAGATCAATGGTTTAAAACTTACACAACATTTGAGGCAGACGGTAAGGAATATTCGTACTTTTGGATGCTCGATATTATACAAGATCGATACTCTCATTATTGGCTTGGCGGCGCAGATGGACTTTTTAAGCTTGAAATTCCAAAAGATAAAAACGGCGAACTTGATTTTGCAAAAATCAATGCTATCAACTATACAGACAAGCTACCTAAAAATTATTTATCTGCTGACTATGGTATTTATGTTTTATATGAGGACCTTCAGGGCTATATTTGGATAGGCGGCACCAATGGCTTAGTTCGTTTCAATCCTAATAATTTAAGGTCAGAGCATTATACTTTCGACGAAAATAATTCGAGTAGCATCTCATCATCGGATATCAATACTATTTATGAAGATTTTAACGGAGTTTTATGGATTGGTACGTCCAATGGTCTGAATCGCGTTCATTATAATGACCAAGGCGATATACGCTTTAAGCGTATTGGTATAAATGATGGGTTTGTAAGTAATTATATAAGTGCTATTCAGGCGGATAGCAAAGGATTCTTATGGGTATCAACAATCAAAGGCATTGTTCGCTACCATCCTAGCAATATTGAATCCGTGACTAACTATTTATATGAAGAAGGCTTACAACATGATGAATTTTTCACTAAGGCTTCGTATCAAGATCGCGAAGAAAACTTATACTTTGGAGGGGTAAACGGTGTCACTTATTTTAACCCTTTCGAATTACTTACAAAGGAAAAAGCAAAGCCTATTCAATTTTCAAAGATATCTCAGTCAGAATTCTTTTATCAACTTAGAGATTCACAAGAATTAAATTTGAAAAATAATCAACCTTTAAAAATTAGAGTGTCTAGATTTGATTATTTATCGAATCGACCTTTAAAGCTTCGTTACCGGATATCGAGTAATAATAACTGGGTTGATTTGGAAAGTAATGAAATTATATTGCATGATTTTTCCAGCCCTTTTGAGCTGCATGTGCAACAGTTATCGGCATCTGGAATTTGGTTACAACCTGGCATAAAACTTGTTATAAAGCCAAAATTTACTTTTCTTAACAGCATTATTATTTGGGCCATTTTAGCTTTAGTAATTAGCTCTATATTGCTAGCAGCTATTTTCTGGTTCTATAGAAATATTACTCGGCAAAAGAGCGAGAAAGTTTTGCTGTTAAAACGAGAAAAGGCTAAGCAATCATTGTTGATGGAGGAAAAGCTGAGTTTGCTGCATCAAGTAGAAGATTTGCACTATTCATTGTCAGAGCAAAAATATCTTGTCGATAAAATACAAAATGAGCTTGAACAAAAAAGCATAAAAGATGAATTAACCGATCTATATAGTAGAGGTTATATCATTAAGAACATTCAGCATGAGCTTGATAACATTCTGACTACTTGGCAACATCCGGGGCAAAAGGGTATTTATCTTGGAGTGTTTTGCGTAGAAATTGATAATTTTAATTCTTTAAAAGATCAATATGGTTTTATCGCAACTAACGAAATATTAGTACAAGTTGCAGAATCTATTACTAATATTTGTTACGGCAGTGACATCATTGCTCGCTGGCAAGGTTCTTCTATATTGATATTAAGCCGGGGTATTTCTAAAAGAGAGCAAATGGTGCTGGCTGAGAAAATTAAAAACATTGTTGCTTCAAGGAAATTTGATTTATCCAATGGTAGGGCTATTGATATAACGGCAAGTGTTGGGTTTAGTCGTTATCCATTTTTAGACCCAGAGAAATTTGATAAAAGAGTCAACTGGTTTAAATTGATGTTCCTTACTGAAACAGCGCTTTCGAGTGCGCAAACCAATAGCCTCAATGCTTGGATTGGTATTTTTTCTAATCAATTTACTGCTGCGAAAGACTTAGAGGAGGGACTGTTGAATGAGCTGCCCGAGCTCATCAACAGCGGGCAACTCGATTACGTTTCTTCAATTCCGAAATCAAAAAAAATCCAGTGGGATTAAACTTATTTTTTTTCGATACGTTTAATTACTTTTACCTTGTTATCATCGACCACTTCGACATCAATATCCATATCGCCATGCCCAGCGCCGTGCAGTGAATCCTTAGTGATAAACATCATCTTTGAATTGCCGCCATCAGGAAAGATAACTTCCTTTTGTACGTTGTAAGAATCTAACGTTGCCTTTATAGCCGCTTTGACCTCATCTGATAAGTTGCCACCTAAAATCATAATTTTATCGTCGAAATCATACTCCACATGCTTATCATCAGTATGAAACACATTAAAATTAGCGCTCATGTCGCCACGGAAATCGAATAGTTTGATTTCTTTTCCATCTATAGAAATAGTCGTAGAGCCTTGGTTATCTTTAGTGGCAATTATGGTTTTGCCAGAATCTGTTACTAGAGTGCGGGATTCACCCTTAGCTAAGTCTGCCAAGGTAAACTTTTCTGTAACACCATTTAGTACAAGCTCTACCAAGGCATCATTGTCATTTTCTTGTTTGACTTGAATTTCAATGGTTTCAACTTTATCTTCGGCCTGTAAATTGTGAGCACTTAAAGTTAAACCAAGTACTGCAGGAATCACAGCTAAATTTAATGCCAATTGCTTTAGTTTCATGTTTCACCTCTTTTAAAAAATTTAGTTAAGATTGACACTAAGATAATAAGCAAGAATCGTGCCAATATTTTAAGTGTTTTTCTTACCGATTTGATAATGTTTTATAAGGTTCTTGATCCTGATATGGGGACTTTATTCCGATATCAGGAATTTTTCTAGCCTATAAAGGAAACTTTTATAGCTTAAGCCAAGTAGAGCTGCTGCGCGTTTCTTGTTCCCTTTGGTCCTATCTAACGCTTGTCGATAGAAAGATTGTTCAAGTTTTTCCCAATTAATACCGTCATTTGGCAGCTTTATATTGATGTTGGTTTCTTTATTGTTACTCAAGAAATCTATATCTTCTGATAGAATTTTACTGTTTTCTGATAGTAATATTAATCGTTCGATACAATGGCTTAATTCTCTAATATTTCCTGGCCAACGGTAATCTTCAAGCTTTCTTAGTGCTGTTTTTGTTATATTAAGTGGTTCTTTATTATGTGATTTAGCATGCTTTTGATTAAAGAAATTTATCAGTGTTAGCAAGTCTTCTTCTCTATCGCGCAATGCAGGCATTTTAATCGGAACTACATTTAGTCGATAAAGCAGATCTTCACGGAAGTCGCCCTTGCTCACTAAATCACTTAAAGACTTATGGGTGGCTGAGATAATCCTGACATTAATCGCTACTGGTTTATTTGAGCCTACTCGAGTGATGGTAGATTCTTGCAATACTCGTAGCAACTTTGTTTGTATGCTGGGAGATAGCTCTGCTATCTCATCCAAAAAGATAGTGCCATTATCAGCGGCTTCAAAAGACCCAATTTTTCTTTGGGTGGAGCCTGTGTAAGAGCCTTTTTCAGCACCAAATAATTCAGCCTCAGCTAAACCCTCTGGAATGGCGCCGCAATTAATGACAATAAACGGATTCCTTTTTCTTTCTGATAATTGATGCAAGGCTCGAGCGGCCAACTCTTTACCAGTTCCACTTTCTCCACTGATATGGATAGTCGCGTTTGTAGGAGCAAGTTTTTCAACTTGCTGAAATATCTTTTGCATGGACTTTGAGCTTCCAACCATATCTACTAGTTGTTTACGTTCTTTTAGGTCGCTTTTAAGTGATAGGTTTTCTTGCGTCAATTGGATTTTTTCAACAGCTCTTTCCACACAGAATAAAAGTTGAGCGCGACTGTAGGGTTTAGTCAAATAATCGTTGGCACCAAGCTTTATGGCCTTAACTGCATGCTGGATGCTGCCATATGCTGTGGCTAAAACAAAATAGCTATGACTACTAATAGCTTTGCATTTTTCGAGTAGCCAAAGACCATCTTGCTCAGGCAGCCGCCAGTCAGAAATAACAATATCAAAAACTTCTGATTTTAATTTTTCAGCAGCATCTTCTGCCGATTCCACGTATTGGCAGCGGTAATTATTCTCTGTCAGAATTTCTAGGATTAATTGTCCTTGCGCCACTTCATCTTCGACGATTAATATATTTATGTTACTCATCAACGGTACCTTGCGTGGGGATTTTTATTACAACTACAGTTCCTGTAGGGGTGTTGTCAATTAACTGGATATCACCCTGATAACGATGCCTAATCAATCTTCGTGCAATATAAAGGCCCATACCTGAGCCATAGGTTTTATCGGTGTTGTATGGCGTGAACATCGAATGCTTTATTTTCTCTGAAATACCCTTGCCATAATCGGCTATGGATATTTCTAGCAGGTTATCTTTTAAACCTGCCGTTAATTTCACAATTTTGTCTGCGGAGGATTCTAGTTTATAAGCATCTAAAGCGTTTTGTATTATTATCTGTAAAATCATAGATAGCTCAGTTTCAACACACTCAAGCTTGATCGATTTGGGGTAATGAGTATCTATGTTATTGTTATCAAAATGTCCTAAAGCATGATGTACCACAGAGTCGAATAGAGTAGTTTCTTTCTCAATACCTTGCTCCATTAGTAAAGTAAAACCCTTGAGCCAATCTTCTATTCGCTGTACCTGATTTACCGCGACGGTAGCTAATTGCTCGTCATTAAGAATTTGATGCTTCGATTGTAATTGCTCTAAACTTAATTGTAGTGTGTTGAGAGGGTTACGCAGGTTGTGAGCTAACCCCCTTGAAATATTGCTTAGTTCTTTGAAGTGCTCCAATTCTTGCTTATCAGACTGCTGTTTTTGATAAGTTACTAATTTTTTAGACATAGAATTGAATTGCTCGATGGTCGCGGCAACATCCTGACCATATTTTTTTGCATCAATATTTACTTGTGTCCCTAGCTCTCCTTGACTTACTTTTTTTGCTGCTTGATTGAGAGCTAATAAAGGTTTAGTAATGCTGTAGGTAATTAAACTAACTAAAGTTATGGCAACTGCAAAGAGTAAAAATGTTATCCATAAATTGCGCTTTTTTAATTCGCTAATAGTGTCATGAACTTCTGTTCTTGGGATTGGAATCTGAAACTCGTTATCTTGATTAATAAGGTGAATAACTTCATCATTGATGTTATCCGCTAATCGAATTTGAATGTTTTTATTTTCGGGTAAACGAATTTGTTGCCGAATAATTCTGCCTTGCTTATCAAGACTTAGTGTTTCAGTATCGTAAAGAAAATCTTGATTATAAATAAAAACGCTTGCGGTATCTTTAGAGACCTCAAAGGCTGCTTGTCCTAGCCGTTCAGACACCTTGTCGTCGTATTGAAGATATAAAAATCCCTGAAACGCCAATAGTAAGGCGAGTAGAGAAATAAAAAGAATGATAAGTTTGCTTCTGATGCTCATTTTATTTAACACGACTGGCTCCTAAACAATGTAAGTTATTGTTAGTTACTTTTCAATTACTGATATGTAATAGCAGCAAGAAGTGTGCCAGTTATGCTGTCAATGGCTACTGTGTATAAGAACCAATAGTAATAATGCAGAAATAGCGCCGACACTAAAGAAGCCCATGTGTTTTATTACGATCCCATGTGAGTGACTATGTTCTGGGTCATGTTCTATGGCATGTTGGTGATCATGGTGATGGCCATCATCGTCGATATGCGGACGATGGATAATAACGTGCAATAAGGTGCCTGCTATAAATGCTTGGAAGTAATTAAGCCAGATTGTATGGCTGCTTATGGAATCGTTGATTAGACCATCGGCAAAAAAGTATCCAAGAATTGTTGCTGCCACAACCAAGACAAATATTAAAATGCTGCGTTTTTTTCCCCATATGGGTTCGACCAACCACCAAATGCTTAAGCCGACCACTAATCTGTGCAGAATTACCGCATATGGGAGCATACTATTGGTTTTACTTTCGACCAAGGCCATACCATCGATTGACGAATGTAATAATAGACCTAGGATTCCAATAGATAATGCAATTTTATGTGCTTTGTCAGCAGCTTTAAGGAAGCTAACCTCTATTAAACCCGGTCCAAAAAAACCTATTGCTAATATAGGAACCATGGCAAGCCCAATTTGTTGCCATAACTCAGGCAATATATCGAGAACTAATATCCCACCAACAGAAATAAGTACAAAAGAAAAGAGAAAATTATCTAAGCGGCGATTTTTAGGAAAGTAGGAGAGTACTATAGGACCTAGTAAAATTGATGCGATGCTTAACGATAAAAAAATCAATTGAGTAGTTTTCCAGGATTCATAATACCGTTAGGATCAAACGCTTGCTTTATAGCTTTCATCAATTCAATTTCGTGTGCGCTTCGACTGTAATGAAGGTAAGGCTTTTTTAGTAAGCCTACACCATGTTCGGCAGAAATAGTGCCATGCAACTGATTAAGTAGCTGAAAAATTTTGGGGCTGACTTTTTCACATTCAGAAACAAACTCTTCGGCGGAATAATTTTCTGGTTTTAAAATATTCAAATGGAGGTTGCCGTCACCAATATGGCCAAACCAAACCACTTCAAATTCAGGGTATTTAGAACTTACAATATCATCAACCTGTAGTAAGAACTCAGATATTTTTTCTGGAGTAACCGCGATATCATTTTTGTAGGGTTTATGGTGTGAAATAGTTTCAGAAATATACTCGCGATATTTCCACAAATCTTCAGCTTGCTGTTGGCTTTGACTGATAGCGCCATCAATAATAAGTTCTTGTTCCATGCAAGATTCAAATACTGCAAAAGCTTTATCCAGATCGCCTTCAGAAATTGCATCAAATTCTAATAAGCAGTAGAAAGGAGCACGTTCGGTAACAGGAGATGGCATTTGGTGCATAGCCATAACTTTGCTTAGCGCTAAATCCGAGAAAAACTCATAAGCAGTTAAGTCCACTTCTTTTTGGAACGCTACTAATAGCGGCATAAGGCTATCTAAGTTTGGAATTGCTAATAAGAGTACCGTTAAATTTTCTGGTTTACGACACAAAGCAATTGATGCTTCTGTGATTATGCCAAGAGTGCCTTCACTACCTATGAACAAGTGCCTAAAATCATAACCAGTAGCGTTTTTCACTAATCCTTGGTTAAGATTTAAAATTTCACCAGAACCGGTAACTACGGTTAAACCTAGAATCCAATCTCGTGTCATGCCGTATTTAATGACTTTGATACCCCCAGCATTAGTGGCGATATTGCCTCCAATTTGGCTTGAGCCGGCAGAAGCAAAATCCACAGGGTAATATAAATTCTGTTCTTCAGCGTATTGCTGAATTTGTTCTGTGATTACGCCTGCCTGACAAACAAGCCTTTTCGCTGCAGGGTTAAAATCTAAAATTTTGTTCATTTTATCCAGCGATAAAACTAGCTCACCATTCGCGGCTACAGCGCCTCCACTTAGTCCTGTTCGACCACCCGAAGGAACTATGGCAACTTGATTGGCATTTGCCCACAGAATTACCGCCTGAACTTGTTCCGTGGTTTTGGGAAAAGCAATAGCAAGAGGAGAGACATCATAGTAATTGGTCCAGTCTTTCCCATAATGTGCTAACGAGTCAGCATCGGTCAGCAAACAGTTGGCGTCTAAAAGATGTTCTAAAGAAGTTAAATCAAGTGACATTTGAGGCGTCTTAATAGATTTTAAGGCAAGTCAGGTATTAAGTGCTATTTTGCCAGAGTCGCTGCTAAATATAAATCTTATTGTTAAATATTATAAAATAAAGCGCTTTTGTTGATGCAGTATTAGACAGTACTTATAGTGCGTCTTATAATGAAATAGTTAATAAGAAATCATCATTAATTGGGGAATTCATGAGTTTCTTCTCAAAAGTTAAGTCTTTACTCGACAAGCCTTCGAAAATTGAAGATAAGCTTGATATTGCTGATGAAAGCTCAGAAAAAGTCGAGTTATTAAAGCAGGGTGCTGAAAGGCGGCAAAATCAGCGTATTAATGCCAAGCCTGGTTCTAGAGTATTGATCATTGATGACTCTAAAACTATTTGTACTATGCTTAAAAAAATGATGGAGCAGAACCATTATAAAGCATATATCGCCTTATCAGCTGAAGAAGGACTTAAAGTAGCTCAAAGTGTTCAACCCAATTTGATTTTCCTTGATATTGTTTTGCCAGAAATGGATGGTTTTGCAGCTTTGCGCAAATTAAGGAAAAATCCCCAAACCAAAGATGTACCAATCATGATGATGAGCGGTAACCATCAAGCGACTGAAATTTTTTATGCTTCACGTATTGGCGCAGATGATTTTTTGAAAAAGCCTTTTTCGCGATTTGAGTTGTTTTTCAGAATCGAAAAAATGCTCGATGAGGATTTAAATCTAGTTCGAAAGCCTTAATTTGTTCCAAGATATAAAAAAGCCTAAGCAATTGCTTAGGCTTTTTTAGTTTCTCTAACTGAGTAGAGAAAGAATCTGGTGGGTGGTACTGGGCTCGAACCAGTGACCCTCGCCTTGTAAGGGCGATGCTCTCCCAACTGAGCTAACCACCCAGATTTGGTTGTCAATCAAGCTTCTCTTCTTGACTGAACGGCGCGCATTTTAAGGCTGCTTTTTTGTTTGGTCAAGCATTTGTTGAAAAATATTTTAAGATAAGGCCATATACTGCTTTAGTAATAAAAATCCCCTTGTTAAAATAGCGCCACTTTAAGAATTATGCTAACTCATAGCACGGTTAAATCTCATGACGGTTAAAACACGTTTTGCTCCAAGTCCTACAGGGTATCTTCACGTTGGCGGTGCTCGTACAGCGCTTTACAGCTGGCTATACGCAAAAAAGAATAATGGCAAATTTGTGCTAAGAATTGAAGATACCGATCGCGAGCGTTCGACGGAAGAGTCAGTACAGGCGATATTGGATGGCATGAATTGGTTGGGACTAGCGCACGACGAAGGGCCAATTTATCAAACTCATCGATTTGAGCGTTATGCTGAAATACGTGATCAGCTTTTGACTGATAAGAAAGCTTATCGCTGTTATTGCTCAAAAGAGCGACTAGAGGAACTGCGCGAACAGCAAATGGCCAATAAGGAAAATATCGGTTATGACGGGCACTGCCGAAATATAAGCGAAGAAGCACAAGATTTATCACAGCCTCATGTGATTCGTTTTAAGAATCCCTTAGATGGCGCTGTAACTTTTGTTGACTTAATAAAAGGCGAAATTACAGTTAATAACTCAGAGCTTGACGATTTAATCATTGCCCGTTCTGACGGAACGCCTACTTATAACTTTACTGTGGTAGTGGATGATTTAGATATGGAAATTAGTCATGTTATTCGAGGCGATGACCATGTTAATAATACCCCGCGTCAGATTAATATGATTGAAGCGCTAGGAAGCCAGCGTCCGTTATTTGCGCATGTGCCAATGATCTTAGGTGATGATGGTAAACGTTTATCTAAACGTCATGGTGCGGTTGGTGTAATGCAATATCGCGATGATGGTTACTTACCACAAGCGCTATTGAACTATTTAGTTCGTTTAGGCTGGTCGCACGGTGATCAGGAACTATTCTCACGTGAAGAGATGATTGAGTTATTTGACTTAAAAGACGTTAATCGCGCGCCATCTGCGTTTAATACCGATAAATTAAATTGGTTAAACCAACAGTACATGAAGTCATTGCCTGCTTCGGAAGTCGCTAAACATTTGCAATGGCATTTGGACGAGCAGGGCGTAGATACTTCTGACGGTGTTTCCGTTGAATTATTAATTCCAGAAATGGCAGAAAGGGTAAAAACTCTTAAAGAACTAGCCTCAGCTATTCGTTATTTCTATCAAGATTACCAAGAGTTTGACACAAAAGCTGCTAAAAAGCATTTGCGCCCAGTAGCTCGTCAGCCCTTAGAGTTAGCAAAGGATAAATTATCAACTGAAGAAAATTGGACGGCCGAGACATTACATGGCTTAGTCAGTAGTACTGCTGAGGAATTAGAATTAGGCATGGGCAAAGTAGGGATGCCATTGCGAGTTGCTATTACTGGTGCAGGCATGTCGCCAGATTTAGGCGTGACGCTTGAATGGATTGGTAAAGATGCTGTATTAAGACGAATAGATAAAGCGTTAACATTTATTGCGGAAAGGGAAGCTAATATTTAACTTAATAGCCTAAAATTCAAATGAAAGTACCAGAGCCAAAATTTAAGCACTCAACTGATTCAGCAATTAAATATTTAGCTAAAAAGTTTTCTCTTCCTTACTCTTCAAGTATGCAAGACTGGGAGTATGAAGTTGCCGATTACAATAGAATCGAAGAATTCGTTGATGAGTTAAGGAAAGATGACTTAGCAAATGAAGTATACTTTTCGCTATTAAATATTATTATTCAATCTTTCGAAGAATCAGAGATTGTTCTTGGCAAAAACCAGTTATGGTTCGAAGTTCAGTCTTTAATCGAAAAACGCTTCAAGATTCATGAGTATAGCGTTTGGTACTGGTCTGCATTTGAGGCCAAAAACAATAGTGAACAATGGAAAGTTTCCACTCACATGAGAAATTTATATATAAGAAATCTTGATAAATAGTTACTAAATTTAGTACTTGAAAAAACTGAAGTCTAAGCCCAGTGCTCATCAAAGGTTTCTTGCTCCTTAACGCTAAAGCGAGCGCCTTTGGCTAGAATATGCATTTGCAAACCGAATAAGGATATTGGATCGCCGCTGCCAGCTGAGCCCATCGAAGAATACTGCAAGTTACTGGGATCAATTAAAGTGGCTGCGCCGTCGCCATAAACTTCTAGGTCATCGTTCGGATTAATAAACAAAGCGGTTCCATCATCAATACCAATGCCAATGGTAAAAGGATTGTAGGATAGGGCGGTCAATAATCTGCCTAAACGGCCCTGCTGCTCAAAATGATAGTCCACCATGAAACGATTGGTTAAGCCTAAGCCAGGAGCCATAGTGACGCCGTTTTGTGTTGGAGTGGTTCCTTCCATACCTCCAGCAATCATATGTTCGCTCATCAAAGCTGCCGCGCCATAAGTGCCAGCAATATGGACTCCATCGGCATTAAGTTTACGGATTTGTTTGGCAATAGCCGTACCACCAATTAACGTTGATATTTGAAGGGGTCTTTCACCAGCAATAATCAGTAATTCGACATTAATCATCTTGGCTAGGTTTTGTGGATTTTGTGCGTGTTGACGAGACTGGATATTGATACTCGTACATTCGACAAAGCCATTATCGCTTAATACCGTTTCTAGATGGTGCTCTAATTCTTGTTCAGAAACGTTTAAAATCAATGCTTTAGCTTCTGAATTTAAACAAATACTTCTTAACTTTTCACAAACCTCTGGGTTAATCCAATTTTCACAACCACCAATCGGAATTATGTATCCGCGTTCGAATTCACCGCTACCTTTTGATGGCATATTATCTTCCTTTTGGTTCGTGTGTTTTATTATAAGAATCTAGCATATTCTTTTTTAATTTTTCGCGCCTAACCGAATTGTAACTCATGGTAATGCCTAAGGTTCCATAAACCATACCAGCAAATGGAGCATATTGATCAGGTAATATAAGCGTAAGAATCAGCGCAATCATACTGGTTGAACTCATGATCACCCAGGCGCTTTTATGGGATAGCGTTTCGTGTAACTCAACTGCATTGAGCAAGAGCTCATCTTTTTTACTTAACGCGTGATAGTAAAGCCACAGCATTATTAAACACATGGTTAAAAAGGCTATATGAAAAACGGTGAAAAAGGCTTTGATGTCATTAATAGTAAAGTTTATTGGAGTAGGGAAATATCCACCTGATATCCAATATAAAAAGCTTGCGTAGCTGATTTTGAGTGGAACTACAAATACCATGACAGAAAATACTAATAAACAACTGATGAAAACCGTTTTTAAGTCTTCTAAGCCATACCTTTGGCTCCAAACCCTATGGGCATACCAGAAGAATACCAGCTGAGCAAAACTAACAGCAAATGCAGGAATATCTTTGAGTAGGAGCAGAAATTGATCAAAACTCTGCGGTAAACCATCATTGGAAAAAACGAGTAATGTTATGGCAAAGGCAAAAGCAGCATCGGTAAAAACTTCAATCCGAGTCATATTTTCACCTCTTATTCGGAAATTATCCCGAATCGGAAATGATTTTAAGTTTTCTTCATAACTGTATGATTTCATTAGTCATTTGTTTAGATGCTTACTGGTATCATTCTGTCATTAAGCTCTAATTTAATCAAGTTTAGAATTATGCTTTGCGTCTTTAGTTGAGCCATAAAATATGCTCTAATGTAGCGCTATTTAGACCATAATTAAAATGAATCAGTATGAAAAACTCATTGTTGAAAAAAACCATACCTTTAGCCTTAGCAGGCTTATTGATGGCTTGTCAGGAATCCGATAACAATAAAGCAGAAGACGTTGTAGTTACTCCTGTAACAGAAGCGATTGAAGTTGTTGAGGAAGTGGTTGCACCTGAACCTGAAGATTTATCCTATCTGCTTGATGAGCATTCTTATGCCAATAAAGACGAAGTTGTACTGACCCATTTAGATTTGGATTTAGATGTTTTATTCGACAAGAAACAACTTAAAGGTTATGTAGATTTAAGCTTTAACCGATTGCAGCCTGATGCAACTGAGTTAGTTTTAGATACCCGTGATTTAACCATCGACAAAGTAAATTCAATTGATGAGGATGGTAATGAATCGGCAACCGAATTTGTATTGGCTGAAAAAGATTCAGTGTTAGGCTCAAAGCTAACCATTCAGCTTAAAGATGGCGAAGAAAAGGTTCGTGTTTATTACAACTCAAATCCTGAAGCTTCTGGCTTACAATGGTTAACGCCTGAGCAAACTGCTGGTAAGAAAGAACCATTCATGTTTTCTCAAGCGCAAGCCATCCATGCGCGTAGTTTCATTCCAGTGCAAGATTCGCCAGACGTACGCGTAACTTATAAAGCAAATATTCGAACGCCAAAGCAATTATTGGCAGTGATGAGTGCTTTTAATGAGCCTGATACTTATTTAGACGGCGACTACCAATTTGATATGCCGCAAGCCATTCCGCCTTATCTAATAGCGATTGGAGTAGGGGATCTGCGTTTCCGGGCTATGGGTAAGCGCACAGGTGTTTATGCTGAAACGGCTTACTTGCAGGATGCGGTCAAAGAGTTCGAAGATACCGAACAGATGATCGACATTACCGAAAAGATGTATGGTCCTTATTTATGGGGTCGTTACGATCTATTGATTTTGCCACCTAGCTTCCCATTCGGAGGCATGGAAAATCCTCGTTTGTCTTTTATTACGCCAACCGTCATCGCTGGTGATAAAAGCTTAATCAACTTAATTGCGCATGAATTAGCCCACTCTTGGTCGGGCAATCTTGTTACTAATGCGACTTGGCGTGATCTTTGGTTAAACGAAGGTTTCACTTCTTATGTAGAAAATCGCATCATGGAAGAGTTGTTTGACGAAAAACGAGCCAATATGGAAAATGCTTTATCAGTCCAAAGCTTGCGCGAGCAAGTAAAAACTCTGCCAGAAGGTGATACGATTTTACACATCACTTTAGATGGCCGTGACCCTGATGATGCTTTTTCTGGCGTACCTTATACTAAAGGGCAAATGTTCCTAGTGTTTCTTGAACAACGTTTTGGCCGTGAAGTTTTTGATAAGTTCTTGAATCAATATTTTGGTGATCATTCATTTAAGAGTTTAACTACTCCAGAGTTTGAGAAGTATTTAGATAAACACTTGATCAGCAAATACCCGGGCAAAGTAACTCAAGCTGAACTAGATGAGTGGTTACATGCTCCAATGTTGCCAGAGTTTATGCCAAACCCTCAGTCGGATGCATTTACTAATATTGATGCTGATACTAAAAGCTGGTTTGCTGGTGCTACTGAATTAGCGGATCTGCCAACGGATAAGTGGTCGATTCATGAATGGTTGCATTTCTTAAATAACCTGCCACAAGATATTAGCCTTGAAAAAATGGTTGAACTTGATAAAGCATTTGAATTAACAGCATCAACAAATAATGAAGTAGCGCACGCTTGGTTAAAACTTGCCATTAATCGTAATTACGATGTGGTTAATGAGCGATTAGAAGACTATTTAATTTCAATTGGACGTCGTAAATTAATTGTGCCGCTATATAGAGATTTAATGAAATCTGACAATGGCGCAGAATTTGCAAAACGTGTTTATGCCATAGCTCGCCCAGGGTATCACCCATTAGCGCAAGGAACTATTGATGCAATCGTAAATTCGGCTGAGGCTTCACAAAATTAGTAACCAGCCCACTGTAAGACTTTGAGCAAAGGCTTTCTTCGGAAAGCCTTTTTTTATATTATTTTTTTATGATATTTTTAACATTTGAATGAGAGGAACTGTAAATGGCTTTTTTAGAACCATTAGATAAAAACTTACACCCAGACTTAGCCGCAGATTTTCAAATCTTTGAAGAAATCTTAGGCTTTGTACCAAATAGTTTACTAACGATGCAGCGTCGCCCTGAAATAGTTAAAGGCTTTGGAGAATTAACTAAAGCAGTAATGCCAAAAGATGGTGAAGTGCATTTAGGCTTTAAGCGTTTGATTGCTCATTTTGCCAGTCGTGCGGTAGGTTGCCAGTATTGTGAAGCGCACTCATTAGTTGCTGCAAAAATTCATGGGGTTTCTCAGGATAAATTAGACCAAATTTGGGAGTATCAAACTTCTGAGCTGTACACCGATGCGGAAAGAGTTGCATTGGATTATGCTTTGGCTGCTGGTTCTGTTCCAAATGCAGTTGATCAGGAGTTAATTGATCGTATGAAAGAACATTGGACTGAAAACCAAATCGTAGAAATTCTAGGCGTGGTTTGTTTATATGGCTTCTTAAATCGTTGGAATGATTCAATGGCAACTGATTTAGAAGAGTCACCAAAAGCAATGGGGGATAGAGTTTTATCTTCAGGAGGTTGGGACGGCGGTAAACACGTTTAGACTGATATCGTTGTTCTAAAGCTGTGCTGTAGTCTAATTTTTGGGCATTTTCTTATTGTAAATGCCCAAGTTTTTTGCACTCCTAAATACGATATTCGTATTTTACTATTTAAACTCTTGAAGTTTTTGTTCAATATTCGCGTATAGCTCAGGAGTCCAGCTTGGTTTGTTAATTAAATGTTTTGGTTTGTTTTTTCTAAAATCGGTTGGTGCAATAATTACTTGAATATTTTGAATACCTACACTATGGCTCAACAAAAATAGTTTTTCGATCACCTCATCACCCATAGCTAAACAGCCGATTGATGATTCTTTTCCGTGAATGAATATATTACTTCCGGGTTTACTTCTGCCTTCTAGCTTTGCCTTTTCTGAATCAAATTTATTAGGGTAATTTAACTTCATAGAAAGGTGGAAGGCGCTATTTGGGTTAAAACCAATGATTTTGTATAAACCTTCAGGAACTTGTCTGTCGCCTTCTTGTAATTTAGGCCCTAATTCTCCGCTTGCTTTAAGAATAGGGTAGTTAGTTATGTGTAGCCAACTGCCGTCTGACTTGCCCCAAACTTCCAGTAAGTCAACATCCTTAAACGCTAAGTAAGCAAGATCTGCAGGGTTATTCTTGATGCCTTTTTCGTTTAGGATTTGTCGAAAGTATTTATCATGCTTTGTTGATATTTTACTAATGACTTCTGTTACAGATTGTTTCCCCATGATTTTAATCCAATAAGGGTGCCATAGGGTTCTCCCAAAAAAGTATAAAGTGATTATAGCTAAGATTCCTATACTAATGATAATTAGCCAAAGCTTATTCATACTTCTTTCCATTATGAATTATCCAACCGCCTTCTCGTCTGCCTCTAGGATCATGGTGTGTCCAATGGAGTAGGCCGCCTTGACTATTCCATTCGTATTGACCGTATATTTCTACGAGGTCGCCTTCATTAAGACTATTTATTCTAGGAGCCAAATCGATATTATGGGTTACTAATAAAGACATATTGCCATCAACATGGATAATGAATTTTTGATGCCTAGGCTTTATAAGGTCATCCGCTAATAATTTTTTGGTGACACCAGTAATTTTGATCATCTTCTTTGAAACTTTATTATGGTAATAGTTCTTTAGTAATTCATTCTGATTGCCGTCAGATAGTCTAGGTATTTTAGCTTGTTCAATAAACCAGTAAAGCCCTAATAGAGCTATAATAATTATTGCTTGAGTGATTTTGCTTTTAGTTATTTTCATAGAATCAATATAATTTTTGGCAGCAAAAAAAAGAAGCCCCGAAGGACTTCTTTTATCAGGCTCTATAAATAATTATAGAGAAACACCTAACTTTTCTAAAGTAGCAATAGTTAATTGGCCTGAAGCTAAACCATTATCTAATTGATACTTATTAACCGCGCGCATAGTTGCTGAACCTAACACACCATCAACAGAACCAGCTTCATAGCCAGCTTCGTTTAAAGAACGTTGTAGACGCGAGATTAAACCCGGTGTCGTATTGGTTTCACAAAGAATAGGTCTCCACTCTAAGAAAGAGTCAGAAACTAAAGCTCGCTTAGACACAGTAGTGTATTCTTCAGGAATAGCAAATCGCTGCTCTGATGCAGGCGTTACTAGCTTACGTACTTTAACCGTATCGTATTGAGCAGGAATTTCAATTTCACGAGTAGTAGCAGGTTGATCTAATACTGTACGAGTTACCGTTTTAAATACAGCTGGGATAACATCTGAAACAGTAGAAGCTGGGCTAACTACAACACGCTTGGTTACCGTGCGATATTCAGCAGGAACTTCAACTAAACACATAATTTCGCCAGTAGATGCATCTACTTTTTCGATTGGTCCTCGACCTTTTTTCCAAGTAGTGTAAGCTGGTTTAATTAAGATTTGCTCAGACTCAGTGCCGTACTGTGCTGGAACTTCACGCAGAACCGTTTTCTCTGGCTCAACCATGATTTCTTCAGTGACAGTTCTATAAGTTGCCGGAATAACTTCTAATTTACTGGAAGCTTCACGAGTCATCACAGTTTCTTCAACGAACTCATAAGTTGCTGGAACTACTTCAACACGCTCAGAAGCCGTTTTTGCTAAAACTTGCTCAGTAGTCGTTTCATAAACAGCAGGAACTAATACACGTGAATAACATTCACCAGGTTGAGCATTAGGTGGTAATAAGTCACCTGATGCAGTGTAACTAGTTTGAGTAGTTGTAGACGAGCTTTGAGCTGCCGCTAATTCGCGACGTAAACGATCCGCTTCTGCAGCTTGTGCTGCTAAACGTGCTTTTTCAGCATTCACACGATCTAGCTCAGCTTGTAAACGAGCGGTGTCGTCATTTGTTGGAGCTTGTTGAGATGCACAGCCGCCAAGGATTGCTAAAGAGCTAGCAATTGCGATAGCCAATGGAAGTTTTTTCATGGTGTTCCTCCTTCGAAAATCCATGTATTTAATTAAGACCATAAAATATTAGCACTTCCATCTTAGATCTTTATCTTTCAAATGTAAAAGATCGGTAAAATGTGAAGTAATATCATTAACTTAGATAATTGTAAAAAAATGAATATTCTTTCAAAAAAGGCCATTCTGACTTGAATTTTAGGCTGAAATAAGTGAGTATTTCTTAATCGGGGCTGGGTGCAGCTTAACTATAAACAATTAGAGGTAATAACAATGGCTGGTAAATTTGTAGTTTCAAAAGGAAAAGACGGAAAAGATTATTTCGTATTAAAAGCTGGAAATGGCGAAGTGATCATGCAATCACAAGGTTATTCTTCACGCTCTGGCTGTGATAATGGTATCGAATCGGTACGTAAGAATTCTCAGGATGAGTCAAATTTTGAAAAGAAAACTGCTAAAGATGGTCGTTTTTATTGGGGCTTGAATGCTTCGAATGGCCAGCAAATTGGTAAAAGCCAAATGTATAAATCTGAAAGCGGTCGAAATAACGGTATCCAATCTGTAATGAAAAATGCTGCAGACGCTCCTGTTGAAGAAGAGTAATCATCGATTTAAATAAAAAAAAACCGCCTTATGGCGGTTTTTTTATGTGAAGTATTGTGATCAGTTAGTACTTTTACTGGTTAAGTAATCCATGATGGCAAATAACAAGCCTGATATAACGAATACCGAATGTATGGCTAGTTTAGTCCATACAATATCTAAATCTTCACCGGTTTCCAGTTTCATATAGGTTCTTAATAAATCAATCGCAGAAATAGCAACAATCGAGCTAATGAGCTTTACTTTTAAAGTTGAAAAGCCGACTTTACCCATCCATCCTGGGCGATCTTCATGATTTACAACATCGATTTTAGAAACGAAGCTTTCGTAACCGCTAAAGATGATGATAATTAACAAATTAGCCAGAAGAGTCATATCTACTAAAGCTAGTATGCCTAAAATAGTGTTCATTTCATTCAATTCTGAGAAATGACTAATTAAGTGCCATAATTCTTTAGCAAAGCTAGTCAGTAAAATAACGATGCCAACTATCAAGCCCACAAAAAAAGGTGCTAATAGCCATCGGCTGATAAAAATCCCTTTCTCGAATGTATTTTCTATTTTTTTCATAATGATAATTTTATTGTATTGATGAGCGTATTCTAATCGATTGATGAGATATGATTCAATCAAAGTTGGCGCACCCGACAGGAGTCGAACCTGTGACCTTCGCCTCCGGAGGGCGACGCTCTATCCAGCTGAGCTACGGGTGCTTTGTAATAATTCGCGCGTATTGTTGCAATTCTTTTTACGCGAATCAACCAGAAAGTCTAAAAAGGACAGGTTGCTACAGCTGTTACGGCTTCACCATTTTTTGGATCGTTAATAGTTAGCTGCTCCGCATGCAACAAGAGTCGACTGGCTTTGTTCTCGGAACCGTTTTGATGGTATAAGTGACACCCCAAAATTGGATGCCCTAATTCTAAGCAATGTAGTCTTAATTGATGACTACGACCAGTTATAGGCTTCAACTTCAACCGAGTACGATTGCTGTCAACATCTCTTTGCAAAACATGCCATTCGGTTATAGCTTTTTTGCCATCCTCATAGCATATTTTTTGTTTGGGTCGATTTGGCCAATCGGCAATCATCGGCTTGTCGATTACCCCTGAATCTTGCTCTACAATACCATCAACTATGGCGATATAGTGCTTATCTGTCTGTCTTAATTCGAACTGCTTACTAATATCGCGATGTGCTGCTTTTGTTAACGCGACTACCATAATTCCTGACGTTGCCATATCCAGTCGGTGAACAACCGTCGCTGTTTGTGACTTATGATGAGACTGTAAACGAGTGATCATGCAGTCTTTATTTTCTTCATGCCGTCCTGGGATAGTTAGCAGTCCAGCAGGTTTGTTAATCATTAGAAAATTTTTATTAGGTTTAATGATTTGCACGGGTTGTGGGCAAAAAGGGACTATGTGGTAGTTTTGTTCAGACATTACTTTCTATTTTCGCTTAGCGATCATGATCACTCTTTTAGGAGCAGGGTAACCTTCGATGGTTTTATTTTGATCGTTCGGATCCAGATAATCGCTTAATGATTGAAAAGTCATCCAGTCGGTAGCTCTTTGTTCATCCGTAGAGGTTTGGTTTACATCGACCACTTGAATATCAGCTAAGTTACAGCGTTCCATCCACTTGGTAAGCATTTGTGTGGTTGGGATAAACCATACGTTGTTCATTTGGGCATAGCGATTCTCTGGAATTAGTACTTGATCGGGGTGAGCTACATCGTCACCATCGATAACTAAAGTTTCTAATATCAATTCGCCACCATGCTTAAGGAGTTTCTTTAGGTGATTGATATGGTCAATGGGGGAGCGTCTATGATAAAGAACACCCATTGAGAAAATAGTATCGAATCCTTGTTTAGGGATTTCATCAGGCAAATATTCAATGCCAATGGGAAGGAAGTGCACAGGTACATTCGGCAAATATTTTTTCACAGCAGCAAACTGCATTAAAAACAACTGAGATGGATCTATGCCTAAAACTAATTTAGGTTTTTGTTCAGCCATCCGCCAACAATGGTAGCCATTACCGCAGCCAACATCTAATACCACTTTATTTTCCAAGGGTGAGATATGCTTTTCTAATCGATCCCACTTCCAATCTGAACGCCACTCGGTATCGATATGAGTGCCGAATAAATGAAAAGGGCCTTTTCGCCACGGGTGGAAGTTTTTTAATGTTTGTTCTAACTGTAATTGTTGCTCTTTATTGAGTTGTGCAGCTTGTCCAATAGAAACCTTATCTTTTAAATAAACGGCTTCGGGCGTTAAATCTGGCAATTGGTTAAGACACTCTGCCCAAGTTTCAATTTTGCCATGGGTATAGTCGCTCATGCGAGCATCAATGCCGGCTTTAAAACCATCTAGCCAGGGATGTAGGCGTGTGTTGGCGATCGCTTGATAAGTTGGCTTTAAGAATTGATGTATGTCAAACATTGTTATTTAACAACTAAAAACGATACGAAATTAAAATGCTGAAACCAAGTGTCGAATTGGCTAAAGCCAGCTAGAGAAAATCGCTCAAAATGCTGCTCACGGGTATCAGGAATTAATACATTTTCCAAGGCTGCACGTTTTTGGGCAATTTCCATATCACTGTAACCGTTGCGTTTCTTAAACTTGTGATGCAAGTCAATAATGGATTCGTCAAAGTTTTCTTCCGACATTTGTAGCTTTTCAGAAAGTACCAAAATACCACCAGGCTTTAATGCAGAATAAATATTGCTAATTAGTTGTTGGCGCTTTTCTTGAGGCAAAAATTGCAAAGTAAAATTGAGTACAATCATACTGGCGTCTTGCATTTCCAGCTTAGTAATATCGGCTTCAAGGACGTCGATTGGCATCGCAAAGTTGTACCCTGACTGAATTAAACGACAACGTTCAACCATAGCAGAAGAGTTATCTACGGCAATAATACGACAACTGGGTTCCTGGAGTTTTTGGCGAATAGAAAAGGAGGCAGCGCCAAGAGAGCAACCCAAGTCATAAATGTTTGAGTCAAGTTGAACAAATTTTTCAGCAATCTCGCCAATGCCTTGAATAATAGTTCTATAACCTGGAACGGAGCGTTCAATCATATCTGGGAAGACTTCTACAACCTGCTGATCAAACTCAAAGGATTTGACATTTTCTTGTGGATTGGAAAATAGGGTGTCTTTACCGCTCATAATGGCCCAGGGCTTATTACAAATTCAATGGAGCATAAGTTTACACTAACTTGTCGCTCTACAAAATATGAGGAATAAAAAATCAAAGCAATAAAAAAGACTCCCAGCCATAGACTTGGGAGTCTTCAACACTCTCAAAATGAGAAGGAGGTATTTTGAGAATAGGGCCTGTAATGGCAAGCACCTCAAGCCCATTTATACTTTAGCAAATCTTGTATTGCAGGCTATTGGTCAAATGTAACAAAGCATTACACCTGTCACAGTAATATAAGTAGGCAAAGAGTTGTTTAGCACTGGAAGTTGCGAGGTAATTTTATTATTCTAGTCGTCCACAAATAATAATTTGAGAATACTAATGAATAAAGTCTTGATATTTATTGCTTTTCTGGCCGTTTCTTTAAATGGCGCTATTGCTAAAGAAGGCATGACTTTAGAAGACATCAGTAAAGTTAGCTCGGTTGGGACTATGAAAATCTCTCCAGATGGACAATGGGTTGCCTTTACAAAATCAAAGCCAAGAACACCTTATAAAGATGACGATGGCCGCGCATGGGCCGAACTTTATTTGGTTTCAACAAAACAGGGTGCTAAACCTCGTCCCTTTATCACTGGTAAAGTGAATATTGGTGGCGTTAGCTGGTCAAATGATTCTAAAAAGATTTATTACACTGCTAAACGTAATGATGATAAAAAATCTACTTTATATGCCATTCCCGTAGATGGGGGCGAGTCACAAAAAGTATTGTCATACGAAAACGGTGTTGGCTCTTACAGTTTGAATCACAATGGAACAAAAGTGGTTTTTATTGCTAAAGAGAAGAAGCCTAAGCACATTGAAAAATTAAGCAAAAAAGGTTTCAAAGCCAAAGTTTATGAAGAAGATATTCAAATTAATCATTTGTGGTTAGCGGATATAACTCAAGCTGAGCCAAAGGCTAAAAAAATAAATTTCAATAATCATGTGGTGACAGCTTCCTTTAGTCCAATTAAAGATGAGCTATTAATTCAATCTTCGCCGACGTCACTAATTGATGATGTTTTAATGAAGAAAACTCTTCAACTTATTGATTTAAAAGGTAAAGTCAAAACAAGATTTAAAACCGAAGGCAAGCAAGGCAAAGCTATTTGGGCAACCGATGGCAAGTTGATCGCATTTTTAGGTGCTAATGACTATAACGATCCAACGGCTGGTGCTTTATACGTTGCTAACGCTCGCAATGGTAAAATTGCTAAACGCAAGAACAATAAAGACAGTCATATCATGGATCTTGCCTGGCTTGGCAATGACGTCTATTTCATTGAGCATAAAGATGCCGAGTCGCGTGTGGTTAGATCAGACGGTACGGTAAATACCACTTTAGTCCCGTATGGTAATGGTATTCAAGTGGCTATGTCGTTAGCCTCAGATGGACAATTAGCATTGAAAACTAATACTGCTAATCATCCCAATGAAGTTTATTTAATGGACAAGCGAGTTACAGACTCAAATACTTGGTTCGCAGATTTAGAATTTGGAAAGCAAGAAGTCTTTAATTATCGCGCGCAAGATGGCTTAGATTTGCAGGGCGTATTGGTTTATCCGGTAAATTATAAGAAAGGTAAGAAATACCCAATGATAGCCTTCGTGCATGGTGGGCCTGAAGCGCATCGCTCTAACGGTTGGAATACTCGTTATGCGGATCCTATTCAAGTCGCCGCTGCTCAAGGTTATGTTTCATTTATTCCTAATTATCGCGGCTCTACTGGTCGTGGTGATGAATTTGCTCGTGCTGATCAACATGCTTACGCGGATCCAGAGTTCACTGATATTGTAGATGGAAAAAATGCTTTAGTGAAAGCCGGAGTTGTGGATGTAGAAAAAGTCGGAATCACAGGTGGTTCCTACGGAGGTTTTGCAACTGCTTGGTCTGCGACTGCTTTATCAGAGCACTATGCAGCAGGCGTTATGTTTGTGGGTATTTCGAACCAATTATCAAAGTTTGGCACGACCGATATTCCAAATGAAATGCACGCTGTACACGCTCGAGCTTGGCCTTGGGATGATTTCCAATGGATGCTAGAGCGTAGCCCTATATATCATGTGAAAAAGGCTAAAACGCCGTTATTGATCATGCACGGTGAAAATGATACTCGCGTTCATCCTTCACAATCTATGGAGTTGTATCGCTACCTGAAAACTATCGACCAAGCGCCAGTACGTTTAGTGCTGTATCCTGGTGAAGGTCATGGTAATCGTAAAGCGGCAGCTCAGTTAGATTATTCTATGCGTCTAATGCGCTGGATGGAGCATTACTTAAAAGGTAATGGTGGCAAGCCGCCTCAGTATGATTTAGAGCATGAAAAGCAATTAGAGTCGGATAAAAAAGATAAGTAATTTGATTCACGTGACACGGGAAAACAAATATTTTTGAAAGAGGCTTCCTAGGAAGCCTTTTTTAATTCTCCGAATTTTAAAAATTTTGTAATGTAGTTCATAACTGTACGGCTTTCCATAAGGAGCGTATGACCGCAATTTACTACTTCCAACTGGTGGTTTTCTTCCAATTTAGCGCTAGCTACAGATACCTTGCCATCGTGCTCTCCATTAAATAAAAAGTTAAACCAAGGGTCAGAAGAGCGATTGCCAATGATTACAGCCACATCGGTATTTAAGGGTTCCAATTGTTGATACAGAGGGCTAGATTCTGTCAATTGTTGACCACTAGGCCCGGTAGCCATTTTATACCACCATTTATTTTGAAATTTGTCTGCTATTTCACTGCCGTGATTGGGCGGTGCTAACATCACAATACGCCCAAGATTATTGAGCTTATGATTGGATAAATAATAGCGAACCAATATTCCGCCTAAAGAATGGGTGACAAAGTGGATTTTTTCAAATTGTTCCGCTTTTAAATGGGTTAAAGCTTCTGAGATATAGCTTTCTGCCGATTGATCGATGGTTTGTTTGGTTGAAGGGTAAGATTGGTTATAGGTGTTATAGCCCATCTTTCGCAAGCGTTTCTCTAATCGCTTTAACGACCAATGAGTGCGCCCTAGACCATGTATTAAAATTACTGCTTCAGCCATAAATCTTGTTTGCTAACTTTTGACTTTAGTCTACCCAATTTTTGGTCAGACCAGAAGAGTCTAGCTTAAGAATATTCGGTAAAGAAATGTTTCTGCCACGGACTTTGGAATTATCAAAGGTAAAACCGGTATAAACTTCCATATATATGTATTTCAGGCTATAATTTCGAATAATGTTAATCAAAGGTGCGTTTAAGTGATAAAATGTTCTGCAGATAATGACTTGGATGAAGTGGATCGAAAGATCTTAGCGGTTTTGCAAGCAGAAGGGCGTATAAGCAATTCTGACTTGGCAAAGAAAATCCATCTCTCTGCTCCAGCAACCCATACTAGGGTTAAGCGGCTAGAGCAGGGTGGATATATTCATAGTTACGTGGCCTTGCTGGACAGAAATAAATTGGGTTATGACAACCTGTGTTTTATTGAATTAAGTCTAGGGGTACACAAGCATGAGCAGATCCAAGCTATTTTAGAAACCATCATGTCATGGCCTGAAGTTTTAGAGTGCCATAACGTGACCGGCGAATACGATTATTTACTCAAAGTGGCGGTGGTTAATACCCGCGCTTTAGAACAATTTAACTCACGTAAACTTATCCCACTGGAAGGGGTTGCCAAAATTCACACCAGTTTAGTGTTGAAGGAGGTAAAAGCCACGACGGCTATCGAAGTTTAACTTTGTTGTATTTTGCAGAAACATTTAAAAAGAGAAAGCCGTATGTCGAATAAAACGTTTAAGCATCTAGAAACTAAAGCTATTCATGCAGGCCGTGTTGGCGATCCTTCATTTGGTTCGCTTGCAACACCAATTCATCAAACTTCAACATTCGTATTTGACAGCGTTCAGCAAGGCGCTAATCGCTTTGCTGGTGAAGAAGCTGGTTTTATTTATTCTCGCTTAGGCAACCCTACAGTAATGGAGCTTGAGCAACGTATGGCAGCCTTAGAAAATACTGAAGCGGCAGCTGCCTTTGGTTCAGGTATGGGTGCAGTTTCGGCGACGTTATTAGCCAATCTTAAAAAGGGCGATCATTTAATTGCTTCAGCGGCTTTATATGGCTGTTCATTTGCCTTAATTAATCACAAATTTGCTGAGTTAGGTATCGAAGCTACTTTTGTCGATATAACTGATTACGCAGCGGTTGAAGCTGCTATTCAAGAAAATACGCAATTGATTTTCTTTGAAACGCCAATCAATCCAAATCTAGTTTGCGCAGATTTGAGCGAAATTAAACGCATCGCAAAAAAACACGAATTGCTAACCGTTATTGATAATACTTTTATGTCACCGGTGCTACAGCAGCCAATGGACTATGGTATGGATTTAATCATTCATAGCGCAACTAAGTACTTAAATGGTCATGGTGATGTGGTTGCTGGAATTTGCTGTGGTTCAGCTGAGCAGATTGAAAATATTAAATTAACTACTTTGAAAGACATGGGCGCAGTGATGAGCCCAAATGATGCTTGGTTAATTACTCGAGGTATTAAAACCTTATCAGTTCGTATCGATCGTCATTGCGATAATGCTGAAAAAGTGGCTGAATTTTTGGATGGCCATGCTGGGATTAAAGAAGTTTATTATCCAGGATTAAAACATCACCCAGCGAATCATTTAGTAGGCACTCAGATGAAACGTGCTGGTGGTGTTATAGCATTTGAAATCGATGGTACTTTTGAAGATGCTGTCCGTTTTATGAATCAATTGAAAATGTGTCACATTGCAGTAAGTCTTGGCGATGCAGAAACCTTAATTCAGCATCCGGCTTCAATGACTCATTCGCCTTATACCGAAGAAGAAAGAGCCGCTGCAGGAATTAGTGAAACTCTGGTTCGTATTTCAGTTGGTCTTGAGCATGTAGACGATATTATTGAAGATATCGAACAAGCCATGAAGGTATTACAAATAAAAGCCGCGTAATAGCGGCTTTTTCTTATTAGCAATGGAGTAATTAACCTTTAAAACCTTTTTTAGCATGGTTGCCATCACAGAAAGGTTTATTCATTGAGTGGCCGCAGCGACAAAATGCGGTTTTGCTATTTTTAGACTCAGATTTTAGCGATTTATTAGTAATTGCTAAGTGACCATGAATCAATAAAGGCCCATCTTCTAACACTTCAACTTCAGTCAATTCGCTTTGTTCCACTTCCTGGCTGCCAGTTTCTTCATAACTTAATGCTGCAGAAGGGCATTGATCTATTTGAGCTTTCAACTCTTTGGTTGAGGCTTTTTCCATAGTAATCCAAGGTTTAGCTTTTGGATCATAAACATCAGGCAAGGCTTTTACACATACACCTGCGTGAATACACTTAGCCGGTTGCCAAATAATAGTTAATTCGTCGCTGGCGTATTTCTTAATAATATTTTTATTCATCATCTACATCCTGTAATTAATTATCACCAACATAATCTATTTCATAAGAACTGACAAATTCACTCTATGAATAATGATTAAAAACCATTAAAAAAGGCGCCTTAAGGCGCCTTTCAAAAATGATTGTGAATAATGGCTATTCAACACTCATTTCAACGTCAACGACAAAACCTTTGTCAGTGAAATTAATCGTTTCACCAACCTTGCCTTTTACGTTTTTGAACATTTCAAAGATTTTCTTTTGCTCAGCCGTTAATTCGCTAAGCTTATCTTTGTTTTCTCCCATTTGGGCAAACTTGTCGATCATGCCAAAGTAAGCACCCATATCCATTTTGAAGCTCATCAAGCCATTAGGCTCCATTGAATCGTTAGATTTTAATTGGCTAGCCATGGTATTAGCAGTTTCGCCAAATGAAATGACTAAGTCGTGACCACGTAATGTACCTTTAACTTCTACCGGAAGTGGTAATGGTAAATTCTTCGACTCGCCGCCATCTTCAAGTTCAAAACTTGCAAGAGCAGGCATTTGCATTCCCGCTAATTGCAGTAGAGACATAGGGTTATCAGCAGTAACCGTGATAAACATGCTCATAGAATCAGCTAAAGCCATTGGATTGTTTTGAGCTTGTTGTAAGCCATCAATATCCATATCCGTTACAGCAAACCCTAAACCGCGAATGCCTCCGATAAAGCCAGTCATCATGCTTAATTGCATTGGATTAGTTTGCTTTAGTTTAGTTTGCATTTCAGCTAGTGGAGCACAGTTGAACGGCTCTTTAGTTAAGCGTTTCCAAACATCGGTAACCACGCCTGTCATTTCAGCCATGTTCATGCCCATGCCCATGCTGAACAAGTAGTCATCGTTATTCAAAGCAGGAGATAAATGACCTTGAAGCTTTTGTAAGGTTTCTAACAATTCAGCATTAGTGCCTTCAAGCAACATCTTGTACTTGGCAGATTTAGCGCTTAATTCAGTATAACCGGCAGAAAGTGTTGGCCAGTTACCCACTAAGGTAGTGTATTCCGCATGACAAGCAGGCGTTTGTAGATCTGCCAAAGCATCAGCTTTGCCGTAAGCGGCGGTTAAATCTTGCAGCATTTGACCAAAACTGTTGCTTGATGGCTTAGTTAAACCTTCTACAGCGCCTAAGTTATCCATAAAGAATAAGCTATGGCCTAAGTAACCATTTTTAGAAACTAAGTTATTTAGAGTTTTAGATTCTAAAATTGATTGAGCAGGTTTTTGTGCTCCTAGAGCTAAAGCTAAATCTTTAGAATCATCCAACATAGTATTGAAAGTTACTACCATTTGGTTGTTAGCAGTAGAAACCACTAAAGAAAATGGTACGTCTTTTTGCTCGCCATTCACTTTAACTTGGTCAAAGCTGTATTCGCGATATTCAACACCATCGATATTGCCCGCAGTCGCAGAAATATTATTTTCTTTTTCAACTGAAGCGATAATGTCGGACATGGTTGTAGAACCATCTAAAGCCATACGCAATACTGGCAATGCGCCGTTAGTATAAAAAGCAATATCTAATTGCTCATTAATGCCTAAAGCGCTAGGTGAATCGCTAGCGATTGCATTGATGTAAGCTTTATAAAGACCTAGGCCTAGTTTTGCAGCATCAGGAGCATCTGCATCAACTTTCATGTTGTCTTGATCGGCTAAAGCAATAAAGCTGGTGAAGTCAAAGCCCATATTGCGGCTAAGCTCCATGGCCTTGTCATAACTCATTGGTTCTAGGCTACCAGCAAATAAAATAGTATCTGCAGGAACATATTCTAAAACTGAGCTTTTAGAAGAGCCACTAAGGCTACTGGTGATTGAAGAAACAACACCTTCGTCAGAAGATTTGTTCTTGTATAAATAAACTCCAACTGCTACCGCAATCAAAGCTAACGCTATGATAATAAATTTTTTCATTTTTTCCTTCTCTTTCAATTTGAGCGTGTTCAGCCTCATTGCATAGCAAATCAACTGGAATCATTCGATCCAAGCAAATTATAGGTAATACTGGCAATAAGACCAATGAAATTGATGTTACACAGGCCATAAAAGCGTAAATAAATGTTTCATTAGCCTTAGGGAGACGTAAATATGTCAAAAGTCTTAGAAACACACAGATTGTTACCTTTTCATTAAGCTCGTTACAGATATTCACTAAACCTTTTGACTAAAAAAGCGCATCTTATTAAGTGTTCAATTAACACTTTTTGAGGAGGAGTCATGAAATTGAATTTAAAAACCGTATCTTTATCGGTATTGCTAGCCGTAGGTTCTACCAGCGCCTTAGCCCATTCCAATAGTTGCGATGTGGATATGAAGTATGACATTCATATCGACGGCAATAGCATTTCATTATCGGAAGATAAGAAAGAATATGTTCGCATCGATTCTCGTAACAATCTTTATTTAAAAGGTGATCGCCAAGATTTAACGGGCCGCCAGAAAGACTTGTTAGCCGATTATGCGGATGAAGTACGTGAATTTCTACCTGTAGTGAATGAAATTGCGGTAGAAGCCAGTACATTGGCACTTGAAGCTGTTTCAGACGTTTCTCAAACTCTATTGAGTAACTCTCCTGATACCGCGAGTAAAATACAGGCGCGTGTCGAAACCATCACTAAAGATCTACGTTCTCACGTAAGCAAAAACCACCTTTACTCCCAGAAGCTTGAGTCTTATATCGAGGACAGTGAGTTTGAAGAAGAGATTAAAGGATTAGTCAAAGAAGTAGTTGCCGAATTAGTGCAAGGAAACTTAGGCGATATGGTCGCAGCAGCTATCCGGGGTGATGAGGATGAAATTAATGCCTTTGAAGAGCGAATGGAAAAGTTCGGTAAAGATATGGAAGAGAAATATGAGCGTAAAGCCGAAGAAATAGAAGGTAAAGCTGAAAAACTGTGTGAATTAGTTGAACAGATGGATGAAAAAGAAGACTTATTTATCAAGGAGTTTTCTGAATATAAGCCCTATCAATTGGTTAACGCTGACTAGTAATGCTACTCGCTGACTATTTAATCTAATGACAGTAATAGTTGGCGACTGGCAGATCGAGTTGAACTGATCTGGGTCGATATTTTCGACTCAGATTCTTCAGATTCGCCCAGTTGTTCTGACTCTTTATGCCAACTGGTTTTTAATAGCTCTGTTTGTTCTCTAATTTGCTTAGGAAGTAGGGCACTTAAGTCTTCTATAAGCGCAATATTCCCCCAGCCATTGATTAGCAGTTCGTTACGCCTTCCTTGCTTTAATTGTCCAAAGTGAAGCTGATTAGTTATATTCTGCAGCTCCCCTAGTTCTTGAATCAATTCAAAGCTCGCAGTACGAATGTTTCGATTATATTCAGTCGTATCTGAGCGCCAGGTATTATAGGTGAGGGCAATTACAGCAATAAATACACTAATAATTGAAAGACTATGATGAGCTAGTTTTTCTTTCAAACTGGGCTTATTGCTCATATTCTCGTCAATCCTCTTAAAATAACAGATAATTTAAAAAAAAGTGTAATATTCTTTTGACAAAGGTGCAATCTGCCATTAATATTGCGCCCGCGTTTGAGGGAAAGCTTACTCAGCTACAAATCGCTCAAATTAGCACTGTGTCCCGTTCGTCTAGAGGCCTAGGACACCGCCCTTTCACGGCGGTAACAGGGGTTCGACTCCCCTACGGGATACCATCTTTAAAAACCCGCTTTTTAGCGGGTTTTTTTATGCCTGAAACTTAAAGCCTTACGTTGTTAAAGCGCAACTCATATAGCATAAGATGCGCTTAGCTTGAGACTGTTACTTTTTAGTTGGCGTATTTTTCCCTAGCAAAAATTGCTTAAAAAACAGCACTGTAGCTTGTTGGTAGCTATCACGATTTTCTTTTTTTCTATAGCCGTGGCCTTCATTTAAGGCATTCATATACCAAACTTTATGACCATTTTTACGCATACCTTCCACAATCTGTATGGCTTCAGTTACCGGTACGCGAGGATCATTTTCACCTTGAACCACAAATAAGGGCACATTGATTTTATCGATATGGTTATTGGGACTTATGGCCTCTAAGTGTTTATTCATCTCGGGATCACGCTCATCTCCATATTCCACTCGTCTTAAATCACGACGATAACTTTTGGTGTTTTTAAGGAAAGTTACGAAGTTTGATATACCAACAATATCCACTGCAGCTTTTAACTTATCGCTATAATGAACTGCGCTTGCCAAGACCATATAGCCTCCGTAACTGCCACCAATAACCGCTACTCGGTTCTCATCTAAATCAGGCTGAGTTTTGATCCAGTCTAATAGCGCGCCAATATCTTTTACTGAATCTTCACGCTGAAAACCATTATCTAGAGCCACATACTCTTTACCATATCCAGCAGAACCACGAACATTGGGTGCTATTACCGCGGCCCCGAGTTGTTTGAGCCACAGTTGATAGGTGCTACTGAAGTAGGGGCGATATTGACCTTCTGGCCCGCCATGAATACTGATAATGACCGGGTGAGGCCCTTTGGCTTTGGGCTTATAAACAAAAGCAGGAATTTTTCGCGGTTTGCCATCATTGGTATCAAACGTAGGGTAATGAACTAATTCTGGAACTACAAAATTGTTGGTGTTTAAGCCACCAACTTCGCTATAGGTCCATCGATCAAGTTTTGATGCAATTAAGCTTTTTTCATTGATATCTAAGGCATAAACATCTGCTGGTGATTGGGGAGTGTTAATGACTAAAGCAAGTTTGTTACCACTATCGTTAAAAGATAAGTTATAGACAATGCCAACAGGGATTTTGATGGAGTAATAGTTGAAATTATTGGTATCGAGCAAGTAAAGCTTGCTGATGCCGTCTTCATTGGCGGAAAAAGCTGCCATAGTTTTGTCTTTATTCAGGACAAACTGATTAATATCCCATGGGATATCTTTAGTAATAATGGTTTCCTTACCCGATTGGATATTGCGTAATACCAAGTGGTTAAAATCACTATAACGATCGGTTAGTAAGAAAATATTTTTGCCGTCCGCAGTGAAGTCTAGACCATAGTTACGGGATTTCTTCTGCTCATCTCCTGCTAACAACGTCAAAGCGTCGGATTTGAAATCTTTTAGGTAAATCATGGACTGATTTGCCGAGACATACCTTTGGGCTAAGAGCTTATCGCTAGAGTTGTTAAAAGATGTTGGACCCCACCAGCTACCATCTGTAGATTCGATTGCAATCTTTTGTTCTGGCGCATCCTTATCTTTGAAGCTGGCGACCCATATGTCATTTGAAGTACCATTTCTCTTGGTACTTTGGAAGGCAAGTTTGTCGCCGTCTCTGTTCCAAGTTAAGGCTCGATTACGAGACTCACCGTCAGTGAGCATTTTGTGAGTGCCGGTTTCCATATCTAGCATGAATATCTGTGAATATTCATTACCGCCAGCATCCATGGTAAAGGCCAAAGCATTCTGGTTAGGTTGAACTTCGACTTGGCCAATAGGCTCATCAAAAAAAGTTAATTGATGTCTAGCGCCAGCAGCCTTGTCAACTCGATGCAATTGATTAACATCACCAAAACGAGTACTGATTAAAATACTATTGTCATCATTAACCCAACCTTGAAAACTAGCCGAACGTACATTTTGATATCTATTAAGGTCAAGTTTGATTTGTTCGGGAATAATAGGAATGTCCTCTAACACTAGGTTGCCGCTGTGTAGAGTTCTTTTCTCGAGCGCATTGATATTGGGAGCAAACAATAAGGAGAGGGCGGTTGCTACTAAAATTCTTTTCATAAGCTTATTTCCATGCAGGTAGATTTAGTAATCTTATCTTTATATGGGATTAACTTTATTATTACAAGAGCTTAATATTAGAGTTATGAACCGGCTAATACTTCTTAGTAAATTACAGCGAACCCATGATAATTTTGATACAATCTGCGCAGGTATCAGCAAGTTATAATAATTACATTGATAGAACTTATTCAAAATCACCCCGCTGAAAGTATTGTTATCACACTGCTTATCGGGATTATGATTCTTCTTTTGCTTCAAAGTGGGCAAACCAAGAAGAAGCTTCAAGCACAACTTAATGAACTTGAAAAGGCTCGAGCTTTCTTTAATGACATTGACTTGAAGCAGGACGCTTTAGCCAAGCAACAGCAGCTCGAATTTGTCCGACTAGGTGAGCAGCAATATAAAGTCTCGGAGAACCTTATTGAAAAGCTTGGAGCAAATCAAACAAAGCTAACCGAGTCTTTTGGCCAATTTGAGAACAAGTTACAAACCGGTTTTAACCTATTTGGTGAAAAGCTTGGCGGAACAATGGGAGCTTCTACTGAGAAACAACAAAAAGAGTTGTTTCAGTTTAAAGAGCAGGTGCAAAACACCATTCAGCATTTGAAAGAGCAGATCGCGCATAACCAAAAAGATTCTCAAGAATTACTGCACAGCCAATTTAGGCGTGGCATTAAGGATGTTCGAGAAGAGTTGAGTAATTCCCTTAAAACTCAAGCCGAATCATTTGATAAAAATATGTCAGGCTTAACTCAAACCACCGATGAAAGACTTAAAGAAATCAGCGGGCAAGTTGAAAAGCGACTGGCCGATGGCTTTGAAAAAACCACAAAAACTTTCCAAGATGTTTTAAAGCGCTTAGCATTGATTGATGATGCGCAAAAGAAAATTACCGAGCTATCTAGTAATGTGGTCAGTTTGCAAGAGATTCTGGCGGATAAACGCTCGCGCGGTGCTTTTGGCGAAGTTCAGCTCGAATCATTAGTGCAAAATGTGATGCCAACTAATGCTTATCAATTTCAATATACTTTTAGTAATAAAAAGATTGTTGATTGCGCTTTGTTTTTACCGGAGCCAACCGGAACTATTGGAGTCGATGCCAAATTTCCTTTAGAAAATTTTCAGCGAATGATGGATCATGATTTATCGGAAATCGAACGTCGACAAGCACAAAGTCAATTTACCAAAGATGTTAAGAAGCATGTTAATGACATCGCTTCGAAATACATTCTCGAACGTGAGACGGCGCCAGGGGCAGTTATGTTTATCCCGGCAGAAGCCATTTTTGCAGAAATACATGCTCATCACCCAGGTATTGTTGAGTATGCTCAGCAGTCTAAGGTTTGGATGGTCTCGCCTACTACCATGATGGCTTTGCTAACTACTGCCAGTGCGGTTTTAAAAGATGAAGCCACGCGTAAGCAGGTGCATATTATTCAAGAGCACCTATCGATGTTATCGAAAGACTTTGGTCGTTTTAGAAGTCGTATGACTAATTTGTCGCGCCATATAGAAAATGTCACCAAAGATGTAAAAGAAATCACCACTTCTGCAGATAAAATTAGCAACCGTTTTGATAAGATTGAACAGGTGCAGTTACCAGAAGAAGAGTTAGACCCAGGCTTGGAAGTAGAGTCAGTAAAAACGTTGGAATCAAAATAATGAAAAATATAATTACCAGTACCTTAATTTTTATTGCTATAGCTGGCAGTGCTTTGGCAAATTCAAAGCAGCCGTTGTTGCTATCTTTAAAAGGAGATTTCACTCAAGGGGGCTTAGTCATTGGTCAAGCAGCGCCTAATACTAAGGTCGCCTTTAATGGTACTGATTTGAAAGTATCGGAAGACGGTTACTTTGTATTTGGCTTTCATCGTGATTTTGAGTCAAATGCAAACTTAACCTTGACGAATGGTAGGCAAAAAGTTGAACAGCCATTGGTTATTCGACAAAGGGAATACAATATTGAGCGTGTGGATGGGCTTCCACCGAGTAAAGTTAATCCTATGAAGCCAGAAGTATTGGCCCGTATTCGCAAGGAAGGGGCTATGGTTGGTTCAGCACGTGCTAAAACGTCTGACGTTAAATCATTCATGCAAGACTTTATTTGGCCAGCAAAAGGTCGTTTAAGCGGCTTTTACGGTAGTCAGCGAGTGCTTAATGGTGATCCGAAACGCCCGCATTATGGTGTTGATGTCGCCGCACCCACTGGCACAGAAGTTGTTGCTCCGGCAGATGGAATAGTGAGACTGGTGCACGAGGATATGTTCTATTCTGGTGGTACACTTATAGTCGATCATGGCTTCGGTGTTAGTTCGACCTTTATTCATCTAAATTCGATTGATGTAAAAGACGGACAAGAAATAAAACAAGGCGAGAAAATCGCTACTATTGGAGCAACAGGCAGGGCGACAGGCCCGCATTTAGATTGGCGTATTAATTGGTTTAAATCACGGCTCGATCCACAGTTGTTAGTACCGCCGTTTACCGAAGGAAACTCTCAAAAACGTTCAGATAAGGAATAGTTATGAACCCAGTTGAGTATTGCCAAAACTTTAATTTGATCGAGTTTGTATCACAATCACCGGATTCGATTGCCCCATTTAGTTTATCGTTAGAAAAATTTGAAGTGCATTTCAAAGATGCGGGTGTTTTAGAAATAATTCCAAATCAGCCGTCGAATGTGCGGTTAGTTCTATCTGCTGGGGTGCATGGTAATGAAACCGCGCCAATAGAAATTCTTTCAGATTTGGTATCAAGGATATTACAGCGAGAAATAGAACTGGCAGTTAATTTGTTGGTTATTATTGGCAATCCTCGAGCTATGCTTAAAGAAGAACGCTTTACAGGGTTTAACTTAAATCGTTTGTTTTGTGGTGAATGGAAAAACTATTTGGATGATGCTGACGCCAGCGAGGAAGCTCATCGAGCTAAAGCTTTGGAGCAACATGTCACTAGCTTTTTTAGTCAAGCTGCCGTAGAAGAGCCTGAACAAGCTGGTCTGGGGCAAGTTAAAATCCATTATGATTTGCATACGGCCATCAAGCCATCTTTACATCAGAAGTTCGCTATTTATCCTTATTTAAAAGATAGAAAGCACTCCAAGTCACAAATTCGGTTTTTGATAGACGCAGGTATTGAAACCATTTTGCTTTATCATAAACCAGGAACCACGTTCTCATATTTTTCCACCGATAAATTTAACGCGCATGGATTTACTTTAGAATTGGGAAAAGTAAAACCCTTTGGCGAAAATAATCGTGAAGATTTTTTGCAATTTGAACAAGCTTTAACCCAACAATTAACCGGCCAATATGAATTTGAATCTATGCCGGAAATTGATGACGCCAATTTGTATCAGGTTAAAACGGAATTGATACGTCACTCGGAAATGGATGAGTTAGGTTTTGATTCTGCTAATACCGCTAACTTCACTCAATTTAATAAAGGTGAGTTGTTATTAGATGCGGGTAAAAATTCTTATCTAGTAGAAGAAGACGGCGAGGCTATTGTTTTTCCAAATAATAAAGTGCCAGTAGGGCAAAGAATGGGTTTGGTGGTTAAAAAATAAAGGTAATTTTATCTGTTTTTTTTATATTTATAGAAAAATTGATAATAAATGCCAAAGCCAGCAGATGCGAAGCCAACAAAACAGATACATAAATATATTAAAAAATGATTAGAAGTGAATCCTGGATAAATTCTTGGTAATAATAGAATTAACGCTATAGACAGGTAAAAACTCACGCTTGCAATAAAGCTTAATTTTTTCAACTAGTAAATCCTTCTCTCTATCCCCGTATCCGCCATAATCTTTACTGCCAGTTCTTCAACTGATCGTGAGGTGGTATTGATAAAAGGAATATTTTCACGTCGATAAAGTGCTTCCACTTCTCTTACTTCAAGCATGCACTGCGGCATTGAGGAGTATTTTGAATTGGGGCGACGTTCATTTCTTATTTCGTGCAAGCGCATTGGATCAATGGTCAAGCCATAAATTTTCTGTTTGTTACTCGCTAATCCCTGGTTTAATTTAATATTAGGGATGTCTTCCTCGGTGAAAGGGTAGTTAGCTGCGAATATACCAAACTGCATCGCCATATAAAGCGAGGTAGGGGTTTTACCACAGCGAGATGCGCCGACAAGGATAATGTCAGCTTTATCATATTGTTGCGTGGTCATGCCATCATCATTGTTTAAAGCAAAGTTTATGGCGCTCATACGCGTATCGTAAGCTTGCAAATCATCGGTAGAATGGGATTTACCAACCCGAAACGAGCTATCGACGCCTAATTCTTCTTCAAGCGGATCGATATAGGTATGGAAGAAGTCCAATAGCATAGCTTTAGCATTACGGATAATTTGTCGAATTTCTGGCTGCACGATGGTTTCAAAAACAATCGGCTTTGTACCGTCCCTTAACGCTGTTTGATTGATTCTAGTGACCGCATTATTGGCTTTTTCTTCATCATCCACAAAAGGGATCGTGTGGTACTCAAAATCTACATCATCTTCAAACTGTGCCATCAGTGAATGGCCAAGCATTTCGGCTGTAATACCTGTGCGATCAGAAATAAAAAAAACTGTTCGTTTCATATTTGTTCAATTATCAGTAAAATAGCGCCACTAACGGCAAAAATGTTAGTAAATTTAAGCATTTAGTGAATGATTCAGCAAGTTGTCATTTGATTTATTTACGGTTTTTTGGTCATAACATAGCCTTAAAACTTAAAGCATGACTTCAATTGCTGATTATAACTAACTGAATAAAAGCTAAATAGGAGAAGAGTTTTGGAAAATACACCGCAAGAAACACCTAAAGCCCCTAAGTTTATTAATCGCGATTCCAATGAATATGTCATTTGGTATGAAGAGCTAGGCATGAATGATGTCGAGCGTGTGGGCGGAAAAAATGCCTCGCTAGGCGAGATGATTAGTAATTTAAGTAATGTTGGCGTGAGCGTTCCAGGTGGATTCGCAACTACTGCCGATGCATTCCGTTCTTTTTTAGAGCAGTCTGGCTTAAACAAAAAGATTAATGACGAACTAAAAGATCTAGACGTTGATGATGTTGAGCTTTTATTAGCAACAGGCAAGAAAATTCGCCAATGGGTTATGGATACACCTTTCTTACCTGAAATGGAGCAGGCGATTCGTCAAGCTTATGTTCGTTTAAAAGCTGATGCTAACGAAGAGTTTGCAGTTGCGGTACGTTCTTCAGCAACAGCTGAAGATTTACCGGATGCTTCTTTTGCCGGCCAACAAGAAACCTTCTTGAATGTTCGTGGCATTGATAATGTCATGAAAGCGCTAAAGGAAGTATTTGCTTCACTATTTAATGATAGAGCTATAGCTTATCGTGTCCACCAAGGTTTTGAGCATTCTTTAGTTGCTTTGTCTGCAGGCGTACAAAAAATGGTTCGCTCAGACATCGCTGCTTCGGGTGTTATGTTTACTATGGACACAGAATCTGGCTTCAATGACGTGGTATTCATCACGGGTGCATATGGTTTAGGTGAAACGGTTGTACAGGGCTCAGTAAACCCTGATGAGTTTTATGTACATAAACAAACTCTTGAACAAGGTCGCCAAGCAATCGTCCGTAAAACCCTTGGTGGTAAAGCCATTAAGATGGTTTACACCCAAGATACGGATCATGACAAGAGTATCGAAACGATTAAGGTTGACCCGAAAGAGCGCATGAACTTTTGTATTTCTAATGCCGAAATTCAAGAGCTAGCCAAACAAGCATTAATTATTGAGAAGCACTATAAGCGCCCAATGGATATTGAATGGGCTAAAGATGGTGCTGATGGAAAAATTTATATTGTTCAAGCGCGCCCTGAAACGGTACAGAGCCGTACCGATAAGAACGTTATTGAGCGTTATCAGTTAAAAGCGACTTCAGATATTGTTGCTACTGGCCGTTCAATCGGACAACGTATCGGTAAAGGTACTGCCAAGGTGATTAGCTCGATTGATGAAATGGCGTCAGTTAAGCCTGGTGATGTACTAGTAACGGATATGACGGATCCAGATTGGGAACCTATTATGAAGCGCGCTGCAGCGATTGTTACTAATCGTGGCGGTCGTACATGTCATGCGGCGATTATTGCGCGTGAATTAGGAATTCCTGCCGTTGTGGGTTGTGGTAATGCCACCGATTTGATTAAAAATGGTATGGAAGTTACGGTTTCTTGCGCGGAAGGTGAAACTGGTAATATCTATTCAGGCTTATTGGATTTCGAAATTAATAAAGACTCGGTTTCAGATATGCCTAATTTACCATTCAAGATTATGATGAATGTGGGTAATCCAGATCGAGCCTTCGATTTTGCCCGTTTGCCTCACGCTGGTGTTGGCCTTGCGCGTTTAGAATTTATTATCAATCGTATGATTGGGGTGCATCCGAAGGCGTTATTGGATTACAACAACCTTGAAGACGAGTCGTTGAAGAAAACCATTGCCATGCAAATGGCAGGCTACGCTAATCCAAAAGAGTTTTACATAAGCAAGTTAGTTGAAGGTATTTCGACCATCGCATGTTCTTTTGCTCCAGAAAAAGTTATCGTTCGTATGTCTGATTTTAAATCGAATGAATATGCTAATTTGATTGGTGGTCATTTATACGAGCCGCACGAAGAAAACCCAATGATAGGCTTCCGCGGTGCATCCCGTTATATCTCGAAAGAATTCCGTGAATGTTTTGAAATGGAATGTGAAGCGATTAAACGTGTTCGCAATAAGATGGGCTTAACCAATGTAGAAGTTATGATCCCGTTCGTGCGTACTTTAGAAGAAGCTAAAAAGGTGACTGAGCTTCTTGAAAGAAACGGCCTTAAGCGTGGCGATAATGGCTTACGCGTTATTATGATGTGCGAATTACCATCGAATGCGATTTTGGCGGATGCTTTCTTAAAGTATTTTGATGGATTCTCGGTAGGTTCTAATGATTTAACTCAGTTATCACTTGGTTTAGATAGAGACTCAGGCATTATTTCGCATTTGTTTGATGAGCGTGATCCGACGGTTAAGGTTTTACTGGCTAATGCGATTAAAGCTTGTAAAAAAGCTGGCAAATATATAGGTATTTGTGGTCAGGGCCCTTCGGATCATCCTGATTTTGCTAAGTGGCTTATGGAGCAGGGAATTGATAGTGTTTCTTTGAATCCTGATACCGTTCTGGAAACTTGGTTGTTCCTAGGTAAGAAGTAGGTCATAAACTCTAAGGAAATATTCAAAATCGTGAAGTTGGTAGCTAAATTAGATTAAAAGTTAGAGATAAGTCGCTAATTTTACAAAATTTTGTTTAAAGCCCTTTAAGTGTCATGCGATACTTAAGGGGCTTTTTTTAAGAGGAGGATATTACAATGAAAAAATTAGCGATAGCTGCATTGATGGCAGCGGCAACTACTTTTGTAGCGGCTTGTAGCGAAGAAAAGAAAGACGCAGTTGAGAAAGAGACTTCTGAAGCAGTAGAAGCAGTAAAGGATGCAACTAAAGATGTTGTTGATAATACGGTTGAAGGTGCTAAAGATGTTGCTTCAGACGTAGCCGATGCCACCAAAGAAATGGCTTCGGATGCAGTAGATGCAACTAAAGATGCAGCAGCAAAAACAGTTGATGGAGCCAAAGCAATGGCTGCTGATGCGGTTGATGCTACTAAAGACGCTGCTAAAAAAGCGGTTGATGCGACGGTTGATAAAGCTGACGAATTAACTGATAAAGTTAAAGAGAAAATTGAAGAAGAAGTAAAAGATGAAGGTAAAGGCGATCAATAACCCTTAAATTTACTTTTTAATCAATTCAAAAGCCGTATCATGAGATGCGGCTTTTTTATAGGTAAATGTGATGGAATTGATCATAAAGCAAGTTCCTGTAGAACTAATTTATCCATTAAGACATAAAGTCTTGCGTCCCAAGCAGCCACTGTCTTCGTGTTATTACCCCGAAGATAAGCAAGAGTCAGCAATACACCTTGCGGCTTTACAATCGCAGCAGCTTGTTGGAATAGCATCGTTCTATAGAGAAGAAAACCAAGATATACCATCAGGGGAAGCCTTTAGGCTTCGTGGAATGGCTGTTGAGCCAGATATTCAAAGCCAAGGAATTGGCTCTAAATTGCTATCGCAAGCCTTTGATATTTGTAACAAAGCGGGTGCTGATCTATTATGGTGCAATGCACGAGTAGGGGCCATGAGTTTCTATCTGAAACTAGGTTTTAAGGCTGTTGGGGAGTCTTTCGATCTGCCTGGAATTGGCGAGCACTATGTGATGTATCGCGAGCTATAAATAATGTGAGAATAAAATATGAGTCAAGAATTAGAATCCACCTTAGGGGCTTTTTATCGATTTGAAGAAGAAAAAGCAAATGCGGTATTTCTTCGCCAACCTTTTGGTAAGGACTGGAAAGAGTACACCTGGTCTGAAGTAGGTGAGCAGGTAAGGAAAATGGCGGCTTATCTTAAAGCTTCACTGCCTGCAAAATCTAAGGTAGCTATATTATCCCTAAATTGCTCGCATTGGTTCATGGCGGACTTAGCTATTATGATGGCCGGGCATGTATCAATTCCCATTTACCCCACGGCGGGTAAAGATACCATTGCTACAATTCTGGAACATAGCGGTGCCGAATTATTGTTTGTCGGTAAACTCTGGGACTGGGATTCTAAAAAAGAAGCAATTCCTACAGATCTTAAAAAAATAGGCTTCTTCCATGAATACTCGAGTTTCGACAGCTGGGAAAAAGTGGTTGCAGACGTAGAGCCGATTACTGATAAGCCCTTACGAGAACTAGATGAAGTAGCGAGCATTATTTATACCTCGGGAACAACGGGGATGCCAAAGGGAGTTATGATAGATTTTAGGGCTTTTGCTAACGCTGCTAAAGCTGCCATGAACTATGTTGATATTGATGAAGAACATTTCTTTTCTTACTTACCCTTAGCGCATTGCGCAGAAAGAGAATTAGTTGAAATCATTAGTATACATAGCGGAAGTACCGTTTCGTTCACTGAGTCACTAGATACTTTCCAACAAAATATTGTTGACGTAAAACCAACAGTGTTTTTGGGTGTGCCCAGGATTTGGCTTAAATTTCAGCAAGGAATTGAATCAAAAGTTGGTAAAGCTAAATTAGCTTTACTGCTTAAATTACCAATAATTAACAATGTTATTCGTAAAAAAATCCTCTCAGGTCTGGGCTTGGAAAAGGTAAAAATTCCCTTGTCCGGCGCGGCTGCTTTGCCAGCGGGCACCATAAGTTTTTTTGAAAAGTTGGGTTTGAATATCTGTGAAGCTTATGGCCTAACTGAATCAATGGCGTTTGGTACAGCCAATGTTCCTTCCGCTAGAAGTGCCGGTTCTGTGGGTAGAGCAATTGAAACCTCAGAAGTAGTTATTGATAAGGAGTCGGGAGAAGTTTTATTGAAGAGCCCTTGCATCATGCGCGGTTATTACAAAGAACCGTTAAAAACTGAGCAAGTCATGACCGAGGATGGGTTTTTGAAAACCGGAGACTTGGGTTCTATTGATAGCAATGGCTTTTTAAGCATTACCGGACGCGTTAAGGATATATTCAAGACCTCTAAAGGAAAATACGTTTCTCCCATCCCTATTGAAGCAACTTTAGAGCCTGAGTTAGGCGTGGAAAACCTTTGCGTAATTGGCGATGGTTTGCCAGCACCAGTAGCAGTTGCCTCAGTATTTGGCAAAGAATTTAAGGATAAAGATGCTTACCTTAAGGAAGCTGAAGTGATTTTTCAAAAGCTCAATGGCGGCTTGGAAAAACATGAGCGAATTTCACATATTTTATTTGTTGATGATGAATGGAATCCTGATAATGGTTTAATTACACCAACCTTAAAAATTCGCCGCCCGCAACTTGAAGAAAAATATATGCCATTAATAGAAAAGCACAGAAAATCTAAGCAAAAAATTATTTGGGCATAGGATAGAACAAATGAGCATTATTAGTTGGATATTGGTGGGACTGTTGGCTGGATTTCTGGCTAAGTTTATTATTCCTACTAAACGCCACAAAGGTTTGTTGAGAACCTTGTTGCTTGGCGTTATTGGCGGTTTACTGGGTGGATATATAGGGCAAAAACTTGGTTTCGGCGGGGAACTAAGTGGGCTAAATGAATATTCTATTATTACCGCTACTTTAGGTGCATTATTAGTATTGATTTTGCAAAGGTTTTTTGCTGAAAAGTAACGGTTTTAAATAACCAATTAGATAGTTACCTCAGTTCAGATAGGGTTCAGTTAATTAAATATAGAATTACTCCATAGTTAGAAAAAGTTTGAGAAAACTTAATAAATATTTCGTCCAAATGGAGAATACTATGAAAAAATTAGCAAAAACCAGCTTAAGCATCGCCAGTTTATCTGTGGCATTGGCCTTTAGTGCGGGTGCGATGGCCGACGAAAAACATAGCAAACACTATGGCGATCAATATTTTAATGGTCAGTATGAAGAGCGTGACAGTCGCTATCGTGATTACCGCAATGATTATCGTCATCAAAATTATGGCAAAATTGTTCGCGCTAAAGTTATCGATGTTGATCCAGTATATCGCTCAGTACGCAGCCAACCAATTGCCCAAGAGCAGTGTTGGAGAGAACCTCGCAGAGTCACACGTTCAGATCGTCGAGCGGGTTCGGTCATTGGTGCAGTAATTGGTGGTGTTATCGGCTACAAAGTTGGCGGTAATCACAGACACAATAAGCGTTCAGGCGCAGCTGTAGGAGCCGTTTTGGGTTCGGTGATTGGCGGCGAAGCTGCTAAAAATAAGCATCGTTCAGAACGCTATTGCGAAACTGTTTACAGTGGAGGCTATCAGCGTCAAGAATTAGTAGGTTATAATGTTAAGTACAAATATAAAGGACAGCGTTTTGAAACCTTTATGGATTATGAACCAGGCCGCTATATTGATGTAAGACTATCAGCAGAGCCTGTAAGCAGAAGATAATTTATAGTTAGCAAGCTAACTTGGAAGAGAAATGAAGAAAACACTATTTTTGTTAATGATACTAAGCGGCTGCTTTACAATACTATTCAGCAGTGTTGCCGAAGCGGCTTCTCAGCGAGAGCCTAAGCGCGATCGCGGTGCAGAATGTCGTGTCATTAGCAAATCTAGTGCTATGCGAATTGCAGCGAGCAGAACAGGTTCGAAAGTGGTTTCTGCTTCGCTAATGCGAGGCTCGCGACCATCTTATCGTGTTAAAGTTATCAACAATGTTGGTCGCATTAAATACGTCACAGTAAATGCTTGTCGATAATTTGTGCGAGCTGAAAATAATTAAAGCAATAGGGGAATTCCATGAAGTTACTACTGGTTGAAGATGACCAAGCATTGCGTGAGCAATTAGTAGAAGCTTTAAAAAAGCAAAACTATGCAGTTGAAGCTGCGCCAGATGGTGAAGAAGCCTTATACTTTGCACGAGAATATGAATTTGATTTGGGCATATTTGATTTAGGCTTGCCTGGTATCTCAGGAATAGAAGCGATTGAAACTTTACGTAAAGAAGACGTTAACTTTCCCATTTTAATTCTTACCGCACGTGGTCATTGGCAAGATAAAGTTGACGGTTTAGCTGCTGGTGCAGATGATTATTTAACTAAACCATTTCAAAATGAAGAGTTACTAGCACGGATCAATGCGCTGCTAAGACGCTCGTCAGGCTACGCCAGCCCTGAAATTGTGAAAGGCCCTATAACTTTGAATAGCATGAAGCAGGAAGTTCGAGTTAACGATAAAGCGATGGATTTAACTGCTTACGAATATATGGTATTGGAATATTTAATGCTCAACCCTGATAAAGTTGTTTCTAAGACTGAATTAACCGAGCACCTATATGCGCAAGACTATGACCGCGACTCAAATGTGTTAGAAGTTTTCGTCGGTCGTTTGCGTAAAAAAATTGACCCTGATGGCGACATTAAACCAATAGAAACTTTACGTGGTCGTGGTTACCGTTTACGTTCGGATTTATAAGGTCTAGAGTTTGTCTCAGTCATACTCATTACAGAAACGCTTATTAATAAACACCAGTATTGTGCTGGTGTTTTTTATTTTAGCCATGAGTGCGGTTCTATTAAAAGCTTATGAGTCGGGAATTCGTCAAGCCACTTTTGAGCGGTTAACCGCTCAGTTTTATGGCTTACTCTCGGTTGCAGAATTAGAAGAAAAAGATCAACTGTTTATTCCAGAAGAACCGCAAATCGATCAACGATTTAATCAATATGCTAGTGGCCTGTCGGCATTAGTGTACGACGAAACTGAAACCTTAGTCTGGAGTTCGATTTCTGCTGAAGAAATTGAAGTTAAAGTACCTTTAAGTCTTCCTGGCGAGCCAAAACTGTATGATTTAAAGCTACCCGATAAAGACTATTTTCAGTTTCACTTTGTGACCGAATGGGAGTCTCTAGAGGGTGACATTGCCTTATACCACTTTATGGTGCTGGAAAATAAGCGTGCCTATAATCAAGTGGTTTCTGCCTATCGTAACAAGCTTCTTATGTGGCTTGGAGTCTTAGCATTATCATTATTGTTTGTGCTGTTTTTAATATTGCGCTGGACCTTCAGGCCAATGCGAAAAATCACTGAAGAGTTGAGTCAAGTTAAGCAAGGCCTTTCCGATAAACTTGGTGATAATTACCCAAAAGAAATTCAAGGGTTAACTGATAATATTAACCGTTTTATTGTTAATGAAAGGGATCAATCAAAACGCTATAAGGAAACTCTTGCTAATTTGGCACACAGTTTAAAAACTCCGCTAGCGGTAATGCAGTCAGCTTTGCAAAACCAAGTAGAAAGCCATGAGCTATCGCGAATAAGCGAAGAGCAATTGGAAAGAATGAATCAAATCGTAGGCTACCAGTTACAAAGAGCCACTAGTGGCCCTAGAGTCATGGCCGAGCGCATTAAAATCGCCCCTGCAATAGAAAAGCTAATTGCAGGCTTATCGAAAGTATACTCGCAGAAAGGCATAAAAATTCAAGCAAAAGTTGAAAAACAAATAAGTGCAAATTTAAGCGAAGGTGATCTGTATGAGATCTGTGGGAACCTTACTGATAATGCTTGTAAATGGGCTAAGTCAAAAGTTTTAATTACGGCTAAAACTTTAGATAATAAAACCATTATATCAATAGAAGATGATGGCCCCGGGATTCCTCAACATGTTCAAGCCGCAGTGCTCAGTCGCGGTAAACGGCTAGACGAAACAGTTGAAGGGCAGGGAATCGGGATGTCTATTGTCAGAGAAATTATGGAAGCCTACAAAGCCAAAATAGAAATAGAGAAAAGCGCCACACTCGGCGGCGCTCAAATTAATTTGATTTTTAAAAATAATTGATCAAGCAGCCACGTTAGTGGATTCAAAAATCTTATCTGCACTCGCTGCAACAAACCCTTGATAAAGCTCGCCATTGGGCATTGCAAATCTTTGCGCAAATTCATAGAAACATGAACGAATAGGGTAGTTACCGTCTTCAAAAGCCCAATCAACGATATTGGCCATGGTAGAACTTTGTTTTAAACAAACTTCTTCTGAGCCTTTTATTTCGGCTCCGCTTGTGTTCAGTTTAAAGCCAGCATCTTTAACGAATTGATTTACTGACTCGATATCTCTAAATTTTTCTAAATGGTTGATCGATACAGTGAAGTGATTAGCGCGCAAACCAAAAGCAGCTAACCAGGCGGCGTATTCACTTTCTTCAAGTAATCGTTCGTATGCATTACGGCTTATTTTTCCCCAGTGACGTTTCGGTAGTTGTAATCCTTCCTGTGATATCTGCCAGTTAGCTTGAGCAATTAAGCCTCTACAAAACATTTGTAATTCAGCAGAAAATTCTTCAAGCAGTAATTCGCTAACGAAAATCTTAGGAGCGGATTCATCTGTTTTATGTACAAAATGCTTGGCGTAAAGCTTCTTTTCTGCAAAATGATACTCACCGGCTTCGATATAACCGTGCTGAGATAGAAGTGAACCAATATGCTTAAGGCTAATTAAGCCGTCATTGAAAGTCCGTAATGCAATATGATCATTAACAATAGGTTTTGACGATAAGCTACTGAATTTATTATGGATCTCTAGAGCGTCAGGAGTGATGGATACGTAATCATTCCAAAGATTACTAAACAAGTTTTGCATTGGGTATATCTCAACTGGTAAGAGGACAAACCAATTATCTCAAAGGTTTGTCCACATTTCTAGCTAAGACTGAGGATTATTTACAATTTAAAGCTCTTTGACGACCTGCATAAATTGTTTAAAAACATATGGATTGGCTGCCATGATGCTTTTTGATTTAGCCGTAAAAGGGTTGCCTTTAACATCTCCAACTAAACCACCGGCTTCTTTTACGATTAATGCACCAGCTGCAGTATCCCAATCTGATAGTCCAAACTCCCAGAAAGCATTAACTCGACCAGCTGCTAAATAAGCCAAATCAAGCGCGGCAGAACCGGCTCGACGCATGTCACTGCATAGTGGTAGTAATGTAGAGAAATATTTTAAGTAGGTATCAGTGTTTTCTTTTGCCCGGAATGGAAAGCCGGTAGCCAAAATAGAGTTTTCCAGCTTTTTCTCATCAGCAACGCGAATACGGGTTTGATTGAGTTGAGCACCATTGCCGTTTGATGCGCTAAACATTTCATCGCGCATAGGGTCAAAAACAACCGCTGCAAGGGTTTTGCCTTTGTGCTTAACAGCAATGGATATTGAAAAGTGCGGATTACCATCGATAAAATTACGAGTCCCATCCAATGGATCGATGACCCATACTGTTTCCTTGTCCTTACCTTCTTTAAGGCCAGATTCTTCACCAAGGAAAGAGTGATCGGGATAGGCTGATTTGATTGAATCAATGATTAACTCTTCAGCTTGCTTGTCCACGTTAGTTACGTAGTCATTCAGGTCTTTCTTTCTTGCTATAACGCGGTCACGCTGATTAAACGCGGTTGCGATAAAGTCGCCGGCAAGGTTAGCCGCACGGATTGCAATAGTGCAATATGCATTCATAGTTAATCACCAATTATCAAAGAACGATACGCCTGTCTACTAATATGAGTGACAAGACATTGCGGCGCTATTTAATAATAGCTACCAGATGCGCGCATTCTATCAAAAATCATTGGCTAGAGAAAAGTATTTTCTTTCGGACTGTTAGGGTTTGTCTAGCTTTGCTATGATCTTAATAATTAAAGAGGACTACGAATGCCATTACAAAAATCTGTAAATATAGCTATTTCTCTTGATGGCTTTATTGCCCGTGAAGATAACGCTATCGATTGGCTTGATAGATTCAATAAGCTAGTTCCGGAAGGTGAGGACTGCGGTTTTGGAGAATTTATGGCTAGTGTCGATTGTATCGCTATGGGCAGCGGTACTTTCCGTAAAATTTTGTCTTTTAATTTGTCTCCTGAACAATGGCCATATGGCGATGCCAAAATATTGGTTTTAAGTCGTAGCAATGTTGATATTCCAGTTTATTTACAAGATCGAGTTGAACAGTCGTCGGCGCCTATTGAGAAGATAGTTTCTAAGTTAGAATCGGAAGATTATCAAAGGCTTTATGTTGATGGCGGCATCACCATACAACGATTCTTGGCTGCGGGTTTGCTTGATGACATAACTTTAACGGTAATCCCAACTTTAATTGGCAAGGGCAAACCATTGTTTTCTAATAAGATTTTTAGCTATGATACTGATATTGATTTAGAGCTTATCGCTACTAAGCAATATGAATTTGGTTTTACCCAATTAACTTACAAAGTAAAAAATAATTAATGCTTGAACAAATAAAAATAGTACTTTGCCACACCAGTCACCCTGGCAATATAGGTGCCGCGGCGCGTGCAATGAAAACAATGGGCTTAAGTCGGTTGGTGCTTGTGAGCCCAAAAGATTTTCCTTGTGAGGAAGCAATGGTCCGCTCTTCAGGCGCTTTGGACATTCTCGAAAGTGCCGTGGTGGTTGAGACCATTGAAGAAGCGATAAAAGACTGTAAATTAGTTATCGGTTCTAGTTCAAGAAATAGAGCTTTACCTTGGCCGCTGATAGAACCTCGAGAAATGGCACAGCTTATTGATGAAAAACCAGAATCGCGTCCTGTTGCTATTCTCTTTGGACGTGAAAGTGTAGGGCTTTTAAATGAAGAACTTCAACTTTGTAATTACCATGTGAATATTCCCGCTAATCCTGAGTATATGTCGCTTAATTTAGCATCTGCCGTTCAGATAATTAGTTATGAACTAAGGTTAAAGTGCTTACTTGAAAACCCTATAGCTGAAGAACCACTAGAATCAAAAGATAGTGAGCTAGTTGCAACATCTGAACAGGTGGATGGTCTCTATCATCATCTAGAGCAGACAATGGTAAGCACCGAGTTTTTCGATCCAGAAAATCCAAAACTACTATCTGCTAGAATGCGAAGGCTTTTTGCCAAGAGCCAATTGAATCAGGGCGAAGTAAATATTTTACGAGGCTTCCTTGCTTCAATAGAAAAATATATTAAACGGAAAACCAATGTTTGAACGAATTAAAGAAGATATCAAAAGTGTTTATCATCGTGACCCATCAGCGAGAAACAACTTTGAAGTTTTAACGTTATATCCTGGATTGCACGCTATTTGGTGGCACCGCTTTGCCAATAAACTGTGGAAAAAGAATTGGAATTGGTTGGCTCGAGCTATTATGACCCTTTCACGATTTTTAACCGGCATCGAAATCCACCCAGGAGCAACCATTGGCCGCCGTTTCTTTATCGATCATGGATTGGGTGTGGTGATTGGAGAAACTGCAGAGATTGGCGATGACTGCATGCTCTATCATGGCGTCACCCTTGGGGGCACAAGTTTAGAGAAAGGTAAGCGCCATCCAACCCTAAAAAATAATGTCGTAATTGGTGCTGGAGCTAAAATTTTGGGCCCTATTACTTTAAATGATAATGCCAAAGTAGGTGGTAATGCGGTTGTAGTTAAAGACGTAACGGAAGGTGCAACTGTGATTGGTATTCCGGCTCGTGAAGCTTCTGAAACCGATCCAAAAGGCAAGCATAACTTCCAAGCTTTTGGTGTTACCTCCGATCAAATTGATCCTTTAGTGGTTGCCTTACAGAATATGTATGACCACTCCAATGCCCTAGAGCATCAGCTAAAAGGCTTAAAAGAACAATTGAAAGAAAAGGGCATCGAAACGGAAGATGTGGATATCCCTGAGCTTGATTGCTCAGGTGTTTTAAATAATGACTTAGAAATAGGGCCATCCTAAGCTATTCCAGCAATCTTCTAATTTACTTATGCCGAAATTTAGCCCAAGGGTCGTTTTTCGCTTTTGCATTTGAACTTGGGCTATTGCTTTTCTGCGGCTTGCTTTTTTTGTTAGTAGGTTTTCTATCAAACTCTGCTGCTTTTTCAGCGTTTTGCTCGCGTAATAACTCAGCATCTTCTAAAGTTAACTCAGCAGGTTCTCCAGGTACTTGATCATCAGGAATAATGCGATCCCTTGGTGGAACCTGTTGTTGACTAAAAGAAGGCGAGGGCAAATTCTTATATTGATACAAATAAAAGCCTTCTACCTTTTCACGAGCCCATTCAGTCTTTTTTAGAAAGTTGACGCTTGACGGAATGCTCGGGTTAGATTTAAAGCAGTTCAAGTTTAAATAGGCATGCAATATCTCATAGCCATACTGCTCAACAATTTGCGTGATTAGTTGTTTAAGACTAACGCCATTAAGAGGGTTACTTTTGTAGTTCAATTCATTGCTCATAGTTATTGCTACTTTTGTTTTATTGCCATTGGGAAATATCGACCGTTCTTGCTTTATCATTAGCCTCTAAAATAGCTTCTAAAAGCTTATCTTTGCTATCTTTAGTTAAGTAATGATTATCAATAAAAACCAACTCAAAGGCTCTTGTATTATTGATATCTTCTAAAGGGTTCTTAGAGAGTAGCAATAAATCTGCTTCTTTGCCGACTTCAATGGTGCCGATGTTTTGCTTAGTTAATTTTGCTGGAGCAGTTGTCGCTGAATATAGGGCTTTTGAGGTGTTTACACCGTTGCTGATTAAAGATTCAAGCTCATCATGTAGAGAAAAGCCTGGTACCACTGAAGTCGCGCCTACATCAGTGCCTGCCAAGATTGTTACATCATTTCTATTTAGAGCCTTAATGATGATTTGATTGGCTTTAGTCCAAGCCTCAGTTAGCCTTCTGTAATCAGCTCTCCACTCAGGATCATTGATGGTATCAAAGTCTTCATAATTATTATTTCCAGGTATCCAGCCTTTAAAAACCAATTCTTTAAAAATTAATCCTTCACTAATAGGCGGATTGGCGTACTCAAGCTCAATGGTTTTAATAAACTCTTCGGTGTTAAATCGTTGCTCAGGTAAACTTTCCATTAACCAAAGACTGGTGGAGATAGCGATATTGTTTTCTTTAAGGTTTTTTGCAACTTCATCAGCATTGGCTTCAATATACGCAAGAACTTGTTCCATGTTTTTATAGGTAAAACCTTTAGAGTCGTAATCATTCATCATGCGGCGCATAACTTCTTCCACATGCGACAACTCAGAAATACCAGATTGATATAACTGCTCGAGACTGACACTCATAGGTAAATGGCCTAATGCCATTATATTTTGCTTCTTGGCTTCATCAAGCAGAGTATCGAATAGCTCCTTATCAAGATAACTGCCGGTCTTAATAGCATCAAAGCCTCGTTCTTTTAATGTTTTAATCCACTCACGCGCCTCATCTTTCTCTTTAACATTGATATCCCAATAAACATACTTTCGAATCCATTTGTCTATACCAGCTTGGCTATTAAATTTTTGTGATGCAATAAATAATTCAGGGCTAATAGCGCCTTCAGTTTTTTCCTCTTTCCACTTTAAGTGCTGCTTATTACCAAACATTTCCCAAACACTCGTAACGCCATTAGCAAGATATAGATATAAATCATTCTTACTGTGAAATAGGTGAACGTGAGTATCAGTTAAGCCCGGAATTAGGTATTGTCCTTTACCATCAATATATTCAATTGAAGAATCTAGATTTTCTACTGGGCCTATTGCTTTGATAAGCCCATTCTCCATGACTAACTGCTGATTAGGGATAAAATGGCTAGCATCAGGAGCTAGGATATTGACGTTCTTAATGCCTATCGTCTTGTATTGTTCAAAATACGGCTTAGGGTCTATAACCTCAGTATAGCCTCCCAGTTTCTTTTTCATTTGGTACTTGAACCAAGTAAAGCCGCCGGCGCCAATAAGCAGGAAGATTCCTAACGTAATTGTGGTGATTTTTTTGAAGTTAAACTTTCTAGAAGCCATAGAAAATTATTAATTCGGGGTGTAAAACCAGTGGACACCCAACAAATTTAGTTGAATTCCAGCCAATTTAAGTGATTGATTAAAAGCGTTCAAATCACACCAGTTTAAGTAATTTAGTTGTATTCTACCCTTATTAAATCATAAATAAATAGCCGACAAGAAAAGTACTTAAAAGAGTGTACATTTAATTAGAATGACTTAATTGCCGAAAAAGGGCATGTGGAACTTCGCTGCATGCTAATGATTACATTATTGTCCGTTTCCGTCACAAAGCAGACACTGATCCAAAGGTACATAGCTTCACATTAATATAGCCTTTATAAAGAAATATATTTGTACGTATTCATTTGAATGGTTAGACACCAATCAATAATATATTTTTATCAGATTAAGCTCAAATAGCATGTCTTTTATATATCGAAAAAAGGATATATTTCAATAAACATCCCAGTAGTGAGGTGTTCCAAAGCATTGAGTTAAATAATCAATAAGAGCTCTAACTTTTGAAGGCAAATACCTATTTGCGGGATAAATAGCATAACCATGCATTGTTGGAATTTTATACTCTGGGAATATAGGAACAAGCGATTTATTTTTTATTTCTTTCCATAGTATAAATGTGGGAAGAATCACAAAACCAAGTCCAGACTGAGCAAGAGAAGCTAAAAACTCACCGCTATTTGAACTTGTATAACTATTTAATTGGACTGCTCTAACGCCGGATTTATGGTTAAAAGTTATTTGTTCAGAGGGCCTATTGTCATATTTGAGGTATTTTAATTTAGATAACTGTTCGATATCATCTAATGGACCTACTTCATTTATATAGTCTGGACTAGCACAAATGCAATGTTCAATGTTGACAAGCTTACGTGCTTGCATTGTAGAGTCGCTTAAATTGCCAATCCTAAAAGCTAGATCGTAGCCTTGCTCTACCATATCAACTTGGTATTCGCAGAAATTTGTTTCTAACTGAATTCTAGGATGGGCTTTTAAGAAAGCGTTAAAAAAAGGCAAAAGGTGATTAATTCCAAATGATAAAGGAAGAGCCACTTTTAGCTTTCCCTCTAAAATTTTGTTGGAAGAGGTTATATCTTGATTTAGCTCTTCAATCTCTAATATCAAATCCTTTGCTCTTTTATAATAATTATTTCCAGCTTCCGTGAGACTAGAGCTTCTGGTAGTTCGGTTTATAAGTTTAGTGCCAAGACTCGACTCTAGCTCGGATAAGCGTTTACTCACAGCAGACTTCGTCATACTTAATTGTTCAGCTGCCAAGGTGATTGTTCCAGCCTCAACGACTCTGACAAAGATTTTCATAAACTCTAATTGGCCCATCATTGTTCGCGATATAGAAACAGAATGTTCAAATAATTAATCTTTTTTTCCATTTAGTCAACATTTATAGTGATTGCCAAGTTCAATGACGTCATGTGTAAAAGGTTTTTATGTCTATAACAAGTTGGAAGTCGAGTATTAAAGATGGTGAATATAAAAGAAAAAACTCTCAGTTTAGAAATTGGATTACACCTGATGGTAGTAACGGCCCAACAGGCAGTGGCGGTTTTTTAGCTGAAAAAGATAGATATCACTTATATGTTTCACTAGCTTGTCCATGGGCTCATAGAACTTTAGTTTTCAGAAAGTTAAAAAACTTGGAAGACTACATAACAGTCAATGTTGTCCACCCTGTAATGCTTGATAAAGGCTGGACTTTTCAACATGATCAAGAATCCTCTGAGTTATTTGGAACAACGGGAGATGAGTTATACCAATCTAGTTATCTTTCCGAAAGGTATTTTGATGCTAATCCAAACTATATAGGAAATATCACTGTTCCTGTACTTTGGGATAAAAAAACTAAGACGATAGTTAATAACGAATCTTCTGAAATTATTAGGATGTTTAATTCCTCTTTTGACGAATTAACCAAAAACACCAAAGATTATTATCCTGAGTTACGAAGAGAAGCAATAGATAAGGTTAATGACTTTATCTATAACAATATAAATAATGGTGTATATAAAACAGGGTTTGCAACAACCCAAAGTGTTTATACAAGAAATGTTACAACATTGTTTGCAGCATTAGATAAAGTTGAAGAGCTACTATCTAATTCGAACTATTTAGTCGGGGACCAAATAACAGAAGCGGATTGGCGCTTGTGGACCACGCTTATTAGGTTTGATTATGTTTATCATACGCACTTCAAATGTAATATCAGATTGTTGCAAAGTTATAAGAATATTTATGAGTACATGTTGAATTTGTACCAAATACCAGGAATTGCTGAAACTGTAAATATTCCACATATCAAAACTCATTATTATGCCAGTCATTTATCAATAAATCCCTTTGGTATTGTTCCTTTGGGACACCATCAAGATTGGTCTATCAAAAATAATCGTAAATAACGCGTAACACCTTAGGAGAGTTCTATGAAAACGTTAAGCTTATTAGTTGTTTCAACTATGTTAATGTCATGTGCTGTTGCAGAAGAACAACAGCCTGTGTGGGATGGAAATAAAGTCGTTTTAAAATCTGAAAAATTGGCAGATGGGGTATTTGCTTATTATCCTTCTATGGCTAAAGAGAAAGAGCAGAAGGGCATACCTGTAGCAACCAGTGGAGGTTTTATTGTAGGCACTGACGGCGTTTTAATAATCGATACGATGTTGAATAAGAGATTGAATATGCAGGTTCAACAAATGATCAAAGAAGAAGCTAATTTGCCCATAGAATATGCAGTAAATACTAGCTTTCACGGAGATCACTCATATGGAAATATGTATTTGCCTGAGACTACAAAAATTATTCAACATGAAACCACAAAAAACTATATAGACCATCATTTCAAAGCAGACACAGAGTTTATGATTCAAAACTTTGGTAAAGGTCGTGGCATTGAGGAAATAAAGCCAGTAACAGGTGATCTACTTATTTCTAAAGGTGGTAAGCTTACTTTAGACCTTGGGAACAAGAAAGTTCAGATTATAGATTTTGGATTTGCACAAACAGGCGGTGATTTATTCATATGGGAGCCTGAATCGAAAGTCATTTGGACCGGTAACCCTATTATTGCGGTAAAACCATCGTTACCTTGGTTGCTTGATGGTCATTTAGTAGAAACGTTGAATACATTGGAGAAGCTTTATGAATTTCTTCCATCTGATGCGCGTATTGTACCCGGCCATGGGACCGTCATGGGAAAAGAGGATTTGGTTTGGCATATTGATTATTTGAAAGCTGTTAAAAACCAAGTGCAAAAAGCTATTGATGATGGATTAACCTTAGAAGAAACAGTAGAAAAAGTTACACTTCCTGAGTTTAAAGGTTATGGATTATATGGCTGGGTCCATCCAGGCCTTAATGTTCCTGCCGCTTATAAAGATTTAAGTGCAAACCAATATTGAGATGTGTAGTGTAGAATTAAATGGGAGTGGAGGAGTACTAAAATGTCAGATAAGCCGATAATAGCTAATAATCGTCCAGCAAATGTGGAGTTAGAAAAAGGCAACGAATATTATTTTTGTGCATGTGGTCGCTCAAAAAATCAGCCGTTTTGCGATGGTTCACATAAAGGAACAAGTATAAGTCCTCAAGTATTTAAAGCCGAAGAATCTGGCGAAGCGTTCCTATGTCAATGTAAAGAGTCAAGTAATAAACCATATTGTGATGGTACCCATAAGAATATTCCTGTGGAACAAGTTGGCAAAGAAGTTAGTGTATCTACAAAAAATGAATCTGCTGCGCCTATTGCGGTTGCTACACCTGAAGAGCCACACGTTGCTTTTATTCATCAGCTAGCTAAGGAAGGACTTTCAAAGCTTGGCCATCATGGCCCTATGACTGCCATGGGAGTTCCAAGGGATTTGCTGCCTAAGTGGGATGACATTCAAATGATCGTTGCACAAATGGCGACGAAACCCCTATTAGATGATCATCCAGTGAAAACTGAGCTGGTTATTGGCCCACAAGCAAAAAAACCATTACGTCTAAAAATACCTTTATTTGTTTCTGACATGAGTTTTGGAGCGCTTTCTGAAGAAGCAAAAATATCCTTGGCAAAAGGTGCCGAGCTTGCTGGGACTGGTATTTGTTCTGGGGAAGGCGGTATGTTACCCGAAGAGCAACAAGCTAATTCACGTTATTTCTATGAACTTGCTAGTGCTAAGTTTGGATATAAAGATGAACTATTAAAAAATGTTCAGGCTTTTCATTTTAAGGGGGGGCAAGGTGCTAAAACTGGCACTGGTGGACACTTGCCTGGATCTAAAAACCAAGGGAAAATTTCTCAGGTACGTAATATTCCAGAAGGAGAGCCAGCTATATCACCTTCGACGTTTGCTGATTTGGTTACCGTGGATGATTTCAAAAAATTCGCAGAACATGTCAGAGAAATCACTGGTGGTATCCCTGTTGGTTTTAAACTCAGTGCTAATCATATCGAAGAGGATATCCAATTTGCACTTGATGTCGGTACCGATTACATTATTTTAGATGGTCGCGGCGGTGGAACAGGTGCCGCACCAGAAATCTTTAGAGATCATATTAGCGTCCCGACCATTCCTGCTTTGGCAAGAGCAAGACATTATCTTGATAAACAAAACGCTAGCGGGAGAGTTACCCTTATTGCTACAGGTGGATTACGTGTACCGATAGATTTTGTAAAAGCTATGGCCTTAGGCGCTGATGGAGTAGCTTTATCGAATAGTGCTATGCAGGCCATAGGCTGCGTCGGAGCGAGAATTTGTAATACTAATAATTGCCCTGCAGGAATAGCGACACAAAAGCCAGAGTTACGAAAACGGTTAAATATCGAAAAATCAGCGCAACAATTATACAATTTCTTTAATGCTTCAATTGAATTGATGCAAGTGATGGCAAGGGCTTGCGGGCACGATGACTTGGGTAAGTTTAACGCTAAAGATATTGCCAGTTGGAAACGTGAGGTTGCGGATTTAGCAGGAATCAAATACTCAGGATTAACAAAATAAGGAGCATATTATGAGTCTAGAAAAGAAATTATACACTGCGGAAGTCAGAGTTACTGGAGGCCGTGAAGATGGAACTGCTAAATCAAACGATAAGCAACTAGATATACGAATAGGAAGTCCAAAAGAGCTAGGAGGAGATGGTAACAGCGGAACTAACCCCGAACAGCTTTTTGCAGCAGGTTATGCGGCTTGCTTTATTGGCGCCATGCGTGTGGTTGCTGGTCGTATGAAAGTAGGCTTGCCAGAAAACTTACACATTGATAGTAAAGTCAGTCTTGGTGTAGTCGGAGAAGCTTATGGAATTGATGCCGAACTACACGTTTCTTTGCCCGGCATGGAGCAAGATATCGCAGAGCAACTAGTTGAAGCATCGCATCAGGTTTGCCCTTATTCGAATGCAACTCGTGGCAATATAGATGTATCTTTAGAGGTCAGTGTTTAATTAGAAATTAAATGAACATTGAACTGAACCTTTGAGCGTCTGCTTTTCGAACTAAGCAGTCTGGAAACGTCACAAAGCGGACATATGTATAAGTATATATACCTTATTTAACCTAGGATAAATTATTCACATTTCTTTCACTCTTTATTGCTAATAATATGAAAAACAACTTTTCTATAAGTTAATGGTAAATAAAGAAATATTGCCTAGTGTATTGCTGATTGCAAGTACACTTTTGGCACTGATAGTCGCTAACACTCCTTTGGTCAGTTATTACAACTTGCTAATTGAAATCCCTTTTTCTATTAGTGTAGGGGATTATGAGCTAAGTAAGCCTTTATTGTTGTGGATTAATGATGGTTTGATGGCTGTTTTTTTCTTTATTCTGGGACTTGAGCTTAAAAGAGAAGTTGTAGAAGGGAAGCTAGCAAAAGCATCTGATATGGTTCTCCCAGGTGTTGCTGCTCTTGGTGGTATGTTAGTTCCGGCGGTAATTTATGCCGCTATCAATTGGCAAGATTCAATTGCGTTGAAAGGATGGGCTATACCTGCGGCCACAGATATTGCTTTTGCATTAGGGGTTTTGGCTCTGATAGGCAAGTCGATTCCAGTATCGCTTAAGGTATTTCTAGTTTCATTGGCGATTATCGATGATATCGGAGCAATTCTGATTATTGCCTTTTTCTATACCAGTAAAATATCGCTGGTGTCGCTATTAATTGCCTCGTTCTGCATTACTTTTCTTTTTACCTTCAATCGCCTGAATATTTATAAGTTAGCTCCTTATATCATTGTTGGTTTGATCATGTGGGTTGCTGTTCTGAAGTCAGGAGTACATGCTACTTTAGCCGGCGTTGCTTTAGCTATGTTTATCCCGATTAAAACCAGAGATAACTATGACTACTCGCCAGCAAAGCGTTTGGAAAAAGATCTACATGGCTTTGTTGTTCTCTTTATTATCCCATTGTTTGCATTTGTTAATGCAGGAATTGAGTTAAAAGGAGTGTCTTTAGATAATTTATTACATCCAATCACTTTAGGAATTTTAGCGGGCTTAATAATTGGTAAGCAAATTGGCGTATTTTTATTTTCTTATTTGGCGGTTAAAGTTAAATTGGCACGATTGCCAAGTGATATGAATTGGGCGATGGTTTATGGTGTTTCAATTATTTGTGGTATAGGGTTCACTATGAGCCTATTCATTGGCTCTTTGGCTTTTGAAGAAACAGGTGTTAACTTATTAATTGATGAGAGGTTAGGGATTTTATTGGCCTCTTTGATATCTGGAATTTTAGGTTATTATGTATTGAAGTTTGCTGTGAAAGCACACTAAGGTTAAGAAGAGAGAAATTGATGTCTTATAGTTTATTGCTAGTAGAAGATCATAAAGAACTTGCGGCTACTACAGGTGAGTATTTAGAGCTTTGTGGCTATATTGTCGATTATGCAATGGATGGAAACACAGGCTTAAACCTAGCACTAGAAAACTCTTACGATGCGCTTATTTTAGATGTGATGCTGCCAGGGTTTGACGGTTTTGAGGTATGTCAGCAGGTAAGAAAAAATGGCAAATCAGATGTGCCAATTTTAATGCTGACGGCTAGAGATCAATTAGAAGATAAGCTTGAGGGTTTTGATGCTGGCGCGGATGATTATTTGATCAAGCCATTCGATTTTGAGGAACTCGATGCTAGATTAAAAGCTATTATCCGCCGACATAAAGGGGAGCTTGATAGTAAAGTCTTAGTCATTGATCAGCTAGAATTCGACCCTAAAACTATGCAAGTCAAGCGAGCAGGTGAGTTACTGAAACTATCGCCTACTGGTTTACATATTTTAAAGTTGTTAATGCGTAAATCGCCCCAACTGGTGACTCGTGAAGAATTAGAGCGTGAATTATGGGGCGATATACCGCCAAATAGTGATGTCTTGAGAAGTCATCTCTATAATTTAAGGAAAGTGGTCGATAAACCGTTCGATAAGCAGCTTATACAAACAATACCTAGTTTAGGTTTGAAAATCGTTGGTTAAGAGTCACCTGTAAAAACAGCTCAACCCTTTATAAGCTTAAGGTAACTTCAGTTCCTCTCTGAGGCTCACTTCTAATGGTTATTTGCCAACTAAGCTGATCACAAATCCTTTTGACTATGGATAAGCCTAAACCAAATCCTTTAACATCTGTGGATTGACGATCGGCGCGGTAGAAAGGTTCAAAAATTCGGGTTAATGATTCTTGCTCAATGCCTTTACCCGTGTCTGTAACGGTAATAGTATTAGCTTCTATAATAACTTTGATTTCACCATTGTCGGTATAATTAAAGGCATTCATCAAGATATTATTGATACAAATAGTTAATAGCCGTTCAGGAACACGAGCGTTAAGCTCAGCAGAGTTCTGTTGGGAAGTCTTAATATCTTTTTCGATGAATAATTTTTGTATATGAATAAGCTGCTGCTGCGTTAGCTGGTTAACCGAAATAGGTTCTTCAGATAATTTAGGCTCTTGATTTTTAGATAATAATAGTAATGCTTCTAATAGTTCCTCCATTTCTAAAACCATAGGTTTCATGCGTGAAACAATGCGCTGTTGCTGCTCTGATAAGTCATGTTTGGAAAGTAGGGATATAGACCCTTTTAATACGGCTAATGGTGTACGAAGCTCATGGCTTGCGTAACGGGTAAAATTGTTTTCTCGTTGAACATATTGTTCAATTTGATCGTAATACTGCTCAAAAGCATCGAGCAAGGTTACAACTTCTGCATCGGCATTTTTTTCAATCTCTGAAAAATTCAACCGAATATCCGAGTGTTCAGTAATTTTGGTTTCCTCTATTAACTTTGATAGTTTTACCACGGGTGAAATAGCTCTTTTAGACAGCATATAGCTGATCCAAGCTGGTAGATAAATAATCAGTAAAACAAAGGCTAGTGGGGCTATACCAAAATAAAAAGCTAGCCGAGAAACTTGTCCTTCCTCAAATACTAGAAACAAACGCTTGCCGAACTTTTCAGAGATATGTACAAGAGGTTTTTTATCTTCTGACTCAAGTCGTTGATACCCAATGGGCATTTTAGATATTGCTACAGGAACTGATTCAAAGTTATTTGAGTTGATATCGGCAATATAGCCAGTTAAGTTCAAAGTGTGAGGTAGCTTGTATTGACGATCTTTCTCATAGTGCTCCCAAAAAAAGCGAGCCTCGCCTTCTAAAGCCTCTTTTATAAGAACATGCTCTACAACTTTAGCGGCACCGTAAACACTTAGTATGGTTACTAGGCTAATTAAGGCCAGCTGTATTGCCATTACCTTAATTAGCTTACGATGTATTCCTGGTGCTTTTTTGTTCATTGTCGCTATTTTTTGTTAAATAGATAATGAGCAATCATCCACTCATTTCCGTTAGCATAGCCGAATAGCTCTGCACAAGCCATAAAGAATATTCGCCAGCGTTGGAACCAGAGTTTAGCAAAATCTGCGCCATAACATTCTTCGAATACAGGCATGATTTGCTCTTTATGCTTATCCATATTATCTAACCAGGCGTTAGAAGTTCTTTCATAGTGAGTGCCGCTTAATAGCCAGCGCTGCTCTAAAACAAGCTTTTCTTGGAAATGAAGGAAAGTGTCCGCTGCTGGCATCTGACCTCCGCTGAAGAAATATCTTCCCATCCAGTTGTCATCTCCATCTTCGGTGTAGGGGTACATCAAAAATCGATGACAAAAAATATGTAAGAAGGCTTTCCCATCAACTTTTAGCCAATTACTGACCTTGTCGAATAATTCTTGATAGTTTCTAACATGTTCAAACATTTCAATCGAAACAATCCTGTCATGCTGCTTGCCGGGATAAAATTCATTAATATCGCAAGTGATTATTTGGATGTTGTTTAGATTCCTTTCTTTGGCTTTGGCTAATATGAACTCTCTTTGGGAGTTAGAATTAGAGACACCTGTAATTCTACTATTTGGATATTTGCTAGCAAGATATAGGGTTAATGAACCCCAGCCGCAGCCTAATTCAAGAACTTCCTGTCCGTCGGTAAATTGTCCTCTTTGACAATAAAGTTCTAGCATGGCTGTTTCAGCTTCTGTTAGAGAGTTAGTTTCGGAGCCCCAATAAGCACTGCTATATTTCAGGTTCTCGCCCAATGCATAGTGATAAAACTCTGCTGGAACTTCATAGTGCTGTTGATTAGCTTCATCAGTTTTGATTGCAATTTTGCTTTGTTTTAGCTCTTGCAAAAATTCTCCAAAACGATCGGATTGTGCTTCACAATCATCGGCAAACTCTTCCATCAATCTCTGCTTGCATAGCTTTCTAATCCCACTTCTAATCAAGGTATCAGGCATTAAGCCTTTCTCTACTAATTTAATCGCTTGGCCTATCATGTGGTCTCCTTTAATTATTTAGGGATGCCTAAGAAAAATTTATTGGTGGTTTTTTGATACTCACGATACTCATCACCTTTACTGCGGATGTTTTGCTCTTCATTAAATGGAATGCCCGTGAGTTTTAGCAAAAATAACAACATAACAAAAGGAGAGAGAAGTAATATGACATTATCTAAAGACACAAAGTTTATATAAGAAAGCCCAAGCATCGGGTAGCAAAACCAGTGCAGCCACTCAAAGAAATAATTTGGGTGTCTAGAGTATTTCCATAGCCCTTCTTTACACACGCCTTGCTTGCCACTTTTTTTATAACTAGCTAACTGTCGGTCTGCTAAGGTTACTCCTACAAATGACAATGACAACACAGCTATTGCCATGATATCCAATGCACTGAAGTCTTGATTAAGATTGGCGATGATATAAGCGGGATAACTGAATAACCATCCTAGCGCTGCCTGGAATAAAAAGAAAAACAATAGTTTGATTTGCAGTGAAGTAGAGCCTTTTGTAGCCCAATGCTTGCGCAATGCTTGATAACGACCATCCTCATGCTGCACTCTATATCTGTTTATAAGGTGCCATGCCAGTCGTGAGTACCAAAGAACAGGAATAAGCAAAATCATATTGAGGTGAAAAGAATCACCTGTTCCGGTTACAAAGTAGAGCAGTCCACAAACTACAATTAAACATGACCAACTTATGTCTACTATATCTGAGTTTTGAGTTCTCATTTGCCAAAACCAGCTTAGAAGCTGTACTAGTAAACATATACCGGCTGTAACCAAAAGGGTATCTTGGTATAATAGATCAAGCATGCTTCAGACCCATCTTTTTAGTCTTTAATTTGCTGTTAACAGCTAATATGACGAGCATTACTAATAGCCAGCTCAGTCCAAGGAGTAGTAAAGTGATATTTTTATCGAATATGGTTATAGCGCCCAGTCTTTCAGCAGCTAAATAAGACAAGGGGCCGCCTAATGCGCCAAATATAATGGCTATTTTAGGATGTTCAAAAAGCCAACTCATTGAACTATTAAGAGATAAAGCAAAAGTAATCCATAAGATCCCAATCCAATAAGGGGCGGCCATGTTAAAGGGGATGAGTTCTTTGTATTCAATTAATTGCAAATAAACCCATAGACTATCAATAAGGAGACCAAGTGGTAGCAGCGTGAGAACAAAAATGAAATCTTTATGAGAACGATTTTTTGGGCACGACTGCCAATAAATTAAAGTGCCAAATAAAATCCAGGCGCTTAACATCTTGTTATTTGCAGCTCCAAGGATACAAGCTAACCATATACCCTGGAACAAGACGAAATTGACTAGTTTGTTAAAGTCTATGCGTTTTACTCTTGTAGCGATATCCATTGTGCTCTCTTGTTTTTAGGCTTGGCAATCAACAGATGAACATCGCTAATCGCTTTTTCTAAAAAGCCACCTTCACAATAACATAAGTAAAACTCCCACATTTTCATAAAGGATTCACTAAACCCTTGCTCATAAACATTTTCTAGTCTATCCATGAACGCAAGTCGCCAATCCCTAAGCGTATAGGCATAACTTTCACCAAAATCTTCAAGATTAATTAATCTGAAGTCGCCAGTGCTTTTCATGCTATTTATAATGGCTGATACAGACGGAATGAAACTACCAGGGAATATATAGCGCTTTATAAAGTCTACAGATGATAGTGCTTGATCATAGCGATGGTCTTCTATGGTAATCGCTTGAATAAGTGCCAGGCCATTGTCTTTCAATAAAGAGTTACACTTGGCAATATAAGTATCTAAATAATGATGCCCAACAGCCTCAATCATCTCAATTGACACCAATTTATCAAATTGACCAGTCAAGTTACGATAGTCTTCCTTGAGTAGGGTAATTTTATTTTGCAAACCAAGTTTTTTGACCTTCTCTGAAGCATACTGGTATTGCTGCTCTGAAATGGTTGTTGTAGTAACATGGCAGCCATAATTAGTGGCTGCATATATCGCTAAACCGCCCCAGCCAGTTCCTATTTCAACTAAGTGATCGTTTTCGGTAAGCTGTAATTTCTCGCAAATGGTTTTTAGCTTTAATTCAGAAGCCAACTCCAAGGTATTTACTGAGTCAGTATAAATAGCTGAGGAATACATGAGGTGCTTATCTAAAAATAAGCTAAAAAATTCGTTTCCTAGATCATAGTGTGCAGCAATATTTTTACGGCTGCCTTGCTGGTCATTTTTATTGAACCAGTGCCAAAGCTTTAATGCCGAGTTTTTTAACCAAGCGGTACCGCCTTCCATATCATCCAGAAGGTCACGGTTTTTTACTAATAATCTTACAAGGTTGGTCAAATTATCGGTATGCCATTGATTTTGCATGTAGGATTCCGCGGCACCAATACTTCCATGCATAGCCATTTGATTGTAGAAACTAGAGTCTTTTACCCAAACGTTTACAGTTAAATCGGAGTCTTTAGTATCACCTAACTCAATGGTTTCAATAGCATCATGAATAATAATGCAACCAGCTTTAATTTCTGATAACTGTTGTAATACTTTGTTTCGAATAAAACCGTTAACTTTATTGAGTTTGTTGTCAGTTGAGTTTTCTATCACGTTTACTTTGTCCATAATAAACCTTTTAAGATCGATTAAGTTTTTTAATCCACTTTGGCTGCGTATTTAGGGTGCAAATAAAATGGTGTCTTTTTAAGCCACAGCTTTAACGCCTGCCAATAAATGCGCCATACCATTTTTAATGGTTGAAATGGATGTCTCAAAATCATGCTGTTTAAGTTGTTCTGTGATAAAGGTATATGCTTCCCTGTGAAGGTTACGTCAATTACTTTTGATTTTTGCTTTGCAGAAGCCAAGTCATGATTTTCAGCCGATGACTTTTTAATGACTTTCATGTGTATTCTTAATTGATCATTTTGTATTTTGAATAACCATTGATAGTCCATTTCCATGCTAACAAAAGGAGAAATGTGGAATTCTTTGTTGAAGTTGAATATATAACAATCTCCTCGTTCTGAGCTGTTATCGCAGCTAAGCAAATAAGGATGTCTTTCACCCCATGGGGTGTTAGTTATTTCTGACAAAATGTGTTCGAGTTCGCCTTGTTCGTTAATGCAAAAATAAAAGCTAACTGAGTTGAAATTAAAACCTAAAAATCGTAAATGTGATAGTAGCAACACTTTTCCTTCGAACTGACGGCCTGTTTTGTTCAGGATTAGATTTTGAATGGATTGCTTGTTGCTAAGATTTTCATAGTTAAAAAAATCTTTCTGACGAAATGAAAATATGTTCCATCGTTCCTTGGAGAAAAATTTGAATTTGCGGCAGTTCGCCGAAAGTAAGTCCAAGTCCAGCAGACTCCAGTACATTGAGTAATCAAACTGGTGAGGCTTTGGCAAATACCGATGATGACGAATGTTGCCTATTAAAAAACCTTGCTCAAGCATGCTCTATGTCCTTCAGTAGTTGCGATGCTGCTTCTTTGCCACTTCTAGCGCCATCTTCGTGAAAACCCCATCCCCAATAGGCTCCGCAAAAATAACTATTCTTACCACCTTGAACTAAGTGCTTGTTTTTTTGAGCATTGATGGTGCTTTGGTTATAAATAGGGTGATGATATTTTATCGTCTTCCAAATTTTATCAGGGTCTATTTTTTGCTGCATATTCAAGCTAACAATGACAGGAGCTTGTGTTGGCAAAGATTGCAGTAAATTCATGTAATAGCTAACGGTGCACTGCTTTGAACTGGCTTCATCAATAAGAACATTCCAACTTGCCCAAGCATTAGGGTTGACTGGTAATACTGTTTCATCTCTGTGTAAGCAAATGGTGTTTTCTTGGTATTCAATGGCTCCAAGAACATGTTGCTCTTCAGCCGTGGGCTCTTGAATAAGTCTAAGTGCTTGATCACTATGGCATGCAAATACTACTTTATCGAACTCAGAAGTCTGATCTTTAAATTCAAGAGTAATACTTTTGGAGTTTCTTGTAACCCTTGTAATGGCAGCGCCTTTGCTAATGGCAAACTGACAGTTTTCTTCAATGGCTTTTAAATATTCCCTAGAACCGCCCAATATGGTCTTCCAAACCGGCCGATCAAAAGCTTGCATCATTTTGTGGTTGTTCATAAAAGCTACGAGAAATTTAGCAGGAAAATCGTAAATAGTTTGACTGTCACCAGACCAAAGCGCGCAGGTCATTGGGATAATATGCTCATGAATGAACATAGGCGAATATTGATTTTGCTTTAAATAATCACCCAGTGAAATTTCAGAATCTTCTACTAGTAAATGCTTTGATTCTTTATAAAAACGGAAAATATCCTTGATCATTCGATAGAAACGAGGATTAAAAAGGTTTTTGCGTTGACTGAACAATTGGTTAATACTCGAGGCATTGTATTCTAAACCTGAGATACGATTTGAAACGGCGAAGCTCATGTCGCTATCTTGGTACTTTACCGAATACTTATTGATTAGCTCCATAAAAGTCGGGTAATTATCAGGGTTGAAGACGATAAACCCCGTATCTACAGCAATGACCTTTCCATCGACTTGAATCTGATGAGTGTCCGCATGGCCACCAATTTGCTCATTCGCTTCAAATACAGTGACCTGATGCTGCTCTGATAAAATATCCGCAGCGCTAAGGCCAGAGATACCAGCGCCTATAACTGCTATTTTCATAGGTTAGTACCTGTGTCTTGAGCCTGCTTAGTCGTACTAGGGTTTGCTTTTGCATAGCGCAAATCCCAAATCAAACCTAGCTTTTCAAATAATTTTAAAATGTAGTAACTAATATCAATTTCCCACCATTTAACCCCTTGTTTAACCGCCCCTGGAAACTGATGATGATTGTTATGCCAGCCCTCACCTAATGTCAGTAAGGCTAGTACAAAGTTATTTCGACTATCATCGCCCGTATCATAGCGCTGGGAACCAAATTTATGGGCTAATGAGTTAATGCAGAAAGTAATGTGTGATAGCAATATGGTAGAAATGAAAAACCCCCAAATAAGTATTTGCCAGCGACTTGCTCCAAGTTCTGGGTGGGCTGTCTCAATGTAGATTCCGATTAAAAGAATAATTACGGCATAGATAATTGGTGGAACAATATCGTATCGATCCAAAAATCGTAACTCAGGATACTGGTTAAGATCTTTTACGCGTACGTGCTGTGTTGGGAAATGCTTTTGATTTAAAAACCAAGTCATGTGGCTTCTAAGGAAACCGTGCTTAGGAGAATGTGTATCCTTATCCGTATCAGCATGAACATGATGATGCCTATGATGAGCGGCCCACCACAGAGGCCCCCTCTGAGTAGAGCTTGCACCTAGAAATCCAAAAACTGTTTGCATAGTACGTGAGGTTTTAAACGTTTTATGGGAAAAATAACGGTGATAAAAAGCGGTGATGGCAAACATTCTTACAAAATAAGATACTAGACAAATAATAACCGCAATCCAGCTGACACCAGTAACAAGAGCAAATAAACAAACCATATGGATCGCTATAAAAGGTATTACACGAGGCCAGTCAATCTCGCTATTATTCGGAGCTATTTTATTGGGTTTTAATTCGACTTTGGAATTATCAAACCACTGGGTAAATTTCATTAACGTTAATGGATGGACTAGAGATATTATTGAGCTTAGTAATAATGCTGTGAAATTAGTGTGAATTCAGAAGCATAACAATATTCACAAAATATTGACTGCCAGTTAAGTAAATTTACCTTATGAAAAAGATACTATTTACATACCTTATATTAATAACGGGCTGCGCTAGCAGTGGAATTTCTATGAAAAATCAACGTGTTGATGAGTTCCTTACTACTATAGAAACGATACCGGCAAGTAAACCGGTTGCTAATCCCAAAGAAAAATTTTTATCATTATTTGGAGACTTTAAGAAGGGGACAACTGAAGAAGTCATTAATCAATTGTATGCAGAAAAGTTTTATTTTAATGATACATTTAAAACTTTCCAAAGCAGAGAAGAGTTATCAGTCTATCTTAAGGAAACTGCTAGTATGGTAGAATTAACTACTGTTGATATCCTTGATGTTAGTAAAAGCGAGACGGATTATTACCTGCGATGGGTCATGCATATGAAATTTACGGCTAAAGGTCGCGAAGTTGATTCTAAATCGATTGGTATGACACAAATTCGTTTTAATGCAGAGGGCAAGGTTATATTGCATCAAGATTATTGGGATGGCGCTGAAGGTTTCTATCAGCACTTACCTATCGTGGGTTATATCGTCACTAAGATAAAGTCTAGTCTATGAATCTAAAGGATATCTTTATCGCTTTGCTAGTTTTGATTTATTCTGGGCAGGCAAATGCAGACACGAAAAAACTACCTAGCCAAATTAGTCATCCTAGTGGTGTTCTATTTCAGTTATGCTCACAGCAAAAAATCACTAAAGCCATTTTTTTTGATGTGGTTCAAGTGGGTTTGTACTATCCAAGTTGCCCTGAAAAATTAACGGTCTTTGACCAAAAGAGTAAGTTATTACGATTTCATTATTTACGTAAAGTAAAAGGTAAGCAATTTAAAGAAGGAGCTGAAGATTACCTGACTTATAACCTCAACGAAGCTGATTTTAAAAAATGTTTCGCAAAATATCAGGCTTTGAACAATAGTTATTTAGACGTAAAAGATGGCGACTATTACGATTTGTTTCAACTCCAGCCCATAGGTTTAGACTTATTTTTGAATGATAAGTCTTTAGCGAGTTTTAAAGATAGTGAATGCGAAGCTTTATACTATAATATTTGGTTTGGTAAAGAGTCTATGTCTTCAGATTTTCAAAAGTTGTTAGGCCATTAATTCAATAGTTCTTTGTCTTGAAGATTTGTAATTGATGATAGGCTCAGGGTAACCGCATAACTTTCTTTGATCGGCATTAGGCTCATGAATGCTCTTGGCATCTAAAGTTGATAACTCTGGTACAAATTTTTTGATAAAAAAACCATCTTTATCAAATCGTTTTGATTGTGTGGTAGGATTCATAATTCGAAAATAGGGCGCTCCGTCGGCCCCAGTGGATGAGCACCATTGCCAGCCACCATTGTTAGAGGCAAAATCACCATCGATTAACTGCTGCATAAAGTATTTTTCGCCCCAGCGCCAGTCCACGCGACATAATTTACACAGGAACATGGCCGCATTCATACGCAGCCGATTGTGCATCCAGCCAGTTTGGTTGAGTTGTCGCATAGCCGCATCAATGATAGGAAAGCCAGTATTGCCTTGTTTCCAGGCTTCAAATAAATCATAGCTATTCTCCCACGGTTCGTTGGCATGAGCTTTGTAGGGTTTATGTATGACAACTTTCGGATTATCGATAATAACTTGTCGATAGAACTCACGCCAAATCAGCTCCGATAACCAAGTGTCAGCGTAGAAACTGCTTTCGTCGCCCAAATAAGAATCGTAAAGCTGTTCGATACATTGCTTAGCCGATATAGCGCCAACTGCTAAGTAAGGCGATAAAAAGCTGGTTCCAGCCTTAGAAGGAATATCTCGATGGTTAGTATAGTCTTGTGCTTTTGGCAGAAAGAGCTTGAGTTTCTGTTCAGCGCTCTTGCTACCTGCTGGCCATAAATCCTCACGGTAGGGTTTGCCGAAAGCTTCGGTTGTATTTTGATTAGAGTTTAGCTTAAAGTCCTGTTTTGTCGGGGCTGGGTATGAGTTTTCTTTATAAATCTTGTGTTGTTTGATCCAAGCTTTCTTAAAAGGAGTAAAGACTTTGTATTCAGAACCATTTGGCTTTCTAACAATATTTGGCGGCAGTATCATGTCGCAGTCAAAACGATGGGGTTGTATTTGGCTTGAATCTGCTGCTTGCTCTACTGCTTTGTCGCGCTCAATCTCATTAAGTAAATATTCATTATTAAACCAAATTGAGCTTGCCTGATGCTCTTGGGCGGTTTGAATAAGTTTGCTTGGAATATCCGAATAATAATCGACCTTAAAAATCAGCAAAGGAATATTAAGATTCGACAACTCATTCCTTAAAGCAAGCAAACTATCGTAAATAAAACCTACTTTACTATCGGAGTCATGATGAAGGACTCTTTGTTTGGTAGCCTCAATATAGACGCCGATAACAATGTTTTCCTGGCAGGCATGATATAAGGCCGCATTGTCTTTTATGCGTAAGTCATTTCTAAACCAGACAATGGATTTGCTCATTATTTATAGATAATTTCTTAAGCCAAGCTCAATAGGGTGGGGGTTTAAATAGGCTTGGTTACATATATACTCAGAGCCATATTGGTTTATGTAATGGTTAATTAAAGTTATCGGAACAATTAAGGTAACTATTCCATCTCGATATTGTTCAATCACTTTAATGAGGTCTTGCTTCGCATGGCTGGAGATATCTTTTTTGAAATAGCCGATAATATGATAAAGCACGTTAATATGGGATTTGCTTGAGGCAATTTTCTTCAACGCTTGCATTAATAATTGTTCATACTCTGAAATAATCGTATGAATATGTTTGGAACCATCGTTAGCGACTAACCGGCCTAAAGTTTTATAAGCCTGATAACTATGAGCCATAACTAGGTATTTATATCGACTATGAAAACTAATCAAATTATTCAAAGTAGGCTCTTGTAGAACCATTTCTTGCCATTCATGATAGGCAAATACTCGAGTGATAAAATTTTCGCGTAGTTTTGGATCAGATAAGCGACCTTCTTCTTCAACTGGTAGTTCAGGCCTTAATCGCATTAATTCGCCTATATAAGCGCCTCTTGATGATTGGTTACTCGGATTACCATTTTGGTGATAGACCTTAACTCGTTCCATACCACAGCTTGGTGAGTTGCGAATAACGATATAACCACAGATGTTTCTTATAGATGATAAGGTGCTTTTCGCAAATTGTTGTAACTCTTTAGTGTAATCAACCTTATGGTCATCCACCATTTTTACCCGAATTTGATTGTCTTCATCAACCAAATGAATCGGTGGTCGAGGTGTTGGCATACCAATACCCATCTCAGGGCAAATAGGCTGGTATTCAAACCAGTCGCTCATCACATCCAAGCAATATTTGGAACGCTTATGGCCACCATCGTATCGGACTTTATTACCCGCTAAGCAGGAACTTATGGCTAATTGTATTTTCTTCATATTTGCTATTTTTGTGAAGTCGCCGTGAAGTTTAAGTGAATATCAAAACATTGTTTACTTTTTATTCACATCAGCTTTCCTATTTTAATATTTCAGTTAATAAAGGGAGAGTTGTATGTTCTGCAAAAAATTTACCATTGCATTAGCATCTTTATTTTTGTTTGCTTGCAGTGATGATAATAATTTAGTTAACGTTATTCCTGACCCTGTCGGCAAGGCTAAAGTACAAGTTATTCATGCTTCTCAGGATGCTCCGCCAGTGAATATTAACGTTAACAATATAACAGGTTTAGATTTTGGCGAGGCTTCCACTCGCTTTGAGGTGGACGAAGGCACATATTCTGTTTCTGTTGACGGAATCACACCAGATGGTGATGTTACGGTTATAGGCCCCGCCGATTTAACATTCGACGCTGATACCATTTACAGCGTTTATGCTCTTAATGAAACGGCATCCATTGAACCAGTTATTTTATCGCAGCCAGATATGGCTCCGCCGGCGGGTCAGTTCACCTTACAAGTTTTGCATGCAGCCTCAAATGCACCAACGGTGGATATTTATTTAACCGTTCCTAGTGCAGATATTAGCAGTATAAACCCAACAGTGACTTTGGCATTTAAAGACTCACTATCAGCAACCGATATTGACGCAGGTGATTATCAAATTCGTATAACCCCCACAGGTGATAAGACCGTAGTATTTGATTCAGGAACTGTATCACTAACTGAGGGTGCTATTATTAATGTGGCAGCCATTACCAATACAGGGCCTGGTGATAATCCGGTGAATTTATTGGTAACGACCGATGATGGTGAAGCTTTGATAACTGACGCAGGCAATGCAGTTGATCTTCGGGTGTTTCACTTGTCGCCAGATGCTCCGGCGGTAGATGTTGTCGCTAATGACAATTTTGCTATGCCATTATTATCAAATGTACCGTTTCCAGTATTCTCGGATTACTTAACAGTGCCAGCAGCAGACTATAATGTGAAGGTAGTGCCAACTGGTCAAATGATGCCTGCAGTTATTGATGCGGATGTAACGTTAGATGCAGCGACTAGTTACTCTGTGCTTGCAGTAGGTACTCTTGCCAATATTGAACCGCTAATTTTGATCGATAATACTCGTAGCATAGTTACTGAGTCGCAACTAAGAATTATTCACGCATCACCTTCAGCAGGTTTGGTGGATTTATATTTGGTTGCTCCTGCTACCGACATTTCTACGGTAGAGCCAAACTTTAGTGGCGTTGATTTTAAGCAAAATACTGGTTACTTATCAATCGCTGCTGGTGATTATGATGTTGTGGTTACTGCGCAAGGTAGTAAAACCCCAGCGATAGGGCCTGCGGCTATTCAAGTGAATGCTGGCGAAATTTACTCTATTATCGCAAGAGATAATGCAGGTGGCGGAGCTCCACTAGCTGTCGTTCTAGCCGATGATTTTTAATATAAAAAGCTATTGACAAAAAATTACTAATGAATTTTAATTGCAATATGAAATTATTTAGCACAAACAAACATCATTCAAACCATCATGATTTTTTCATGGGGCTAGTTTGATACGCTTGTAATAATTGCAAAAGAATATTCTAAAGCCCCGCACAGTCGGGGCTTTTTTTATGGGAAATAAATTGATAACTATGAACAGATTAAACAACTTACATCAACATCATCATTCACTGCATAAGCGACGGTGTTGAATAGTATTGCTTTATTAAAATCAACAGAACCCCGTCGCGAGAGCTCGGGGTTTTTTATTATCTGGAGAAATGAAATGACATTAAAAATGGTGGTTCCTAAAGGAAAGCTGTTCGATGAAGTAGAAAGGTTACTGACTGATATCGGGCTGAATTTAGTGGGAAATAGTCGAAATTATCGACCTAAACTTTTTGGTTGTGATATCGAAGTGAAACTTTTAAAAAGCCAAAATATTCCTGAATTAGTAGAGCTAGGGCAGCATGATATAGGCTTTACAGGCTTAGATTGGATCATTGAGCAAGATGCCGATGTCGAAATTTTGAAAGACTTAGGCTTTAACCCCGTGAAGATTGTTTCATGTATCCCTGAGAACTGGGATTGGGAAGTAATAAAATCTAAAAAGCTGATTGTTGCTTCTGAATATAAGAAGGTATCAAGTGACTTCTTGAAAAGTAAAGACTTAGATTTTCAGCTGTATCGAGCTTATGGCGCAACAGAAGTTTTGCCACCCGAAGATGCCGATATGATTATTGATAATACGAGCACTGGAGCAACTATTACTTCCAATCGGCTTAAAGTTGTGGATGTTTTATTAGAAAGCTCTACGCAGCTCATAGCTAATAAAACATCGCTTATGGATGCAGCGAAACAAAAGCAAATTAATGACCTATTGTTACTTATCAATGGTGTTTTAGAAGGGCGAAAAAGGGTCTTGTTAGAAATGAATAGTGAAGAAGCAAATATCTCGAGACTGGTTAAGATTTTACCTGCCATGAGATCGCCAACGGTTAGCAAGCTCTATAATTCTTCAGGCATTTCGATTAAGGCGGCTGTTGAAAGGAAAGAGATAAAAGAGTTGATTCCAAAGTTAGTTGATGCGGGCGCTAAAGACATTCTTGAAACCCCGATTAGGAAAGTCCTATGAATAGCTTAAAGCTAGATTTTAATGAGCGCTCTGACTCAAAACCAAATTGGTTGGATGGATTTGAAGTCAAAACTAATGACATATGGCAGTACCCAGATTCTTCAGCCTGTGAATTAATTATCGCTAATCAAAATGGCATATATGAAAAATCAGTAATGCTTACTAATGGCGGTGATGAGGCAATTGAAATAATCTTCAAATTTACAAAATTAAATGATTATAAAGTCATATTGCCTTTACCAGCTTTCAGCCAGTATTTAGTCGGTTTAGAAAGTTGGAAGATTAATAACCAATTGATTAATCCTACAGAGGGACTAAGAGTAGATCTAGAAATGGTTAACGCGAGTATTACGAAACGCTCACTAATTATTTTAACCAGCCCTAACAATCCAACGGGAGAATGGTTATCTGTTAAAAAAATAGAAAAGATTTGTTCGAAAGCCCAAGCTATGGATTCGCTAGTCTTGTTAGATCAAGCTTACATTGAATTTGTAGCAGAAGATATAGACTGGATTTCATGGACTAAAAAATTTTCAAATTTAATTGTATTAAGAACCTTTTCTAAAGCCTATGGTTTAGCTGGCGCAAGAATAGGTTACTTATTAGCAAATGAAAAATTAATGGATGATTTAAGAGCATTGGCACTGCCTTTTAGGCTATCGGTATTTGACTTGCAGTTAGTCAATATTGCTTTAAATCCAGAAGCTAAACAAGAAGTTGCAAATTACTGCAAAGCCATAGAGGTAAATCGTAAAGTTGTAACCGCTCGATTGGATCAAGCAGGATTAAATGTAGCGAAAAGCAGGGCAAACTTTATCCTGATTACAGGAAATACTAGTAAGCTGAAACTGATTGCTGCTGCATGCAATAAATTAAGGATCCTAATAAAAGATAAACTCTCTACATTCTATACGGATCAATCAAATCCATACTGTTTAAGAATTACCATTCCCACCAATATCAACCCCTTGCTAAAGGCTATTAATTGGGCGCTAAAACCAGATTTATTATGTATAGATATGGATGGAGTCTTAATTGATACCAGTCAAAGCTACGATATTGCTATTTCCAAAACGGTTTTATCGTTAACCGATAAAGAGATTTCAAAAGATGAAGCCACAGCTTTAAGGGCTAGTGGGGGATTTAATAATGACTGGGAGTTAACGGCTGAATTGATTCGTCAGGCAGGAGCTCAAACCTCATTTGAAAAGGTTAAGACTGAGTTTCAACGTTTTTACTTAGGCGATATTGAAAATCAAGGCCTTTGCGAAAGCGAGCGTCCTATTATCGAATCCAAATTTTCGGCCAAGTTATTCAGCGGGAAAAACATTAAGACCGCTATTGTGACAGGAAGGCCCAAGTATGAAGCTTTACAAGGAATGCAATTACTTAACATCAAAAATACAATTTTAATTAGCGATGATGATGTAAAAAATTCTAAACCAGAGCCTGAAGGAATTAATAAAGCAAAACAGTACTTTCAAACTAACTTCAGTTGGATGCTAGGTGATACTCCCGACGATATTGAAGCAGCTAAAAAAAGTGGCTCATTAGCAATAGGGGTTGGTAGTGAATGTTTATATAAATTTGGTGCTGACTTAGTTATCAAGAACATTAATCAACTGGATGAGATTTTAAGTTTATGAGTGATTTTATAAAGAGAGAAACTAAAGAGACAAATGTAGAAATTGCTCTGGATTTATATGGTAATCAGGATATTGACATCAATACTCCTTTGCCATTTTTCAATCATATGTTAGAGCAGCTAGCTTTTCATGCTAACTGGGATCTGACGGTTAATGCTACCGGGGACGTGGATATAGATGATCACCACCTCATTGAAGATGTGGCAATTTGTTTAGGGCAACTGTTTGCAAACATATGGCGTGAGCAAGGCAAATTAGAGCGATACGGTAATTTTTTATTGCCAATGGATGAAACTCTGATTCTTGCCGCGGTTGATATATGTGGCAGACCTTACGCGGTTATTGATTTGCCGTTTGATCGAGAATTTACTGGCGGGGTAGCAACTGAAATGTGGCCACACTTTTTTTATAGCTTTGCTATCCAATCACAAATCACTCTGCATTTAAAGACAGAATATTGCACAAATAATCATCACTTAATTGAAGCAGCGTTCAAAGCTTTGGCAAAAGCCCTGAAAGTGGCACTAAAGCCAAATTCAAATGACAACAGTACCAAAGGTAGGTTGTGATGCAAAAAAGAGTTGGAATTATTAATACCGACGCAGGAAATGTGAAAAGCGTTATTTATGCATTTACAAAACTCGGTTGTATCGCTTCGATATTAGATGAGCCTACCGATGAGATTGATGTCTTGGTTATTCCTGGCCAAGGCCGGTTTGGAAAAGTGATGCAAGCTTTGCGTAAGCGACAATTAGATCATTATATTCGTCAATGGTATTTTTCAAAGAAGCCCATAATCGCTATTTGTGTTGGAATGCAGATTTTTTTCCAAGATTCGGATGAGGATCCTGATATACCCGGTTTGGGAATTTTTCCCGATTCAGTTACCAAGTTAGATACGCCTAAGCAGCCGGTTATAGGTTGGCTGCCTTTGAATTCAAAAACCAACTTACTATCAGATAAGGTTGTGTATTTTGTTAATGGGTATGGTGTTAAAGCCACACAATTCGCTACAGCACACGTTAACTATCAAGAAACGTTTACAGCAGCAATAGAATCCAGGGGATTGCGAGCTTTTCAGTTTCATCCGGAAAAGTCTGGAAAAGATGGATTGGAGGTGTTGGCGAAATGTCTATAATCATCAATTCAGAATTAAAGTCTCGAATTATAGTATGTCTTGATATTGCTAATGGACGGGTTGTAAAAGGGGTCAACTTCGAAAATATAAAAGATATGGGTGAGCCTATTGAGTTGGCTTGTCAATACGAACAGCAGGGCGCGGATGAAATAGTATTTCTCGACATAACTGCGACTCAAGAAAAGCGCTCTGCGGCACTTAATATGGTTAACAAAGTCGCTGAAAATTTGAGTATCCCATTTACTGTAGGTGGCGGTTTGAACAATTTAAGTGATGTGAATCAATACTTAAATGCTGGCGCTGATAAAGTTGCTCTCAATACGGCTGCGATTAAAAGTCCGGAGTTAATTAATCAAATAGCCGATAGTTTCGGCTCCCAATCATTGTGTGTTGCCGTTGACAGTAAAAAAGATAGTAATGGAGTTGATACGGTATTTTCTAATGGAGCTAGAGAGGTTACTCGATTGCAAACACTCAATTGGCTCCAAGAAGTCGAATCAAGAGGCGCTGGCGAGATCCTACTGACATCTATCGATAGAGATGGAACTAACAGTGGATTTGATAATGAGCTGTTATCGCGAGCAAGTAAAAATAACCGAGTGCAATTAATAGCATCTGGCGGCGCTTCAACCCCGAGTCACTTTTTAACAGCTTTTCAAGCAGGTGCAGATGCCGTGCTGGCTGCTGGTATGTTTCATCGAAAAGAATATGAAGTTAGTGAAGTCAAAGCATATTTGTCAAAGAACAGTATAAATATTAGGAAATGAGGAATCATAGATGTTAATTCCAAGTATAGACTTATTAGACGGTAAAGCCGTTCAATTACAAATGGGTAACCCTAATCAAAAAAAGGTAGAAATAGATAATGTAAAGCAATTGCTTGAAGAGTTTTCATTGCTTGGTGAAGTAGCCATTATTGATTTAAATGCAGCCTTAGGAAAAGGTGATAATAAAGCTTTGATAAAAGAGCTTCTAGCAATCAGACCTTGTCGTGTTGGCGGCGGTATTAGAGATTACGAAACAGCAAGAGAATACTTAGCAGCAGGAGCTAGAAAGATAATTATGGGGACTGCTTGTCAGAATGAGTTTGTTAAGAAGCTTCCTAAATCCCGTCTGATTTTTGCCATAGATGCAATTGGCGATAGTTGGACGACTGACGGATGGACTAAACAACAAGATGCTAATGTGATTGAAGTTATTCATTCAATTCAAGAAAACTGTTCAGAGTTTTTATATACCCAAGTGAAAAATGAGGGTCTTCTGAATGGACTAGATAAAGATAGAATTGAGTCAGTATTGGCTATAAGTGATATTCCAGTGACTATTGCAGGTGGAATTTCAAATTTAGATGATATCCGTTATATCAATCAAAAGGGAGCCAATGCTCAGATTGGCATGGCACTTTATACAGGCGTTTTTAAGCTGCAGGAAGCCTTCTTTGAGTGTTTAGATTTTGAAAAGCAAAACTTAATTCCAACCGTGGTTCAAGATATTGATACACAGAAAGTTTTAATGCTAGCTTATTCAAGTGCTGATTCATTACTGCAAGCTATTAGTCAAAGAAAAGGTGTTTATTTTAGTCGCTCACGCAAAGAAATTTGGCAGAAAGGATTGACGAGTGGTAATACACAGGAATTAATAAATATAGATTATGACTGTGATGGCGATACTTTGCTATTTCAAGTAAAACAAAAAAGTTCAGCTTGTCACCTGCAACGATACAGTTGCTTTGCGTCGCAAACTTCAAGCTTTGATATCTCAACACTTGATAAAGTAATCGCTAAAAGAAAATCGAGTATACAAACAAGCTCTTATACTTCTAGGCTTTTATCTGATCCAAATTTGCAGAATGAAAAATTGTTGGAAGAATGCAATGAGTTAATCGAAGCAGAAAGCTATCAAGATGTGCAATGGGAAGCCGCGGATTTGATTTATTTTGCGTTAGTAAATGCTCAATGCAAGGGCGTGCCTTGGAAGTCAATTGTTAACGAGCTAGGAGCGCGTTCTAATGTTTAAACCAATAAAAGCAAGTGAATGGCAACGACCTGTTACTGAAAACCTTACAAAGGCCGAATGTGTTGTTAAGAGTATATTATCTGAAATAGCAGAGTCGGGTGATTCAGCTATTGAAAAATACAGTAAGGCAATAGATGGTTTTGAGCCTTGCGTGATCAAGCTTAAACATTTTGATGAATATCAGTTGGATGAAACTTTATCTGATTCGATAAAGTTCGCTGCTAAAAGAATTGAATCTTTTTGCCAATTACAAAAAGATAATTTGAGCGAAGCTTATATAGAAGATGAATATGGAAAATTTGGCTATCGCTATCACCCAATAGAAACTATAGGAGCCTATATACCGGGTGGTAGATATCCATTGATTTCTTCTGCTTTGATGACGCTTATCCCAGCCAAAATTGCTGGTGTAAAAACTAGAATTGCCTGTAGTCCATCAAATAATCCGGCAATCCTTGCTGCAGCAAGCTTGTCAGGTGCCACAGAATTCATTCAACTTGGCGGTGCTCAAGCAGTAGCAGCTCTAACTTACGGCTATAACTCTATAAAGCCAGTTAACATGATTGTTGGACCAGGTAATCAATACGTAAACATGGCGAAACAACTCGTTCGTTCAAGAGTGGCTATTGATACTCCTGCTGGCCCAAGCGAGTTATTAATAATTGCAGATGACAGTTCTAACATAGAACTGTTGGTTGCCGATATGGCTGCGCAAGCAGAACATGATCCCAATGCGTTTAGTATCTTGATTACCAATGACTTGGCATTATTAGAAACTTGCTATCAAAAAATAAATTCTGATAACGACTTAAGGCAGTTATTTGTCAATGGTCAAATTGTATTGGTTATTGCATCTGATGATGAAGAAATCATTCAATTCGCCAATGATATGGCTCCTGAACATCTACTATTAACTAAAAAGTCCATCTCCGAAGACAAGCTTAAAAATTATGGTTCATTGTTTATCGGAGAACAAAGTGCCATTGCATTAGGCGATTACTGCTCGGGGCCTAACCACACATTACCTACCATGGGTAGCGCACAGCATTCTAGTGGATTAAGTATTCAAAGCTTTATGAAGATACAAAGCTACCAGCGAATTACACCAGGAAACACTGACTTAATAAATCTTCAAGCTGCGGAGCTTGCTAAAGCAGAAGGGCTTAATTGGCATTATAAAAGTTTGAAGCTGAGAATATAATTTTTTTGTTATTAGCAAACTATAGTCTTAGGACGAAGCAATGCTGTTATGCTACTTATGATACTTGGGTTGATAATTATATGGATTAAAATGTAAATTATACTATTGAAACAACTTCAAAATTAGGAGCAACTGATGAGCTTGGATAAAAAATTATATACGGCAGAGGTTCGAGTAACAGGTGGTCGTGAAAACGGTACTGCCAAATCTAACGATGAGCAGCTCGATCTTCGCATTGGCAGTCCCAAAGAGCTGGGTGGCGATGGCAACAGTGGTACTAATCCTGAGCAGTTGTTTGCAGCTGGTTATGCGGCTTGCTTCATTGGCGCTATGCGAGTGGTTGCCGGTCGGATGAAAGTGAACATACCAGAAGATTTACATATTGATAGCAAAGTCAGTCTTGGTGTAGTTGGAGAAGCTTATGGCATTGATGCCGCACTGCACGTTACTTTGCCTGGTATGGAGCAAGGAGTTGCTGAGCAATTAGTTGAAGCATCGCATCAGGTTTGCCCTTATTCGAATGCTACTCGCGGCAATATAGATGTTTCTTTAGAGGTTAGTGTTTAAATAGAAGTTACATGAACCTTGAATTGACTCTACGAGTGTCCGCTTTTCGAACTAAGCGGACATTAACTATTTACATTCCTTTTTGCAATTTATTAAAAGTAAAATAAGTATTTTCTGCTGAATAATATTCTCTGATAATCAAATAGTGTAAATTAAATTGATCACTGTCGGTTAATCCATAAGTATGGGATTTAAGGTTTGCATTCATCTTTTGCTTATCAAGCATGTTATCAACTACCTTGTGGGCTTTAATGTGAAAGTTTTGTGCTAATAAGTTTTTAGATACTGCTGTATATACCATCTCTGAGCCTAAAAAAAAGCGTATATTGCTTCTAAAGTGGCTTTCTTTTTGTCGTAAGAATTCTTTAAACTCTAAATAGAAAGCCGGTTTACCGTCGTTATAAAGATAAAATTGATAGTATTTTGTCACGTAAAAATAAATATCTCTGAATAACTGATAGAGTTCTGCTTTGTATAAATAGGCTTGCATATCCGAGGGGATTTTGTGGGTTGTAAATATGGTTAAACCTCGATGATTTGATAGAGGCGCTTGAATGTAACGCCATGGCATAGGGGTTACACATCTATGGTTAAGCCCCCAAAAGTAATAGAAAGGCTTGTGGTTCTCTTGCATGGAGTAAGATGGTATTTGACGTATATCATAAGCTAATAGCCTTGTGAGCCAATTACTGTAGACTAAACAATAAGGGCAGTCCTTATCTAATGATTTAAATCCTTGTTGTTGTACTCTTACTAGTGAGTGGTTATGAGGGTGTATTTGGCTTAGCTTTTGATAAATATCGTTAATAACATCCATTCGAGCGTTTACTATGAATGATGGTAACTTGAGCCTAAGACAATGATGCTTTTCCAGATAATTTTTGTGCTGCTTCATGGATCTTTGAAAACCCTGACGAATATTAGCATTTCTTATATCATCGGAGAGTCTATCGTGTGCCTTTAGAGTCCACTGCTTAAACTCTTCCGGATATCCCAGAGGTATGTCCGGGTTTTTATTATGATGCCAACCGTAATACCTTGAAGCTGAAACGTAATAATCATTCCTGAGCTCGGCATCGGCACGACAGATTTTGTATTCATAGCCCCAGTCTTGGCAATCCCACCATAGCCATGAAACGCGTTGCAGTTTGTAGATAAACACATTTGTTCTGACCCTGTGAAAAAATTTGAAATTTTTATTCTGAAACTTATTTCGTAACTCAACAAATTGATAGTGATCATTTTTGACACCACACAAAGCACATTGCCTAGCAACAATATCCAGTCCTTGCGGCCAATAATTTTTACAAGCCGGGCATTTATTCGTTAATCTAGTTTTGTGAATAGGGCATCGTTTTACAAAGCGCTGATCAAATGCAGACGAATGATAAAGTACTTCTGCACATTTCGGACATTGACTGATTGAATTAGGCAAAGATAATGAGCTAAGTTCGTCAAGTTCCTCAACTGTTAAGTCTCTACAGTAATAATCTAATACTCTTAAGTTGTCCAAGTTGAGGTGTTTCTTAAAACGTTGGGTATTATCAGATATTGAATGTTTAAACATGGTTGTCCAATGAGAACGTTTAAGTGAGGGGTTGCATTGTGCTATTCGCCAAATAATGGCGTTTGGACTTTCATGCGGTAGGCTGAGGTAGCTCCCAAGATTAATAGCCATAATGAGCGGTATAGTTTTTTAGATCGGACTTATCGATGGCGTCTACGATCATGTCTTTGGTATAAGCTCTAAGACCGTATTGATGCAAGTAATCGGGTAATAAGGTGTTTAACATGTCAAAGAAATGCTCTGCTGGCCAATCAACTAGTTTCATAGGGCTCTTATAATGTTTCAGATAAACTTCCCAAATATCATCTGTGAGGTCCGTTAATCGAAATCCTTTTTTAAAGTCCTTGGGTAGGAAAAATTCAGTATAGGTTCTAGGCTCGCGATCGGATGATGGCGTTTGATCGTATTGATCAAGAATGAATTTCACATCAGTCTTAGTACGTATGCCTTTAAAGCTTGTTTTTTTGCTAAAAAATCGATTGTATATTCCGGAGTTATTCGATCTTTTCATTTGGATATAGAGGCTTTCAACTTCGGCGCGATTGACTATTGAAATTACAAAAATTCGGATGTCGAAAACATTGAATTTATTGGTCAAGTTTAAAATGGCCCGGTATTGCTTCGCGGACATATGATGGGCTTCGTCTAGCACCAAGATAGCCGTCTTTTGACTGTTTTGATGAGCTTTGTCCGCTATAAACTCAAACATGGTGGTTGCTAGGTTTTTGGAAACGGCATTTTTGTTAAATGTAAGCAATGTGTAGTCGACTAAGTTGTAGTTGATGTCTCGTATGGTTCTGTTGTCGGTTTCAGAGATCGATGTGTAAATCATAGGGATCGGCTCACCTTTACGGGTTTTAAATGCATTCTTCTTATTTTTAATAATCGATGATTTGCCTAGTCGAGAGTCGCCTTCAATCACCACGCTAGGATGTCTTTTGGAGATCCGCTCTTGAAGATCTTTAAATAGTTTAATTTCCCCTCGTGTTTCCACATGTGAAAAGGGATCAAATATGGGGTGATCAAATTTGTTCATGGTTCGCAATAACACTGTGATTTTTAAAAGTCGAGTACTGAGCAATATCTTCTGTGATTTCTACATCACTTTCCTGTGAGTCATATATTACTGGTTCATGAATACTCAGGGTCGTAATTTCATTATGCAGCCGTACAACTTCGAGTGCGCCTGATGGTTGATGTGTTTTTTCTAACGACGCTAAATAGTAACGACCTACAGGGTCATCTAACTTTAAGTCAGACTGGCTTACGTACTTGAGAACATACCTTCGGGTTTTTACCGAATGAGGATGATAACTCCAGGATTTGGGCACTTGTCCATCACCCAAAAACTTCCCATTTTCGTCATAAATTTTAATGAGCCGAATGTCCTGAGAGTGATAGATCCCCGTGATTTTTATGGATTGCGGAATGGGATGTACATTATTAATAAGACGATAGCGGACTTTCTTAAAGTTAAAATAGGGGAGGCGACACTCAGAGGTTGATACGTGAAGAGTGCGTTGTGACATTGTGCGGGTATGTAAGCCGAACTCACCAAAGTCCATTTTGGGTTGACGCCAATAAGCCCCTTCGGCAATGAGCCGCGTTAAGCGCTCAATAGGGCTCTCTCCCCCTAAGTGACGACGTTTTCGCGCATTAAGCTGAGCGATAAGTACCGCAATCATGTCTTCTAATTCATTCAGCAAGACAACGGGCGCTTTTTTGTAATTTTTGGACGACTCTTTTTTGGGATCCTTAGGGTGCGAGCCTGGAGTTGCTTTATTGCGGTGAGCATCATCTCCTAAGAGTTTAAAAGCGTGTTCGATTAAATTTCGGGCCTTAGGCGCTTTTACCAGCCCAAAATGGATCGTTGCTTTGAGCTTGCCAGTCACATGTTGATAAATGGTGTTGGCATGATGACTCAATGCATTATCGAGGGCCAATTCACCTAATTGGATGTGGGGCAGGTAATTGATGGCCGCTTGCTGTTCTTTTGTTATGTCATGGTATTCAAAATGAGAAGACGATAATTCGCGCTGAGCGGGGCAATACATTTTATTAATAGTGACGAGAACATCGTCTTGATCGCAATGGCGACACAAAATAAATGAGTGACCTAATATGTACTCTGTTGCCTTGTCAATTTCCATGATTAAAGTACAGCGGGCGATGCGTATCTTTTGAGTGGCACCGTTCAATATAATCAGAACGCTCGCACTGGCATCATACAATTGTTCGTCCAATTGAACGGATTCAAGCACATTCATGATGTGACATTTGGGCATAATTGCACGATCGCTTGGTGGCGAAGCCCTTAACTTGGCTATTTGTCGATGCAACCACTGTCGTAAGCTTTCATAGCCTTGCTTTTCATGGGTAAAGGGATATTGGTCGAGCGGGTAGTTACGTTCTTTTAAATAACAGGTAAATTTCTGGAAAAATCGTTTAATGGATATATTTTCGCCTTCCGGAGCGTCTTTAATGGCTAGCTTGATGGCATTCAGCAGGTGATCCTTCAAGCCATCCACTGTCTCGAGTAACTTCTGAAAACTGCCACTGGCACCTGAGGGGTTTTGAAGAGTGGGCAATGGTGAACGTCGTTGTTTTTTCTCTTGAATTGGTGTGTTTGGTTTTAGTGAATAAGTTAATAAAGGTGGCTGCTCATCAAACGAGCCGAAAAACTTGTTCACGATTTGGTAGATCCGCGCACCACTGAGTCCGTACGCTTCGGCAATATTATCCACTGATTCACCATCGCAGTAATCAACCATCATTTGGTAACGCTTTTGATACTCCTTTCGAAGGGCTGTTTTCCATGCACTGGTGTCTACTATCGGCCAGCTATTGGGATCCAGTAAGCTAGGATTTCGTGCGAGCATGGTTTTGGCACTGATGGATGGTTTCATAAGCTAACTATTCTGGTTTCAAAATTTAACGGCGAGTCTTCACATTGGATTTGAACCAAACCTCGATGGGCCAGTCGGTACAGTGCCAACTCCAATAAGTGTGAATAACGAGATTGCCGCTCTTGGATCACTTCACCCAATGTCACCGTATTAATATCAATCAATTCGTGCAGTAATTCTTGCTCGTATTGTTCGGTCGAGTAGTCCTGCCACTGCACTAGATAACGCACAATATCCAGCCAGTTTCGAGCGTGGGTCTCTTGTACTAAAATGGATTCGTTGCTGATCACATTGAATTGGACTTTATAGCGTGCACACTGAGCGATTATGGGGGCGAGCTTTTCTTCGGATTTTTGTACGCGCTTTTCTGGGCGGAGCTCGACCAGGAATCGCTGCCCATTTTTTAAATAAAAACAATCGGGCTTATAGCCATTTCGCCTCTTACCAAACTGATACGGTTGGGGAATGAAATGACTCACACCGGGATCTGACTCTAAAAGTGCAGCATGTAGCAGCTCTGCATAAGAGTGGAACTGGCCCACATCCGGAAATTTGACAAACTGTTGGGCATAGAAGTCGCATTTCTTTTTAAATCCAACTTTGGTAAGGTGTTGGTGCGGGTTTCGAAGATCAACTGCCAACATTTTGGAGCACTCGTTATGATCGGACGCTAGTCCAGTTTAGGAGGAAGTAAAAGCACTTTCCTTCGCTATTTTTTAAATTGTACCCGCAATTTTTTTCTTGGCGATCTTCGAACATTAGAAATTTTCTGATCACGATCGGAAAGTTTGATATTTTTTAATGTTCGGAGAAATGCTCAATGTTGCCCCTTGATCGCTTTCAAGTATGCAAATTTTTAAGGATCCCTGAGAATCAATTTGACTATTGGGATCGCTTTTATGATCCTCGCGAATTTTCTTCGACTCCGAAACACCCTTATCGTTTTAACGATCTGATCATCTATTCGATCCTTCGTACCATAATCATTAAAGACAGGACAAGACCTGCTGATTTGGAACCTTGTGATCCGGATAAGCCCTTGTGGGAATTGCGCGAACGGCTGATGCAACGTCAAGCTAATGAGTTGCTTTTCTGTCTTTGGCGTCGGAAAAAACGATCATTCTTACTGACTTTAGGCGAATTTGAAGCCGATTACTGGAAATATAAGCATCAAGGTCTGTTTACCTATTCAGTTAAAGAATTCCGTTTGGAACTACTCGAGCGGATCCAACTACCATGACTTTACTTCGTTACCGTTCGCCGCGAGCGAGCAGAGCTTACTTTGGCCCTTTATTTTATCCGGTTGTCACCATTTGCGTATATTTTGGTGACGCGCCTACTTTTGCAATTAAAACAAATAGATACCTCATTTTTCATGCGCTTCACCACAATTTTTTAACGGAGATTTGTCTCCAAAACTCAGGAGGAAATGGTGATGAATGACCATTTTTCAGATGATTTTTCCATGTTAGCCTTAGCATCTAAGCCGATCCACGGTGATTCAAATTTAAGTTTACCCAGTGAACCAAGGCGAGAAATTCCTTGGAGGGATCTCATTTACCAGCGAGGCATAGCACTGTCTCACTTCGAGGATTTACCTAAATATCTATTGAAACCGGAAGTCAAAGCCATAATTAACGCGGAAACCGATCCTACTTATCGCTTAGCACTTGAAATATTGTGGAAAACAGGGGCTCGGATCTCAGAGGTATTAGCAATTACGCCACATTCGTTTGAAATTCTTGCCCGGAAGGTGCTTCATTTGAAACTTAAAACCCTTAAGTCGCGAGGTAGACCTACAAAACAAACAAAAGCTCGAGTTCCCAGCAGGTTAGTACCCATACTGGATGAAGGTTTAAAACAACGAATTCGGGATCACATTAAAATCTATGGCATTAAGCTTCATGAACGATTGTTCAAGTTTGGTCGGCATGTCTTGAATAAACGCCTCAAGAAAATTGTGAACAATATGGAAAACCCGTTTTGCAACGTGAGCTGTCACACTTTAAGGCACAGTTTTGCCATACATTTGGTTTTGCATACTGTTCCTTTGAAATATATAAGCCAGATCTTAGGGCATAAAAACCTCAAAACCACAGATATCTATACGCAAGTGCTTACGGTAGATGGCAGTTTTTTCTTAGAAGGTATCGACTTTGATTGAAATAGTTAGCCATCATGATTGATGGGTGATTTAAACCAGTCAAAATATTCTAGAGCGGTATGTATTAGCTATTCGATGCCGCTCATTCACCTATATAAAGGAGTTCATTATGAATGATGTTGAAAGTGAAATCATAAATGCTTTAACTAACAAGGAAGTAAAGATATATCTGGCATTTGATGAAACTAATGAGCAATGGCTTTGGATTGGCTATGGTGGGCAAGGCCAGTGGGACTATATAGAAATTGAAGAAGAGCGCCAGCTTACGGAAATACATAGACTGATTAAGAAAGGTGTTCTAATAAAAGACATGTTGCCTTCAATGGCTTTCCCAGGACTTTCGCTGACCTACTATTCAATAAAAAGGGATGATTTCGGCCTCAAACATTAACGGAGATATAAAGATGAAAATGAAACAATTAGTCAGACTACATTATCAGAATAAGGTTAATCAGGCTTCTCAACTATACCGAAATGATATTCCGGCTGTTAATGAGGGCTGGGTTCGAACAGTCCGTAAGGCTTTAGTCATGAGCACCGCAGACTTGGCTGACAGATTAGGCGTTAGTAGCTCTGCAGTTTCAAGGCTTGAAAGGAGTGAGAAAAAAGGAGCAGTAACGCTGGCTTCGCTCGAGAAAGCTGCAGAGGCAATGAATTGCCAGTTGGTGTATGCCATTATTTCAGAAGAAAATGTCGAGGAGGTCGTTCATAGAAGGGCTGTAAAAAAGGCTAAGGATATAGTTCATAGTGTGGCAATCAATATGGCTTTATCAGGGGCCTATATAAGTGAAGAGTTTAGAGAACGGCAGGTTGAAAGCATTGCTCAGGAGTTAATTGATGAGTCTCCTAATAGGTTATGGAAAGAATAAAAAAAGTTGAGAACAATGCAAATTTGCAATTACAAGATCAAAAATAGTGTGATAGTGTTCACATAGTTGTTTGGATGATAATAATAATTATGGAGAGATTATGGAACTTATAAACACGTTATTACCTGGTGTTATAGCCTCATTAATAGCTGCATTTATCTTATCAGGTTTCAAAAACCTTCGTAAAAGAAGCCTCCAAAAGAAAATAGCTGAGTTAGATTTAGAAAAAGAATTTTTAAATAAGATAAGTAAAGGCAATATTAACCTGCTTCGTTCGAGCTTTATCATGCTGTTTTTTCTCTTTGGAGCTTGCTTTTTTGCTATTGGATTGTTTTTTGCAAACTATTACTATCCTTTTCCAGAGCTGATTAAGAGAAGCATCATCCTTATTAGTTCAACATTTCTATTAGGCTTGGGCGCTGCCTCAGTTATGCATGCATTTACATTAAAGAAACTAAATAATTTAAGTGAAACAAAAGCTGCTTTAAATAAAAAAAGAGAAAAATTAAAGAAGAAAATAGAGGGATAGATATGACAAAAGATGGTGTGTTAAAGAATATCTCAATAGTGAACAATTTATAGTTGGGCTTATGCTCTACCAAAATACGGGTATATGATGAATTCCGAAACTGGAGCATTTCAAGAGCGTTATAATTTTGATCTAAAGAGCTGGCAATCAGAGTACTAAAAGCTGTATTAACAGCACTTGGGTGATAGCCGAGTGTTCAGCTGCTAACAAGGCGCTGCTGTCGGACAAGTTTTTCGCTGCGCTCCAAATTTGCAGCAGAGTACGATGTTATGCCTCTTTAGTATTTCAATATGATTATCGATATATATGAGTGAAGAATGAAAAGAATTGGACTTTTAAACGGTTTTTCTTATGAAGCAGACGAGCTGAAAAATGCACTGAGGCATATCTCTGATAATGAAGGGTATGAAATAGAGACCATTGAAGACTTTGAGCTTCAAGAAACTATATCTGGAGCTATCTGGGGTCTTATCAGTCTTTGTGATGTGCTGATTGCATTCGTAAATAAAAAAAATGAAAGCCTCTATTATCAAATAGGGCTAGCACATGGCGCAAGAAAGCCTGTAATTATTGTCTCCGACCACGAATATTCATTGCCTCCTGAATTAAGGGGGCAGCGAATAATCAGTACATCACAGCGTAGCCTTTTTGATAACAACTTCATGTTTCAGCTCAAAGAAGCTATTGAAGATGCGATGAGAAAAAAATCTAGCTATCTAGGGCCCAGAAGCGAGCAAAAGCAATATTCAGTGTCTCAGGACTTTAGACCGTCTGGTAACTTCCGTGATTTATTTGCCGCAGAAGGTCCCAGACGAGGTCGGCTGTTTGAACAGTGGTTTGCTGAGATTGCGGCTGGCATTGAAGGCTGGGAAGTTATTGAATCCGTTTCAAGAAACAAAAGAAATAGAGGCTTTGATCTTGTAATTTGGAACTCACAAGAAGACTCAGAATTGGCAACCTTGGGAAATCCAATAGCAGTTGAAATTAAAGCAATTGGATCAATGAAAACTGCAATGCTCCATCAGTTTCTCCATATGAGCAAAAAGTCAGGAATTAAAGGGCTTATCCTAGCAACTACGGGACTAAATGATAAACGGACTAAAAACTTACTTAATAGGCTTCGTGTTGAAGAAGGTATCAATGCTATTGCGCTGGACCGAGATGATCTTATCAATGTAAGAAATCCTAGTGACTTACTGGTTCTGGTGAAATCCAAAGTGAGAGAACTTCTGTACGGTCAGGAGTTCTAGTAATGTTTAATATCAATCATTTCAGAACTTTAATTGCTCAAGTTGATGCGGCAACCACAAACCAGCAGAAAGGTCAGTCCTTCGAGCATCTTTCAATTTATATGTTTGAACACCTAGACGGTGTTGATATTACTGAGCACGATATTCGGATGCCCTCTGAAGAAATAGATATAGTACTTTGGAACGCTCAAACAGAACAAATTTTGCGGCCATGGGATTCTGTAATATTAGTTGAGTGTAAAAACTGGAGTAATACAGTTGGCGCTCCGGTGTTAGATAACTTTGTAAATAAAGTTAGAAGACGAGCACTAACCACGGGGATATTTGTAGCAGCCAACGGGGTTACTGGAGGGTTTGTTAGAGGTGATGGCACTGATCCTGGAGCGATAGGGATTTTAACTAGTGCCTTGCAAGATGGGATAAGAGTCATTGTTATCACAATGGATGATATTCGCGCCATAACTTCCCTTGATGACATTAGAGTGCTAATTAAGAAACGATATTGTGGCCTGTATGTTCATAAAGTACTTTAGGCATAACAATGCGGTGCTGTCGGACATTGGATTCTTAACTCAGAAGTTGGCAGTATTTAAGACTATTATGACTGTCTTGAAAAATTCTAATTCAATATAACAAGGGAAACCTTCTAAAGGCTTTGATAAATGAAAATTACCTCCTTCGTATTAAAAAACTATCGTCGGCTAGCCAAAGTTACCTTGGTACTTGATGATAAAAAAACTATTCTTGTAGGCGCTAACAATAGCGGGAAAACATCCTGTATTGGAGCACTACACACATTTTTAAAAAGTCAGGATAGCCTAAAGTTTAGAGATATATCGAAACGGAATTGGAAGCAGATCCAAAGGTTGGGAGAACAGGTCGAACATCAATTTCCTAATAGCGAAGAAATAGATAATCTATCGAGCGCCCTAACAAGTTTATTGCCTAGTTTAGACATTGAGATTACAGCGGAAGCAAGTGAGGCATACAAGGTTCGTGACATTCTGCCTGACTTGGAATGGTGCGGCGGCACTCTTTCGGTTCGTATAACTTATGAAGCAGTCGATATTATCAAATTATTTCGTGAGTTTGCTGATATGAGAGTCGTAGTGTCACAGCACGGAGACGAGGCAAGCTTGTGGCCTAAAAATCTAAATGATTTCTTGGAAAAAGGTCGAAATTTCAGTAAATACATTAAACAAAAGCACCACATTTTGAGCAAAGAGGCAGAACCTACTGCGGAAACAGAGCCTGTTACCAGAGAGATCCTGCAGCCCCTTAAATCTGATATTTTAAAAAAGTTAATTCGAGTAGACGTGATATCCGAACAAAGAGGATTAGGAGTAGAAGATAATACAAATCAAAAAGGACCATATTCAGAAAAGCAGCAGCTCAATAAGTTACTCCGTGAATATTACGAACGTATTTTAAACCCGGATGATTTCCCTGAAGCTGATGATCTCAAAGTATTGGGACAACAACAAAAACTAGAAAAAGATTTCACCGATAGATTAAACACTCAGTTTAAAGCGCCTTTAAAAGAGCTAGAGGAGATGGGTTATCCAGGTATTGGTGGCAACCCAGCTGTTGAAATTTCTGCGAAGATTAGCGGTACAGATGCATTGCAAAAGCCCTCATCTGTTCGATATCGTTTTGACAGTAGTGACGAGGAATATATTCCTGAAAGTTATTTGGGACTTGGTTACCAAAACCTTATATATTTGACATTTAGACTTTTAGAGTTTCGCGATAAATGGATGCGGAAAGGGAAATCAGCATCTACAGAAAATAACGCTGATGAAAAAATAGAGCCAATTCACCTAGTTTTACTTGAAGAACCAGAAGTAAACCTTCATGCACAAGTCCAGCGCGTATTTGTTTCAAAAGCATATACCACGTTACGAAATCATGCGGATTTACGTGATTCAAAAACTGAAGTTGATAAACCTGAATATCAAACGCAACTAGTTATCAGTACGCACTCTAGTCACATTATTGATAATATAGATTTCAAAGATTTACGATATTTTCGACGAAATAGTGCCGACGAATCCATTGCGATGGATCACACATCAATCTCTAATATGTCAGAGTTGTTTGCGAAGCCTAAAGAAGAGCTCCAGTTTGTCAGAAAGCACTTGAAGCTTACTCATTGTGATATCTTTTTTGCCGACGGAGTGATCTTTGTTGAAGGACAAGCAGAACGTCTTCTAGTGCCAGAATTTATAGCCAAAAATTTTCCTGGACTCTCAAAGCGGTATGTATCCATGCTCGAAGTGAATGGCGCGCACACGCATAAATACAGAGATTTAATAGAGAAGCTAGGGGTAATAACCTTAGTCCTGACAGACCTTGATTCAGTTGTCGAACAAGGTAAGTGTTTCCCTCAAAAAGGGGCGAATCAAAAAACCAACAACGATACCTTGAAGAAATGGCACCCTAAGAAAGACACAGTTGATGAATTGGTAGACTTACCCAAGGAAAAACACGTTAAAGAATATCAAGGGGCGCCACTGTATATTGCCTATCAAAAGCCAACCCAGTATTTAGGGAAGGATATTTTATCCCGAACTTTTGAAGATGCATTGATTTTAGCGAATTTCGAGAATGAATATTTCCAGAAAAAAACTAGACTGAAAGATGCAAAAACTGCTCATGAAAATGAAAGTAAAACCCTGTCAGAGTCACTCTATGATTATGTTCAAAGTTTAAATAAGGGTAGCTTTGCTTTCGATTGTCTCTTCCATCTTGCGGATAATGAGGAGAACAGCTTCAATCCTCCCGAATATATAAGTGATGGCCTCACATGGCTGGAAAAGCAACTTTTACCAGCACTTTAGGGGGGTGTTATGTCTGAAAAATTTTATTTTGCAGAAACCAAACCTATAGATCATGATAGTGGTATTGACGCAAGTATCCGTGAGTGCTTGCATATAGGCTCAGGAAGAAGTTTCATAACTTTTGCAGGAGCCGGTTCTGGTAAAACGTACTCACTAAAGGAAGCTCTTGATTTTCTGAAGGATAAGTATTCTGCCAATTTTTTTCGTCAAGGAAAACAAATTGCAGTTGTTACCTTCACAAACAACGCAGCGGACGAAATCAAGGATCGAATCGAGCAAAATGCAATCTTTGCCGTTTCAACGGTTCACAGTTTTTGTTGGTCGGCTATTGCTGGCTTTAATGAGGACATTCGAAAGTGGTACTTGGAAACGATTCCCTCTGATCTTGCGCAGGTTGAAGACGAAGAAAGACGTGGGCGTGCTGGCAAGGCTTCCGATGCTCGAAAAAGAAAAATTATTCGTTTAAATGAAAAAATTGAGTGGTTAGCAGAACCACGTACTTTTGTTTACGATCCAAACGGCGTCAACTCATCCTCAAACTCACTATCACACGCAGACGTATTAAAAATCTTCTCCAACTTCCTCACTACAAAACCAATGATGGCCGAAGTAATAGTAAATAAGTTTCCTTTTGTATTCATTGACGAAAGCCAAGATACAAACAAAGACGTAGTGAACGCATTTTTTGAGCTGCAAAAGGCTAAATCTGAAAAAATTGTTATCGGTCTTTTTGGAGATACGATGCAGCGAATTTTTGGCGGAGGCGAAGTTGAGCTGGGTAAGACTAAGCAAAACGGTTGGGAAAATTTTAACAAGGAAATGAATCATCGCTCAGCGCGGCGCATCGTTGGTTTAGGCAATCAAATTCGAAGTGAAGATGACGGGCGCTATCAGTATGCGAAAGACGAATCTACAGAAGGTTACGTAAGGTACTTCTTACTTCCACATAATGATTTAACCAAACAAGATGTTGAAGAAAAAATCCGTAAAACCATGGCGGAGATTACGGAAGATACGGGGTGGACAGATACTGAATCTCAAGAAACAGCTATTCTCTTATTGGAACATAAAATGGCCAGTCGTCGGCTCGGGTTTGATGTGCTTTGGGAGAGGCTGTCAGTATCACCGAAAATTAAAGACCGAATTTCTGAAGGCGATAATGCCGAGCTGAACTTTTTTTCTGATATTGTTTTTCCTTTGGCTGACGCGAGCCGCGAAAAGCGACGTGCCGACCTTATGTCCATCTTGAGAAACAATAAGTCACCACTTTTGGAGTCCAGCGTACTTAGTGTTAACAAGGATGATCCACTCTCGCCTGCTAGAGCTGCGGAACACGCGTTTAGAAGTGTGATTTCAAATGATGATGTTAGTTTACGCGAAGTTCTGGAAGTGCTTTCTGAGCAGAAACTGCTTAGGATTCCAGAGAAGCTACAGTTGTTTGTATCGGGTTCCGAAGATAATGAGGTTGAAGAAGAAACTGGAGAAGAATCTGATGAAAAAAATGACAGCGAAATTGCCGCCTGGGCTAATGCATTAGAGACAGATTTCTTTTCAATCCGAAACTACAAGGATTATGCCGATGGGAACTCAATTTATCGAACCCATCAAGGAGTAAAGGGTAACGAATTTGAGCGCGTTATGGTTGTAATGGATGATGATGAAGCAGGAGGCTTTTTATTCTCATATGAGCAGTATTTCGGTGCGAAAGAAATTTCTGCAGCAAGTCAGAAAAAACTAAATGCTGGGGAAGAGATCGGTTTGGATCGTACGCGAAGATTATTCTATGTTACATCCACACGAGCAAAGAGTAGTCTTGCCCATGTGATTTATACATCTGATGTATCCAAGGTAAAGGAATGTCTTCTAACAAAAAAATTTGCGCGAGAAGATGAAATTATTGAGTATAAAAATTTACTTTGAGTGTCCGCTATTTGAACTAAGCTGATATTGATTCAGAGGTTGTAACACGACTATTCTTGAAAAATATATTTGTACGCATTCATATGAATGGACGTTCGTTCGCTTCTAATCAATTTTTATATTCTGCCAATAAACGCCTAAATGAGCGTGATGGGTAACCTATTGATATTCAGTATGATTTCCAATTCTAGTAGTTTACTTGTATTTCTAGTCCATTAGTTGCAAAAATTCTACTAGTTTAGTTGGGCAACCAACCAGATCTTATCATTAATAAAGTTTGAAGTGTTATATCTATAATATTGAAATCTTGACTAAATTACTCGGAATTGAGATAATTTAGCCATTGAAACATCCTTTAATTTAGTTTTTCTAACCCGAACGACATCTAATCATGAAATTAAGTACAAAAGGCCGTTATGCGGTGACAGCGATGCTTGATTTGGCGCTTCATTCTGGAAGTGGGCCTATTAGTTTGTCTGAAATTTCGGGTAGGCAGGATATCTCCCTTTCATACCTAGAACAGCTGTTTTCTAAGTTGCGTAAAGCCAATTTAGTCGATAGTATTCGCGGCCCAGGTGGCGGTTATGAGCTACAGCGTCCTGCGAACCGAATTACGGTAGCTGACGTGGTTTTGGCAGTGAATGAGCAGATTGATGCGACTCGTTGCAAAGGCAAGGGCGGCTGTCAGGATGGTGAGCATTGTTTGTCTCACCAGTTATGGGCGGAATTATCCGACCAAATTTATCAGTTTTTAAGTGGCATTAGTCTTGAACAAGTTGTTGAGCGTCGTTTCGTGAAGAAAGTCGCTGGACGACAAGATGCTGCGAATGAGATGAAAATTAGCGAAGAAGAGCTGATTTTTCTTAGTTAGTTTTTGATTTTTTAATTTGAAGTGAAGAGAAGACAATGAAATTACCCATCTATTTTGATTATGCTGCGACCACGCCAATCGATCCGCGTGTTGTAGAGAAGATGGTTCAATATATGGGCGTCGAGGGGATTTATGGTAATCCTGCGTCGCGTTCACATAAATTCGGCTGGGCGGCAGAAGAAGCAGTGGATGATGCGCGTGCGCACGTTGCTGATTTAATTGGTGCCGATCCTCGCGAAATCGTTTGGACTTCTGGCGCGACTGAGTCAGATAACTTGGCGATTAAAGGTATTGCCCATTTCTATCAAAAGAAAGGTAAGCACATTATAACCGTTAAAACTGAGCATAAAGCAGTTTTAGATACGGCGCGTCAACTTGAGCGCGAAGGTTATGACGTAACCTATATGGACGTGCAAGAAGATGGTTTGTTGGATTTGGCAGCATTAGAAGCGGCTATGCGTGACGATACTGTACTTGTGAGCGTGATGCACGTGAACAACGAAACTGGCGTCGTTCAGGATATTGATGCGATTGGCGAGATGTGCCGTGCGCGTAAAATCATGTTCCACGTAGATGCTGCTCAATCGGCGGGTAAATTACCGATTGATATTACTAAGACTAAAGTCGATTTGATGTCGATTTCTGGTCATAAGATGTATGGCCCTAAGGGTATCGGCGTTTTATACGTTCGTCGTAAGCCTCGTGTGCGTATCGAAGCGCAAATGCACGGCGGTGGTCATGAGCGTGGCATGCGTTCTGGTACTTTGGCGACCCACCAAATTGTTGGTATGGGTGAAGCTGCACGTATTGCGAAAGAAGATATGGAAAAAGATAATGCGCGCATTATCAAGTTGCGTGAGCGTTTATGGAATGGCGTTAAAGATATGGAAGAAGTGTATCTTAACGGTCATGACACACAACGTGTAGCGGGTATTATCAACATTAGCTTCAACTTCGTTGAAGGTGAATCTTTGATTATGGCGCTTAAAGATTTGGCGGTTTCTTCAGGTTCGGCTTGTACTTCGGCCAGTTTGGAACCATCTTATGTATTAAGAGCATTAGGTCGAGACGATGAATTGGCACACAGCTCGATTCGTTTCACTATTGGTCGTTTTACCACGGAACAAGAAGTGGATTACGCCTTAACACAAATTAACGACGGCATTGGCCGTTTACGTGAGTTGTCACCGCTTTGGGATATGTACAAAGATGGTATCGACTTGTCACAAGTTGAGTGGGCAGCTCATTAATCGGTTCTTGTAAAAGAACAGGAGAAATATTATGGCTTATAGCGAAAAAGTAATTGACCATTATGAAAATCCACGCAACGTTGGTTCTTTCGATAAAGAAGAAGAAGGCGTTGGTACTGGTATGGTTGGCGCGCCAGCTTGTGGCGACGTGATGAAGTTGCAAATTAAGGTTAGCGAAGACGGTATTATCGAAGACGCTAAATTTAAAACTTATGGTTGTGGCTCTGCGATTGCATCAAGTTCTTTAATCACTGAGTGGGTTAAAGGTAAAAGCATCGATGAAGCGCAAGAAATTAAGAACACAGATATTGCTGAAGAATTAGCATTGCCACCAGTGAAAATTCACTGTTCGGTATTAGCTGAAGATGCGATTAAAGCAGCGGTTTCTGATTATAAAGAAAAGCAATCTAAGTAAATAAAAGAAAAGTTTTAGAGGACTTTATCTGACATGGCAATAACCTTATCAGAAGCAGCCGCAGAGCGTGTAAAGAACTTTTTAACGAGCCGAGGCAAGGGTCTTGGTTTGCGTTTAGGTGTGACCACAACAGGTTGCTCAGGCCTTGCTTACGTACTTGAGTTTGTCGATGAGATGAACGAAGGCGATGAAATGTTTGAAGATAAAGGCATTAAGATTATTGTTGATGCTAAGAGCAAAGTTTATCTTGAAGGCACTCACTTAGAATTTAAGAAAGAAGGCCTTAACGAAGGTTTTGAATTCACTAATCCTAATGTTAAGGGTGAGTGTGGTTGCGGCGAGAGTTTTACCGTTTAGCTGTTAAAATTTGCGATTGCTTTGTTAGATAAAATATTTCAATCGTCATTTGTGGTTTACAAACTCCATCATGAAATATTTTATCTGCCGCGCACTCACAGAATTTTTCCTAGCCAAACACAGTGTGCTATTCGATAATTTATTAAATAGAGATTAATATTGAAAAATCCCTTTGAACTATTCGGCCTCGAGCCGAATTTTTTATTAAATGAGCCCGAGCTTTCGCAAAAATTGCGGAACATGCTGCAAGCTGTGCATCCTGATCGTTTTGCTTCAGGGAGTGATCAAGAGCAACTAGCAGCCATGCAAAAAACCACTCAAATTAACGATGCATATGGGATCTTAAAAAGCCCAGTACGTCGTGCCCAAGCGCTATTGCAATTAAAAACTGGTGTTGATGGTACTGGCGAAGTTACGGTAAAAGATCCTATGTTTTTGATGCAACAGTTAGAGTTGCGTGAAGAGTTGGAAATATTATCCGATAAAAAAGACATGAATGGCTTATTGGCTTTTGCTGAAGAAATCGAATCGATGGAAAAAAAGCAAATAGCTAATATTAATGATTTCTTTCAACAAGAAGATGAGAATCATGCTTTAGATTCTGATAAAATTTTGACAGAGATTTATAAGCTTCAATTTTTGCGTAAGACTTTAATCGATATTGAAGCGGCGGAAGAAAAAATACTAGGTTAACAATCAAGTTTATGGCTTTATTACAAATTGCAGAACCAGGACAATCTACCAAGCCGCATGAGCATAAATATGCAGCTGGAATCGATCTGGGGACGACCAATTCTTTAATAGCCACGGTTCGTAGTGGCGTCGCTGAAACGTTAGCAGATTTAGAAGGTAATCACTTATTACCTTCGATTGTTCATTATGCTAAAGATGGCACCGTTTCAGTTGGTAATTCCGCAAAGTTATTTCAGTGCAGCGATCCTGAAAATACCGTTAGCTCAGTTAAACGCTTAATGGGTCGTGGTTTAGCCGATGTTCAAGCGATTAAAGAGTTTAGTGCTAATCAATTAACGGCATCTGGAAGCGGTATGCCTGCTGTACAAATTTTTGAAGATATAAAAAATCCTGTTGAGATTTCAGCAGAAATTTTAAAAGTATTAGCCCAGCGTGCAGAAAATGCATTAGGCATCCAAGAGGGCGATGAATTAGGTGGAGTCGTAATTACGGTTCCTGCTTATTTCGATGATGCCCAGCGTCAAGCGACAAAAGACGCGGCGCAAATTGCTGGTCTTAATGTTTTACGTCTAATTAATGAACCCACTGCAGCTGCAGTTGCTTATGGCTTAGATACCGGTAACGAAGGTATTCATGCGATTTACGATTTAGGTGGCGGTACTTTTGACATCTCTATTTTACGCTTAGAAAAGGGCGTGTATGAAGTCTTGGCTACTGGTGGCGACTCTGCATTAGGCGGCGATGATTTCGACCGGATAATAGCTGGTTTACTCGTCGAAAAAGCCAATGTTGAGCATGATGATCGTCAGGCTTACCAAATGGCCATGCTTAAAGCTCGTGAAGTTAAAGAGTCTTTAACAGATAACGAGTCTGTCGATGTTCAATTTATGCATTGGGAAGGGCAAATTAGCCGCGAACAAATAAATGAGTTGATGAGCCCAATAATTGATAAAACATTATTGGCTTGCCGTAGAACCATTAAAGATGCTGGCTTAAAGCCTGCGGATATTAAAGAAATTGTCATGGTAGGTGGCTCTACACGTGTTCCGCTGGTGCAAGAAAAAGTAGGACAGTATTTTAAGCAAGAACCATTAACCAGTATTGATCCTGATCGAGTAGTAGCAATTGGTGCTGCGATTCAGGCCGATATATTAATTGGTAATAAATCGAATGACCAATTATTGCTACTAGATGTATTGCCGCTATCACTTGGTGTAGAAACCATGGGCGGTTTGGTAGAAAAAATCATTCCTAGGAATACACCAATTCCTATTGCAAGAGCACAAGAGTTCACTACTTTTAAAGATGGCCAAACGGCGATGGCGATTCATGTTATTCAAGGTGAGCGAGAGCTAGTTGATGATTGTCGTTCTTTAGCACGTTTTGAACTTCGTGGTATTCCGCCAATGGTAGCTGGCGCAGCGCGGATTAAAGTGACTTACCAAGTGGACGCAGATGGCTTGTTAAATGTATTTGCTGTTGAAACGACTTCTGGTGTGCAAGCTGAAATCCAAGTTAAACCATCTTATGGCTTAACCGATAGCCAGGTTACCGAGATGCTTAAATCTTCTATCGACAAAGCTGAAGAAGACATGCAGCTTCGTATGTTGCGCGAAGAACAAGTAGAAGCGAGCAGGGTAGTTGAGGCAGTTAGAGCAGCTTTAGAGGATAATGGTCAGGCTTTGTTATCCGAAGAAGAGTTTGATGCGATAGAGTCAGCAGTGCAGCAACTTGAAATTATTGCTCAGGGCACCGATATAGAAGCTATAAAGTCCGCAATTAAAATGGTTGATGCCAATAGCCAAGAGTTCGCTTCCAGACGTATGGAAGCTAGTATCGCAAAAGCCTTAGTGGGCAATGAGATAGACGAGATCTAATTAAAGAGAAACTAAATGCCAAAGATTGTATTTTTACCGAATGAAGATTTATGTCCCGAAGGTGCTGTTATTGAAGCAGAAGAAGGGCAGACCATTCTTGAAGTTGCTAAGCAAAATGATATCGATATCGAGCATGCTTGCGAAATGTCATGTGCTTGCACAACGTGCCATGTGGTAGTGCGTGAGGGTTTCGACTCACTAGAAGAGAGCGATGAGCTGGAAGATGATATGCTTGATAAAGCCTGGGGCTTAGAGCCTGAGTCGAGATTGAGCTGTCAAGCTATGGTGAATGACAAAGATCTTGTTGTTGATATTCCAAAATATACGCTTAACCACGCCAAAGAAAATCATTAAGGACTCATATACTTCGTCATTATGCATTTTGTGGCTCGTCATTTGCACTAGCAAACTCCAACGCAACAAAATGCATGCTTCCTAGTCTAATTTTAGCTTACAAGCCCTTAATACGTTGAAGGAGTGTGATTTACTATGAAGTGGACTGATTCATTAGATATTGCGATAGAGCTTTATGACTCAAATCCAGATATCGATCCTAAAACCATCAATTTTGTAGATTTGCGAAATATGGTAATGGCTTTGGAAGAATTTTCGGATGACCCTAATCGCTGTGGTGAGCGTATATTAGAAGCCATCCAAATGGCTTGGATAGAAGAGGCTGAGTAGAGATTTAACGTCTTAGCATTGCATCAGCCCTTAAATCTGCATTCCTAGAGCCAGACCTATAACCGATTCCGCTTGAACTTCTAGGAGAGTGCCTAATTGGCCGACTCTTTTTGTAATTAGTATAGTTTGTTTTTGCTTTAGCGAAATTTTCTTTCGCTTGTTTGTTATTAAGGATGCATTTCTCCTTATAGGTTACGAGGCAGATATTGTTTTCTTCTTCAGTGATTTCCATATTTTCTACAGCTTGTTTCTCGGTCAGAACGCATAAACCATCTTTATAAACCAAGCATGTGTCTGGACTATCAATATAATCCACTATTTCAATTATCCCGCCTTCATTAGCGTAGCTTGAAGTCGAAATAAGTAGTAACGATATTAAAGTAATTTTTTTCATATTGAATTCCATCTTTCCTTATCTGTTCTTAAAATTATTAGACTTTGCATTTAGAGTCAATTAGATTCTTAATATTCCTATTAAGAATCATCTTGTTAGGTATCTTCTGAAACTGTAACTCTGCCTTTACGTTGCTTTAACATATCAATTCGATCTTGCATTTTATCAATAGACGTTTTTAATGCCTTAAGATTATCAGGATGAATTTTTACAAGAAAATCTTTACATGACTCTCTAGTGAGCAGATAACGCTTATCTTTTCCTTCTCCGAAGTAACCATCGCACATTACTCTAACCTTGTTGCAAGCTGAGATACTCCTTAAACGACTACCAGTACATTTTGGAAACTCTTCTTTTAAATGTTTTAAAAATCGATTCGATACAGCCAAGTCATTGTACTTTTCGTATAATTCGAAAGCAGCATTTTCAAATTCATCTCTATTCGCTTGTTCAATACTTTCATCCAGTTGATTAAAATAGTCTACAAATGACTTTTGTTTAGAACTTTTGGCAAGAAATGCCCATGCATAAGCTTTGATATCGTTCTGATCGGTGCCTTGGCCTAATAAGAGCATGATAGATAACTTATATTGCGAATAGCTGTCTCCAGCCTTAGCTAACTTTTCATATACATCAATAGCTTTCGAGAATTCTTGGCTTTTGTATAGCTTTTCGACGAGCTGAATATCATCGTCATTAGGAATGTAAAGTTTCGACTTTTCAGCTGCTTGAAGCGATGCTGAGAAGGCCAACGTCATAAATATTACACTTATTATTTTTAACATTGAGGTTCCATTAATTTATTGATTTGCCATTAAGTTATTTATTTTTATATATTAGTGTCAAATTGATTCCTAATATTCCTCAGGAATAACAAAAATTTGTTCGTAGAGAGGCTATTTTTTCGTTCAATAGGGTTGTATTTTTCCCGAAAAACAGTATTATACACGCCTTACCAAGACTGAGTCTTGGAAGCAGAGAAGCTTTAAAAATCAATGGGTTGCTAGCTCAGTCGGTAGAGCATCTGACTTTTAATCAGGTGGTCACAGGTTCGATTCCTGTGCAACCCACCATTCTTCTAAAAAGCCGCATCATTTGATGCGGCTTTTTTATGTTTAAGATTTATCTATATTTTCAAAACCACCATTACGAAAATCTTCTAGGGTCTGCCTGATCTCTTCCTGAGTATTCATAACAAAAGGCCCGTATCCAGCAATGGGTTCGTTAATAGGATCGCCACTCAGAATTAGTAACTTAGCTTCGTTATTTGCCTCTATGATTACTTCTGTACCTGACTTATCAAGAACGGCCATTTGATGTTCACGAATGATTGACTCAGAGTTAATTTCGACTGTGCCTGATAACGATATAATTGCTCCAGTCCAACCCTCATTCATCTTTAAATTGGTAGTTTTCCCAGCATCTAGCTTTAAGTCCATGACTTGTAATGGAGTAAATGTACTAGCAGGTCCTGTTTCAGAACCATATTCGCCAGCTATTAGTCTTAAGTTACCGGCATCATGTTTTAATCCAATAGCAGGGATCTGGTTTGATTGAATATCTTGGTACTTAGGCTGGGTCATTTTATCCTTAGCAGGCAAATTTACCCATAATTGCACCATTTCTATTTCACCACCTCTTTCATTGAAATTAGAGGATAGAAACTCTTCATGCATAATACCGCTACCGGCTGTCATCCACTGGACATCACCTGGACCAATGACACCACCTGCGCCCGTTGAGTCTTTATGTTCGACTTCTCCTTGATAAACAATGGTAACAGTCTCAAAACCTCGATGTGGGTGTTCTCCAACACCACGTTTGTGGCTTGAAGGCTCGAAAGACTTTGGAGCGGCATGGTCTAATAGCAAAAAGGGGCTTAATGCTTCACCATGAGTGGTATAGCTAAATAATGAACTGACATGAAAGGCATCGCCAACCCAGTGTTTGGCGGGAGCAGAGACAATATCGATAACTTTTTTCATGGTATTGATCCATCTTGGATTAGGTTATGCCCATATAAATGGTGTTTTTTTAGTCAAAATCAAGCTGTAGCTAAAATCGATAGAAAATTGCTTGTTTTTTTTTAATTTATCGGTATTATACGCGCCGTTGAGTCATTCAGCACTTCAACAATGGGTTGCTAGCTCAGTCGGTAGAGCATCTGACTTTTAATCAGGTGGTCACAGGTTCGATTCCTGTGCAACCCACCACTATTTAAGAAAGCCGCTACAGAAATGTAAGCGGCTTTTTGTTTCTATAAAATTATTGTTTATCGATTTGATAAAAGCGGGCTTCGACTATTAAACCTAGAACTCCGAGCGCGGCCATAAATACACTTAAAATCATAAATAGAGAGTTTACTAAAGAGCGTTTGTCATCAAGTTTTTTTACGTGGTAATCGCGAAATCCTTCGGGTAGCTCTTTATGAATTGCCCTACCTTGAAACTTAGTTGTAATGAAACTGTCGGGAATCCAATTATGGCTATCCTTAAACGGTGTAGGGGTAGAGTCATATTCTCCAGTATATTTAATGTAGCACTCATCTTTTTTTCTCGTTTTTAAGCACCTATTAATTTCGTGCTTAAAATCCACACCCAATGAATGGTACTCGTATCTTTGGTTGCTTGACAATAGCTCTAAATAACTAATGAAAAAGAATAATAATGCAACTAATATAAATGTTGAGCAGAGTATAACTGTGCCTTTTCTCTTGCGCTTGATATTTTCAGTGTTTCCACTAGCTGAAGCTGATACGATAGGGATATGCATTAAATTTTTACGTACATAGGCTTTATCTAAATCTTTGATAACCTCATCAGGACTGACCTTATAAGCAGCACAAAGTGCATCAAATATTTCAGCCGAAGGAATGCTTTTATCATTTTCAAGTTTTGATAAATAAGACTGCTCAATGCCAATTCTTTCTGCGCACTCTGGTTGAGTCCAGCCGCTAATAGCGCGTAAGGTTCTTAATTTTTCACCAAGGGTCATTTTGTTCTCCATTTGTTTTGTTGACCTCTAAATTGTTGAAAAAAGCTTAAAGAATAGGAAGTTGAATAGTGGGGAATATACAGGAATAAACAAGAAACTTCAGGAATATCATCTATTTATAACGCTTTAAATAAGAAAAGGGCGCCGAAGCGCCCTTAGGTATTGGTGTAATATGTTTATTTTAATTGATCCGCTAAATAGGTGTAGATTAAGGCGTTCAAGCTTGCGCTTTGCTTATTGTTTGAAGCACCACCATGACCACCTTCGGTATTTTCATAATATAAAACATCGTGACCTTGCTCTTGCATTAAGGCTACCATTTTACGAGCATGTCCAGGGTGAACACGGTCATCTCGAGTAGAAGTGGTAAAGAAGATTTTTGGGTATTGTGTGTCTTTATCCACATTATGGTATGGAGAATAAGTTTTAATGTATTCCCACTCGTCTTCATTATCAGGGTTACCATATTCACCCATCCAACTAGCACCAGCTAAAAGCTGATTAAAGCGCTTCATGTCTAATAAAGGAACTTGGCAAACTACAGCGTTAAACAAATCAGGGCGCATAGTAGCGACAGTACCTACTAATAAACCGCCATTCGAACCGCCACGAATACCTAAATGTTTAGGTGATGTGATTTTGCTTGCTACTAAATCTTCACCAACGGTGATGAAGTCGGTGAATGCAATATGTCGATTTTTCTTTAGCGCTGCTTGGTGCCATCTTGGACCGTATTCGCCACCGCCACGGATGTTTGCCAGAGCATAAACACCGCCTTGCTCTAACCAATCCATGCCAATCGTCGCTGAATAACTAGGACGAAGAGAAACTTCGAAGCCACCATAACCATAAAGTAGAGTAGGGTTTTTACCGTTATATTCTGTGTCTTTGTGCATTACTAAGAAGTAAGGAATCTTAGTACCATCTTTGGCCTTAGCAAATTTTTGCTCAACTTTATAAGGACTTGCGTCAAAGAATGCCGGTAAGCTCTTTAATACGCTTGCTTTGTTTGTGGCTTCATCAAAGTAGTACAAACTGCTTGGCGTTAAGAAGTTATTGTAGTTAACGAAGAAGTTGTTGTGCTCATCGCTAGAACCCGTAACAGAAATAGCACCTAAATCTGGCATATTAACTTTTTCATTTGACCATTTGCCACCTTTAAATTGGTAACGATAAAGTTCGCTAGCAACGTCTTTTAGTGTATTGATAAGGATGTAATCTTTAGTAGTCGATACGCCAGAAATTGAAGTGCTGTTATCTGGAACTAAAACTTCAGTAAAGTTAGTTTTACCATCTAAATAGTCATCAATGTTTTGTGAAAGTAGGGCAGCTTGAGGGTAAGTTTTACCATTTACAGTCCAGTCAGTTTTCAACTCTAATAACATCTGCTCATTGCTGATGCCTGAGAATGAGCTATCCTGCGGGCGATTTAGTTTTTTCAAACCATCGTCTGTTACTAAAAAGATATCGGAAGTATAAAAAGTTAAACCTTGATAGATTAACTTATAAGACTTGTCTTTATCATGAGCAACAAAAGCAGCAACCCAAACGTTTTCTTTTTCACCTTCAAAAATAGTCTTGGCTTTTTCTAATGGTTCGCCACGCTTCCACTCTTTAACAATACGAGCATAACCAGAATCTGTCATGCTACCATCGCCAAAATCTGTACCAACATAAACTGTATCTAAGTCGATCCAATTTACTTGCGATTTGGCTTCTGGTAAATAAAAGCCTTTTTCTACAAATGACTTACTAGGAATATCAAATTCACGTACTACAGTTGCATCAGCACCGCCACGAGAAAGGTTTAACAAGCAGCGCTTATACTCTGGATATAAGCAGTTAGAGCCTTTATAAACCCAGTTTTCGCCTTCAGCTTCAGCTAACTTATCTAGATCTAATATTACTTCCCATTTCGGGTTGTCTTTCTTGTACTCTGCTAAAGTAGTACGACGCCATAAACCACGTTGATTAGTTGCATCACGCCAAAAGTTATAGAAGTAGTCGCCCATTTGGCCAACATAAGGGATTCGCTCATCTGAATCATAAACTTTAAGATTTTTCTCATAAAGTTCTTTATAAAGATCTTGTCCTTTCAGATATCCTAAAGACACTTTGTTGTTCTCTTCAACCCAGGCTAAAGCTTTCTCTCCCTCAACTTCTTCAAGCCAGATGTAAGGATCTTCATCAGTTGCTAGAGGTGCTTCGACTTTAATTTCTGTAGGCTTTTGCTCTACTGGTTTTATGATCTGTGTTTCAGGTTTTGCAGGAGTCTGTACCTGCTCGGCATTGTCGCAAGCAGTTAGTGCTAGCGTCAATGCCGTCACTATAGAAAGTAGTTTGATATTCATCGATATCCCCATTCATTAAAAACTAACTGAGGATAACAAAGGCTTTGCTTGAGTTCTAGATTTTAATTGTTTCAAAAATTAATAAAGGCGCTTAATGCGCCTTTTAAACCCAGCCTGCCGGCTTATATGCTGTAGGGTAGTCCTGCATACCAATTTTTTTCTGAAGCCATTCGGCATGAGTAGGCAGCTTTTGTTTGGCCATTGCTAAGCGGTTAAGGATTTCTTGCGGACGTTGAGTTTTCATGGCATTTTCATTTAGGGTATTACCAAATCGATTCTCAAACTCCATGCTATATAAAATCCATTGATAATTTACATGACCCCAAATGCCAGCTGTATCAACAGGATTCCTACTATCAATTAACGTAGAGCTTGCATGGCTAGGCGCGTAATTTAAACCGTTAAAGTTTTGATCTTCAAAATCAAAAGGAGAAGGGGGCTTTTTATTCCAATATTCAAATTTTGCTTTGAGTCGATCTGTAATATGCTCTTCAGATTGAACCGTCTTCCAAAACTCTGTATCGGTTCGTTGAGATAAGCAGTAGTGCATATTAATAAAATCTAACACTTCATAAAATTTGTTAGACATAATGCGGTTGTACCTAAATGCCATGGCTTCCATCTGATTATCATCAAATGGGAAGTGCTGTGCCAACATAATAGAACCCAAGTCACTCAAATATAAGCCAGTTGATTCCAAAGGCTCAATAAAGCTGTTTGATAAGCCTATGGCAACACAGTTTCCTTTCCAAGCTTGTTCTCTTTTTCCCACTTTAAAGAACACGGTTCTTGAATTTAAATCATCAGTATTGCCGCCCTGATAATCTCGCATTTCTTTCTCTGCTGCATCTTGTTCGATAAAGCTACTCGAATGAACGTAACCAATGGAGCGCTGGTTTTGCATCGGTATGTCCCAGATCCAACCATTGGAAAGTGCTGTTGCGGTTGTATAAGGTCTAACCATTCCTGGATAGTGTTTGTCATAGGGAACATGCATGGTGATTGCTCGATCACATAATAACCATTTAGAACAATCTTCCCATTTAACTTCTTGAGCTTCTTCAATCAGCTTTGCTCTAAATCCAGTGCAATCTACAAACATATCTCCATGAATATCTTGTTCAAGATCTGTATTCAAATGGTCAATATAACCATTATCTTTCAGCTTCACTTTTGTGACATTTGCAAGTGTATGTTTAACACCTCGCTGCACGGATATATCTCTTAGCATGTCCGCAAATTTTTGTGCATTCATATGATAGGCGTAGCTAAAGCGCGCGCCCATATCCCAATCACCTAGCATGTTAGGTGATAATGCTAAATCGCAAATATCTGCTTGCGCTGTGCAGTAATTAACAAAAGGAATACTGCGATCGGTTGCTAACCATTTTTCAATGACTCTATCAACATTGTCTGAATTATATCGATTAAAAGGATGGTAATAAGAGCTACCATCATTTCTTAGCCAATTAGAATATTTAATTGCTTGCTTAAAAGAACCATCGGTTTTCTTTAGAAACTCTTGCTCATCAATGCCTACCACCGATAAAAAGTGACGAATCGATAAAACGGTTGCTTCACCAACAGAAATCCGAGGAATGTCAGGTGATTCTACAAGCTCAATTTCAACTTTAGGTTTATTGCCATTTCTATTTAAATAACCATTCAGGTATGCTGCGGCCATCCAGCCAGAAGAACCGCCGCCGACAATTACTATTTTCTTTTTATGCATTAGGCAACCCATCCTGCTGGTTTATATGCCATAGGATATTGTTTCATACCTAGCACCCTGTTTAGCCAAATATGGTGGGGAGGAATATATTGTCGTGCTGCTTGTAATCTCTGGATAATGTATGGATGAACGTTTAAGGGTTTTCTATTCTTGCCATATAATTCATCATAATTTTCTGAGTTAAAATGCATTCCATAAAGTATGCACTCATAACTCTCGTGATTCCACAAGGCTGCAGTATCCACAGGCGCACGGAAGTCAAACTCTTTAGATTCAAAGTTATATTGATGTTCTGGTTGTTGAAAAAAGCACTGATCATCAAAGTCTGCATTAGTTGGAGGCCTATTTTTCCAGAATTCTAATTTAGCTTTTAATCTTGGATTAATTCTTTCGGGTTTTTGTACTTCTTTCCAAAATTCAGTGTCTGTTCTTTTAGTCAAACAGTAGTGCATGTTAATGAAGTCTAAAACTTCATAAAAGCGATTAGACAGTATTCGATTATATCTGAAGGCCATTGCCTCCATGTCACCATCAGAATAGGGGAAGTGTTCTGCTAAAGCGACTGTACCAAGATCGCTAAGATATAAACCAGTTGATTCTAATGGTTCGATAAACCCGCCTGATAACCCAATAGCAATACAGTTGCCTTTCCAGTTTTGATTTCTTCTGCCAACTTTAAAATAAACAGTTCTTGAATCTAAGTTTTCAGTGTTGCCACCTTGGTAAGCTCGCATTTCTTTTTCGGCATCGTCTTCAGAAATAAAAGCACTCGAATGAACATAGCCGATGGATCTTTTATTTTGCATGGGAATATCCCAAATCCAACCGCTAGATAGTGCTGTCGCAGTGGTATAAGGTCGAACCATGCCTGGGAAGTGGTCTTCATAAGGGATGTGCATGGTTATTGCACGATCGCAAAGCAGCCATTGAGAATGGTCTTCCCAGTCAACGCCAAGTGTTTCTTCTATTAGTTTGGCTCTGAAGCCTGTGCAGTCAACATAAATATCGGCGATGATTTTTTCACCAGTGTCTGTATGGATAGCTGAGATTTTATCATCAGCATTCATATCAACATCTGTAACATTGGCTAATATATGTTGAACTCCGCGGGGTATTGATATATCTCGGAGGTAATCAGCAAACTTTTGAGCATTCATATGGTACGCGTAAGACAAAGGGGCGCCTAATCGCCACTCGCCGAGCATTAGAGGCGCTAGTCCAAGCTCACAAATTATAGGTTGTTCTGAACAAGTTTCCGTAAATGGAATAGCCTGATCTGATTCCAACCAATCCTGTGCAGAAAAATCTAAAGGTTGTTTTTGCACTCTTGAAAAAGGGTGATGATAGAAAGAGTTATCCTTATTGACCCAATTGGTATATTTTATGGATTGCTTAAAAGTTGCATCCGTTGCCTTCATAAATTCGGCTTCATTAATGTCAATGACTTTTAACAAATGGCGCATCGAAGGGATGGTTGCCTCGCCCACGGAAATCCTTGGGATATCTGGGGATTCAACTAAAGTGATTTCAACTTTTGAATTTAGGCCATCAACATTCAAGGCTTTTTGTAAATATGCTGCAGCGATCCAGCCTGAAGAACCACCTCCCACTATTGCAACTTTACGCTTAACCATAATTTACTCGTAACCTAGTAGTTTTCTCAAGCCTGGAGCGGCGTAATCTACTAAAGCCTTTTGCTCATTAGGTAATTCATTTGGAATATCGAATTTTTGTCCATACAAATTTTCCCTTGCAGTACCGCTTTGTTTTCTATCTGAGCCAACCAAAACTCTTTCCTTCCAATCTTCTGGAGGAGTAATACCGCAATTGCTTAATAGCTTGTGGAAATAGTGTTTTGATTCATCACTGTCGATGTCCTTCAAGTGCTTAATCATATCTTCATATTTCACGATGGTAGCTCCAGTTCCTAGCCAAGAAACGCCATTATGAGTAAATATTTCTTTTAAAGTTGGCGCTTTTTGATAAATGCCAAAAATCATCATGTTGTAGATTTGTTCAAGTGTAAACTCATCACCTTTTAAGTGCTCTAAATTCCCTTGAAATGAATCTGACAAAAAGAACCGTGTTCTTGCTAATACCCAATCGTAGGGATCTCTTACTACAACAATTTGTTTTACATTATGCATGGCATAAGCAGATTCATCGGAAAATAATAAGTGTCCCCAACTTAGCTGAGGAGTAGGGTTTTTAAATGCAGCAAGGTGGTCTTTTAATATTGGAATCTGAATAAACTCTTTATCATATTGTTGGCTGACCGGCACAAACATTCTAATAATATTTTTAATCAAATGGGTTCCACATTTTGGTACTGAATTAAGGAATACTGATTGCTTCAATTCGGCTTGTTCGTAATTAGAATTTATTTCGTTTAAAGTGTCTGGCTTTGCTATGATTCTAGGCATAATTCTGGGCTATTAATTCTTATGTGCTTAACTATATAACTAAAAAAATATTAATAAAAGTCATTTAAAAAAAAAGCCGGCAAAAGCCGGCTTTTTCTTGTCGATACGATTAGAAATCGTATTTAACGTTCACGAAGAACTGACGACCTAACCAGTCATATTGACTGTAGAACGAAGAGTTACCTACTCGAGTACCGCCACCCGCAGAAATGCGAGGAGGTTCTTTATCCATTAGGTTTCTAATACCACCAGTAATCGCTAAGCCAGACTCAACATCTTCCCAGCCAACCGATAATGTGTGATACATAACTCTTGGAACTCGTACAACACGTCGAGTTAAGTTACCGTTTGCAGTCCAAGTAAAGGTTTCAGTCGCGCCAACAGCAGAAATTGTGTTGTCGCCTTTACCGATAATGTTAGTAAACCAATTAAAGTTCCAGTTATTTCTCTTATAACCAACTAAGAAAGTACCTGTATGCTTTGGTTCACCAATCGCACCATTAAAGTCAGAAACTGAATCTTCAAATAAACCACGCTCCGATTTTTCTTGGATTGTATGTTTAGTTTGAATGACTAAGTTACCTGATGGTAATTCTGTACGATAAGTAATATCGAAGTCATAACCTGTATTCTTCTGTCTCGCGATATTAATAAAGCTATCACGTACATCAGTAATACGACGGTCACCCATTGCACTTTCGTCACGATCGAACTGTGCACACAATGGATCTGTTGGGAAGAACTCAGAGTTATAACAACCGTTTACAATGTTTCCAGCACCAAGTTGCGTTACTTCACCTTCAATTAAGAAATCAAAGTAATCAACAGAGATACTTAAGTCTGCAAACTCTGGGCGCCATACGATACCCCAAGTGTTTGACTCAGAAGTTTCTGGCTCAAGAATTCCAATACCACCACCAGAAGTAATAGTTGTTGAAATTGCACCACCACCATAGTTATTGGCAAAACCATCTGCAGCACAGTTATCTGCCATACGTTGAGTGATTTGGTTAGCAGCTAAAGCTGAGCCCCAGTTCACACAAGGGTCAATACCACGAGAACCCGTGAATGACGTTTGGTCGGCTAAATATAACTCAAACAATGCAGGAGTACGGAATGAAGTACCGTGAGAACCACGTACCGTCACGCCATTACCAATGTGCCATGCTAAACCTGCTTTATATGTAGTATCAGAGCCAATATCCTGAACATCTGTATAACGAGCAGATGCTGTTAGGTTAAGAGCTTCGATACCTGGTAGGTCTGCAAGTAATGGCATGCTGATTTCACCAAATACCGCATAAGTATCCGATTCACCAGTTGTGATACCAGCTCCCGTAGCACCCCATGCATTACTCGCTAAAGTAACAGGGCCAGGAGTGTCATTGATTTCGTCTTTCTGATATTGAACACCAAATGCTACGCCTGCAACACCAGCTGGCATTTCAAACGCATCACCAGTAATAGTAGCTTCTACAGTAGTTTGCTTGTAGATAGTATTACCTGTGTCTTGGCCGAATAAGAATGCTCGCATTTCTGGAGAAACGTCACCAGCTAAGAAAGCAGGGTCTAACCAAGGAATATCAAGACAAGGAACGCCACGTACAGAAGTGTTTGTTCCAACGCACGAACCAGCTAACCAGTTTTGATCAGTAATTGAATCGTCGTAGATAACTGCTGATGTGTAATCACCATCACTTTTACTGTGTTGGATATTAGCATCCCAATACCACTCTCCTAACTCACCTTCTAAGCCCGCAACAAAACGTGTGTAATCCACGGAAATGTTTTGGAAGCTATGATCAGTAATAGGAGTCGGGCTGTACCATTGTGCACCAGTCCAGCCAGCGCTTAATGGGTTACCTGCAAAGAAGTTTTCGTTGTAGATATAACCCCAGTATTGACGGTAGCTTTGCGAGTCAGTTTCACGACGGTTAACTAATACTTCAGCATAACCACTTAATGAATCTGAAAAGTCATAATTACCAGCTGCTAAGAAAGTAGTACGCTCTACATCTGGAATCAAGCTTTGACGATCTTGGAATGGGTGATCAGCATTAACTACTGGAGAAACACTGTTTACTGCGAACCAGCCTGGAGGAGGCGAGAAGTCAGCAGGACCTTGAGGATTAGGCGCATCAGTATACAAGCCTAAATCACCGTCGTAGTCATATTGAGCTAGGTTTCTTCGGTTACCGCGAGCATCCGATAAGTTACCAGCGCCATAATCGTATAACCAAACATGGCCCCATAGTAAATCGGTACAATGTGGGTTGCCAGTACGAGGATCGATCAAATCTGAACGAGCACCAGTATTAGCATCAAAGTAGTAACGCTCGCCACAAGCGAAGTAATCTCTCTCACCACGCTTTAATTCACGAGTAACGTTGTGATCAAGAACTAAACGGAAGCTACCATTGTCAAATGATTTGCCCCATGTAGCACTTAAACGACTTTGTCCGCCACCAGATTCTTGAGGAGATGAATGGAAGCCTTCAATAGTACCGCCGTCACCTTCTTTAAGAATGATGTTTACAACACCAGCTACCGCATCAGAACCATAAAGAGATGAAGCACCATCTTTTAAAATTTCGATACGATCAACTGCTGCTAATGGAATAGTGTTAAAGTCAAATGATGAAGTTCCGCCACGAGTACCCGCTGGGCCTGCACGTCTTCCGTTCAATAGAACCAAAGTACGATTAGCACCTAGACCACGTAGTGACAGAGTTTCAGCACCTGTACCACCATTTTGTACGAAAGCTGTAGAGGTTGCTGCAGTAACCTGAGCAGAGCCAGAAGCTAAAGTACTTTCACGAAGCAATTGACCAACAGATGTGATACCACGATCGATAGCATCTTCTGCGACAATTACTTCAATAGGGATTGTGTCATTTGCTTCGTCGGCACGGATACGAGAACCCGTAACTACCACTCTATTTTCTGCTTCTGCGCCATCTTCATCAGACGGTGCTTCTGCAGCATAAATATTGAGTGATGATAAAGCTAAAGCACAACCAATTGCTTTAGTAATAGGTTTAAGGTTTAAACCTAAAGGATGAGTTTTCATCTTTATATAACCCCATGTTGTTTGTGTACACTTCATGTAGAACTAGTATTGTTTTTGGTTGTCAAAAAACAACAGCTCCGAACAATAGTTAGAACTACCCTTATATTTACCGCACCTAATATAAGATGTCAAAGAATTGGGAACTTTAAATCATTAAAAAAATCCATTAAACCCTTGTTATTATTAGGAAATGTAATTAAGTACTGTAGTTATTAATAGATTGTTACAAATGACATGGAACTTGTTTAATAAGTGAGCAGTTGTAATGATTTTTTATGGGGAAAATTACAGAGAATAAAAAAAGGCGCTAAAAGCGCCTTTTTACTATTTAATTAATGAGCTTTTGCCAAGTCTTCCATAACCGCAGCTAAGAATCTTGCAGCTTCGCCGCCAGTACAAGCGCGGTGGTCGAAAGTTAGTGAAAGTGGCAGCATTTTTGCATTTTCGATGCCGCTTTCGGTTAGCTTTAATTCTTTACGGAAACGTCCGGTACCCATAATCGCAACTTGTGGTGGAGATACCACTGGTGTTCCATAACGGCCGGCAATTGAACCGAAATTCGATAGGGTAATAGTACCGTTTTGCTGATCTTCTTGTTTCAGCGTTTTGCTTTCGATCTTTTGACGCAAATCCTGAACACGAGCTCGAACACCAGCCATACCCATTTCATCAGCTTTATGTACTACTGGCACATATAAACCTGCTTCTGAATCGACAGCTATACCTACGTTGACATTGGTATGTTGTGTACGCTCGTATTTCTCACCATCAAACCATGCATTTAATGCAGGCACTTGCTTGGCAGCGACTACTAATGCGCGAACGTAACGCGCCAGTGAGTCGGTACCTTTTGGCCATGCCGAAATATCTACGTCTTCAACTAACGTTGTAGGAACGATGGTTGAGTGTGCATGTGACATGCCCATTGCCATAGCGCGACGAACACCGCGAACCGTTTCTGGCTGACCACTGACTAGAGTAGGGTAGCCTTTAGATAAAGGAGCATTCAAATCTGCTTGAGATAATACAGGAGTTTGCGTAACTGGCGTTTTAATACCTTTACCAGCAGCTTCTACATCATCACGAGTGATAGAACCTTTGCGGCCAGAAGTGGCGCATGTACCTAAATCAACTCCAAGTTTACGCGCTAATGCACGAACTGCTGGAGAGGCTTTGTAAGCTAACGGGTTTGAAGTATCAGTGCCAACAACCGGTGCTTCTGCGGCTGCTTTTGGAGCTGCTTGACCAGAAACTTTGGCAGCTTTAACGTCTGCTTGAGTGATTTGGCCATTCGTGCCAGTGCCTGTAACTTGGCTTAAATCAACTTTTAATTTACGAGCTAAAGCTTTAACCACTGCACTAGATGTTTCAGCAACTACGGTGTTACCAACTTCCACCGCGCCAACAACGGTTCCACTGTCTGCCGCTTTTTCGGCTGGGGCTTCTTTGGCAGGAGTTGAGCTAGCAGCAGAACTAGTAGCTGTTCCACCAAATTCAACTAAGGGCGCGCCAACTTCAATCACGTCACCGGCTTGGCCATAAAATTTAGCAACCACACCTGCTACCGGAGAAGGAACTTCAACCACAGCTTTAGCGGTTTCCATTTCAACCATAGGCTGATCGATAGCAATAGTATCGCCTTCATTAACTAACCATCGAACTACTTCGGCGTCAGGTAAACCTTCACCTAAATCAGGAAGTTTGAAAATTTCTGAATCGCCACTTTCGACAAGTGTTTCAGTTGCCGCAGGAGCTTCTTCTTGTTCTGCTGCAGTTTCGGCAGTTGTTTCTTTGCTAGGTGAGTCAGGAACTGCTTCGCCGACTTCGCCAAAACTAACTAAAACGGCACCTACATCGATCACATCGCCAGCTTCGCCATGCAGTTTTGCAATACGACCAGCGTTTGGAGAAGGGACTTCAACCACAGCTTTAGCAGTTTCCATTTCAACCATTGGCTGATCAACTGCTACCACATCACCTTCTTTAACTAACCAGCGAACGATTTCTGCGTCCGGTAAGCCTTCACCTAAATCGGGTAAATTAAACTGTATCATTTGTACTCCATGATTCTTTTCGCTTCATCTAAGATGCGATCAACCGTTGGCATATATTGCTTTTCTAATTTGTAGTATGGCATCACTGTATCATAACCTGAAACGCGGCCAATCGGCGCTAACAAGCTCATTACTGCATGCTCAGCAATCTCAGCAGCAATTTCTGAACCGATAGAGCCAGATTTAGGAGCTTCTTGAACCACGCATACACGACCAGTCTTACGAACTGACTCTAGAATAGTTTCCATATCAATAGGACTAACCGTAGCAACATCAATCACTTCTGCATCAATACCATCTGCGGCTAATTTTTCAGCAGCCTGAAGAGTCTCGTGCATCATAGCGCCCCAAGAAATTAGGGTGATGTCTTTACCTTCACGGTCCACAAAACAAGCTTCTAATGGATACTCTTCGCCATTATCTTCAACTTCGTGTTTAACGATACGGTAAACACGCTTTGGCTCTAAGAAGATTACCGGATCTGGATCGCGAATCGCAGCTAACATTAAGCCATAAGCACGGCTAGGATTTGAAGGGATAACCACTTTCAAACCTGGAATATGAGCAAATAGAGCTTCCGTAGATTCTGAGTGGTGCTCAGGAGCGTGGATACCGCCACCATATGGTGCGCGAATTACCATTGGCATAGTTAAACGACCACGAGTACGGTTACGCATACGAGCCACTTGAGTCACGATATGTTCCATTGCAGGGAAGATGAAGCCCATAAATTGCATTTCAGCAACTGGCTTCATGCCTTGTGCAGCCATACCAACCGCTAAACCAGCAATCATCGATTCTGCAAGAGGAGTATCGATAACTCGGTCTTCGCCATACGTAGCTTGTAAGCCGTCAGTGGCACGGAATACACCGCCGTTTTTACCTACATCTTCACCGAATAAGATAACTTCTTTATCGTGCTCTAATTCGTGGGCTAGGGCAGCGGTTACTGCTTCAATTAAAGTAATAGCAGCCATTATTTAGCACCTCCAGCTCGGCGAATCGCTTCTTCGCGTTGTGGTTTTGTTGACTCTGGAAGCTCTTCATATAAATGATCAAACATTAACTCAGGACCTGGTTTTGGGATCGCCATATACTCTTCAACAGCAGCTTCTACTTTCTTAGCATTTTCTGCATTCATCGCTTCTTCGTCGGCTTCTGTCCAAGCATTATTCGCTTCTAAATATTTACGCAAACGAACCATTGGCTCATTTTTCCAAGCCTGATCCTTAACATTCGCATCATCATAACGAGAAGCATCATCAGCCGTAGTGTGATCGCACAAACGGTAAGTCACTGACTCAATAACCGTGGGGCCGCCACCATTACGCGCTTTCTCAAAAGCATATTCTGCCACTTGGCGTACTGCGATAATGTCATTACCGTCAACTTGGATACCCTCTACACCAGCAGCAATTGCTTTTTGTGCATAGGTCTCACAAGCAGTTTGAATTTCGGAAGGAACCGAGATGGCCCATTGGTTGTTGTTAATCATAAAGACAACACCAAGGTTCCAAACCCCGGCTACGTTAACGCCTTCATAGAAATCACCTTCTGAAGTACCACCTTCTCCAATTTCAGTCACAACCGCACGTTTTTGTTTGCGGATTTGAATGGCTTTAGCAACACCAGATGCATGGACAATTTGGTTACCAATTGGTACACAGATTGGGAAGTCTTCTTTGGCTACTGAATAATCGGAGCCGCCTTCATCGCCACCCCAATATTGCAAGATTTCTTTCATGGTTACGCCATGCTTTAGCAAGCCACCCGTTGAACGGTAATAAGGCACCACTACGTCTTCAGCAGTTAAGCAGTCGCCATAACCGATACCAATGGCTTCTTGCCCTAAAGAAGCAGGGTAGGTACCCATTTTGCCAGTTCTTTGTAAAGCATAAGTTTTAGCATCGAAAGCTCGCAACAAAGCCATGTCGCGATAAAGTGAACGCATCTTATCCATATCCTTGGCAAATGCAGGTAATTCTTGAGTAGGCTGTCCATCAGCATCTAAGTACTGATGATGCTTAATTTCAAAAGAAGCAACGGTCGTAGTCGTCAAGGCTAGACTCTCCTTTAAGTAAGAGGGGAAAACTATTAATAATCAGTAAGTTACAAACTGAATTTAAACTGACCCCTAAATTCAAATAGATTCAATTTCGGGCGCGATTCTACGCAATTTTAGTCGAAAAGTATAGTGGCATTTACGTGAACGTAAACTTGGCTTAGCCTGTTTTGTGCTAGAGAATGTTCGGATAAATAAAAGTAATGAGTGATTGTAAGCAACTTTCAATAATTAGTTACATTTCTAGCTTTGACATTGAATCTGAAATCTTTAAATTCTTATATTAGTTTTATAAGAAGTTAATTCAAAGGAAATAAGGAAATGCTAAAAATTGTTCATGCCACCTGGCTAACACTTGTGTGCTATATCGTTATAATAAGTTCTGTAAATGCCCAAGAAAAAGAGACAATTGGCTACGCTAAAGAAATCAGCTTATCTTCAACTATTTTGAAAAGGGATCTAAACCTTTGGGTTTTTCTTCCCAATAGCTTTCATCACACTTCTGAGCGAGTAGAGTACCCAGTAATTTATTTTAATGGCGCTCATGGACATCAGTTTTTCCATACACTAACTGGCATTACTAATCATTTAGGTAAGCTTGAAAGAATGCCTGAGTCTATTGTGGTTACCATAGATGGCGATACCCCTGATATTTATACAAATGGTATGTGGGGTTCTACTAAGCTTATTCCTCAGTTCGGCTCTGAACAGCAATATATGGATTTTCTGGAAAAAGAGTTGTTCCCATATTTAGCAAAAAACTACCGAGCAAATGAAAATCGAACTGTTATTGGAATTTCAGGTAGTAGCTTATTTCCATTGGTCAGTTATGCTAAACGACCGCACATATTCGACAAACATATTTATTTTGCTAGCCACGATATGCTTGGTATGGGGCTGAAAGAGGGGAAAGACTTTTCGCATCATTTTGAACAGCAGTTATCGAAAGATGCATCTTTAGATACAGGCTTTTATTTAGCGGTCGCAGATCAAGATATGATTAACAAACGCGAGCTGTATCAGGGTAATGCTGATCGATTGGCCAATGTACTAAATACATACCAAAAGAACGGCGTTATTAGTAAAATAGAAATTATCCCTAATGAAAATCACTACAATGCTTTTATTAAAGCAATTCTATCAGCTTTTGAGTTCTTTTATCCGCAAAAACAATGGGCTCCGAACTACAAAGAATTAGCGAACAATAAAGAATCAGCTATGGTGGGTTTAAGTGATTATTTCTCAGAGTTATCTCGCGTGAATGGCTTTGAAATAAAGCCCAAAGTGTTTCGCTGGAATAGTCCGAACTCCCTGCCTCGTTTATATCGTAACTTGATAAAAGATAAGAAATTTGAAGATGCGCTGGCCATAGCTCAATACTGGGCAGAATTAAGTGCAAAGCCCATTGATGCGAATATTGCTATGGCAAAATCATTAATTAAATTAGATAAGAAGCGAGATGCCAAGCAATTGTTGGAACTGTCTTTATCAGATGTGCAAGAGGGTAAGCCTAGCTATAAAGAAATTCAAGACTTATTGAGAGACTTGTAATTAATAAAATCAGTAATTAGAACTGATTCATACAGAGCTAGTTGGCTTTTACAAACTCTACTAGTTCTGGAAAGAATTGATTAAAGTCTTTCTCTATTTCAGTTAGTTGAACAAGAACGATTGGAATATAGCCTTCCATAGATTCTTTTGCTTTAATTCTATCGGATAATCGTCTGTTAATACGCTGAAAAGTCAGCTCTAAACCTTCTATTGAATTATAAGAACGTAAAGCATTATGTTGAATCACTTTAGAGGCAAAGTTTTTTGCTTTGTTAGGGTAGCTTTCAATTCGCATGCTGGCTTCTTGGTGAAAGTCATCAATAAACTCCTTTAGTGTTAATTGACTATAGCCATTCCAGTTTCTGCAAAGCATATAGTCGTAAACCACGTCAATCACGACACCTCTTAAATAGCCACGATTACCTAAACGAGCTTTGCTTTGTTTGAACAGTGGATGTCTATCAGTGAACTTATCAATCGCTTTGTGCATTTGCATTCCTTCAATAAATAAAGGAGGGCAGTTTTCCCACGCTCGGCCTTTTAAAGGATCAGCCAATAAATTACCTAATTGATAATCAATATTATTCTTTGATAAAAATATATGGGCTAAGTAATTCATGCTTTGTTATAGCTGGAAGAAGTTATTTATTATTCTGTATTAAAAATAAGACTGTGGCTATCACTAAGCAAATTAAAGCTACGATATCTGCGATAACTATCTTGTTGATGGCTAAATTATAAAAAGGGCTAGTCCAAGCTAGTACTAAAAAACTAAAAACACTGATATAGGCACCAATAATAGCTATCAATTGAAACTTAGGTTTAAAAGCTGCTATCAGAATAAAGCTTCCTAATAAACCAAACAATACAGCGCGATGGCGCATAAGAATCGCTAAATTAGGTTCATTAAAGTCAAGCCCATACAACGAAGTTAATTTGGCGGGGCCAATTACTCCTATAGCAGGCATGATATGAATTAGCCCTACGATAATAAGTGCAATACTAATTCCTGTACTTGTTACTTTTGAGTGCATCTGACGTGCCGTGAGTAGGTTTTGGTTATATTGTCGGGATCATAAGTCGCGAAACCACCAATGGCTTGAGAAAGCCCGGGTATTTTTGTATCGAACACACCACTTCCTTCATATTTAAAAGTACCTGGTGAACATAATTCTTTAGCTTTGTCTGCAAGGAGTGTTTTAAGCTGTTCATTGGTTTTATTCTTTCCTCCCCAAGACTTTAAGACAAATAAATTTTCATCTTTTTGTTTAACTTCTACTGAAGAGCAATTAATTATGAATAATGAGAGAGCAAAGACTAATGATATTTTTAGTGTATTCATTTTGTTTTAGTAGCCACTATGTTGAGAGCAAAGACAAATTAGATTGTGTTAAATCTACAAGTTTTATTACCAAGGATATTGTAGCGAAAGTCGCAAAGCAACTTAATTAAGGTAGTTGATTTAAATAGTGATCTACATCTTGCTGCCATAAGGTAATATCGCCTGTAATAAAATGTCCATTGAGTCCGGTAGCTCTAGTGTAAACATTAAAAGAGCCTTGGCCACCTGCATTAATATAAGCGTCGAAGTTGCCTTGGCTGTGAGCAATACTGTAAAAAGAATCATTATTACCATAAAGCCAAATTGAGTCAGTAGGGAAAGATGCTGACTCAATAAATAAATTACGATTTACATCAAGATAGTCACCACAGCCTTCGCCTAACCATCCTCCGACAAAATTAATTGCTCCGACATAAGCATTTGGATTTCTAGCGGCATGAACCATAGATAAAATGCCGCCGCGCGACACGCCGGCAATAATTAGTTGCGAAGTATCAATGTCACTTTGGGTAAACATCCAAGCTAGTATGGCATCTATATCGTCATTGGCACGCTCAAATCCTGCAAGAGTTCTATCTCTTTCGCATGAATAAGCGGTTCGACCGTCATTAAATCCTTCGTCATATAAACCGTCTGACATTCCTCGGCCTCTGCGTTGAGGGAAAAGCACCATCCATCCACGATCAGTAAACACCTTGGCTGCTGACTCTATGATAAAGGTTCGATCGAAAAGATTAGGATCAGAGCCATCGCCTGTGGAACCATGATTAAGCATGACACTTGGGAATGGCCCAGTTCCTAATGGCTTAAATGCCACCACTTCGAGCTCAACCGGCTGTCCATTTTCAGTAAATGGTGTTGCCGCCTTGAGATCTTCTCGTGTTGCAAATTGTTTACATAAGGCGCCATCCCAAGCTGTAGCCGATTGGCATAATCCGCGCACAGTAATTTCGTCTAAAATGACTCCGTTATTGATTAATTGAATCTCAACAGAATCAATTGAAAGATCAAACGTTAGGGTGCCTTGCGCCTGATTTGACTCAACTACACCACTAATGCTCAAAGAAACTGTATTTGAATTCAGGGCTGTCCAATTAACGGAGGCTTCGCAGTTAGAGGCATCATTTTGAATAGCACAACCTGTAAAAGTTAATTTGCCGCTTGGTTGTGGCGGAGGAGGAGTGCTACTACCACCGCCGCCACACGCAACAAGAAATGTGCTCAATGCAATACTAATGCAAAAGAGTCTGGAGTAACGCTTTTGGTGTTTCATATAGCTAGCTCCGATGGTGGCTTTGACTGCGACCTCATCACTATACCATGGCTTCTAACACCATATTAGTAGGCGTTTCAGTGGCCCTTCTAACTTGACCAAAACCTGCTTGATTTAATACATGGGTTAAGCGTTTTTCGCCGGCTTGCGCGCCTAAACCTAAGCCAACTTCTTGTGCTCTTGAGGTTGGTACGCAAACTACGGTCGAAAAGCCGTAAAAGATCCCAGACAAGGGATTCAAGTTATCTTCTAGTTTATCTTGAGCCATGGGTTCTACTAACATAAAAGTGCCTCCAGGTTTTAGAGATTCTTTGATTCGCGCTGCAGCACCAATTGGATCGCCCATATCGTGTAAGGCATCAAATATACAAGCCAAATCATAGCTATCGGCCGGGATATCTTTTGCAGCGCTAACTTGAAAACTGATATTTTTTAAACCTGCTGTATCGGCTTTAGCCTGCGCTGCTTGAATGGATGGCTCATGGAAGTCATAGCCAACAAATTGCGAATTAGGATAAGTTTCTGCCATCAGAATAGTAGAAGATCCATAGCCACAACCAATATCCGCGACAGTAGCGCCAGCTTTGAGTTTGTCTTCTACGCCACTCAGTGTAGGAATCCAGTTCTCTACTAAATTCATAACATAACCGGGACGGAAGAATCTGTCGGTACCACAGAAACAACAGTTACTGTGTTCTCCCCAAGCACGACCACGGCCTGTTTTAAAAACCTCTACCGCCGTTTCATTGGTTTCGTATTGTCCAACAATGGCTTGGAAAAAGCCTTGCATACAAGTAGGAGCGCCTTCGTGAGCAAATATCGCAGCTTGTTCAGGAGTTAGACTGAATGATTGATTCGCTGCGTCATAACTAACATAGCCCAATGCAGTATTCGAAGAGAGCCATTCTAATAAGTAACGCTCGTTCAAGCCTGTTTCTTTAGCTAAATCATCAGCATTACAAGGCCCGTTTTTTTCTAATGCTTGATAAACACCAGATTGATCGCCGATATAGGCCATCAACAAGCCCATGGCGCCAGCAACATCACCTAAGACCTTGCCAAAAAGTTCATTGAATTTGTCTTCGTTAAAAGCGGGGGATTCCATAGATAACTCCTAATTCCATATAAGAGCTTGCAAGACTAAACAAAATTCAAAAATTTTGCTATTTACTAATTCTCAATCCAACAACATTAATATAAGTGTTTTTAAAAGAAATATATAAGCGCAATCGATAAGATTGCCAGAAAAAATAATGCAAAGTATAAGTCTCTTTTGAATTTAGGTATTTCTGTATTTATTCTATAGGCTTCTATTGCTTCAATCTCTTCAGGAGAAAGAGGCCTTTTTACTTTGTGTCGATTTCCTTTTCGAAGCTGGTAGGCATCAGGATATTGTTCATCCAATAGAACCCAAACGCCCCATGATTTAGGCCCACCACCAAAAATATGGCTATTATTACCTTTGTTCATGGCGACTTTCGCCGCAATACCATGGCTTTTCAATTTTTCAGAAAAATTAGTGGCGTCGGCTCGTTCGTTATAGTCTCTAACCAGCTTCATTCAAAACTTTATAAAAGGTGTTTGTTAAAGTAATATTATGCCATTAAATGAAATGGAATTACCCATATGAATATAAAAAATAATGCTCATCAATCCTTTCAAGACCAAATGCCTAATAACCACTGTTTTGGCTGCGGCACATTAAATGACAACGGCTTGGGTATTAAAAGTTATTGGGTAAATGATAAAGAAGGCGAAGAGTCGGTTTGTGAGTTTATGCCACAAGCGCATCACAATGCTGGTCCGCAGCATGTGTTAAACGGCGGAATCATCTCTACTATCATTGATTGCCATTGTGTTTGTACTGCTTTTGCAAAAGCTTATGAAATGGATGGTCGCCCAATCGGCGATACTGAAAATGGTGATTTCTTATGGTTTGCCACAGGCACTTTGGAAGTTAGATTTAATCGACCAGTGCCGATTGATTCGCCAGTGACACTGCGGGCTAAAGTGGTCGCGGCAAAACCGAGTAAAGTCACGCTGGAATGTACATTAGAATCAAATGGCGAGATTTGTAATGAAGCAAAACTTATTGCGGTAAAAGTGCCTAAGGAGTTTTTGGAGCAGTAAATTGATCTTTATAAATTAGGTAATACAGTAATGCGCATAATAAAAAAGGAATACTGAGAATCGACAATTCAATGTAATCAATATTATTTGGATTTCTGTTAATGCTAATTATGAAAAGTATTATTAATACCAATAAACCAAGCAGGATATTTACATGATGACCCCAATGGACACTTTTTAAATTTGTTTTTTTTAGATATAGCTTTAACGTTAGAGTTAATAAGCTGTAAAGCGCTAAAGCTCCAAAAACAGTATAAATTATTTGTAGTGTCCAACTATAACGAGGGGTTAAATCTAGAATCAACTCAAGCAGCAAAGCAACCCAAACTACAAATTGATTGCTCCAAAAAAATACCAAGGCCGGAAAAATCATGATAAAAGCTACAAAATAAATTTTTCTAAGCCAATTAATCATTTTAAGATCTAAAACTCTTCCCAAAGTTTAGATTTCTTTTGCTCGTAATCAGGGTTATCACGCTTTTCATTAATCTCAGCGTATTTCTTTTTTTCTGCCTGGCGTGATTTTGAGTCTGGCTTAATCTTCTCATCTAGTTCTTTGAAGAAATCTGTGATTTCGCTGGTGTGATTGCTTTTGCTCATAAATATTTATCTTTGTTTTTTTTTAAGCATATAAAAAAAGAGCCGCTAATGCGACTCTTTCCTAATGTATAAATGAAAAGCTTAGAACTTAACGTTATTCGGTACGCGTGGGAATGGAATCACGTCGCGAATATTCTGTACGCCTGTGACGTATGATACGCAGCGATCAAAGCCTAAGCCAAATCCTGCATGAGGAACTGTGCCGTAGCGGCGTAAATCACGATACCACCAGTAATGCTCAGCTGGTAAGCCCATTTCTTCAATTCGTGCATCCAGTACATCTAAGCGCTCTTCACGTTGCGCGCCACCGATAATTTCGCCAATACCAGGCGCTAAAACGTCCATTGCTGCAACAGTTTTGCCATCGTCATTCATGCGCATATAGAAAGCTTTAATGTCTTTCGGATAGTCAGTTACAACAGTGGGGCGGCCAACATATTCTTCGGCGATATAACGTTCATGCTCAGATTGTAGGTCGATTCCCCATTTAACATCGTATTCAAATTTCTTGTTAGACTTTTCTAGAACACTGATAACATCGGTGTAACTCATTCGTTCGAAGTTATTATCAATAACGTTTTCTAAACGATTAATACAATCTTTGTCTACACGTTGCTGGAAGAAAGCCATGTCATCGCCACATTCGTCTAAAACGGCTTTAAAGATGTATCGCATCATTGCTTCTGCTAAGTCAGCGTTTTGTGACAAGTCAGCGAAAGCAATTTCAGGTTCAACCATCCAGAATTCAGCCAAGTGTCGGCTAGTATTGGAGTTTTCTGCGCGGAAGGTAGGGCCAAAGGTGTAAACCTTAGACATGGCTAAGCAATAAGCTTCTACGTTTAACTGACCAGAAACCGTTAGGAAGGACTCTTGTCCGAAAAAATCTTTAGAGTAATCAATCTCACCCTTGTCAGTCATCGGCAAATTAGCTTGATCTAAAGTGCTCACACGGAACATCTCACCAGCACCTTCGGCGTCTGATGCCGTGATGATTGGCGTGTGGATCCAGTTATAACCATTTTCATGCATAAAACGATGCACAGCTTGTGCCAAACAGTTACGAACACGAGTAACAGCGCCGATTAAGTTGGTGCGAGGGCGTAAATGAGCGTGTTTGCGTAAATGCTCAACGGTGTGCGGTTTCATTGGCATTGGGTAAGTATCTGGATCATCAACCCAGCCTAAAACTTCAACTTCAGTCGCCTGAATTTCAAAGGTTTGACCTTTACCTTGTGAAGGAACTAACGTGCCTGTTACGCGAACAGAGCAGCCTGTCGTTAACTTAATAACTTCAGATTCGTAATTATTCACATTATTATCGACCACTGCTTGGATTGGATTAAAGCAGCTACCATCGTGGATGTTGACGAATGAAAGACCAGCTTTCGAATCACGACGAGTACGTACCCAGCCTTGGACGGTGACTTTTTCACCTTCGCCAGGTTTGCCCGCTAGGGCGTCGACAATTGAGACTAATGACATTGTTTTACCTTAATTTAAGTCTTAGTGAGTGAATTTTAAATATATATAAAGTTTTAACTAGATTCTTAGCTATCTTTGTTAAGCTTATGATTTTGCTTGAATTTTAATCTGAAGTTGATTTCTTTTTTCTTGTTATCATCATAGGTATGCCAATTCAGCACTTCATCAAAAGACCGGCCACAACCTCGACAAATTTCATCGCCTAAAACGGTGCTACAAACGCCCACACACGGTGAGTCGGTAGGTTTACGCTCGCGCGTTTTAGGAGTGATTTTAATTTTATTGGACAAGCCAAAACCTCAGGCTATTCATTCAAGCAAAACAACGCCGTATGTTACCTTGAGAGGCTAGACTTGGCTAGTGCTATTGCTAATAATTCTCCACAATATCTAGTGGGAAAATAATCCAATAAAGGCGTAATAAATCATTGTTTTTAGTGTCTTGCTTGGATACATTAGCCAAATAGTCTCAGTAGCAGAAAAACATGTTTGTATTAGACCAATCTCAAATTGAAGAATATCGAAACGATAAGCCTGAATACTATCGTCAATTAACGAAGCAGTTGGAAGCTTTATTGGCTGAAGATTCCAATTGGGTAACAAATTTATCGCAAATGTCTGCTTTTGTTTATCAGATGCTGCCTGACTTGAATTGGGTTGGTTTTTATTTAGTTAATCCCAAAAACGAGCAAGCGCTTCTATTAGGGCCTTATCAGGGTAAAGTCGCCTGTGTGCATATTCCTTTTGGCCGTGGTGTTTGTGGAACGGCTGCATCAACTCAAGAAACTCAGTTGGTAGAAGATGTGCATGCCTTTGATGGTCATATCGCTTGTGATGGTGATACTAACAGCGAAATAGTAATGCCGATGGTTGTAGATGAGCAATTAAAAGGCGTATTTGATATCGATAGTCCAATTAATAACCGCTTTGATCAAGATGATGCTGACGGTTTATCTGAATTATTGGATATATTGATTTCTAAAACGGAATTTTAAATGAGTCAAAAGTCTGATAAAAAGCTAAGCCCTTTCCATTTAGCCATTCCTGTCCATGATCTTAAGCATGCACGTAAATTTTATGGCGAAGTTTTAGGTTTTGCAGAAGGGCGTTCGAGTGAGCATTGGGTTGATTACAATTGCTATGGTCATCAGCTAGTCATTCATTTAGATGAATCTATGCAAGTTTATTCAGACAAGGCGACAAATGTCGTTGATGGTCATGATGTGCCAGTACCACATTTTGGTGTGATTTTGGATATGTCAGAATGGCAAGCGCTTGCAGATAAATTAAAGGAGCAGAGTGTTGCGTTTGCTATCGAACCTTATATTCGCTTTAAAGGAAAACCTGGCGAACAAGCCACCATGTTTTTTTATGACCCATCAGGAAATGCGCTAGAATTTAAGGGGTTTAAGGATTTGAGGGGTTTGTTTGGGAAATAGCAATATTATTTAGAGTTTTTTTCCAAAAGATTAAATCCCTTAAAGTATAACTTTTACATACTTTAGAATAGTTTAAGCAGTCTCCGTTTAAATATTCAACGAAGATTTTCCCTTTGCTTTTTGCCAATTCAAATTCATGGTTATTTAGTTTGATTTTTAGCTCAGTACCATTAAATTTTTTGCAATCAATATAATTTGGTTCTAATTCTAGAGTACTAATAATCTTTATTTTAAGATGATTTTGACTTTTCTTAATTCTCTCAGTTGTTAAGTTTTCTGCTTGAAAGAGACAATTCTCAATCCAAGATGCTTTAGCTGGTAAATTAAACATTAGCAATGCAATAGCTGCAAAAAGAATTCTCATCGCTACTTTCCAAAACTCATAGCATCAATCACTTCTTGTGGTAATTCTGGTAGTGCCGATCTTGGAATCAAGAAAGTGGTAATATTCATTAGGTCTTTAAAGAATTTATTATTGTTAGTAGTTTGACGTAAATAGTCATGGCCAGAAGAACCGCCAGTACCAATTTTATTACCTATCATACGCATTACCATATCCACATGACGTGAGCGCCACAGGGTAAAGTTGACGTCTAATTCGACTAATGCTTGGAGCAAACGGAATGGGGCGCTTAGCATGGGTTGTTCGCGGTATAAGTTAATAAATAAAGCGCTTAAGGTAGCTTCTTGGCTCATGCGGAACACGCCTTGTTGCTTTAACTCGTTATATTTTTCTTTATCAAAAAGAGCGTCAAAGTTATTTCGCGTGTTGGCTAAATCATTAAGCTGGAATTGCTTTTCACCATCCGTTAAATAATTTGCTTCTTTTAAAGTTTTTTCATCAGTCTTTAACATGGTGTCGACTGCATTACTAAACTGCTCCCAGAAGTTAAATTCTCCAAACTCTAGAAATGGCATGCGTGCTAACCAGTCTTCAACTGCATCGTATAAGCTTGGCGCTTCTTCAAGTGCCATTAAATGATTACGATCTTTTTCGTTTAGACGGCTATAAAAAGATTCTTTGTCGAAGTTAATTCTAAATTCGGATTTTAAACCAAGCGTAATTTCAATTTCTTTAAACTGGATGGACTGAAAACCTGAAGCAGGAATTAGGTAATCTCGGAAGTCTAAGAAATCTAAAGGCGTCATGGTTTCTAAGATATCAATCTGATCGACCATCACTTCCTGAATCTTATGGATCCGCTCTAAGCGCAAATTAATAGTGCTTAATGCTTTTTCCGGAACTTGCTTTTGAGAAAGCACGGGGAGGATAGCATTTACTTCATGCAGTATTTGTTTAAACCATAACTCATAAGCTTGATGCACTAAAATAAAAAGCATCTCGTCATGGGCTTCGTTGCCGTATTTTTTGCTTTCCGGATGTTGTGCATCAAGTAATTTACCTAATTGCAAATAATCACTGTAATAGCAGGGTTTAACGTTCTTTTGCATGTTGTGGTTCCATAAAATTTGGCCATTAAAAAAGGAGTGTTATTGCTAACACTCCTTTTCGATTATAGACATTTAAAAAAATAAATGTCAGCAGAAATTTTAATAATATTGATTTACATCAAATGTTATTAACGCTTTGAAATTTCTACGTAATCTCTCTGCACATCACCAGTGTATAACTGACGTGGACGACCAATCTTACGGTTTGGTTCGCCAATCATTTCATTCCACTGAGATACCCAGCCTACAGTTCTTGCCAAAGCGAAAATTACTGTGAACATATTAGTTGGGATACCAATTGCATCAAGAATAACGCCTGAATAGAAGTCTACGTTCGGGTAAAGTTTCTTTTCCACGAAATAAGGATCTTCTAACGCGATTTTCTCAAGTTCTAATGCAACTTTGAAAGTAGGATCGTCATGTTTACCTAGTAATTCTAATACTTGGTGAGCTGAATCACGCATTACTTTAGCGCGTGGGTCGAAATTTTTATAAACACGATGACCAAAGCCCATTAAACGGAAAGGATCAGACTTATCTTTAGCGCGGCGAATATATTCTGGAATATTTTCAACATCACCAATTTCACGCAGCATGTTCAGACATGCTTCGTTGGCACCGCCGTGCGCAGGACCCCATAAACAAGCAATACCAGAAGCTATCGCAGCAAATGGGTTAGCACCTGAAGAGCCCGCTAAGCGAACTGTTGAAGTGGAGGCGTTTTGTTCGTGATCTGCGTGTAAAGTGAAAATCTTATCCATGGCATCTACTAAGATTGGATCAGGTTCCCAATCGTTAGTAGGTTGGCTGAACATCGAGTTCAAGAAGTTCCAAGCCATGCTTTTTTCATTGTTTGGGTAAACAAAAGGGTGACCAGTAGAGTAGCGATAGCACATAGCTGCAATCGTAGGAACTTTGGCAATTAAGCGCATAGCGCTAATTTCACGGTGTTCAGGATTATTGATATCCAATGAATCGTGATAGAAAGCTGAAAGGGCACCAACAACACCAATCATGATAGCCATCGGATGTGCATCACGACGGAAACCATTAAAGAAGTTAATCATTTGTGTATGAACCATGGTGTGGTTATTAATTTTAGCCACAAACGCATCGTATTCTTCTTGATTCGGTAATTCACCATTAAGCAATAAATAAGCGACTTCTTCGAAAGTAGCTTCGTCTGCTAACTGCTCAATAGGATAGCCTCTATATAGTAACTGGCCTTTGCCACCGTCGATAAAAGTAATTTTAGATTCACAAGCGCCGGTAGAAACATAACCCGGGTCATAAGTGAAATATCCAGCTTTACCTAAAGCGCGAACGTCAATCACGTCCTTACCAAGAGTAGGGCTTAAAACATTCAAATCTAATGTTTCACCGTTAGGTAAGCTTAATTTCGCAGTTTTATCTGACATGAAGTCTCCTTAGACTTTATAGAGTACAGAAGTTGAATTCCTAGATAGGCCGCTATTCTACAAAATTTTTGCGAATTTTCTAAGTGATTTTTATGACAACTGTTTGATTACTTGTGTTTTGACTGCTTTTTATACAACTTTGATGAACTTTTAACCAAAGTTATCAATGACCACAAAAATAGAAAGGCTTTTAATTGCTAAATAATTGTAATCATCATCAAGCACTTATATAATTCGCCACCTATCAGTTTGTATCACTGGGGACATCTTTCAGACTGCATTTTCGTATAGGTCAAAAATGCAATGTACACCAGGTAGTTTACATTTTAACAAGGTAAACTGACAAGTGTACAAAAAGCCTGTTAGAATGATTAACACACGCCAAGGCCTAGGCATAATGAATAAAGATACGAGTCGTGAAGCATAATAGACCTAAAAACCTAAATCTTATGACAGTAAGATTCCCTGTTACGGCAATCTCTTCGATTTTGCATCGAATTACAGGTGTTGTACTGTTCATCGCAATCCCAATTCTTCTATGGGCTTTGCAACAATCTTTCAACCCAGCCGGTTATGCCGAAATACAAGACAGTTTGAATAATAACTTCTTATGTCAGTTTGTATTTTGGGCAATATTGACCTCATTGGCATTCCACGTAATTGCAGGTGTTCGCCACTTGTTCATGGATGCTGGTATTGGCGAATCACTTGAAGGCGGTAAACGTGGAGCTTGGATTGTCTTGATCCTATCAGCCATTGTCGCAATCGCACTAGGAGTTTGGGTATGGTAGCAACAGTAACCAGTTTAGGCCGTTCAGGCTTGCACGATTGGATTATCCAGCGTGTATCAGCTTTGATCATGTTGGCTTATACGCTTTATTTAGCGTACTTCGTAATTTCAACAGGTGATGTAACATTCGCTGCATGGCAGGGATTGTTCGCAAGCACCTTTATGAAAGTTTTCTCACTATTGGCCTTAGGTTCGGTAGTGATGCACGCTTGGATTGGGTTGTGGATTGTATCTACTGACTATATGCCAAAACTTGCCATTCGTATGGTGTTCCAAGTGTTAGTAATTGTTATGTGTCTTGCCTTAATGATTTGGGGCATTCAAATTTTGTGGAGCATTTAATCAATGTCGATTCCTACTTATACATTTGATGCCGTAATCGTTGGTGGCGGTGGCGCAGGTATGCGTGCTTCGTTGCAATTGGCAAAAAGCGGTCAGAAAGTCGCTTTGATTTCAAAAGTTTTCCCAACTCGCTCTCATACGGTATCAGCGCAGGGCGGTATCACGGTTGCTTTGGGTAACAGTCATGATGACGATTGGCGCTGGCATATGTACGACACCGTAAAGGGTTCAGATTACATTGGTGATCAGGACGCTATCGAATATATGTGCGAATCAGGTCCAGCAGCGGTTTATGAACTTGAGCATATGGGCTTACCATTCTCACGTTTAGATAACGGCAAGATCTATCAAAGACCATTCGGTGGTCAGTCAAAAGAATTTGGCGGTGAGCAAGCGGCGCGTACAGCAGCAGCGGCTGACCGTACGGGTCATGCTTTATTGCATACTCTATACCAAGCGAATTTAGCAGCTAACACTCAGTTCTTTAACGAGTGGTATGCGATGGACTTGGTTCGTAACGAAGATGGCGACGTTTGCGGTGTTACGGCCATGTCGATTGAAACTGGCGAAATCGCTATGTTTAAGTCGCGTGCGACCGTATTTGCTACCGGTGGTTCGGGTCGTATCTATGCTTCAACCACTAACGCATTAATCAACACTGGTGACGGTGTTGGCATGGCGCTTCGAGCAGGCCTTCCAGTTCAAGACATCGAAATGTGGCAGTTCCACCCAACGGGTATTGCTGGTGCTGGTGTTCTTGTTACTGAAGGTTGTCGTGGTGAAGGCGGTTACCTAATCAATAAAGATGGCGAGCGCTTTATGGAGCGTTATGCACCGAATGCTAAAGATTTGGCATCGCGTGACGTTGTTGCTCGCTCTATGACTAAAGAGATTTTAGCGGGTAATGGCTGTGGTCCAAATGGTGATCACGTAATGTTAAAGCTTGATCACTTAGGTGAAGAAGTTCTTAACAAGCGCTTACCAGGCATCTTGGAATTAGCGCGCACTTTTGGTCACGTTGACCCAGTAAAAGAGCCAATTCCAGTAGTACCAACTTGTCACTATATGATGGGCGGTATTCCTACGAATAAATATGGTCAAGTGATTGATCGTAACCCAGACGGTACTGAAAATGTGGTTAAAGGCTTCTACGCAGTAGGCGAAGTTGCTTGTGTATCTGTACACGGCGCGAATCGTCTAGGCGGTAACTCACTATTAGACTTAGTTGTGTTTGGTCGCGCAGCGGGTATGCACTTAGAAGAGTCATTACGCGAAGGTTTAACTTTCTCGGAATTGTCTGATTCAGATGCTGATAAAGCGATGGCTCGTTACAATCGTTGGGATGGATCTGCTGCAGACGATGAGAATGCTGAAGATCCAGTTGCATTGCGCAAAGAGTTACAAGAAACGATGCAGAACCACTTCGGCGTTTTCCGTACTGGCGAATTGATGAAGAAAGGTTTGGCAGAAGTTAAAGCACTGCGTGAACGTCTTAAAAATGCTTACCTTAAAGACAAGTCTAAAGCCTTTAACACTGAGCGTATCGAGTGTTTAGAGCTTGAGAATCTAATGGAAGTAGCTTATGCAACCGCTATGGCTGCGGAATATCGCACTGAATCTCGAGGAGCTCACTCACGTGAAGACTTCCCGGATCGTGACGATGAAAATTGGTTGGTTCACTCAGTTTACTACCCAGAAACAGAAGCTATGGGTAAACGTGAAGTGAATATGACGCCAGAAAAAGTTGATGCTTTCCCACCGAAAGCACGTACCTATTAATAGGGGATAATGACAATGAAATTTAGTATTTACCGTTATAACCCTGAAACTGATAAAAAGCCGTACATGCAAGAGTTTGATCTGGATATCCCAGAAGGCTCAGACATGATGTTGCTGGATGCTTTACTGGAACTTAAAGATCAAGATGCAACTTTAGCGTTTCGTCGCTCGTGTCGTGAAGGCGTTTGTGGCTCTGATGGCTTTAGTATCAATGGTAAAAATGGCTTAGCTTGTATTACGCCAATTTCGAGCTTGAAATCACCAGTAGTAGTTCGCCCATTACCAGGCTTACCAGTTATTCGTGATTTAGTAGTGGATATGGCTCAGTTCTACAAGCAATACGAAAAAATTAAGCCATATTTGATTGCGAATGATGAGCCACCAGCGAAAGAGCGTCTTCAATCTCCTGAAGAACGCGCTAAGTTAGATGGTTTATACGAGTGTATCTTGTGTGCTTGTTGTTCAACTTCTTGCCCGTCTTTCTGGTGGAACCCTGATAAATTCGTAGGTCCTTCAGGCTTATTGCAGGCGTATCGTTTCTTAATCGATAGCCGTGATACTCAGACCGACGAGCGTTTAGCAGATTTAGACGATGCTTACAGCGTTTTTCGTTGCCGTGGCATTATGAATTGTGTAGATGTTTGCCCGAAAGGCTTAAATCCTACACAAGCGATTGGTCATATTCGCTCGATGCTTTTAAAGCGAGGCGTTTAGGCAAGTAAATTATAGCCGTCGATTTGACGGCTTTTTGATTTAGTTTTTAAAAACTTAATAAAGGTATTACCTTACAATGAAAAATGGGTTAGAGGCGATGTTCGAAAGCGCCTACCTTTCAGGTGGAAGCGCGGCCTATTTAGAAGAACTGTATGAACAGTATTTAGCGGATCCTCAATCAGTGGATGCTGATTGGCGAGCTAAATTTGACGAGTATTCAAAAGTTAACGAGAAAGCAGAAGTAGGGCACGGAGCCATTCGTGAACATTTCCGTCAAATCGGTTTAAACCGTCAAAAAATTGCATTCACTCAAGGCTCTGGCTCATTAGCAGCGGACCCTAAGCAAGTAAATGTTTTGCACCTAATTGAGTCCTATCGTGCTCGTGGTCACCATCATGCCAAAATCGATCCGTTAGGCATGTGGCAACATCCGTATCCAACGGATTTATCTTTAGAAAGCTTCGAGCTTTCAGATTCAGATTTAAATACTAAATTTTCAGTGGGTAACTTAGCAGGTCCTGATGAGCAGCCTTTATCTGAAATTTTAAATCGCCTACAAACAACTTATTCTAATTCTATTGGCGCTGAGTTCTTGCATATGAACTCTCTAGAAGAACGTCGTTGGATCCAAGAAAAATTAGAAGCTGTTAATGCTTCCCATGTTTTCCGGATAGAAACTCAAGAAAAAATTCTTGAGGGATTGTCTGCCGCAGAAGGTCTAGAAAAATACTTAGGTGCTAAATTCCCAGGCGCTAAGCGGTTCTCGCTAGAAGGTGGCGACAGTCTAGTTCCTATGATGCGCGATATGATTAATCAAGCTGGGGTAGCTGGTGCTAAAGAGATTGTTATCGGTATGGCGCACCGTGGTCGCTTAAACCTTCTTGTTAATGTTATGGGAAAAAACCCAAGTATTTTATTTGATGAGTTTGCTGGTAATGGCGATGTGGTTGGTACTTCTGGTGATGTTAAATACCATATGGGTTATTCGTCAGATATTGAAACTGAAGGCGGTGCAGTGCATCTAGCATTAGCATTCAATCCTTCTCACTTAGAAATTGTTAGCCCAGTTGTAATTGGCTCTGTTCGTGCGCGTCAAGAGCGTCGTAATGACCTAAATCATGAGCAAGTATTACCAGTATTAATTCATGGCGATTCAGCCTTTACTGGTCAAGGTGTAGTGATGGAGACATTTAATATGTCTCAATCTCGAGGCTTTGAAGTTGGTGGTTCCGTTCATATTGTTATTAATAATCAAGTTGGTTTTACCACTTCCAAACCATCTGATGTACGCTCTTCTGCTTACTGTACTGACGTTGCAAAAATGGTGGAAGCGCCAATCTTCCATGTTAACGGAGATGACCCTGAAGCCGTATTATTCGTCACTCGCTTAGCTTTAGAATTTAGAAACAAATTTAAGAAAGACGTCGTTATTGATTTGGTTTGTTACCGTCGTCACGGTCACAACGAAGCGGATGAGCCGAATGCGACTCAGCCGTTGATGTACCAAAAAATTAAAAAGCATCCTACGCCTCGTAAACTATACGAAGATAGCTTAATTGCTCGCGGTGTGTTTGATGCTGTCAAAACTAAAGCGGTCTTAGATAATTATCGTAACTCTTTAGATAATGGCGAAAGTACCGTTAAGAATTTATTACCAATCCAAGAGCATGAATTTAATGTGGATTGGAGTCCTTATATTGGCCAAGAATGGCAAGCTCCTGCAGACACTAATATGTCTAAAGCTGACTTTGAAAAGTTAGCTGAGCGTATTTGCCATTACCCGGAAGATCATCCTTTGCAATCGCGTGTTAAAAAACTAATGGGCGATCGTAAGAAAATGGCTACTGGTGAAGTCGCTATGGATTGGGGTTTTGCCGAGACTATGGCCTATGCAGGTCTTTTAAACGACGGCTATGAAGTACGTTTATGCGGTCAAGATTCTGGACGTGGAACTTTCTTCCATCGCCATGCGGTTTTGCATGACCAAAACGATGCAGAAGTATATGTGCCACTACAAAACATCAAAGATGATCAGCCAAATTTTGAAGTTATTGATTCAGTTCTTTCAGAAGAAGCTGTTTTAGCCTTTGAGTATGGTTATTCCACCAATGAACCTCGTTCAATGGTTATTTGGGAAGCGCAATTTGGTGATTTTGTGAATGGCGCCCAAGTGGTTATTGATCAGTTTATTAGTTCTGGTGAGCAAAAATGGGCGCGTTTATCGGGTCTTTCAATGTTCTTACCACACGGCTATGAAGGCCAAGGCCCAGAGCATAGTTCAGCTAGACTAGAGCGTTTCTTGCAGTTGGCTGCTGAGCACAATATTCAAGTATTAGTGCCTTCTACACCGGCACAAGCGTTCCATATGATCCGTCGTCAAATGATTCGCCCATTAAGAAAGCCATTAATCGTGATGACACCTAAGAGTCTATTGCGTCATAAACTGGCAGTTTCAGATATTAGCGATCTAACGGATGGTAAATTCCATAATGCGATACCAGAAATTGATGCATTAGATACGAAGAAAGTTACTCGTGTCGTAATGTGTTCCGGTAAAGTTTATTACGACTTATTAGAAAAACGTCGCGAAGAAAAACTTGAAAATGTAGCGATTATTCGTATAGAGCAATTGTATCCATTCCCACATGAGGAAGTTGAGAATATCTTAGCTCAATACAAAAACGCTAAAGAATTTATTTGGTGTCAAGAAGAGCCACAAAACCAAGGCGCTTGGTATTGTACTCGTCATAACTTAGATGATGCAGTTATGAAAATTGATACTAAAAATCGTGTGACTTTTGCTGGTCGTACTGCTTCTGCAGCTCCGGCAGTTGGTTATGCGGGATTACACAACGAACAACAAGCTCAGCTCGTGAAAGACGCGCTTGGCTTATAAAATTTAAACTTAATAAGCTTTTTACATAGAGAGAATAGGTTAGGACATGGCTATTGAAATCAAAGTTCCTGTATTACCTGAATCGGTAGCAGACGCAACAATTGCTACTTGGCACGTACAACCAGGTGAAGCGGTATCGCGCGATCAAAACTTGGTGGACATTGAAACGGATAAAGTAGTTTTAGAAGTAGTAGCACCAGAAGACGGTGTGATTTCTGAAATCATAAAGCAAGAAGGCGATACGGTTCTACAAGAAGAATTAATTGCTAACTTTGAAGCAGGAGCTGCGCCAGTTGCAGCTCCGGCGGCTAAAGAAGAGCCAAAAGCTGAAGCTGCACCAGCAGTTGCAGCGGCTCCAGCTCCTGCGGCTGATTTAGATGTGTTATCGCCAGCAGTTCGTCGCTTAGTTGCAGAACACAATTTAGATCCTAAGCAAATTCCTGCTAGCGGTAAGCGTTTGTCGAAAGAAGACGTTGAAGCATTTATTAAGGGTGGCGCTAAGCCTGCGGCAGCACCAGCAGCGACAGCATCGGCTCCAGTTTCTGCAGGGTTGCGTGAAGAAAAGCGTGTTCCAATGACTCGTTTACGTAAGCGTATTGCTGAGCGTTTGTTAGAAGCACAACACAATGCTGCTATTTTAACGACTTTCAACGATATCAACATGAAAGAAGTTGTTGAGTTACGTGCTCGTTATAAAGATCAATTCGAAAAAGTACATGGTACCCGTTTAGGCTTTATGTCTTTCTTCGTAAAAGCTACCGTTGAAGCGCTAAAGCGTTTCCCTGACGTAAATGCTTCAATTGATGGCGATGATATTGTTTATCATGGCTATTACGACGTAGGTGTTGCTGTATCTTCTCCACGTGGATTAGTGGTTCCAGTATTACGTGATGCAGATACTTTGTCTTTAGCGGAAATCGAAGCTAAAATCCGTGAGTTTGGTGCAAAAGCGCGTGATAATAAATTGAGTCTCGATGATATGACCGGCGGTACTTTTACTGTTTCTAATGGCGGCGTATTTGGCTCGTTAATGGCTACGCCAATTATTAATCCACCACAATCAGCTATTCTTGGCATGAACCGTATGGAAGATCGTCCAGTAGTTGTGAATGGTGAAATCGTGATCCGTCCAATGATGAATGTAGCACTTTCTTATGACCACAGAATTATTGATGGCCGTGAGTCAGTTGGTTTCTTGAAAACCATTAAAGAATTTATTGAAGATCCAGCTCGTTTATTATTGGATCTATAGTAAGTGATTGATTATAAGGTGCCGAACTCATGTTCGGCATTTTGTGTTTTAGAATTTTAGTTTTTTTATTCATTTAAATTTAGATTTATTCAAATAGGAATCTAGTTATGAACCTACACGAGTATCAAGGTAAACAATTATTCCGTGAATACGGTTTGCCTGTATCAGAAGGTTATGCTGTTGATAATCCTCAAGCAGCATTTGAAGCAGCGGGTCGCATTGGCGGTGATATGTGGGTTGTTAAAGCCCAGGTTCACGCGGGTGGCCGTGGTAAAGCTGGTGGCGTAAAAGTTACTGGTGATAAAGAAGAAATCAAAGCATTTGCACAAAAATGGTTAGGTAAGAACCTAGTAACTTATCAAACTGACGCAAATGGTCAGCCAGTAAGCAAAATCTTAGTTGAGACTTGCACAGACATCGCTGAAGAATTGTACTTAGGTGCAGTTGTTGACCGTTCTAGTCGTCGCGTAGTTTTCATGGCTTCAACTGAGGGCGGCGTTGAGATTGAAACTGTTGCTCACGAGACTCCAGAAAAAATCTTAAAAGCTACTATCGATCCATTAGTAGGTGCACAACCTTTCCAAGGTCGTGACCTAGCTTTCCGTTTAGGTTTAAAAGGTAAGCAAGTTAAGCAATTTACACATATCTTTATGCAGTTAGCGAAAATGTTTACTGAAAAAGATTTAGCGCTTTTAGAAATTAATCCTTTAGTGATTAAAGAAGATGGTGATTTACATTGCTTAGACGCAAAAATCGGTATCGATTCTAACGCTTTATACCGTCACCCTAAATTACAAGAAATGCACGATCCTTCGCAAGAAGACGAGCGTGAGTCTCATGCTGCTAAGTTTGAATTAAACTACGTTGCACTAGACGGAACTATTGGCTGTATGGTTAATGGTGCCGGTCTTGCTATGGGCACTATGGATATCATCAAATTACACGGTGGCGAGCCAGCAAACTTCTTAGACGTAGGCGGCGGCGCAACTAAAGAGCGTGTAACAGAAGCTTTCAAAATCATTCTTTCTGATGAAAATGTTAAAGCTGTATTAGTAAATATTTTTGGCGGTATCGTACGTTGTGACTTAATCGCTGAAGGTATTATTGGTGCGGTTAAAGAAGTAGGTATTGAAGATCCAGTTGTTGTTCGTCTTGAAGGTAATAACGCTGAATTAGGTTCTAAAGTATTAGCAGATTCTGGTTTAAACATTATTGCTGCTACTAGTTTAAGAGATGCTGCAGAAAAAGTTGTTGCTGCTGCGGAGGGTAAATAAATGAGTATTTTAATCGATAAAAACACTAAAGTTATTTGCCAAGGTATTACTGGTTCTCAAGGTACTTTCCATACTGAACAAGCCATTGAGTATGGTACCAACATGGTTGGCGGTGTAACGCCTGGTAAAGGTGGTCAAGAGCACTTAGGCTTACCAGTATTTAATACTGTTGCTGAAGCGGTTGAAGCAACTGGTGCTGAAGCTTCGGTAATTTATGTTCCTGCTCCTTTCTGTAAAGACTCTATCTTAGAAGCTGCAAACGCTGGTGTTAAGTTAGTGGTTTGTATTACTGAAGGCATTCCAACTATGGATATGCTTGAAGCGAAAATCGTTTGTGACAACTTAGGCGTTCGTTTAATAGGCCCTAACTGTCCAGGCGTAATCACTCCAGGCGAATGTAAGATTGGTATTATGCCAGGTCACATCCACTTGCCAGGTAAAGTAGGTATCGTTTCTCGCTCTGGTACTTTGACTTACGAAGCAGTGAAGCAAACTACAGACGCAGGTTTCGGTCAATCGACTTGTGTTGGTATTGGTGGCGACCCAATTCCAGGTTCTAACTTCATTGATATTTTAGCAATGTTCCAAGAAGATCCAGCAACTGAAGCCATCGTAATGATTGGTGAAATTGGTGGCTCAGCTGAAGAAGAAGCTGCTGCGTTTATCAAAGCTAACGTAACTAAACCTGTTGTTTCATACATTGCTGGTGTTACTGCACCTCCAGGTAAGCGTATGGGTCATGCTGGCGCTATTATCGCTGGTGGTAAAGGTACTGCTGCCGAAAAGTTCGCTGCATTAGAAGATGCTGGTGTAAAAACAGTGCGCTCCTTAGCGGATATCGGCAAAGGTCTTAAAGAGATTACTGGTTGGTAATACTTTTTGCCTTTAAGAATTAAAGCCACTCAAAAGAGTGGCTTTTTTATATCAATAACTTACCTCAATTTGATATATTTCTTAACATTTTCAGACTAGAAAGATACAAAGTTTTCGTAGATACTTCTTAGCTGTTTGTATAAATAAAAAAACTAAGGGATATCTATGAAGTTTAATTTTAAGAAAACGGCTCTAGCCATAACTTTGGCAGTAGCGACCACCACCAGCTTTGCAAAGCTTCCAAAGGGCGTTGACAAAGTTACGTCTGTTGAAGGAATTACCGAGTATCGCCTCGATAACGGTCTACAAGTCCTTATATTTCCAGATAAAACTCAAGAAACTATTACCGTGAATATTGTTTACCATGTAGGTTCCAAGCATGAAAATTATGGCGAAACCGGTATGGCTCACTTACTTGAGCATTTGGTTTTTAAAGGCACGCCTAATCATCCTGATATCCCAAAAGAACTTACTGATCATGGTGCTGAGCCAAATGGTACTACTTGGTTTGATCGCACTAACTATTTCGAAACTTTCTCAGCCACAGAAGAAAATCTTAACTGGGCATTAGATTTAGAAGCTGACCGTATGATCAACTCATTTATCGCGAAAAAAGATTTAGATAGCGAAATGACGGTTGTTCGAAATGAGCTTGAAAATGGTGAGAACAGTCCTTTTAGAGTTTTATTCCAACGTTTACTAGCCACAGGTTTTGATTGGCACAATTATGGAAAAACCACTATTGGTGCTCGTGCAGACTTAGAAAACGTTGATATTTCAAACCTTCAGGCATTTTACCGAAAGTATTATCAGCCAGACAATGCGACATTAATAGTGGCTGGTAAAGTCGATGAAGCTGATTTGATTAAGAAAATCGATAACTATTTTGGCGATATTAAGAAACCAACTCGAATTATTCCTGAACTTTATACAGAAGAGCCAATTCAAGATGGTGAGCGTAAGGTTGTAGTCCGCCGTACTGGTGACGTGCAAATGGTGGGTGCGATGTATAAAACGCCTGCTGGCGCAGATGAAGACTATGCGGCAGTGCAAATTTTGACTCAAATTATGGGCGATAGTGAAACTGGTCGTTTGCACAAGGAAGTAGTTAAAAATAAATTGGCCGCTAGTACTTTTGGCTTTGCTTTTCAGTTGGCGGAGCCAGGCGCAATGGTGTTTATGGCACAAGTGGCTAAAGATAAAAATCTTGAGCCTACTGAAGAAGCCTTTTTAAATACTTTAGAAGGTACAGCAGCTAAACCTATTACCAAAGAAGAAGTTGAGCGTGCTAAAACTAAGTTATTAAAGCAAATTGAACTGCGTTTTAATAATTCGCAAAGTGTGACTATTGGTTTAACTGAATGGATCGGAATGGGCGACTGGAGAATGTTGTTCTTAAATCGTGATCGTTTAGAGAATGTAACCGTTGAAGATGTTCAACGGGTAGCTGACGAATTGTTTGTTAATGATAATCGTACACTTGGATTATACATTCCAGAAAAAGAACCTGATCGTGCTGACTCGATTGAGCGTTTTGCTAAAGCTGATATTAAGAAAATGCTAGAAGGCTACGAAGGACGTGAAGAGGTTGCACAAGGTGAAGACTTCGATCCTTCTCATGACAATATCGACTCACGCGTTACTCAAGGTGAGCTTTCTAATGGAGCTAAAGTTGTATATTTACCCAAGAAAACTCGAGGTGAATCAGTTGTAGTTCGTGTTAATTTTGACCTAGGTAATCTAGAGGATTTACGTAATTTGAATGTCATTCCTCGTTTAGCTGGAAGCATGCTTGATCGCGGTACTGAAAAATATACTCGTGAAGAATTACAAGCTGAATTTGACAAGTTAAAAGCTAATGTTTCTGCTTACGGTGGCTCAACAAGCTCTGGTGTTCGGATTCAAACCACCAAAGAAAACCTACCTGCAGTATTAGATTTGGTTGAAGAAGTGCTTAAAAATCCACGGTTTGATGAGAAAGAACTCGAGATCTTAAAGCAAGAAATGGTTGTCGGTTTAGAGCAGCAAAAACAGCAGCCTACAACACAAGTGTTTCGCCAACTAAGTCGTCATTTAAGCCCTTATGATGAATCACATCCGTACTACAGTATGGACATTGACGACGAAATTGCAGCCATTAAGGCCGTGAAAACTTCAGAGTTGAAAGAGTTCCATAAGAACTTTATGGGTGCGCAGGATGCAGATATTGCCTTAATAGGTGATTTTGCGACTGACAATGTTAAATCAAAACTAGATAGCACTATAGGTAATTGGGAGTCTGTAGTTCCGTATCAAAGAATTGAGCGTGAAATTAAAGACGTTGAAGCGATCAATAAGTTTGTTAATACGCCAGATAAAGCGGGCGCAGCTTTTGGTGCCATGATTAGTTTACCTATTCGTGATGACCATGAAGATTATCCTGCATTAATGATGGCTAACCAAATGTTTGGCGGTGGTTTTATTTCAAGTCGTTTAGCGACTCGTCTGCGTCAAAAAGATGGTTTAAGTTACGGCGCAGGCTCTTGGTTTAATGCTAGTTCATATGACAACAATGCAACTTTTGGTGCTTACGCAATATGCGCACCAGAAAATTTAGCAAAAGTTGAGCAAGGCTTTAAGGAAGAATTTGAGCGAGTCATTAAAGATGGATTCACTCAACAAGAATTAGATGATGCTCGTAAAGGTGTATTGCAAGGTAATCGTATCGATAGAGCTAAAGATAACCGTTTAGTGGCTACTTTAACTGGTAATATTGATTTGAACCGTACTATGCAATGGGACAAAGCTTACGAGGAAAAAGTGAGTAAATTAACTGTAAAGGAAGTTAATGATGCTTTCCGTCGTCACTTGAAGTTGGATGAAATATCAATAATAAAAGCTGGTGATCAGGCTAAAATTGACGCCGCTGAATAATTATTTGTTTTATAGGAAGCCACTCTATCGAGTGGCTTTTTTTATGGCTATAATTCTTGAATGAATAGTGAATCGCACGAACAGAAACAGCGAAAAATAATCCACGTTGATATGGATTGTTATTATGCGGCAATTGAAGTGCGAGATGATCCTAGTTTAAGAGGGCACCCAGTGGCGGTTGGTGGGCATCCATCAAGGCGGGGAGTCATTGCTACTTGTAACTATGAAGCGCGCTCTTACGGTATCCATTCTGCAATGCCATCAGCTCATGCCAAGCGCTTATGTCCAAGTTTGATAATTGTGGGTGGTAATTTCGATAAATACAGGCATGATTCAAAAATTATACGCAGTGTATTTGCAAAATATACTGATCTGATCGAGCCATTGTCTTTGGATGAAGCTTTTTTAGATGTGACCAATTGCGAACATTATAAGGGTAGCGCAACCTATATTGCTCAAGCCATTCGTCATGAAATCTATGAAGAGCTAAAGTTAACGGCCTCTGCCGGAATTGCGCCTAATAAATTTCTTGCCAAGATTGCTTCGGATTGGAATAAACCTAATGGCCAATTTGTAATCACACCAGATGAAGTTGATGATTTCGTTAAAAAATTAGAGGTGAACAAAATTCCAGGAGTTGGTAAGAAGACCACACAAAAACTCAATAATCTTGGAATTTATACTTGTGCAGACATTCGAGAATTTGACTTGCTAACGCTAACTCGAAAGTTCGCTAGTTATGGCGACAGACTACATAAACTCGCTCATGGAATAGACAATAGGGATGTTATTGTTTCTTATCCACGTAAATCTCTAAGTGTTGAAAACACTTATGAACAAGATCTCTACAAACTCGAAGATTGCTTAGAAGAAATGCCAAAGTTGTTGGAGACTTTGAAACGTAGAATAGCTAAATCTAAAGTTGATTCGCCAATCAATAAACTTTATGCCAAGCTTAAGTTTAGTGATTTTACTGCGACAACGGTTGAAAGGACTAGCTTCGGCATTAATGATGACTTGTTTTACGAGTTGATGGAGGAGGGTTTTTATCGACGAGAAAAAGCAGTTCGTTTATTAGGTTTGGGGGTCAGGTTTCAAGTTTCAGAATCGACCAACTTTGTTCAATTACCTTTAGAATATCAGGATCAAGAGTTAGATTTAGATTAGTTCTAGTCAAGATCTAAGCTTAATGGTAAGGTTAGTTGAATTTTCTAACTAAAAAAGATTGGGGATAGGGTTTGGACATTTTAAACGCTATAAATGATGCCATATTATTCTTAGATGGCTATTTAGGCTCTCATATATATTTCATTATTTTATTACTAGGTGTGGGTTTATTCTTCACATTGTATCTTGGATTTCCGCAAATCCGTTACTTCGGTCAGGCCACAAGAATTGTCCGAGGTAAATATACTAAAAAAGATGCTCCTGGCGATACGTCTCATTTTGCTGCTTTATCGACAGCGCTTTCAGGTACAGTTGGTACAGGTAATATTGGCGGTGTAGCACTTGCCATCTTTTTAGGGGGCCCGGCAGCTTTATTCTGGATGTGGATAACAGCTTTCTTGGGTATGACCACTAAATTTGTAGAAGTTACTTTATCGCATAAATATCGTGAAAAAACCGCTGATGGCACAATGGCCGGTGGCCCAATGTATTTCATGGAAAAGAAACTAAACATGAAATGGTTGGCAGTATTATTTGCTTTGGCCACTATTGTTAGTTCGATTGGATCGGGCAACATGCCTCAAATTAATAACATCGCCGAGTCGATGAATGATACTTTCCAGATACCTAATTGGATTACTGGTGCCGTGTTAGCTGTGTTATTAGCCATGGTAATTATTGGCGGTATCAAGCGTATTGCTAAAGTTGCTGAACGTGTAGTTCCATTTATGGCGGTTGTTTATGTAATTGGTGCAATTTTAGTAATTGCGTACAATTACCAAAATATCCTTCCTTCTTTCCAAGCTATTTTTAGTAGTATATTTAGTGGTTCAGCAGCGATTGGCGGCTTCTTAGGTGCAAGTTTTGCTTATGCCATGGATCGCGGTATTAATCGTGGATTATTTTCGAATGAAGCTGGGCAAGGTTCTGCTCCTATTGCCCACGCAGCTGCAAAGGGTGATGAGCCAGCATCAGAAGGTATGGTGTCACTACTTGAACCATTCATTGATACTATTTTAATTTGTACTTTGACAGGTCTTGTTATTTTATCTTCGGGCGTTTGGACTGAAAAACATCAAAATCAATTCGACAGAGCTGACATGCAATTTATTGTTGGCGACTATAGCGATAAAAATGAAGATGATGTGTCTAAATTATTTAAGCATTTAGATGCTAAGTCGGAAGATAGCGGTAACATTTCTGATTTCACTGGCTCAATTGCGGTGCAAGATGGTAAGCCTATTTCCAATGGTTATACACTATTGAATGCTCGCTCAATTGCAGAAGAAGTGATGTATACCGATAAAAATGGCCAGGCAATGACAGGAGAAATCATCGTAAAAGATGGCAGACTTGTAGATACCAGTATTGTTGTTAATGGCAAATCATTAATTCACTCTGTGAAATTAACGGCTAAAGCTTTCACTAAAGGTGTTATGGGTGAGAACGGTAAATACATTGTTTCTCTCGGCTTATTGCTGTTTGCCTTTACCACTGCAATTGCTTGGTCTTACTATGGTGACAGAGCAGCAACCTATTTGTTTGGCCCAAGTGCTGTCATGCCTTATCGGGTTGTGTATGTAGGTTTATTCTTCTTAGCTTCGGTTATTGATGCCACGATAATTTGGAACCTAGCTTATGTCACGGTAGCTCTCATGACCATACCGAACTTGATAGGAATCTTGTTGCTTCATAAGGATATGAAGCAGACGGTCGCTGAATATTGGACAAATTTCAGAGCGAATAAGTCCGATTAGTTAACTTTATAGTTTAGCGAAAGCCTGGCTAAGACTTGTGGTCTGACCAGGCTTTTTTTATACTGCTAGAAAATTAGTAGATAGAACAAACGATATGGACTACCAAATTCCTCATCAAGAAATGATGTTTCTTTTAAAAGATGTTTTTGATCTTCAGCAAAGATTTACAGGTATAGAGGATTTTTCTGATTTTGACAATGAACTATATGGTGCCATTTTAGAAGAAGCAGGAAAGTTCGCAACCGGTGTATTACACCCGATCAATCAATCGGGTGATGAAGAAGCTTGCCAGTTTGATAATGGGCAAGTAACTACACCCAAAGGATTTAAAGAAGCATATCAAGCTTTTGTTGAAGGCGGTTGGCAGTCATTAACAGCAAGCCCGGAATTCGGTGGCCAAGGCCTACCTAAGGCATTGCATGTACTTGTTGAAGAATCATTTTATTCCACTAATACTTCTTTTTGTTTATACGGTAGCTTAACTGCAGGGGCTTACCATTTATTGCAAGCACATGCTTCGCAAGAATTAAAAAACGTTTATTTACCAAAAATGATTTCTGGGGAGTGGTCAGGATCTATGTGTTTAACGGAAGCGCATGCGGGATCCGATTTGGGGCTTTTAAAAACAAAAGCCGAGCCTCAAGCTGACGACTCTTATAAAATTTCAGGTTCTAAAATCTTTATCACGGGTGGCGAGCAAGATATGTCAGAGAATATCGTTCATTTAGTGCTTGCCCGTTTACCGAATGCACCAGCAGGTCCAAAAGGTATCAGTTTGTTTTTAGTTCCAAAATATAAACTAAATTCCGACGGTTCTCTGGGAGAGCAAAATGGAGTGGTTTGTGGTTCTATAGAGCATAAGATGGGAATCAAAGCTTCTTCAACCTGTGTCATGAATTTTGACGATGCTGAAGGCTATTTAATCGGTGGCGAGCATCAGGGCTTACGCTGTATGTTTACCATGATGAACCTTGAGCGTTTATCCATTGGCATTCAGGGCATTGGTTTAGGTGAAATGGCTTATCAACAAGCAGACGCCTATGCAAATGATCGATTACAAGGGCGTGCGAAGGATCACCACGGTACTGCACCAATCATTAAGCACGGCGATGTTCAGCGAATGCTCAATAGTATGCAAGCTTTTAATCAAGCAGGACGAGCACTAGGCATCTGGTTGGGTTCTTATTTAGATATTGCACATCATTCGCAAGTTCAAGAAAAAGTTGCGGAGGCTAATGCTATGGCTGCTTTATTAACCCCAATAGCTAAAGCTTTTTTTACTGATATGGGTTACGAAGTTTGTACCACTGGACAACAGTGCTTTGGAGGTCATGGATACGTAAAAGAATGGGGCATGGAACAACACGTTCGTGATGCTCGTATTGCGCAAATTTACGAAGGTACTAATGGTATTCAAGCGCTCGATTTAATAGGTCGAAAACTGGTAGCTAATCAAGGTGCTTATATTGATTTGTTGCTAAACACCATCAGAACAGATATTGATAATTATGCAGATAGTTCAATGAAATCAACTTTAACCTTAAAGTTGGAAGAATTTGCGTCTTTATCTAAAGCTATTGTAGAAAAGTCTGATGCAGAAATTCAGCAGCTTATAGCTTGCGATTATTTACACTATTCCGCATTAATTATTTATGCCTATTTATGGCTAAAAATGCTTGATGCCGCGCAAAACCAAGAATCGAGTTTTGTAAATAAAAAACAAAAACTAGCAGAATTTTATTTTAAGCGACTGTTACCTCGCAGCTTAGGCTTAAAAGCTAGCATTGAAAGTGAATTAATCTAATTTCAATTCAAATACTTTTGAGGTGGTTTGCTGATTGTTTAGTATGCCACCCAAAATATAGAAGTTACCTTCGACTTCTAATAGCCCGCGATGATCCATGCTAGGAGTTTTTTGCTCACCCAGTCTTTGCCATTGGCGACTTGCAAAATCGAATGCAAAAATTAAACTGCTGGGCTCACTAGCAACGCCGTTATAACCAATACCATTAAAGTTATAGGGATTGCTGCTTCCGCCAACAAAGATCACTTTATTTAAACGCTGCGAACCTGTTGCTGCCATTCGATAGCGAGCTGAACCGGGATGCATCGCAAGTTTTTGCCAATGAATGTCTTTGAAGTTTTCGCTATTAATGATACCTAAGTAATTATCATCACTGATGCCATAGTGGCGTTTGCCATTAACAACGTTTAAAACTTTGACTCCATCACTAACGACCAGTTGATTGCCAACAATTCCTGCTGCATGACCAAATACTGGTGCGCCAGGATAAGGCGTTGCTTGGTGCCAACTCATATTTTGGGTATCCAATACTTGCACCAAAGATACATTGCCATCGTTGTGCCAACCACTAATTAAATAGATATAGCGATCTTGATAAACCAGTGCTACCGAGTCATCAACAGGAGTTGGCATATTGGTGACTAGCTCATAAGTCTCATTGCTAGGATCAAATCGATAAACCTCTGGAGTTGAGACTTCCGAATGGTCTTGTTCTACGGTATAGCCACCAAAAATATAGATTTGATTATTAACAGTGGCTGCAATAGATGCCAGCCGTCCTTTTGCTCCGGGGACATCAGGCAGTATTTTTTCTACGCCGGATTTAGGGTTCACTGCAAAAGTACTAGAACTAACATCTTTCCAGCTTTTGCCTGATTTCAAGCCATTAAAGGAATAGAGTAACGCTTCCTCTGTGCCAGCATTCAAAACGGTTGCGGTAGCTACAGCGTTATTTGAGATTGGTTCAGCTAATACTAATGACTTATCAGCAAAGGATTGGCAGCCAGCTAAAATATACAAAGAGATAAATATCTGACAGTAAAGAAATTTTTTCATGTGATTGTTGTAAGAAGCATTTGTATTTGATAGTAACCTAAATTGGCTAAAAGTTAAGCGTCTTCGAGTGCATAAGCTTTTGTTAGCTCAATTTTTTAAGCAAAACGCGCTAAATCCTTGAGCCATAGGCATAAATATGGTGTTATTAGCGGCTGGGGTAATATCTTATAACAAATAAAGAGAAGTAGTTATGGCAACGAATCGTGGTCAATTTAATTCACGAATTGGATTTATCTTGGCGGCAGCTGGCTCAGCTGTTGGCTTAGGCAATATTTGGAAATTCCCATTTGAAGTAGGGCAAGGCGGCGGTGCCGCATTCGTGGTCCTCTATTTAGCATTCTGTTTTATGTTGTGTTTTCCGGTAATGGTTTCAGAAATTGCCATTGGTCGTAAAACTCAATTAAACCCAGTCGGTGCTTTCAAAAAGCTCGGTCATGGTAATTGGTCCATCATTGGCTTATTAGGCATTATCGCTGGTGTTCTTATTCTATCTTTTTATAACGTTGTTGCTGGCTGGGCTTTTGGTTATTTCTTAGAAATGGTTCAAGGTAACTTTGGTATCGGAGAACAGTTTGGAACCTTTATTACCGATTGGACCAAAATAGGTCTATACGGCATTGTCTTTATGGCTGTGACTGCCTTTATTGTTTCTAAGGGTATTTCAGGCGGGATTGAAAAAGCCGCAAAAATATTAATGCCAACATTGTTTGTCTTAATTTTGGGCTTAATCTTTTACGCAATGACTTTAGATGGAGCCATGGAAGGAATTAAGTTTTACTTAGTTCCGGATTTTTCTGAAATAAACGGAGAAGTGATTTATTCCGCACTGGGCCAAGCTTTCTTCTCCTTATCTTTAGGAATGGGTGCGCTTATCACTTACGGTTCTTATGTTTCCAGAAAACAGAACATTGTTCGCTCAGCAGCGCTTATTACTTTAACGGATGTCTCTATAGCGTTCTTAGCTGGTTTGATGATTTTCCCATTCGTGGCTTATTTAAGCCAAGGTAGTATGGAAGGCGTAGCAGGTGGTCCAGGACTGATATTTGCAACTCTGCCAGGTGTTTTTGAAAGCTTAGGACCAACATTGGGCATTGTAATTGGTTCTTTATTCTTCTTGCTATTATCTTTTGCGGCTTTAACTTCAACGGTATCTTTACTTGAAGTTCCAGTGGCTTACCTAGTTGACGAAAAGAAAATCAAACGTCCAATGGCTGTTTGGGGTATGGCTGGGTTTATCTTCTTATTAGGTATTCCATCGATGCTTTCCAACGGCAATGTGGATGCGCTGACAAACTTTGTGACTTTAGGTAATAACGAAAGTGCGACTAACTTTATGGACTTTATCGGTCTTATTGCTAGCGATACCTTTTTACCAATTGGTGGCGCATTAATCTCGATCTTCGTAGCTTATGTTTGGAAAACTAACAATTTAAACGAAGAGATGGCGATTGGGCGCGAAAGTGCTATCCCATTAGTAACTAAGTACATTAATTTTGCAGTGAGCTATATATGCCCAGTTATTCTAGGTGCAATTGCTATCACTACAATTTTGGATAGATTCTTTGGTATTCAATTATTCTAATTAGTGAGATTTCTATGAATATGAAATTAATAAAATTAGGCATAGCAGCGCTTTTAAGCGCTGTTGTTGTTTCTTGTGCCGATGATTCACAAGATGAAAAGGCAGATGCTAAGCCATTTGCTAGTCAATACAAAGTACAAGAATTTCAACCAGTATTTATTAAAAATGCCACTTTGTTAACCGCAACGGGCGAACAGATAGATAATGGCTCGGTTTATTTTAAAGACGGCAAAATCATCTCTGTTACAGAAGATGGTGATGAGCCAACAGGTGATGATGTATTAGTTATTGATGCTGAAGGGAAGTGGGTTACGCCAGGTATTATTGATGTACATTCACATTTAGGTGTATACCCTGCACCAGGAGTGCTGACTAGCGCTGATGGCAATGAAATGACGGCGCCAGTCACAGCAGAAGTTTGGGCCGAACATTCAGTCTGGCCACAAGATCCACAGTTTAGTTTAGCCTTAGCAGGCGGCGTTACCTCGATGCAAATATTACCCGGCTCGGCAAATTTAGTCGGCGGTCGTGGTGTTACCTTGAAAAATGTTCTTGGTCGAACCGTGATGGATATGAAATTCCCTAACGCTCCGCATGGAATGAAAATGGCTTGCGGTGAAAATCCTAAGCGAGTCTACGGCTCTAAAGGTCGTTCGCCATCTACGCGTATGGGTAATGTTGCAGGTTATCGAGCATCTTGGATTAAGGCGAAAGATTATAAGAAACAATGGGATGCTTACAATGATTCTGTTGAAGCTGGTAAGCCAGGAAAAAAACCAAAGCGCGATTTGCAGATGGATACTTTGATGGGTGTTCTTAATGGTGAAATTTTAGTGCATAACCATTGTTATCGTGCCGATGAAATGGCCGTGATGATGGAGATTGCTAAAGAGTTTGACTATAAAGTTTCCACTTTCCACCATGCTATTGAATCCTACAAAATTGCTGATTTATTAGCAGAAAACGATGTGTGTTCAGCTATGTGGTCGGATTGGTGGGGTTTTAAGCAAGAAGCTTATGACACTATTCCAGAGAATGTAGCTTTAGTGGACAAAGCGGGCGCTTGTGCCATTGTTCATTCGGATTCAGCAGTTGGAATTCAACATTTGAACAAAGAAGCTGCTAAAGCAATGACTTCTGGTAATCAAATGGGATTAAATATTCAGCCAAAGGATGCCATTAAATGGATCACCATAAATGCAGCACAATCTTTAGGTGTAAGCGAAGAAACGGGCTCGTTAGAAGCAGGTAAAATGGCAGATATAGTCATTTGGGATGGCAATCCTTTCAGTGTTTATACAAAAGCTGAAAAAGTCTTTGTTGATGGCGCATTAAAGTATGACCGAAATGATAAAGCGAGTCAGCCAAGCAGCGACTTTGACTTAGGTGCGTTAAAGCCACAGGAGAATAGACTATGAGGTATTTACAAGCTTTAGTCGCTTCAGCGGCTATATTGATAACTTCTACCGTTACTGCAGATACATTGTTAATTAAAAATGCGAAGGTTCATACGTTATCATCGCAAGGGACTTTGGATCAGGCAGACATCTTAATAGAAAATGGAAAAATCAAAGCGGTAGGCTCTAACTTATCTGTTACAGCAGATAAGATTATAGATGCCAATGGCCAACAGGTGACTCCAGGTATATTTGCAGTAGCTAACAGCTTAGGCTTGGTAGAAATTGACGCGCTGAACCAAACTGGCGATTCAGTTACTCAGGATGAATTATCGGGTGCAAGCTTTAGTATCGAGGAAGCTTTTAACCCTCATTCAACCTTGATTCCACACAACCGAGCAAATGGCGTAACTCGAACATTAGTAGCTCCACCATTTGGTGATCACCTTTTATTTGGGCAGGCCGCTATTATGAGTCTAAATGGTGACTATCACCCGCTGATTAAAAAAGATGTTGCTATCTTTGGTTCATACGGTGAAAGAGGTTCTAATATTGCAGGAGGTTCTCGAGCTAGCGCTTTAAAGCAATTGCAGAGCTTGCTGGATGAAGCGCGAGAATATGCTGATAACTATGAAGCCATCTTGTCTGGTGAGTATCGTGAATTATTCACCTCACTTGATGACTTAAAAGCTTTGCAAGCTTTAATCGATCGCCAAATACCATTAGTAATGAATGTGCAACGAGCAGCTGACATTAAAGCGCTTTTGAGATTTTCTCAGAAGAACAATATACGCTTGATCGTAAAAGGTGGAGCTGAAGCCTGGATGGTGGCTAAAGATTTGGCACGCGCTAATATTTCTGTGATGCTTGACCCGATGGATAATATTCCAAGAAGTTTTGAAGCATTAGGACAACGTATTGATAATGCAGCGTTGCTAGATAAAGCTGGCGTGAATCTAATTTTCTTAGGACAAAGTTTCCAAAATACTCATAACGCTCATACGGTCCGTCATTCAGCCGGCACTGCGGTTAGCTATGGTTTACCATATGATAAAGCATTAAAAGCATTCACTGTTAATCCTGCGCGTTTATTCGGCGGGGCAGATACCTATGGCAGAATCTTGCCTGGTTATGATGCAGAATTGGTAATTTGGGATGGCGATCCTTTAGAAGTAACAACTAGTCCTGTCGAAGTCGTTGTAGATGGCAAGCTGACGGACAAGACAACCAAAGCCTCTCGCTTACGTGACCGTTATAAAGATATTACCACTGATAAAAATACTGCTTACAGAAAATAAGGAACTATAAATGGTAGATTCACAAAGCCGACAGCCGAGTATTTTGCAGGCAATTATTCCGATCACTTTGTTGATCGTTTTGTTATATGTATCAGTACAACTATATGGTTCCGATTCTTCTTATGGAGCAAATCAAATTGCATTAATTCTTGCAGCATCAGTCGCAATAATTATTGGTTTGCTGAATGGTCAATCTTGGAAAGAATTAGAAAAGGGAATTGTAGAAGGGATCAGCTTAGCTATGGGAGCTATGCTAATTCTACTGATGGTTGGTGCGCTAATTGGAGCATGGATTCTTGCTGGCACCGTTCCTACGATGATTTATTACGGCTTACAAGTTTTGTCTCCGGAATACTTTTATGTAGCATCAACGGTTATTTGCGCGGTTGTCTCATTAAGTATTGGTAGCTCTTGGACTACAGCCGGTACCATTGGTATCAGTCTGATAGTAATCGCAGAAAGTCTTGGCTTGGATCCTGCTATTACTGCTGGCGCTATTATTTCTGGAGCTTACTTTGGCGATAAAATGTCGCCTTTATCGGATACCACCAACCTTGCTCCGGCGATTACTGGTACCGATTTATTTACTCATATACGTCATATGGTATGGACAACATTACCTTCGCTCATCATAGCAATGATTATTTTTACGGTTATCGGCTTACGCCAGGATCCTTCAGAAACGGCGTTAGGTTTGCAGGATACATTAAAGCTTATCGATGATAACTTTAATGTCAGTATATGGTCACTAGTGCCGCTTTTGGCTGTTTTCATTATGGCCTTTAAAAAGGTTCCTGCTGTAGCAACTATTTTGGCTGGTGCTTTATTAGGCTGTTTGTTTGCTGTGTTACTACAAGGAAATGTTATAGAGAAGTTTGTAAACAATCCTGAGTTGTCGACAGCAGCAGTTTATATCTCGGGCATATGGACCTCGCTGTTCTCTGGATTTTCAATTAGTACAGGTGTTGAAGCTTTCGATGGTTTATTAAGCCGAGGCGGAATGTCGAGTATGCTTAATACCATTTGGCTGATCATTTGCGCCATGACCTTCGGCGCCGCGATGGAAAAAACAGGCTTATTGCAAAAATTGGTACACTCAATTATTGGCATGGCTAAATCTACAGGATCTTTGATTGGCTCAGTTTTATTAACTTGTATTGGCATGAATTTAATTGCTTCCGATCAATATATCGCAATCGTGTTACCAGGCAGAATGTATCGAGCTGAGTTTAAACGTCGAGGACTAGATGCTAAAAATTTATCAAGGACCCTTGAAGACGCGGGTACTATTACTTCGCCATTAATCCCTTGGAATACTTGTGGTGCATATATGGCGGGAACTTTAGGAGTAGCGACTGGTGCCTATTGGATTTATTGTTTCTTCAATTTAATCAATCCGATTGTTTCATTTATTTATGGCCTGATTAATTTCAAAATTACTAAAGTGGCTGATGCCTAAAGCCATAAAAGTTCTACTTTCATTAGTGCTGCTAAGCCTTCTGGGTTTAGCAGCATTTTTTATTGCTCAGAAAGCCTCAGAAGAAAATCAATCTTGGTCACCAGCTAAAGTAAAGCCATTTAAAAATTGGTTCCAGATCAATTGGCACAATCAAGCAGTAGGTTGGGCAAGTCTAGAGTTAAAAAGAACTGATAAACTGGTATCTATTACCGAAGAAGACTTTATTATTGGAAGAGTGCAAGCTCAACCAATGGAGTTTCGTTTCAAAAGAGTGTTAGAATTTTCAGCTATTGCACCTTACCAATTGGTCTCCATAAACATTCATTCACAAGAGCCACGATTAGAAGTTGCAAAGGAAATTACGAATACCGATATGCTTAATGTAATAGAGTCGCGTAATGGTGAAATTAAAACTTCTAGCCATAAACTTTCGACTTATAATTTAGGTGATTATTTGGCACTACGATCGTGGGTAAGGCAAGCAAAAAGTCGATCAAAAGCACTAATTATAAAAGAATTTAATAACGATGATTACGGAGTGCACTATTCACGATATGAACTACTGAATAGCCCCAACTCCTCGAATAGTTATTATAAAGTCAAACATCAGTTGCAAAATACCAGTGATATTAATGATTCCTATCAATCAGAACCGACGATCTTGAGTTTTGATCAAGAATTTAATTTGGTGAAGCAGAGTAAAGTCAACGGCATGACCTTTGTAGCAAGTGAAGGTAGAGTTACTATTAATCCGGAAATGCAGAGAGATTTATATATAGGCTCTGGTATTGAAGTCGATAAACCATTAGGAAAAGTTGCTACAATTAATCAGTTACAACTGCTGTTCCCAAACCAATTTTTGTCCGAATTTAAAAATCACCCTGTACTCGATGCCAACAATGGCTTATTAACTTTGCGTAAAGGGTACTCATATCAAGCGACATCTACTCCAAAAACATTGTCCAGTCACGCTAAGGCAACCCGTTTAGCTCTACAGATTGTTAACCAGTCAGACCCTACAGTAAGCAAAATAAAATCCTTAACTAAGTTTGTCTATGATTACATTGATTATCAAACGCTACCTTCAAGTTTTCAAGTGGATGATATTCTTAAAGATAAAATTGGCGACTGCACAGAGCATGCTTTATTACTGGTAGAAATGTTAAATGGGGTAGGGATCCCTGCTAGAGAAGTGAGCGGTTTGATATATCTTGGTGACGATAAGCAAAGGTTTGGAGGTCATGTATGGGTAGAGGCTTTCTATGATGATAAATGGCATGCTGTCGACCCCACATGGAACCTAACCACTGTGACTGCGGCGCATATTCCTTTAATGATTGGAGCCAACAAGGCCCCTAAAATCTTGCAAAACCCTTCAAATTGGCAATTTTTGGTTAATTCCATAGAGTAACTAATTGTAGTATTCATTTTTTTCCATAGATAGAGCTATTTTCTGCTTTAATAAATAACAATAAGCTATTGTTTTTGCAGCTTCTTTAATAAGTAAATGTATATATTTCAACCAATTGCACGAATTGTTTGAACTTTTTGATGATTTTGTACTCATAACTAGTGAAGGAAGTAGGGAAGTTTCCCCTCTCTAATTGCGACAGCAATGCTTTTCTACTTTCTTGGTTGTCATTGTCACTTCTCTTTTGAGTTATTATTCCTCAAATGGGCCATTGAATAAATGGCCCTTTTTTTATGGCAATATCTTTTAATTATTCTCCATAAATCTGGAATGACCAGTTTCTATTTACTTCAATTAAATCTATAATTTCTAAAGTTATCAATTATATAGCGTCAATATGCAATTCAATTTTGAAAGAGAGTATCAACTGCAAATCAACGGTAAGCGCGTGTCAGTTATCGAGTGGGGTGATATTAATGCTGAGCCAGTTCTTTGTATGCATGGCTGGTTGGATAACGCTGCGACATTTCATTACATAGCTCCGTTTTTAGAATCCAAATATAGATTAATTGCTTTTGAAATGCCGGGCCATGGGCAATCTGAACACTTGTCGCCAGATGCCGATTATCAGTTTGTTTCAGGCGTTGCAGTAATTGACGCGGTATTAAATACTTTAAAGATTGATCAATGTAAGTTTATTGGTCATTCCATGGGGGGAGCTTTAGGCTTGTTATACGCTGGCGCCATTCCAGAGCGCTTTTCTAAATTAGCTTTGATTGATTCCATGGGTGCACTAACAGCTTCTGAAAACGACGCTGCTTCACAACTTAAAGATGCCATTGAGCAACGTAAAAAAGCGACTGGTAATAAAAGGTACTTTGCAGATCTAGAAATTGCAGCTAAAGCGCGAGCACACGTGAGTGAGCTGGGCTGGCAAACTCTATATCCATTGATTGAGCGCGGGGTTATGCTTACAGATCAAGGCTATCAATGGTCGAGTGACGCTCGTTTAAAACGCGCTTCTTGGCTAAGGATGACAGAAGCGCAGCATGACGCTATATTAGATAAAGTAGTAGCGGAAATACTGTTTTTAAAAGCGAAAAATGGAATTTTAAATCAATTCCCCATAGAAAATCGAACGAATCGATTACGTCATTTAAAGGAAATTGATTGTGAAGGCGGGCATCATTTTCATATGCAGTATCCCGAACAAACCGCAAAATTAATTATAGAATTTTTAGAATAAATAAGGCGCAGGTGTTGAATGGAACCCGTATGGTTTAATAGTTACCCCAAAGAAGTCAGCAAGACTATTGATTTTTCACAATACAGTAGTTTATCGGATATTTTAAAAGAAAGTGTTGTCAATTATCCTGAGCGCCCAGCCGTGTCAAATTTAGGCGTGACTTTAAGTTATTCTGAACTTGATAAAAAATCGTCTGACTTCGCTGCCTATTTACAAAAAGAGCTGGGCATGCAAAAAGGCGACAAACTTGCCTTAATGATGCCAAATTTATTGCAATATCCAATTGCGTTGTATGGAGCTTTAAAAGCTGGTGTAGTGATTGTAAATGTAAATCCGCTGTATACGCCAAGGGAGTTGAAGCATCAACTCAATGATAGTGGTGCGAATGCTATTTTGCTTCTAGAGAATTTTGCTAATACGCTTGAAGAAGTAATTGACGAAGTACAGTTAAAACACATCATATTAACTAATGTTGGCGACGCTTGTTCTGGGCTTAAAAAATTCATAGTAAATTTTGCGGTCAAATACATAAAGAAAATGATTCCCGCGCATTCGGTTTCTGTAATAAAATTTACGGACGCTATGAGCCAAGGCTCAACTTTGCAATTTGAGCCAGTATCAGTTGAGCAACAAGATACTGCATTTTTGCAATACACCGGTGGTACTACCGGCGTTTCTAAAGGCGCGGTGCTTAGTCATCGAAATATGATTGCCAACCTAATGCAGACAGATGCCTGGATGAGACCTTTTTTAGAGCTTGGCAAAGAAACCATTATTACTGCTTTGCCTCTTTACCATATTTTTTCTTTAACAGTAAACTGCCTGCTATTCACTCGTGCGGGAGGGCATAGCATTTTGATTACTAACCCTCGGGATATGAAGGGATTTTGCAAGACTTTACAGCAATATCCGTTTACTGCTATTACAGGTGTTAATACTCTATTTAATGGCTTATGCAATACTAACGCATTTAAAGCCTTAGATTTCTCTAAATTACGACTTACCATCGGCGGGGGTATGGCAGTTCAAAAATCTGTCTCAGACGCATGGGAGAAAGTAACGGGGGTGCCTATATTAGAAGGGTATGGGCTAACAGAAACTTCACCAGTTGTAAGTATGAACCCTCTCAACGCAAAGACTTATAGTGGTACCATCGGATTACCAGTTCCAAATACTGATATCCAAATTCGAGATGACAATAATAATCAACTTGGCTTTAAAGAAGCAGGAGAATTATGGGTCAAAGGTCCACAAGTAATGGAAGGGTATTTAAATCGTCCAGATGAAACTGCCAAAGTTATTGACGATGGCGGCTGGCTCGCTACGGGCGATATAGCAACCATTGATGAGGCAGGTTATTTGCGTATTGTTGATCGAAAGAAAGATATGATTTTGGTTTCGGGTTTTAATGTATACCCTAATGAAATTGAAGATATAGTAGCATTACATGCTGGAGTTTTGGAAGTCGCAGCGATTGGTGAGCCCGATGAAATTAAAGGTGAAGTGGTCAAGATTTGCGTAGTGAAAAAAGAACCAGAGATTACTGAAGAGGATTTAATCAAGCATTGCCGCGAACATTTAACTGGCTATAAGATCCCTAAAGTGGTCGAATTTTATGATGAATTGCCTAAAACCAATGTAGGCAAAATTCTACGGAAAGAGTTACGAAAGTAAACAATAAGGATTTCTTTGCAGGATTTTAAACTTCAAGACTATGGCGAAGAGGTGGTTGTATCTTTTATAAAAGATACAGCCACGTTAAAGCAGTTATGTGAGCAATGGCTTAGTAAAGAAGCTATTGCCATCGACACTGAGTTTGATAGAACTAATACCTATTTTCATAATTTGGCGCTTATTCAAATTTTTGATGGGCAACAGATCTGGTTTATTGACCCCTTAGAACTCATCGATCTATCACCGCTAGCCCCGATATTTTCAAGCCCAAACTTGATCAAAATAGTTCACAGTTGCAGTGAAGATTTAGAAGCGCTTTACAATCAATACAAATTTGAATTCAAATCTATCTTTGATACTCAGATTGCCGCTGGCTTTATGGATATGGGTTTAAGTTTAGGCTACTTAAGACTGGTAGAGTTAATTTCTGGAGTTAGTTTAAATAAAGAACAAACTAAAACTGATTGGCTGCAGCGACCATTATCTCAAGAGCAATTGATTTATGCCGCTCAAGATGTGCAGTTTTTATTGCCTGCATATTATAAACTTCGGGATGGTTTATTAGAAAAGGGCTTTTTTGACTATGTAGTTAAAGATGCAGATTGTGTGTTTGAAGCCGTATCATCTCCTGAAAATCACGATGAATATTATCTTAGAATTAGAGGGGCAAATCGACTTGATGCTCGGCAAACGAACCGACTGAAGCAAATAGCCAGTTGGCGTGAACAGGTCGCAAGGTTGAAAAATATCCCTCGTACCTTTATCTTTAGAGATAATCAGATTCTAGAAATATGCCAAAAAGAAGCTCCAAAAACATCAGATTTGTTGGCAGCAGGGTGTCACAGGGCTAGTATTCGGCGTTATGGTTCTGAATTATTGACCTTAATAGAAAAGTCCGATCAAATATCTGCAGAGTTATGGCCTAAACCATTGCTGGCATTTCATAAAATAAGTGGTGCAAAGCAGCAAGCTAAATTAATTAAAAGCATAGCTAACGAAGTTGCTGATGAACACTCTTTACCGCAAGAAGTGTTATCTAACAAGCGCCTAATCGAGTATTATATAATGCTGAAATTAAAACTTGATGTAAGGCCTAATCGTTTTTGGAATAATTGGCGTAAACAATTATTAGCGGAACCTTTTAAGCAGTGTCTTCAAGCTGGCAACTAATCCTTTCCTTTAGCGAATTTAATTATGATGTGTTCTATCTATAAAAGCCCTAAAAAGATTGATACTTACCTGTATGTTCCTTTTCAGCAAGATTTAAGTGATCTCCCAGAGACCTTAATGGCTATGTGGGGAGAGCCCGAATTAGTCATGCATTTAGATCTGTCTAAAAAAGACAAGCTTGCTTTAGTGCAAATTGACGATGTTAAGCAGAAGTTAGAGGAAGAGGGGTATTACTTACAAATGCCGCCAACGGATGAAGATCTAGCTCGCTTAATAGGTACTAGCTAGTTGTCTAAATTCTGGCTAGAGGTACCCATGGAGGACATGACTTCTGAGCAATGGGAGTCTTTGTGCGATGGCTGCGCAAAGTGTTGCCGCATGCAATTTGTGGATGAAGAAGAAGGGTTGTTAATGCAAACTGATGTAGTGTGTTATTTACTTCACGAAGAGTCTTTACAGTGCACAGATTATTCCAACAGAACTAAGTTAGTCCCTGATTGTATGCAAATTACTCCAGATAATATTCGTGAATATTTTTGGTTGCCAGAAACTTGTGGCTACAGAAGAGTAGCTGCCGGCAAGGATCTACCCGATTGGCATCATTTGAAATGCGGTGATTTAAATAAAATCCATGAACTTGGCTATAGTGTAAAGAACAAAGTTACCCCTGAGAATTTATTGGCTGGTCAAGATATAGAAGATCGAATCATATCCTGGATACCTATTGAGGATTAAACAGGGTTATTTCCAACTCTTTTGCCGATAAAATAACCGATTTCTAAGAATCTTCGTTTTTCTTTAAAATAAATGTTGACGCAAAAAAAGAAGGCCAGTATTATGCACGCCGTTGGCTCAAGCAGCCACCCAGCAAACACCTAGTTAGCATTGCTAACACTCGTCGCGGAGCGGTAGTTCAGCTGGTTAGAATACCGGCCTGTCACGCCGGGGGTCGCGGGTTCGAGTCCCGTCCGCTCCGCCATTATTTTAAAAGCCAGCTTTATGCTGGCTTTTTTTATGACTTTATTATCTTCAATTGCTTTAATTTGTTACTGACTTGCTCTATCAGCTTTAAATCTAGGTTTAGCTTTTCATGCCACTTAGTTGCATTCAACCAAGTATCTACATCCTCTAACTCTAATTGATATTGTTCAGCGATAAGTTGATCTGCTATTGGAGAAGCTTGTAAGTGGTTCGCGGTTTTTAAGACAGTTTTCATTGTCTGTTTGATTAACTCAGGATGCTTAGTTAATACATCCTTCCTGACACATGTGACAAAGCATGACCAAGGTGTTGGAAAATCTGCGATCCTTTTCATTTCTTGCTTATCGACTAAAGGCTTAGTCATAAACTTTTCCCACAAAAAGACGTAATTGCCACCATTTTTGAACAGCTTTCTTGCCCCATCCAAGTTATCAATCACTTCAAACTTCAAATTGTTGACAGATAAACCTTGAGATTCAGCGAGAAGGTAGGCCATTAGGTTTGACCCTGAACCATAACGGCTAATGGCAAAAGTGGCCTTGTTAATGTCCCTTAGAGATTCGATCTCCGTTTCAACGGGCGTATGAACTCCCCAAATAAGTGGAGATTTTGTATAAAATGAATAAAGTTCAAATTGACAATCGTCTTGAGCGGCTGCTTTTATAGCTCCTTCTGTTAGTAAGGTAGCAACATCCACGAGGCCGTTATTCAGCGCTTGCACCATAGCTCCCGTACCACTATGAAACTCTTCCCAGCTAGCATCAATATTATATTTTTTTAGAGAGCCTGAGCCTATGGCAATGCGCCATGGCAAGTTAAAGTGCTCAGGAACGCCTCCGATACGAATTTTAATTGGCTGATGTGAGTTCAACTCTTACTCTTCTTAGATAGTCATTTTTAGCTCATTATAGTGATTAATAGGGTTCAAGTCATTGATTTGAAAACTCTGTATACCAAGTCAGCAAATGGCGATCTATATTTGTAACTCATCATTAGAATGACTAGAATGGGCTTTATAAATCAAATACTTCAAATAATAACTTCAGGAAGAATCACATTGAGGAGAGACCAATGTTAGCCACATCCAACTCGACCGGAATGTTGCTTGACTTGCTCAAAGCAGGCGGCTGGACCATGGTGCCAATAATTTTGTGTTCATTAATAGCTATGGGGATAATTATTGAACGTTTTTGGTCGCTACGTAAGGACAGTATTTTACCTAAACATCTTGTGGCTCAAGTGTGGACTTGGATTAAAAACGGTCAGTTTGATAAGTCGAAGATGCGTGACTTGAAAAATAGCTCTGCTTTAGGTGAAGTTTTAACTGCAGGATTACTAAATCACCAATTTGGCCGAGAATCCATGAAGGCTAGCATTAACGAAGCTGGACGAGGCATTGTCATTCGGCTAGAGCGTTTTCTTAATACCTTAGGCTCAATTGCTTTGGTAGCTCCATTGTTGGGGTTGCTTGGTACTGTTATCGGTATGATTAAAGTATTCACCGTAATTCGATTAGAAGGAGTTGGGAATGCAGACGCTTTGGCCGGAGGCATTTCCGAAGCATTAATTACTACAGCTGCGGGTATGGCTATAGCTATTCCTACACTGGTATTCCATCGATACTTTACTCGCAAAGTTGAAGAGCTAGTCACGGAGATGGAGCAAGAAGCTTTAAAAATGGTGGACGTCTTACACGGCGAACGCGAAATCTTTACTGGAGCTTAATTCAAGTGTGGATTAAAAAACGCAAGGAAGATCTACAGGTTAATTTAACACCTTTAATTGACGTAGTATTTTTGCTGCTAATATTCTTTATGGTTTCTACTAGCTTTAAAAAAGAAACCAAAATAACTGTAAACCTTCCCGAAGCTTCAGGAGAAGTTTCCGAGATACTACCTGATTCAATTGAAATCAGTGTTTCAAAAGAAGGGGAGATTTATATCAACGGGCAAGCGCTTGTTAATCGTAAGATTACCACCATTAAAGATGCCATTATGTCTATATCTAATGACCAATCCATGCCTGTAGTCATCAGTTCTGATGAAAATGCTCCAGTACAAGCGGTGATAAAAATAATGGATGCTGCAGGTCAATTAGGATTTGCCAACATACAAATTGCCACTCAGCAACCCAGTGAAGATTCAGAATGAATACTCCTCTAAATGATACTTATACGAGTACCGAAGTTTATAAGCGAATTTTGGGCTATACCAAGAAATATAAACTAGCCATCACCGTTGGGATTGTAGCTAATATCTTTTATGCTTTAGTAGAAGCGTCTTTTGTGAATGCAATTCAGTATTTGGACGTCGCGATTAAAGAGCTTGATGAATATACCTTACTGGTGAAAACACCTTTAATAATTATAGGGGCTATAATAGTTCGCGGGATTTTTAATTTTATTGCTACCTATAGCATCGGCTGGACTGGGCGTAAAGTGGTGCAGTCAATGCGTGAAGAACTTTTTGCTCATTATATGTATCAGCCGAATCATTTTTACAGCAACAAATCTTCCGGCGAATTAATATCAACAATTACATTCAATATCGAACAAATTGCATTAGCGAGTTCAAAAGCTATTACGGTAGTTTTACGCTCTGGAGGAATGGTAGCGTTTTCATTAATGTATATGTTATTCATTAGTTGGCGCTTAACATTGTTTATTTTAATTCTTGCGCCAATAGTTGCCTTAATTGTTAATGTTAGTGCTAAGCGCTTCAAAAAAGTAAGCAAAGGTATCCAAAGTACTGTAGGTGAAGTTACTCACAAAACTGAAGAAGGCGTTCGCGCTCAAGAAGTGATTAAGATGTTTGGCGGACAACTAAAGCAGTCAGAGGAGTTTAATCAAGCTGCCAATCGAAATCGGTTGCAAGATATGAAATTGATCATCGCCCAAGGATTAGCTACTCCAGTTATACAAACCATTGCCGGTATAGGCTTTGCTGCTATTGTATATTTTGGCTCATTGCAAATCCTTGATGGACGCATGGAGGGGGAGCAGTTTATTACCTTCACGGCCTTAATGGCTTTAATTTTAAAGCCATTAAAAGAGCTTTCTAATGTAAATACTATATTGCAAAGAGGCATTGCTGGAGCTCAAAGTGTCTTTGAAATCTTGGATAAAGAAGGCGAAAAAGATAATGGCACCATGACCATTGAGCGAGCGGAAGGTTTAGTCGAGCTTGAACAAGTCAGTTTTGCTTATAATGATAATGATGGTGATGTCCTTAAAAATATTAGTTTTAAAGTAGAGCCAGGAAAATCGTTAGCACTTGTTGGCCGTTCCGGCAGCGGTAAAAGTACTATTACTCATCTTTTGCCTAGGCTTTATGATATTGAGCGTGGGGCGATTAAGATTGATGGTAATAACACTGATGAATTAACGCTTTCATCTTTGCGTAAACAAATTGCAGTCGTTTCGCAAAACGTGGTTTTATTTAAGGATAGCATCAGAAACAACATCGCTTATGGCTTCGCTGAAGGTGCAGCTGAAGAAGCTATTGTTGAAGCGGCTAAAAATGCAAATGCTTGGGAGTTTATAAAACAATTACCAGAAGGCTTGGATACCAATATTGGTGACAATGGCTCTTTATTATCCGGAGGGCAAAGACAGCGTATCGCTATTGCCAGAGCTTTATTAAAAGATGCTCCTATCTTAATTTTAGATGAAGCAACTTCGGCCCTTGATACTGAATCTGAGCGGCATATCCAAAATGCACTGGAAAATCTAATGCAAAACAGAACGACAGTCGTCGTTGCTCATCGACTTTCAACCATTGAAAATGCAGATGAAATTTTAGTGATTCATGATGGTGCTGTTGTTGAGCAGGGTACGCATAAAGAATTAATTGGACACGAAGGCGAGTACTTTCGTCTCCATCAAATGCAGTTTAGCGACTAGCATTAGTTAGTAATGAGTATTAGTCGTAGTCAGCAGTTTCTTGAAAATCTTTGGTATCGAAATAAGCCTTGGTGGCTGTGGTTATTTTTACCTTTGCATGGATTACTTTACCTGTTGGTTTGGTTTAGGAAACAATTTTATCGTTGGGGGCTTTTTAGCTCTACAGATTTAAAAGTACCGGTTGTAATTATTGGCAACATCAACGTAGGTGGGACCGGTAAAACTCCTTTCGCCATATATTTACTAAATATGCTTAAAGCTCAAGGATATAAGCCAGGCCTAGTAACTCGGGGATATGGTGGTGATACTGATTTACACCCTTTAGTTGTCGATGAAAGCTCTGAAGCGCGATTTGTTGGAGATGAGCCACTTCTAATTTTTCGTCAAACTAAGGCGACGATAATCGTAGACTATAATAGAGCACGTGGCGCTAACAAGCTTGTAGATGAATATAATTGCGATCTTATTATATGTGATGATGGCTTACAACATTATGCATTACAAAGAGATCTTGAGGTATTAATTGTTGATGGGGTAAGAGGATTTGGTAACGGCTTTTTGATGCCGTTTGGGCCTTTAAGAGAACCAATTCGCCGAGCAAATTCTTGTGATATATGCATTGTAAATGGCGACACTATGCAGCTTAGACCTCAAGCAGTCAGACGTTTAAATACGGAATCAATTGTTGATTCGGTTGAGCTACCATTAACGGCAATAGCTGCCATAGGCAATCCCCAGCGATTCTTTGATACGCTAAATTCGTTGGGACTACAGTTTGAAACGAAAATATTTCCCGACCATCATCAATTCTCTCAGCATAACTTTGCCAACATTCAAGGTAATATTATTATGACGGAAAAAGATGCGGTAAAATGCTCTTTTGTTGATGAAGAGCGTTTCTATTACCTACCTGTTAATGCAGAAGTAGATACAAATATTGAGAAGCGATTGATGACTATGATAGAACAGAAAATTAAGGATAAAACTAATGAATCCTAAGGTATTAGATATTTTAGTCTGCCCATTGTGTAAAGGGCATTTATTAATGAATAAAGAATTGCAAGAATTAATATGTCGTTTTGACAAGCTTGCATATCCGATCCGTGACGATATTCCAGTTATGCTTGAAGGTGAAGCACGAGAATTATCGATTGATGAAATGGATATTCTTAAAGGATAAAAGGCTATTAGTAATGAAATTTACCGTAATCGTTCCGGCCCGTTTTGCTTCTACTAGACTTCCAGGAAAACCATTAGCGCTAATAGGCGATAAGCCTATGATTCAGCATGTTTATGAGCGAGCCTTGTTAGCAAATGCTGAAAAGGTTGTGGTGGCAACGGATGATAAGCGAATTCAAACTGCCGTCGAGTTTTTTGGCGGGAAAGTTTGTATGACTTCTGACTCTCATAAGTCTGGATCGGATAGGCTAGCGGAGGTCTGTGAAATACTACAATTAGCTGAAGATACTATAGTAGTGAATGTCCAGGGAGACGAGCCTTTTATTTCTTCAGCTAATATTGAACAAGTAGCTAGGAACTTATCAAAAAGCAATGCCCAAATGGCCACCTTATCCACCCCCATAGAAGCAGAGTCAGAAGTTTTCAACTCTAATGTTGTTAAAGTCATTAGTGATTGTTCTAACCAAGCGATATATTTTTCACGTGCTCCAATTCCATGGCAACGAGGAAGCTTTGAGCATAAAAAAGTAGAGGATTTAACTGTTTGTCAGCGTCATATTGGAATTTATGCTTATCGTGCAGGGTTTTTAAAGCAATATGTTCAAATGCCGGTTTCTAAATTAGAGCGGTTAGAATCACTTGAACAGTTACGAGTGCTTGAAAATGGCTATAAAATTCATATAGAACAAGCTAAAGAAGCGCCAGGAATGGGGATCGATACTCCGGAAGATTTAGAGCTAGCTCAAGAAAGCTATCGTCACATAATACTCTGATGCGCTCAATTCTATTTGTTTGTTTAGGTAATATCTGCCGCTCACCCACCGCAGAGGGCGTATTTCGAACAAAGGCAGAGCAAGCGGGATTAACTGAGCAATTATTTATCGATTCGGCAGGAACTAGCGCTTACCACGTCGGCGAAGAACCTGATTTACGCTCACAACAAGAAGCTTTAGCCCATGGCTACAACTTATCCTATATTCGTTCGCGCAAAGTGGAACTCGAAGATTTTGAAAAGTTTGATTTAATTATTGCTATGGATCAATCTAATTTAACCAATTTAAAGCTTTTAAATTCAAATGGTTATAATTCAAAGCTAAAGTTGTTCTTAAAAGATTATGCGGCTGATTTGAAAATCACAGATGTTCCTGATCCCTATTACGGTGGCGCTAAAGGGTTTTCTCATGTGGTCAAACTAATCGAGCAAGCAAGCGATGGACTTATTCACACCCTTCAAAAGGAGTTGAGCACATGAAACCACAAGATATTTATAATTTTTGGTTTAAGCAAATACCGCCTAAAAACTGGTGGATTAAAGATACGGTGTTTGATCAATTATTGCGTGAACAGTATTCGAAGTTACATGCACAAGCAAACGCAGGGGAGCTATCACATTGGCGAAAATCACCAGAAGGCCGCTTAGCTGAAATTATCGTATTGGATCAGTTCTCCCGTAATATGTTTCGTGATACGCCTCAGTCTTTTGCTTCAGATTCTTTAGCACTATGTTTAAGTCAAACGGCAGTAGCTGTAGGTGATGACCTAAAACTCTCTAATCTTGAGCGGCAGTTCCTTTATATGCCCTATATGCATAGTGAGTCTAAGCTTGTTCATGAGCAGGCAGAGAATTTATTCAAAGCTTTGCCTGAACATGGATATGATTTTGAATTAAAACATAAAGCTATAATCGATCGTTTTGGACGTTATCCTCACCGAAATAATATTTTGGACCGTGAATCTACAACAGAAGAAATAGCCTTCTTAAAAGAGCCTGGTTCTAGCTTTTAAACAAATTGCTAGAGACTATGGCAAGCTTGCTGTAAGCGGGTATAATAGCGCCAATTTAAAAACTCTCGCTAGACACTAGCCTAATCGAGCCTTTAATCCATGTTAAGCAGTATTGAACACGATTTATCTGAAATCTTCGGCAAAGCTTTTGAAGCACTAGAATTACCCAATAAACTTGGGATCGTCCAGCGATCAAATCGCCCAGATCTTGGTGACTATCAATGTAATGGAGCTATGGCCGCTGCAAAGTTAGGCGCGGGAAATCCATTTGTTACTGCTGAGAAAGTGGTAGCGGCAATTGGTGATAATGAATTGATAGAAAAAATGGACGTTGTCCGTCCTGGCTTTATAAACGTTTTTGTTAAAGCTGCAGCCATCTCGGGCAAGTTAACTCAATTAGCCGCTGATAGCCATTTTGGTGCTGCAGAAGAGCTGGCTGACCACAAGGTGATGATCGATTTTGGTGGACCTAATGTGGCTAAATCGATGCACGTTGGTCACTTGCGTACAGCTATCATCGGCGATTCTCTGCAAAGAATATTCCGTTTTAAAGGCTATGAAGTCGTTTCAGATGCACATTTAGGCGACTGGGGTACTCAGATGGGTATGCTGATTGAAGGTTTAAAGAAACGCCAGCCGGATCTGCCTTATTTTGATCCTTCAGTAACCGATAATTTTCCAACTGAATCACCAGTTACTATTCAAGACTTAGAAGTTATTTACCCAGAAGAGTCAGGACTTTGTAAGTCAGATCCAGAAGCTGCAGAAAAAGCTCGTGCTGCCACTTTGGAGTTACAAAACGGACGCCCAGGTTATCGCGCCTTATGGAAACATTTTGTGAATGTTTCAGTAGCTACCTTAAAGCGTGATTATGGGGAGCTTGGAGTAAGTTTTGATCTGTGGAAAGGGGAGAGTGATGCCGATCCATTTATTACACCGTTATTAGAGGAGTTAGTTGATAAAGCCATATCCATTCAAGATCAAGGGGCTCTAATCGTACCTTTCCGTGATGATGAAGGCGAAAACATTATGCCGCCTTTAATTTTGCGTAAATCCGATGGCGCAGTTATGTATGGTACTACTGATTTAGCGACGCTTTATGAGCGTGTACGAGATGATAAAGCACAAACAGTTTTATATGTAGTTGATGGACGGCAGCAACAACATTTTAAGCAAGTTTTTGCCGCAGCTGACCTGTTGGGCTTTGATGCAACCACTCAATACGAACATAGCTACTTTGGGACAGTTAATGGTAAAGATGGCAAGCCATTTAAAACCCGCACTGGCGGTGTAATGAAACTGCATGATTTAATTCAAATGGCTAAAGAAGAAGCTCGCAAGAAAATTGCAGCATCAAATATCGATAGTGATATTTCCGATGAAGAAAAAGAAGATATTGCGCATAAGGTAGCTATATCAACTTTGAAGTTTGCTGACTTAAGAAATTTCAGGATTAAGGACTACGTATTTGACCTAGAGAAGTTTAGTGAGTTCGAAGGAAAAACAGGACCATACTTGCTCATGCAGGTTGCCCGTATTAAATCAATCTTACGCAAAGCAAGTACAGTGAGTGCATTAGCAGGAGAGTTATTAGCTACCTCCCAAAATGAAAAAGCTTTAAGTTTTCGCTTGCTCGATTTTCCTGCGGTTATTGATAGGACTGTCGAAAAGCGTGCACCGCATTACTTATGTGAACACCTTTATAGCTTGGCTCAGGAATACAGCTCTTTCTACCAAAAGCAGCACATCATGAAAGAAGAAGATAAAGAAAAGCAGGCAAGTTTATTACGACTAAGTCAAGTTTGTATGCAGCAGCTAGAAATGGGGTTGAATTTATTGGGGATTGATACGCTGGAAAGAATGTAATTTAATTATTGTTACAAAAAAGCCCAGCTCCCTGGGCTTTTTTATAGCTAGAATATTATGGCGTATAGCACTAAACCTAACAGTATCCATTTAACTAAATAATAAAGAGGTTCATTGTAAGCCTTTAAGTTCTTACCTACTTTTCGAATAGGATAAACTAAACCAAATACTCGATTAAGAGCTCCTGTTCTATCGCCTTTAGTATTCGGTGATTGCGTAGCTCTAGCCATGGTTACACTAAAAACCTTATTAATAATTCGAGCAAATATATTGTTGGTTGGTCGCTCAATATCACAAAAGAAAATAATACGATTTTGTTCGGTTTTATTTTCAGCGTGATGAACAAAGGTCTCATCAAACATCACTGCCTCGCCATCTCGCCAAGAATACTTTTCACCGTCAACAAAGATCGCACAATCGTCAGAATTAGGAGTAACTAATCCCAAATGATAACGTAGAGAACCCGCATAAGGATCGCGATGAGGAAATAATTGAGAGCCCGCTGGAAGTGCTGCAAACATTGCCGCCTTAACACTGGGTATTTTTGAGATTATTTCTACAGTTTTTGGACATTGCTCTAATGCAGATGGCAAGGGACCGTGATACCACTTCAGATAAAACCTTTTCCAGCCTTGTCTAAAAAAAGAATTAAAGCCTGCATCGTTATATTTATCAGAGCTTTTTATCTGCTCACTATTTTGTAAAGACAAAGCTTCATCTCTAATAATTTCCCAATTATCTTGAATGACTTTCAATTCAGGAAATTGCTCTAAATCAATATAAGGCTTGTTCGGAACCTTTGAAGAAGCATACATAACGCAATTGACCGGAGCAAAAAACGTGGAATGATCGAGCAATTGCTTATGAGGTTTTAAACGAAGTTTGCCTCGAAAATGCACAACAATTGTCGCTACGATAAAAATTCCAATAATAATGATGGTTAACAATGTATTTCTAGCCAGAGTGTTTCTATGAGCTAATTATACCGACTAATTACGGTTATCAGAAGCTAATAAAACACCTCGTTGATTTTTTTCATCCATACTTTTTCTAATGACTACAATAATATATCGATACTTTATATACATTGAATATAAAGATGATAAGGGTATTATTAAGTTGAAATCTCGTTAAGCGATATACATACGATTAGCTGGAGTAATTGATGGAATATTTAGATCCTATCTTTTTAGCAAGAATACAGTTCGCCTTTACCATTGCATTTCATATTATTTTCCCTGGTCTATCTATTGGACTAGCAGCATATCTAGCCGTTTTAGAAGCCTTATGGCTTAAAACAAAAAAAGACATTTATCTTTCTGCTTTTAAATACTGGATCAAAGTCTTTTCCTTGATTTTTGGCATGGGAGTAGTGTCTGGTATTGTAATGAGTTATCAATTTGGTACCAACTGGAGCGTCTTTTCTGACAAAACCGGCCCGATACTTGGCCCACTAATGGGCTACGAAGTACTATCTGCCTTTTTTCTCGAGGCAGGATTTCTCGGCGTTATGCTCTTTGGTATGAATAAAGTCGGCAAAAAACTACATTTCTTTGCCACTTTAATGGTGGCTGTTGGTACTTTAGCTTCTGCATTTTGGATCTTAAGCGTTAATAGTTGGATGCAAACCCCTACCGGCTATGAGTACAACGAGGTTGGCCAATTTATTGCTAAAGATTGGTTTGAGGTGGTTTTCAATCCCTCGTTTCCTTACCGCTTAACACATATGGTGATAGCAGCATTTTTAAGTACAGCCTTTTTAGTTGGCGGCACTGCTGCTTGGCATTTATTAAAGGATAAAACTAATCCCGTCGCGCGTTTGATGTTTTCGATGGCGATGTGGATGGCCACCATTGTTGCTCCAGTTCAAGTGTTTGTTGGTGATTTGCACGGACTAAATACCTATCAACATCAACCGGCAAAAGTAGCGGCAATGGAAGGTAATTTCGATACTCAAAATGGAGCGCCTTTAATTCTTTTTGGAATCGCCAATGAGGAAGAGGAGCGGATGGAGTATGCGATTAAAGTTCCAAAGCTGGCTAGCCTTATTATTACTCACGATGCCGATGGTGAACTGATAGGATTAAAGGAGTGGCCAAAGGATGAAAGGCCTCCTGTTAATATGGTTTTCTGGTCATTCAGGATTATGGTAGGAATTGGTATGGGCATGGTGCTCATAGGATTATTCAGTCTTTACCTACGTCTGCGCAAAAAATTATATGAGAATAAACTGCTCAAAATAGCTGCCCTATGGTTCACGCCGGCAGGAGTTGTCGCCACTATCGCTGGTTGGATTGTAACCGAAGTAGGGCGCCAACCTTATACCGTATATGGTCTATTAAAGACTAGTGAATCAGCCTCGCCTTTAGATGCACCTGCGGTAGCTACATCACTGGCCATGTTTGTGATTGTATATCTAATCGTTTTTGGCGCAGGGATTTATTACTGCATTAAATTGATGCAGCGTACTCCACAAATTGAGGAACGCGGTGTTAAAACTGGTATTCCAAGAAGAAGCGCTGGTTTAACGCCAGTACAGGCTCTAAATAAAGAGGGGGCTGGTCATGATTGATTACGCGATGATTTGGGCCGGGTTAATCGCCTTCGCGGTATTGGCATACATTATTCTTGATGGTTTTGACTTAGGCATTGGTATTTTATTCCCTTTGATCATAGACAAAACTGACAAAGAAACAGCCATGAACACCATTGCTCCCATTTGGGATGGTAATGAAACATGGCTAGTTCTAGGCGGCGGCGGTTTATTTGCAGTTTTTCCATTGGCTTATGCCGTGATACTGCCAGCGCTTTATATGCCTATGATATTAATGTTGCTAGGCTTAATATTTAGAGGGGTTGCCTTTGAATTTCACTGGCGTGCCAGCTCACAAAAACAAAAGCTTTGGGATCTGGGCTTTGCCTTGGGCTCCTTTGTAGCGGCACTTTGTCAAGGAATTGCTCTTGGCGCATTAGTGCAAGGCATTGCTATAACGGACAGGGCTTATTCGGGCGGCTGGTGGGACTGGTTAACTCCGTTTTCAATTACCACCGGTTTAGCTTTAGTTGTCGGATATAGCTTATTAGGAGCTACTTGGTTAAATTTAAAAACCACAGGTAATTTGCAAAAATTGGCATTAAAAATTGCCAAAGCAGCGGGAATTATAACTTTTGTTGCTGTCGGTATTGTCAGTTTGTGGATGCTATTTATCGAAAACCAATATTTAGAACGCTGGTTGAGCAAGCCCAATATTTATTTCCTCATGATAGTCCCTACATTAGTGTTAGTGATTGGCTTAAATCTATTTTTAAGTCTTAAAAGACAAAAAGAATTAAGCCCGTTTCTATGGTCAATCAGTCTTTTTGTATTATCTTATATTGGAATTTTAATCAGCTTTTACCCTTATATGGTTCCACCGAGTATCAATATATGGCAAGCCGCGGCACCTGACAAAAGTTTAAAATTTTTGCTTGTTGGATCGGTAGTTCTTTTGCCCATAATCATAGCCTATACCAGCTATTCCTATTGGGTATTTAGAGGTAAAGTAAAACCAAACGAGGATTATCATTAATGGCTAAACTAGAAAAAAACTCATCCCAGCAAAAGCCTAACAAATGGCTATGGTTTGTTGGGCTTTGGCTAGCGGGAGTTATTGCTTTAGGAACCATTGGAGCAATTATAAGAATGTTTCTATCTTAATGAGAGCGAGAACTGGTATTAGCACAGGAATATCAGAATACCTTTGGTACTAAATTTAAAACTCTTCCTTAGCGATTAAATTCTAATTAATGATACGTCGCAAGCAGCGTAATTAGCCACACCGTTAGCGGTTGAACCTAATAAAGCTTTTAACCCTTTTTTTGAGTGTGTGCCAAGAATAATTAAATCTGCACTCTTTTTTTCAGCTAACTCACAAATTCTTTCATACGGCTTACCAAATTTTACACAGCTGTATTTTTTGGTGATGCCAAATGATTCAGTAATTTCAGTCATCTTCGGAATAATTTTTTCTTTAAGTTCCTTCTGGTAATCCTTAGGGAGTAACTGGTAAGGAACAACATTTATGACATAGAGTTTTGCGCCATAAAGTTCAGAAAATTTAACTGCCTTTTTGAGTAAAGTCTTCCCTTCTTTAGTCGCTTCAATTGCACAGACGATAGTTTTATACATAGAGCCTCTCAATCACTTAGTTTATTTAAACGGTGAACTCCGGAGCAATCCCCATTCCCCAGAATAAAACACTTATTGCAATGGAGCCAACAGCTAAAACCATGGCCACAGCAATAATTGAATTACTAAACATAAAGCCTTTATCTTGGTTGACTCCCATCATGATGGGAGTACCAATGAATAATAAATATACAGCGTAGGCAAGGGCAGCAAGGGTCACTAAGGTATCTAACCATAAAATAGGATACACACTAACCAAACCCGCCAAAAAAAGTGGAGTTGCAGAGTAAACTACTAAAGCAAAACAATCTGCTAAGCTTGCTTCCGAACCATAGGTTCTAGCCATCCAGCGTACAAATTGTGCGAAAATATAGGCACCAGCCAACATGCCTATATAAGCCGCTGCAGAAATCATAAAGGCGCTGTTAGGCGTTAGCTTAGTTGCTTCTTCTGAACCCACTTGCCAGCCTATATATACCGTACCGATGAAAGCGGATGATACGGGAATCAAGGCCATCAATATTAAGAATCGCACATAAACTTGTTGTATCGTAAAATTTTTGGCTTTGATCGCGCGCCAAGTTTCTTCAGGATTATAAAGCAGGTTAAAACGATTCTTCATGACATCTCCTATATTTTATACGTGACAGCTAGTGCCCGCGAAATGACTCAATTGCTGCATATTCAAAATATTGATTTCTTTTTGCTTTAGTTCTAATAAGTCTAATTTATGCAGTTTTTTAAATAGACGACTTATGGTCTCAACAGCCATTCCAAGATAGTTAGCAATATCAACTTGAGTCATAGGCAATTGGAAACGATCAGATGCTAATCCTCGATTTGCATAGCGGCGGGATAAGTTAATAACAAAAGCCGCTAATCGTTGCTCAGCATTTTTTTTGTTTAATAATAAAAAGAGGGCTTTATCATCTTGGATCTCGCTGCTCATAATTTTAAGCAATTGACTACGCAGCCCTGGAATTTGGCCCGCTAAGATATCCAGTTTATTGTAAGGCAAGGCACAGACTAAAGATGTGTCTAGGGCTTTTGCAAAGCTTTGATGCGTATTATTCGCAATAGCATCTAGCCCAATAATTTCTCCCGGCAGATAAAAGCCTGTAATTTGCTCAATGCCGTCAGCATCAAGAGTATATGTTTTTAAACAACCAGAGCGTACGGCGTACAAAGATTGAAGAGGCTCACCAAAGCGAAATAGCACATCGTCTTTTTGATAGGGCTTCCGTCTTTTAACGATACTATCCAAGTGCTCTATCTCGGCGTCAGCCAACATCACAGGCAAGCAAAGTCGACTAATACTGCAACTTTGACATTTGATTTGCTCTAAATCCATTAGTTTTGTAGGTTTGCAATCTGTGCTTCTAAGTTTATCAACTAAAACCATCTAAATCACCTTGGAAAAAGCTTGAAGTTGATTAATTTCTTGCATGTAACGATCGAATTGCATACATATATTTCTAATAAAATAGCGTCCTGTATCAGTAACAGTAATGCTCACGTCAGAGATATTGATTAAGCCATCTTGGGCAAAGTAATCAAGCTGTTCTATTTCAGTTTTAAAGTAGTCAAAGAAGTTGAAGTTATAAGAGCTTTCTAAATTAACTATATCAAGCTTAAAATTGCATATTAAACTCATGATGAGCTCTCTACGTAGTTCATCATCTTGATTAAGCGTACAGCCTCGCCATACAGGAAGTTTAGAATCATCTAATGATTGGTAATATTGTGATAACTCTGTCTGGTTCTGACTATAACAATTGCCAACCTTACTAATTGAAGATACCCCTAAGCCCACTAATTGGTAGTCTTTATGGGTAGTATAGCCTTGAAAATTGCGGTGCAACTTACCATTTCGCTGCGCTATATTAAGACTATCATTAGGTAGGGCGAAATGATCCATACCAATATAGACATAACCAGCTTCGATCAATTGATTCATTGTTGATTCAAAAATTGCTAACTTTTGTTCAGCCGAAGGTAGGTCCGCCGCATTTATACGACGTTGAGGTTTAAACCTATGTGGCAGGTGTGCATAGTTATAAAGGGCTATACGGTTTGGAGCTAACTTTAGGACTTGTGCTATTGTTCTCGCAAAGGTCTCTGTTGTTTGATGGGGAAGCCCGTAAATTAAATCCATATTAACGGACTCGAATCCATCTTGCTTGGCTTGAGCAAACAAGCTTTCGACTAACTCATAACTGTGCTCACGATTGACCGCAGACTGGACTTTAGTGTCAAGATCCTGAACTCCTATAGAAATTCGGTTAAAGCCAATAGATTTATAAAAGGTTAAGTCAGAACTATTGACGGTTCTTGGATCTACTTCAATTGAGATTTCGGCATCATCGTCGATATTATAGATATCGGCTAGGCTGGCGATAATAGTTTGTAGCTGATTAGGAGATAAAAATGTTGGGGTGCCGCCGCCAAAATGTATCTGTCCAACATCTTTCGAAGCACAGTCTTTAGCCACTAATTTTGCTTCTTTTATTAGGTAATCAACATATACCTCAGCTTTTTTGGAATCCTTTGTGATGACCTTGTTACATGCGCAGTAATAACAGATATTCCTACAGAAAGGGATATGTATGTAAATCGATAGCTTTTTACTTTTAACTGATGAGAGGGCTTTTATATAACTGTCTTCAATAAAATCCTGGTGAAATTCCAGAACAGTTGGGTATGAGGTATAACGAGGCCCCGAAATATTATATTTTTGTATTAACTTAGTATCTAGCTGCATCGAGTTCAAATCAGTGAAGTTTACTAATGCTATCTTATTGCTATGCGTTAGCCAGAACTTGATATAAATCAAGTTTAGCCGCTAATTAATGATGGGAATGGTCTTGCTGCTGGATAGTTTGTCCATTTCTTTGATGATGACTATGATCTTGCGCCAATGCCGAGTAGATATAATAAATCCCAAGCAGAATAAAAATCATGGCCGCAATATTCTTAACCCATTGCTTTTTAGCGAAACTCAATAGCTTCTGACTAGCCATTCCCACAGACAGTAGCATAGGAAGAGTGCCAACACCAAAGCATAGCATCACTATAAACCCTTCTATAGCAGAGCCGCTACTTACAGCCAATGCCAACGCGCTATACACCAGACCACAAGGCAAAAGCCCCCATAGCAGACCAATTATTGTCGCTTGACTAAAAGTTTGAACAGGCAAAAATGAACGTTGAATAGGTTGAACTCGCTTCCATAGCTTATGGCCTAACTTTTCCAAACCTAACAGCGGTGCAGAAAAGCTAACCAAGTAGAATCCTAGTAAAATCATGAATATTCCACTTAATATCGGCAGCACAGGAAAGCTCGCTTTCGTAAATAAAGCGCCAAACACAGCGACAAGTGCGCCTAATATGGCGTAGCTTATAATTCGAAAGAACTGATAAGTGAAGCTAAGTTGAAGCTGCTTCTCTTGATGTACAGCTTGGTTAAATGCGACTGTTATTCCGCCACACATTCCCACACAATGCAAAGAGCCGATAAATCCCATGGTAAGCGCTGTTAAGTAGAGTGTGTACATTGGGTAAGCTATTCCTGCTTGTCAGGTTTTGAACTAGTTTCAGGTTTCTCATCAAATAATATTTGTTGTGACTCTTTATCAAGATCCGAATATTGATCGCTGTTAACCGCCCAGAAAAATAAAGCGATAGCTAACGCTAACAGCAGCAAGGTGAGGGGAATCAAAAAATAAATCGCATTCATATTATTTTGGGTTAAGCCGTAAAGAATTAATAACCACAACTATAGAGCTAAGTGACATTCCAATAGCAGCTAAGTAGGGAGGAATCATTCCTGCAATGGCAAAGGGGATCATAAATATATTATAGCAAAGAGCCCACGTTAAATTTTGCTTAATGACATTATTTGTTTGTGCTGATTTTTTAAGGGCAAACTGAATGTCCGCAAGCTTCGCTGATAATAAATAACTATCTGCATTAACTTTTGTTAACTCAGATGCTCCCGCCATAGCGATAGAGGTATCACTTGCAGCCATGGCTGGTGCATCGTTAACACCATCACCAATAGTTAGGATGTTTGCCATTTCTGACGAAGACTTTAGTGACTTTATATAGTCCAACTTTTCTTCAGGCTTAAGATTGTTGCGCCAATCTTCAATACCCAAATCTTCAGCCAAAGCTTTAACCTGCCCGCTAGGATCTCCACTCAGCAAGTGCAGCCTCTTTCCCGCCTTCATAAGGTCTCTACAGCTATTATGTAGTTCATCACGCAATTTGTCGGATAGCGTTATTTCAGCGAGAATACTGTTGTAGTTCGTCAAATAAAGACAACTGGTGTTCATCAAACATTCTTGTGTTTGCGTATTGTCACTAATGAAAAATTTATTACCAAACCAATAACGCTCTTGCTCGATATTACCGGCGACGCCCGCATAAGGGTAGACTTTGATATCCTTAGCTTGAATTTTGATATTGCTATAGCCTTTAAATGCAAGCGCTATAGGATGCTCTGAAGATGATTCTAGGCTAGCGATAATCGCTAACAAAGATTGATTAGACTTATCAGTAAAGTTGCTAATGCTTTCAACGGTTAATTCGCCTTTAGTTAAGGTTCCTGTTTTATCAAGGATAACATCAGTGGCTAAACTTAACTTTTGCAGAAAATCTTGATCTTGTACTAAAAAATTTCGATGATTTAGTGAAGACACCCCGCAGGCAAGCGCTACAGGTGTAGCAAGAGAAAGGGCGCACGGACAACTTACGACCAAAACTGCAATTGTAATCCATAACGCTTGAGAAGGATCTTTTAAGTACCAAAATGTAAAGGTCGACACTGCAAGTAGCAAAATAGCAGTCACAAAATACCTAGCAACTTTATCAGCGATTAAGGTGATTTTCGGCTTATCTAATAAAGCCTTTTTCTGCATCTGCTTTAAATTATTCATAAAACCTTGCTCTTTGAGGTGAGTAACCTCTACTTCTATTGGGGAATCACCATTAATACTGCCAGCAAGAACCTTATCACCTTGTCGCTTATTTGATGGCATAAACTCGCCACTTAACATGGCTTCATTAATTGAGCTCTCTCCAGCACTAATAACTCCATCAAAAACTATAGGCTCACCAGGTTTAATTAATAGCGAATCTCCTAACACAACTTTTTGAACTGGGACCGCCTTAATTGTTTTATTTGAACCAATCCGGTTAACTAATAATGCGGATAAAGAATCTTTAAAATCGAATTGTTTTCGTACTTCTTGCCGCGCTTGGTACTCAAGGTAACGTCCGATCAATAAGAAAAAAACGAACATAGTAACTGAATCAAAATAAATTTCTCCGCTGTTACTTAATGTAGCCCAAATGCTCGTAATATAAGCCAATGACAAAGCAACTGCTATAGGAACATCCATATTCAACTGCCAAGTTTTAATGGCACGATAGGCGTTACTAAAAAATGGAAAGCCTGAATAAAACAAGACAGGAGTTGCTACTAAAAAGCTGACCCATCGTAAAAAGCTTTGATGCACATCGTCGATACCATCAAATGCTCCTATGTAAAGAGCTACGGCATACATCATGACTTGCATCATGCCTAAACCAGCCAAGCCTAATCGTTTTAGCCAGGATTTATTTTGCTGTTGATGAAGCGAACTCACTTGCTCAGGGTTGTAAGGTTTTACAGGATATCCTAAATGATGAAATTTAAGCAAAATATCACTAAGTTTTGATTTCTTCTTATCCCAGTCAAGATAGACAGTTTGATCGGTTACATTAGTTGAAACTTTTGAAACAGCCGGCAACTTACCAATTTGCTTTTCTATTAACCAACTACAGGCACTACACTGCAAGTTTTCACAAATCAGTTCTATTGTTTGACTGTATTCAGATGAACTCGAAGTGAAACTTTCAAGAACTTCTTGTTCGTCATAGACCTTAAATTCCCCTGGTATTAGTTCGTCCGCCTTTGGCGCAACGGCGGTACGGAATTTATAATAATCATCCAGACCACTTGAAATAATAGTTTCCGCAATACAGAAACAACCTAAGCAACAAAACTGTCGCGTCTTTCCCTGATACTCAAAGTTTTGATTAAAATCATTTGGAATAGGTAAGTGGCAGTGGAAACACAAATTCGCTTCTTGAGCGGTCATCTATTTTCCTAACGTAACTGCTGTGGGTGAGGGCAGGTACCAGTGTCCCTTGAGTAGCCAATTCGAGGAGCGAGGTGCTAGTTCTAAATACCACTTGCCTTGAATTTCGTTTAATCGTTCAGCTGGCAAAAAAGCAAAGTAGTTACCATTCGCATCCTGCTGCAAGTTCAATTCAAAATCTTTGGATTCAATAGTGGCATGGCTGAAACTTAAAACGAGGCTTTCGGCAATGGGTTGCTTGCTACTCAAAGTAATACTGAACTTATTTTCTACAAGACGAATATTAGCCTTGATTTGAAGTTTCTTGGCTTGTTCAATTTTATCGAACTGCTTATTAATAGCCAAACCTTCCTTATAATAATCTTCCTTTACCAAGGTATCTGCGCCATCAATAGAAATAACAATCATAGCGATACCGGCAATAATAGAAGCCATTGGGATGGAAATTAAAAACCAAGGCCAGAACTGTTTATACCAAGGCTGAGTATCTTCTTTTTTCATGTGCTATCTTCTTCTTTTTAAAGCCGGTCCTAAAAATCTTGCAGGCTCTATCACTTTGATTGACGGGTCATCTTTCGCTTCGATTTGCACCATAATTTCAAGATTACTCTTTTCCATATAAATCGGATCAATTGATAATCGAACAGGATAAGTATTAACTTCACCAGCTGCTACAGTAACCTCAGAAGGGCCTTTATAAGCCATCTGCTCCAAGCCTTCTACTTTAATCATATAAGTTTTATCTTGCTGAGCTTTATTTAAGATTTTTAATTTATAAATGTTCTCAACCAAACCCAAGCTATTGGTTATATAAAGGCGGTTTCGATCTTTTATTATATCAAGTTCTAGTGGTGTTCTTAAAAACACAGAGAAGACAAAAATCCCAGATATTAATAATAACACTAAACCATAACCAACAGTCTTAGCCCTCAATAGTTTTACTGATTTTCCTTCTTCCTTATTTTCCGTTGTATAGCGGATCAAACCTTTGGGGTAATCCATTTTGCCCATAACTTGATCACAAACGTCAATACAAGCCGCACAAGCTATACATTCATATTGCAAACCTTCTCGGATATCAATTCCTGTCGGGCAAACATGAACACACTGCATACAATCGATACAATCACCCAGACCTTCTTGTTTGTAATCATCTGAGCCTTTTTTACGAGCTCCTCTAGACTCGCCACGTTTTTCGTCATAGGCGATTATCAAGGTATCTTTATCGAACATTGAACTTTGGAAACGCGCATAAGGACACATATAAATACAAACTTGTTCGCGCAGCTTCCCAGCATTTCCCCAAGTAGCAAAGCTATAGAACAGCACCCAGAATATTTCCCAAGGTCCCATGCTGAAAGTTATAATTTCTTGAGTCAGAGTTTTAATAGGGGCAAAGTAACCAACAAAGGTATAGCCGGTAAAGAGAGCTAAAACTATCCAAAGGAAATGTTTTGAGAACTTTTTACGGACTTTTTCAAAGTTCCATTTTTGCTTACTTAATTTGATCTGTTTATTTCTATCGCCTTCTATAAATCTCTCAACCCAAACAAATAGCTGCGTCCAAACCGTTTGCGGACAAGCGTAACCACACCATAGCCGACCCGCTACCGACGTAAAAAAGAACAACGCTAGTGCAGCAATCACAAGCAGTAGAGATAGAAAAATAAAATCTTGTGGCCAGAAAGTAATACCGAACAAATGGAACTGACGAGCAGGCAAATCTAAAAGAATTGCCTGACGTCCATTCCAGGTTAACCAAGGAGCAAGATAATAAAATCCAAGCAACAACCAAACCGATAAGACGCGAAAATTGTTAAAGAATCCGTTAACTTTTTTCGGTCTTATTTTATGGTGTTTTTGGTAAAGATCTTTATCATCACCAACGACAAAAGTATTATCTTGAGAACTCATAAGTTACTTCTTAATTATTCGTCTGAATCTTTTTCTTTTCGCGACAAGCTATATACGTAAGCAGTTACAAGATGCGACTTTTCAGGACCAAGAATAGTATCGTGAGCAGGCATACGATTAATTCGACCATGGCGAATTACATCTTTAACTAAACCTGGAGAAGCGCCATGTAGCCAAGTTGCATCTGCTAAGTTTGGCGCGCCAAGTGCTTGGTTACCTTCTAATTCTTTACCATGACAGACGGCACAGGTTCGATTGTAAACTGCTTCGCCTTGCTCAAGGAATGACTCAATCACCGGGCGTTCTATAATGTTTTTACTGCTAATATAACTCGATAGGGCATCAATATCTCTATCTGAAAGTGTATCTTCCCACGCAGGCATTACACCATTACGACCCTTTAAAATAGAGGTTTTTATGCTTTCGGCGCTACCGCCGTAAAGCCATTCTTTATCTGTTAAATCAGGAAAGCCTAGCGAACCACGCGCATCTGCGCCATGACAACCAAAACATGTATTGGCAAAAATTGCTTGTCCCATCTTTATTGCTTGTGGCTCATTTTGTAATGATTCAACACTCATGGCCGCATATTTTTCATATAGTGGCAAAAACTTTTCGTTAGCTGCAGCAACTTCTTCTTGATACTGATTGTCTTGAGTCCATCCAAGAACACCAGCGAATTTTCCTAAGCCAGGGTAAAGCACAAGATAAACTACTGAAAAGATAATCGTTATATAAAACATCCATAACCACCAAAGCGGAAGAGGGTTGTCATACTCTTCAATGCCATCGTAAGCATGGCCTGTAGTTTTGCCATCTTGGCTAGATTGTTTTTTCTTTCGCGTGTAATAAAGTAGCGCCACACAACCAATGATATTGATTGCTGTAATAACGATAATGTATATGCTCCAAAAATCACTCATGCTAACTCCCCTCATCAGTATCGTTAGGGCTTCGCTCCGCATCTAATACCATGCGGGAAGCTTTATCGTATTTGTCCTTATTGCGTTTAGAATAAACCAGAACACAAATGGCTATAAATAAAACCAATGCAAGCAAGGTCACAATCCCGCGAAATAAGTTAATGTCCATTAACGGGCTCCTTGTTTGTTAGTGATCTCTAAACCTTGAGATTGTAAATAGGCAATCAAGGCTTCCATTTCAGTTTTTCCTTCTACTTCAGAGCTAGAAGCTTCGATTTGTTCTTCGGTATAAGGAACGCCCAATGTTTTCATAGCTGTAAGTTTTTTCGGAGTTAGCTTCGAATCAATAAGTTTTTCTGCTAACCAAGGATAAGAAGGCATGTTCGACTCTGGAACTACATCACGAGGATTTATTAAGTGAACATAGTGCCACTCATCACTATAACGACCACCTACACGTGCCAAGTCAGGCCCCGTACGCTTTGAACCCCAAAGGAATGGAAATTCGTAAACATCTTCACCTGCAACAGAGTAGGGACCAAAACGTTCTGTTTCTGCACGAAATGGACGAACCATTTGAGAGTGGCAAACGTGACAGCCTTCTTTAATATAAACATCCCGTCCTTCAAGCTGTAAAGCAGTATAAGGCTCTAAGCCTTCTACAGGCTCAGTCGTATTTTTTACAAAGAATAAAGGTACAATTTCAGCTAAGCCACCAAAGCTAATGACGATAACTATTAATATCCCCATTAAAGCGACATTTTTTTCAACTTTTTCATGATTCATGTTGCTTCTCCTTTAATGTGCTGTGTGCGCTGGCTCAGGAATTCGAGTATCTACAGCGTCTTTGTTCGATTTGCTTACGGTTTTGATCACGTTGTATAACATGATGAACATACCTGATAAGAACAAGAAACCGCCTAATAAACGAATACCATATTGAGGATAAGTATTTTCTAATATTTGCACCCAAGTGTAAGTTAAGGTGCCGTCAGCGTTTGTTGCACGAGCCATTAAGCCTTGCGTTAAACCTGCGATCCACATAGAAACGATATACAACACCACACCAATGGTTGATAACCAGAAATGCAAATTAATTAGCTTAATGCTATACATTTGCTTCTTACCAAATAACCCTGGAATTAATGAGTAAAGCGCACCAATTGAAACCATTGCAACCCAACCTAAAGCACCTGAGTGAACATGGCCAATAGTCCAATCAGTGTAGTGTGAAAGGGCGTTTACAGTTTTAATTGCCATCATTGGACCTTCAAAAGTAGACATTCCGTAGAAGGACAATGAAACGATTAGGAATTTAAGGATAGGGTCAGTTCTTAACTTATGCCATGCACCAGATAAAGTCATGATACCGTTAATCATGCCACCCCAAGAAGGCGCTAACAATATTAGCGAGAAGACCATCCCCAAAGACTGAGCCCAGTCAGGTAGCGCTGTATAGTGCAAATGGTGCGGTCCTGCCCACATATATATCGCAATTAATGCCCAAAAATGAACAATTGATAAGCGATAAGAATAAACGGGGCGCTCAGCCTGCTTAGGCACAAAATAGTACATAATTCCCAAGAAGCCAGCTGTTAAATAGAAGCCTACTGCGTTATGTCCATACCACCACTGAACCATGGCATCGATAGCACCAGAATATGCAGAATATGATTTCCAAGTAGTAAAATCGACAGGAATAGCTGCACTATTAACTATGTGTAAAATGGCAACTGTGATAATAAAGGCGCCAAAGAACCAGTTTGCAACGTAGATATGGCTAGTTTTACGCTTAACAATGGTACCAAAGAATAAAACAGCGTATGCAACCCAAACAATGGTAATAAGGATATCAATCGGCCACTCTAGCTCAGCATATTCTTTTGCCGAAGTTAAACCCATGGGCAGGGTGATTGCCGCTAGCAAAATCACTAGTTGCCAGCCCCAAAATACAAAACTGGCTAATTTATCGCTGAATAATCGCGTGTGACATGTTCGCTGGACACAATACAAAGAGGTCGCCATCAATACACAACCACCAAATGCAAATATCACGGCGTTGGTATGTAGAGGCCTTAATCGGCCATAACTAAGCCAAGCGATATCAAAATTAAGCGCTGGTAACCATAGTTGCGCGGCAATTAATACACCGACAGCCATTCCAACGATTCCCCAAACAACCGCCATTATTGAAAATTGGCGTATAACCTTGTAGCTATAATTATTACTCGTGTTTTCTACCATTCAATCCACCATGAAGTAGGGCTTTAGAGTTATTAGTGCAAGCGTATTATCTATATCTACCATATCATCTTATTGATCTAGATCAATTATGGAGATATATAAACCTCAATAAATCCGATACTGTTTAGTATTGGACATAGAGCAAGTGTTGTTTTATACTTATTATCTATTAATTGTAAATAAATCAATAAGATGGCCATCCCTAAACCAGTTCCACTATTTCCTACCGCTAAAGAGTTAGAATACTTAAGGCTTGCGGATTACTCTGACTTAAATGAATTTATTATTGAGCTGCCTGATTGGTGTTTAGAGCATTGGAACTGGGGAAAATCTTTCTTGAAGTACACTGGACGAAACAAATCAAGGCATACCTATGTGCGCTTTAGGAACGAAATAGAAAAATTTTTATTGTGGTCTTTCTTATTTAAAGAAAAGCCGATCAATGAGTTTAGGAAAACGGATATTTTGGATTACGCCGACTTTTGCTGGAAACCTCCAATTACTTGGATCAGCACAGCAAACTCTGATAGATTTGTTCTAAGAAATGGCGGCTTCGTAACCAATAAAAAATGGAAGCCTTTTAAGATCCAAGCTCCAAAAAGCCAACAGAACAAAGATTTAGACAAAAAGAAGTATCGTCCATCACAACAGACATTAACCGCTACTTTTACAGCCGTAATCGCTTTCTATAAATATTTGATGAGTGAAGAATACTGCTTAGGCAACCCAGCGCAGATAGCGAAGAAAGATTGCCGTTACTTTATAACAGATTCACAGGTTAAAGAAGTCAAACGGTTAACTGAGGAACAGTGGGAATATTTGTTAGATACTGCAACTGATCTTGCCGATATTGATCCTAATTACGAGCGTAGCCTGTTTATTATAGCTTCGTTGAAAACCATGTTTTTACGGATTTCAGAGCTATCTGAGCGGGATAACTGGTCACCTATTATGGGGCATTTTTGGCAAGATGAGATTGGCAATTGGTGGCTAAAAATCTTCGGAAAAGGCCGTAAATTAAGAGATACTACAGTACCTCCAGGTTTTTTACCCTTTCTTAAGCGTTATCGCGAATCAAGGCAGTTATCAGGGCTTCCGGCAAGCGGTGAAAACAATGTCTTAGTCGAAAAAATACGTGGACAAGGTGGTATGACAGCCAGACATTTAAGACGATTAGTACAAGACATCTTCGACTTAGCTTATGAACGTATGAAGGCTAAGGAGGGAAAAGAAAAGGCCCAAAAGCTCCGAGAAGCTTCAACCCATTGGCTAAGGCATACTGGGGCTAGCATGGAGATTGAGCGCGGACGTGCTTTAAAGGATCTATCAGAAGATTTAGGGCACGCGAGTATGGCTACCACTGATACCGTCTATGTGCAGACAGAAAACAAAAAGCGTGCGGAAAGCGGAAAACGAAGAAAAGTATAGAGATATCAAGCGATTACAAGGTGAAATTAAAGTTGAAAGGCAATAAAAAAGACTGGTTGTTAACCAGCCATTTCATTACCAATCACAAAATGTCATCATCTAATTGATAGTATTGGCTTTTTTAGCCCCTACTTTTGCAAGCTCTGGGTCGGATTTCACTTTAATTAAATCCTGCAGAATGTTCGCGGTTTCAAACAATAAGAAGTCATTTTCAAAGTTAATTCCCTTATTATTTCGATTCACCTCGTCTTGATCTTTTACGTACTCTTCATAGGCTTCAAGATCTTTAAAAGGCTTCTTATTTTGAGCAACTCTACGGGCATTTGCACGAGCTAGAGTTTCTTCTTCACTTTGCAACCTGTCTGCAAGTCTTTGCTTGTAGTTTAGAGAAATGCTCTTTTTATTGCGCTCTTCTTTAACGCGAGCGACATCTTCTAGTAAGTTAGAAAACTGTTTGTCTTGCTTAGCACGTTCACTATGCGATTTCGCTAAATAGGGTAAATAACTTGCAATTGCTTCGTTGGATGCAAAATTAGTAGTTGCAATAGTATCCCAATTTAAAGCGTTATCATAAGAGGCTTCGCCATATTCATCTAGATTATAAAAGCTAGGGAAGCTTATATCAGGTTTCACACCTTCTAATTGGGTACTCTCTCCGGTTACGCGATAGAATTTCTCAACCGTAAACTTTAACGCACCAAGATCGTCTTCTGAGCGAACTAAGCGCCCTAATTCGCGAATAGTTTGGACAGTGCCCTTACCAAAAGTATTCTCTCCGATAACGATTCCGCGACCATAATCTTGTATTGCACCTGCGAAAATTTCTGAAGCTGATGCACTACCACTATTAACCATTACTGCCAGTGGTCCTTGATAAAATATTTTCCCATCATTATCGCGCAAGACCCGAACGTTTCCTTCAAAATCTTTACCTTGTACGACAGGACCTTTATCAATAAATAAACCAGTCATATCAACGGCTTCTGATAATGAACCTCCGCCGTTATTTCGTAGATCAATAATCAATCCCTGCATGCCCTCTTTTTCAAGCTGGCCAATTAATCGCTTAACATCTTTGGTAGTACTCGTTAGCTCAACATTATTGCCAGAGCCTGAAGGCGTTTCTGCGTAAAAAGATGGCAACTCAATAACACCATACTTTAAGTTTTTGCCGCCCTGCTCTATTTCTAACATGTCAGCTTTAGCTGCTTGATCTTCTAACTTTATTTCTTCACGAACCAAACGTACGACCTTTGCTGTAGCATCACCGCCACTTGTATGAGGAATGACTTGCAGTCGAACTATTGAACCAGCTTCGCCACGAATCAAATCGACAACGTCACCATTACGCCAGCCAATTACATCTACAATGTCACCTTTATCGCCTTGCCCAACACCAATAATTTTATCGTCTTTGTGTAACTGTCCAGATTTTTGTGCAGGGCCTTTATTTACAATTCTAACGACCTTTGTAAACTCATCTTCCTGCGTTAAAACAGCACCAATACCCTGTAATTTAAGGCTCATATTGATGTTAAAGTCTTCAAATTGACGAGGGGTATAATAAGTAGTGTGCGGATCAATCGAGGCATTGATTGCATTCATGAAGAATCCAAAAACATCTTCACTATTAGTTTGCGCCATCCGACGAATATTACTACGGTACCTTTTGGTTAACTTCTCTTTAATTTCTTCATTGGACTGATCGGCCAACTTTAAGTTTAAGGCGTCGTACTTTATTTTTTTGCTCCAGTAAGCATCTTGCTCTTCACTGTTTTTAAACCATTCACTTTCACGACGATCAAACCGAAACTCTTCATCTTTATCAAAATTGAAAGGTTTTTCTAATAACCTTAAAGCAAACAAATTGCGTTCACGATAACGTCGCTCATACAGTTCAAAGAAATCATAGGCTAATTCAATTTTTCCAGTGCGAATAGCATCATCAAATTTCTGTTCAAATATTTTGAATTGCTCTACATCTGACGCTAAGAAATAACTTTTATTCCGGTCAAACATCTTGATCATTTGCTTAAAAGATTCTCTGGAGAGCTTGTTATCAAATAAAGGATGCTCGTAATGTAGCTGCATCAATATTGATGTATTTAACTGCCCTACTCTTCTTAACTTTTCATCGGGACTGATATTTTTGCTTGCTGATGCAGGAACTTGGTATTCACTTTTATCAAGCTGAGTTGACTTGGCTGCATCTGCCCAAAGCGAATTGGAAACGAGGCCAAGTGCGACACTTATGGAAATTACGGATTTTTTTAGTATTGAGCTATTAAACTTCATCAAGTACCTATTTTAGCTGTATCTTTATTTAAATCATTTTTGAATTTAGCTAAGCGCTTTAAATTCAAAAGAAAATTCATTATATGGCGTCTTTTATTAATGACGCATTAATACGTCTAAGGTTGCGTAAATTAACGTAAATTACAAGCTTTACTATGTGAAAAAGTGTGTATTTTACGTGTAGTTGACAATTTATCGCCATAAATCCCATCTATATAGCAAATTTAGGTAATAAAAAAGGGGCAATATGCCCCTTTAGTAACTTTCAACTCATGAGTTACATGAAAGCTTGCAAGCCTGTCTGAGAGCGTCCAAGAATAAGCGCATGAATATCATGAGTGCCTTCATAGGTGTTTACGGCTTCTAAATTCATTGAATGACGAATCACGTGGAACTCGTCAGCAATGCCGTTACCGCCATGCATATCACGAGCCATACGAGCGATATCTAAAGCTTTACCACAAGAATTACGTTTCACTAACGAAATCATTTCTGGCTTAAACGCTTTCTCATCAATTAAGCGCCCTACTCTTAATGAACCTTGAAGACCCAATGTAATTTCAGTTTGCATGTCTGCTAATTTCTTTTGGAATAACTGCATTGATGCTAAAGGCTTATTAAATTGCTTGCGTTCTAAACCGTATTGACGGGCAGCATGCCAACAGAACTCTGCAGCGCCTAATGCACCCCATGAAATACCATAGCGAGCTACATTTAAGCAGCCAAATGGACCGCCTAAACCTTTTACTTCAGGGAATTTGTTCTCTTCTGGTACAAATACCTCATCCATCACAATTTCACCCGTGATAGAAGCTCTTAGCGAGAACTTGCCTTCGATTTTAGGAGCGGACAAACCTTCCATACCCTTTTCTAAAACAAAGCCACGGATATCGCCTTCATCATCCTTCGCCCAAACTACGAATACGTCAGCAATTGGCGAGTTAGTAATCCACATCTTGTTGCCTGTTAAGATATAACCGCCATCAACTTTCTTCGCACGTGTTTTCATGCTAGCTGGATCTGAACCAGAGTCTGGTTCAGTTAAACCGAAACAACCAACCCATTCGCCCGTTGCTAGCTTTGGCAAGAACTTTTCTTTTTGCGCTTCGGTGCCATAAGCATTAATTGGATGCATTACCAAACTTGATTGAACCGATAGAGCAGAACGATAACCTGAATCTACACGCTCTACTTCGCGTGCCACTAACCCATAAGCCACATAAGAAGCACCAGCACAGCCATAACCGTCAATAGTTGAGCCTAATAATCCTAGCTCGCCTAATTCCGTCATGATTTCGCGATCGAAGATCTCATGACGATTAGCTTCTAATATGCGAGGCATGAGCTTTTCTTGGCAATAATCACGCGCAGCATCGCGGATCATGCGTTCTTCTTCAGTGAGTTGCTCGTCTAATAATAGGATGTCATCCCAATGTTCTAATAATGCTTTTGACATAGTAATTTCTTTATATTTGGTGAATATGTTTGGCGTTAATTCTGTGCACGAAATATACGCAAATTGCCGTTAATTAACCAGCCCTGATTAACTGGTCTGACTAGATTTTGGCATATTCAATTTATTTAGGCCATTTTAGTAACAACTTGCATCTAAAAGTGAATTACATGACACTAGCTGCAAGCCTTAAATCAAAGCTAGCTAGACGAAATAACTAACTTATGTCTCCACTCTTCTCATTATTTGATCTAGTGATTTTAGCCTGTATAGCGCAAGGCCTAATAACCAGTCTTTTATTGTTTAAATCCAAGCAAGCAAAAACCAGTAAACGTCTACTCGGCACTAGCTTGATACTTTTGTGTATCGTAAGTTTTAGAATGGTTTTCCATAATGTTGGTTGGTCGCAAATACCACAAATACGCTATTTACCGCTTGCTTGGGAACTGTTTATACCGCCACTGTTTTATTTATATGTCTGTTCACTGACTCAAAAGAACTTTAAGTGGCGAAATATCTATTTATTACACCTACTCCCTGGTGCTTTATATTTAGTCAATGATATCAACGTCTATCTTCAGACCTTTATGGAACCTAGCATTGAGCAGCAATGGCAAACGGCTGCAGCGCTTTATTACCATCAAACCAATGAAATTGAAGATTACCTAATCATTATTTCCAACTTTATATACGGCTTTTTTAGCATTAACTTAATCATTAACTTTAGAGAGCAAACTAAAAGCTTAAAACTCAAACAAGCCGATAATGTATATCAATGGCTTAAAAAGTTGATAGCCTTAATGGGTATAGCCGTAATACTGGTTTTCATTAACGAGCTAATTGATTTATATAGCCAACAAAGATCGCAAGGATTAAATCACTGGCAACTACTTAACCTTTACGTTGCCGCCACAATCTACTACATAGGGTTCAAGGGTTACCGTTTAGAAGCGGCATCACTGCATGCAGATAAACAAAAAATTCAGCAAGTTGCATCCAAGTTAGATGATGAGAACATCAAGAATGTCGAAGAAAATCTGATCCAACAGCTTGAACAAGAAACAATCTACCTAGATCCAGAAATCACTCTCAATCAATTGGCTAAATTGATCGATACCTCATCCGGGAACTTGTCTTTCGTGATAAATCAAAAGTTTAGTCAAAACTTCAGAGATTTGATGAATTCATATCGTATTAAGCATGTTAAATCTAAACTAGATGACTATAAAGAAGGACAATCCATTCTAAACATCGCGCTAGATTCAGGATTTAACTCCCAAGCAAGTTTTTATCGCGCCTTTAAAAAATTCGAAAATATGACGCCGAAAGCTTACATAACATCCAAAAGTTAGTTTTTTCTCAAATAATCACTCTCAAACTATGTTTTGGGAGGTGATATAACCAGTCTCTCCTAAAATTATGATTCTTTAATAGCAAATTGAAATTTTTAGAATGAAATTATCCACTTTAAAAAAAGCCCTGGTAAGCCTCGCTTTGCTAGTTGTTTTTGCAGTTTTTATAACCATTACCTTTATTAAGGCAGAAATAGCTCATGGAAATGGCCTCAACACACCTGTAATTGACCATACCGATTTCCAGCTATCTGACTCGCCAGTAGCAATCACCAGGATATCAGTTCTTTCAGAAGATTCTGAGCGTATGATAGAAAATCAAACCGTTTTAATTAAAGACGGAGTGATACAAAGCATCAGTAACTCCAGCTCAATCCCAGAAGACTATTCAATAATAGATGGAAATAGCAAGTATTTGATACCTGGACTAGCAGATACCCATGCTCATACCTACAAAAGTAAAAATGATTTATTGCTCTATTTAGTCAATGGCGTGACTCAAATAGCTGTACTTAGTAGCAGTCCTGAACTTTTAGATTGGAAAAAAGAAGCTGAAGAAGGCGCCCTTAGCCCACAGATATTTTTATCCACCGCGGGGATGAATAGCAAGGAAGAAAGTCTTATGCGAACTATTAGAGAATGGTTCGGCACCCTACCAGGAATAAACACGCCAGAACAAGCTCGTAAAGCGGTGAAGAAATTCAAACAGCAAGGTTATGACGCCGTTAAAGTTTATGAGTGGCTTGATAAGGATGTTTACTATGCATTAATTGAGGAAGCTAACAAACAAAAGCTGCCTGTTATAGGACATATGCCACAAGAGATCTCCTTAGAAGAATTGTATCAGTCTGGCCAATCTCAGCTTGCTCATATAGAAGAGATTACTAAAGCAACTATGGAAGACTTTGGCGGCATATATCGCAAAGAAGAAGCTTATCTTGAATACTTAAATCAGCACGCTGACTCTATAGCCAAAAAAGTTAAAGCCAGTGGTATTACAGTATCATCAACCGTCTGGCTAATGGATACCCTGCCTAAACAACGCTTTGACTTAGAGAACTTTTTAAAAACCATTGAGCTTGAGTATCAAAACTCAGGAATAATTGAAGGTTCTTACTTTATGGATGGTTGGTTACCCGGCTCGAACCGCTATGAAGCTCAGTACATAGGGTTAAAACCAGAAAACTTTGATGCATCCATGAAGTTCAATCAAACCTATGTAAAAGCGATACATATTATGGCTAAAGCGCTAATAGATAATGACGTTACCATCATTACAGGTACAGACTCGAATACCGCTGGCACTATTGCAGGCTTCTCTACTCATGACGAATTACAGTCTTTAAGTAATTCAGGATTAACAAACCCTCAGATTCTAAACGCCGCTACTCTCGCCCCTTCGAAGTGGATGAATTTTAACTCGGGGAAAATAGCCAAAGGATTACGCGCTGATCTGGTTATTTTAGACAAAAACCCACTAGAAGATATCAGCAACACTCGTTCGATTAGCTCAGTAATTTTAAATGGTAAAGTACTTGATAGAGGCACTCTGGATTCAATTCTTGAAAAAATAAAACAAGCCAATGAATCGGTAAGAAAGATCAATATCGATAAATATCTAGAGTAAATGTTTAAAACTCAACTGCCAAGCGACTTAAGCGTTTGTTTAACCATGGGATATTATTAGCTAAAAATAAAAAACTGCGGAATATTGATCTGATAACGACGGATTTAGAAGACAATATTCTGCGCCCTCTTTCGGTAACTGGGATGACTTTCCGCCCTTCTGCATGACGAACTGTGGAATAGCTCTCTAGATCGCCTGCAACCAAACGTTTAGCAAGCTCGTGGGCATCGCCAATTCCCATGTTCATGCCTCGACCACCTACTGGTGAATGACAATGAGCAGCATCCCCAGCTAAATGCACACGACCTTTAGAGTAGCTTTCAGCTTGTCTAACTGAAATTTTGAACGTGCCTTCCCGATTAATTTTTTTGATATTCAAAGCAATCGGAAGCACTTTTAAAGCGTTTGCGGTATTGGAAACTAATCGATAACGATTTTTACCAATAGCGACTACCACCAATATTTTACCATGCGACAATTGGAAAATAGTAAACTCATCAGCATGTTGCCAATTATCCACGTTGACATCAGCTATTGACCAGGTCTCGTCTAGGTCATAACCCAAATATTTAATACCAATAGATTCACGTACTTGACTTCTAACACCATCGGCGCCAATTACATAGTCATAAAGCTCTACAGCTTCATGTCCATTTTTAAGCATGGATACTTTGATCTGATTATCGACTTGCTTCAATCCTGTGAATTTAACGCCATAATCAACGTGACCATCTAGCTTGGCATAAGCTTCAGCCAAGATGGCTTCGGTTCGGTCTTGAGGTAAGCCTAGTAACGTATGAAAATAAGCGGCTTTAGAATTAAATGGCACTGATAAGCAAAGTTTGTTATTGCGGTAAATTCTCATGCCTTTAACAATGATGCTTTCAGCAATTAAATCTTTATCGACTCCTGTCCCAGAAAGTAGCTCCAAACTTCGCGGGGTAATGCCTACAGCGCGGCTTAAAGTAGATGCCGCATCGCGCTTGTCGATAACCTTGGCAATTATACCTTGTCGCGCCAACTCTAAAGCTGCAGTTAAACCTGTTGGGCCTGCACCAACAATTAGGACTTTAGTCAATATTATCGCCTAAATAGGGATTTAAAATTATTACTAGTTATATCACAAATTTCATCAAAGCTAATATGATGCAGATCGGCAACAAACTGCCCTACTTCTTTAACATATGCAGGAACATTCGACTTGCCACGATAAGGCACTGGCGCTAGGTATGGTGAATCAGTTTCTATTAATAATCTATCTAATGGGACTTTGCGGCAAACGTCACGTAACTCTGAAGCATTTTTAAAGGTTACTATCCCCGAGAAAGATATATAAAAATCTAAATCTAAAGCGGCTTTGGCCATTTCCCAGCTTTCAGTAAAGCAATGCAAAACACCGCCACACTCTTCTGCTTTTTCTTCACGCAATATGTCTAGCGTATCTTGTCGCGCATCACGAGTATGGACAATAACTGGCTTATTAACTTGCCTTGCAGCCTGGATATGTTTGCGAAAACTATTTTGCTGCAGTATGTGGTTGGACGCTTCTTTATTATAAAAATAATCTAAACCCGTTTCACCAATTGCCACTACCTTAGGGTGGTTCGATTTCTCAATCAAGAGCTCTACATCCGTATCTGCAACAGCGTCATACAGAGGGTGTATACCCACTGAACATGAAATATCCTCATTAGCCTCAGCTATATTCAGTACGTCAGCGAATTTATCCATAGTAATGCCTACGCATAGCATATGGCCTACTCCACGGGAACGAGCAAAGTCTAGGGCTTTGTTTAAATCATTATCGTACGCACTCAAATCTAAACGATCTAAGTGGCAGTGGGAGTCTATTAGCATTTGGAATGTCAGTAAAAAAAGAAGTTACTGAGATTGTATAGAAAAGTCCTGTAAGAAAAAAGAGAGCTAGGTCGTTACATGGTATGAGTTGCTTTCTCAGAATCTAAACGGCCTACCAGCATATTTTCAATTTTTGAGCGAGTTTTACCTTGGTCTTGCTCACTGAATTGTATTCCTATACCAGCTTTACGATTCGCTTGAGCATTTTTAGGAGTAATCCAAGCAACCTTTCCTGCAATTGGCAGTTTTTCTGGATCGTCAATCAAAGCCAATAGCATAAATACTTCATCGCCTAAGCTGTAATCCTTAGTAGTTTGAATAAAAATACCGCCATTTTCTACGTAAGGCATATAAGCTGCATAAAGATCATCTTTATCTTCTACAGTAATAGTTAAAATACCTGGGCCGGTGCGTTCAATTTTCATTCAGTATCCTTATGCGCTTTTCTTAAATTTTTGTGCTAATTGAGTGATATAAATTAACAAAGCTTGCCAAGATGAACTTAGATTAACTGGACTTTTCTTGATTATCAAGCTTCTAAGCTCAATGATTTTTTCATTGAGTTGCATTAAACCTTTTTCATTCAAAGAGTCTGCAATTATGGTTATCGCTTCAAGTTGGCCTTTTAGAACCACCATCTGTGGCGAAGCTGTTTGCGATAAGATTAATAAATCTCGCATTAATAACTGCAACCAAAGACTGCAGTCTTCTATATCAGGCAGCCATTTTTCAGCAATATTTAGTGCAGTTTCTTTTCCTTCGACCAAAAAAGCTATGTCAAAAATAAACTCACCACATTTGAACGCATCACCATTATTTGCAAAATCTTCCGCTTTGTATGGTGCTTGGGGAAATAAATTTACCGCAAGTTTTAAATCATCCGTCATGTAACCTTTGCGCTGCTCTAACCATTCACTAATAGCAGTTTGTTTATCAATTTTAAGAGGAAAAAGCTGGCTGCGACTACGGATAGTTGCTGGCACTTGTTCTAACTGCTCGGCTTGCAAAATAATCAAAGTATTGGGTTGAGGCTCTTCCAAAGTTTTTAACAAGGCGTTATAAGAATTCTGATTCAAGCCGTTAACAGGTGAAATGTTGGCTACTTTCCAGCCATTTTGATGCGCAGATTCATGCATTGAGCTAATGAGTTGACGCACTTGATCGACAGAAATCTGAGTCTTATCTTCTTCAATCAAAAGCATGCGATAATCAGGATGGCTTTCTGCATCATATAAACTACAAGATTTGCAATTACCGCATGCTGAATCAACAGACTCATTATTTTGACATAACACCCAGCGCGCAAATTCATCGGCGAAGGTTTCACGGCCAATACCATCAGCTCCGAGTAGCAAAATGCCATGGTGCATTGAACCTGATTTGAATTGCTCAAGAATTTGCGCAAATGCAGCTTGATTCCAAAAATCTAATTGTGACTCTCGAGACACAACTGCTGGTAAATCTTCATCACCGAATAGACTCACGAATTAGCCTCATAAAACTCGATAAGCACCTTTTCAATTTGCGCCTGCACTTGCTCAATGCTACCTGTGGCATCAATAACTTTCATACGATTAGGTTCTGCTTTAGCAATTGATAAATATCCATCTCGAACACGCTTAAAAAAGTCTATCTGCTCAGATTCGAAACGATCTTTTTCGCCACGCTTTTCGGCTCGTTCCAAACCAACTTCAATCGGCAAATCTAACATAATAGTTAAATCTGGCTTGAAACCCCCTAAAGACCAAGCTGCCAGTTGATTTAAACGCTCTAATCCTAACTCGCGGCCAAAACCTTGATAAGCAAAGCTTGCATCGGTAAATCGATCAGAAAGTACCCATTGACCTTGCTCCAATGCAGGCTGAATTTTTTTTGAAACGTGTTGGCAACGAGCTGCAAACATTAAAAGTAATTCAGTACGACTATCAACGGACTCGTCGCGCTTTGCCAATAGTAGTTCACGAATTTCTTCTCCTAATGGCGTACCACCGGGTTCACGGGTATGAATAATATCGATATTTTTTCCAGCCAACCAAGCTTTAATGAAAGCAATATTGGTGGATTTACCGACGCCTTCAGTGCCTTCTATAGTTATAAATTTGCCAGTATTCATGTTATCGCTTCAGCTGATACTTACGAACCGCGCGATTGTGCTCGGCCAATGTTTCACTGAAGTAGTGACTACCATCACCTTTAGCTACGAAATATAACGCTTTGCCATCTTCTGGATTTAGTGCGGCATGAATCGCTTCGCGACCTACCATTGCTATTGGACTTGGTGGTAAACCTTTGTGCACATAAGTATTCCAGGGATGCGGATTCTTAATATCTTTGCGACGAATATCGCCATCAAAATCAGGTAATAAACCATAGATAATGGTTGGATCAGTTTGCAATAACATTCCTTTTTGCAAACGTCGTACGAAAACACCGGCTATAATTGGTCTTTCTGCAGGAACTGCGGTTTCTTTTTCTATGATTGAAGCCATAATTAAAGCTTCGTAAGGATCTTCATAAGGTAAATTGTCAGCTCGGTTATTCCACTCTTCTTCTAAGACTTTCGCTAATTGTTGATTCGATCTTTTGTAGATATCTAAATCAGAATCACCCTTGTTAAATTGATAAGTGTCCGCAAAGAAAATTCCTTCAAGATGCTCACTTTCAGTCAAACCCATTTCAGATTTTAAGGCCGCAAGATCTTTTAGAACATGAGCTAATCGGCTGTCTGATTGGATTGCGCTAAACAATTCAAAGATATTCGAGCCTTCAATAACCGAAACTTGATAGCTAATAACTTTCCCATCTACCAGAGCATTTAACACTTCCTGAGGAGTGAAGTCTGGAGATACTTTGTATTCCCCAGCTTTGATATTACGCAACTCTGGCTGCATCTTAAGTAGCAGTTGGTAATAGTAAAAATTATCAATTAAGCCATCTTCTTGCCACTTCTTGCCTAGTTTGTAGGCAGAAGTTCCTTTTTCAACCGTTAGATTTGTGCTCAAACCTAGTGGGGTCTGTAAGAATTTTTGGTAATTTTGCCATTGATACCAAGTCACGGCAGCAAAGATTAATATTAGAAGTAAAAGTAAGAGCGGGATCTTTTTTTTCATTATAATTTAATAGGTTACGATAACTTTATTATATTCTTCTTGAAGCTTTATTAAGCCTGGAGCCACTTCAAAATTGACATTTTTATTTGCCAACTGAACTTGAGTAACTGGAATAATACCGACTATTGCATTGGAAACCAAACAATATTGAGCGCGTGATAATATTTCTAGACCAAATTTAGATTCATGAACATTTGTCTGGGTTTCTAATAACCAGCGGCGAACGGTACCATTGACCCCTGCTTTGTTAAGCTTAGGGGTTAACCAGCGATTATTTAAGTAAAAGTAAATATTCGATTTTGTTCCAGAAATTAGAAATTTACCATTAAACATTATGCTATCGAAACAACTCTCTGTTATTTCTTCACTTGCTAAAACTTGATCAAGACGATTTAAATGTTTTATACCGGCCAATACTTTGTTTTGGCTTATTGGCGTTTCACTTATAGACAGTGAAACACCTTCTTTTAATTTTTCTAAATTTGATGAGTTGATAGGAGCCCAGCTTAGATAACGCTTATATTTAGGTTTGCTTGGTATCGAATAACCTCTTTTTTTTACGCCATTAGCACCACGCGTGATAGTTAAGCGCAATGCTCCATCAGCTTCAGGTTGTTGAGCAATAAAATCGCTAAGTTCTTGAAGTATTTTATTACCATCTAATTCAATAAATTTTAATCGTTGCGCTGAAAAGCAGATACGCTCCAAGTGTAGTGGCCAACGATGAATTTTATTATCAGCCACTCGGATGGTGGTAAAAAATCCATCACCATAAAGCAAGCCCCGATCGAGCTGCTTTTTATTCTCTATCATCAAAATAGTACCTGCCTCTTTTATGCGTCACGTTAGGAGGCCTTTTATTGGTCTCAAAGTAATCATACCCCTGTTTTAAATTTAACCAAAAATTGTACCATTGGCTATTCTTATACTTTTCTAATTTAGAGTCTTCCAATTTAAAAGGAAATGCATGTACTCTAAAAAATGATTGCCCATTCTTAAGAGCTGAATCTGCTAGGGTGTAAATTTCTTCTATCACAGGATCTGTCATAGCATAGCAACCAATAGATACACAAGAACCATGAACCATAAGAGCACTTCCTGTCCGCTGGTAGTGGCGCTCATAAGCATTTGGGTAACCTAGGTTAAAAGACAAATGATACTGACTATAAGGATTCATTTGATTGGGCTTTACAAAATAAAAGCCTTCAGGACTTTGCATGTCCCCTTCTTTTTGTTTTGGACCGAGTTTTCCGGAAAAGGTGCAAATGGGATATGTCTTAAACAGTTTATAATCTTCGGTGTTTGATTTTTGTATCCATGCTTCAATAATTGATTCTTGCTTAAAAATTCTAAAATAGACTTTCGCCCCTAATTCTAAAGCTGCTGTTGATAATTCTGCTTTTAATCTCGGGGAAACTTTAGCAATTGCTTTGTTAGAACGATTACTTTCTGGGATTTTAGTAAACCCCACCCCCGATACAAGAATTGACATTAACATCATAATTATTATTAAGAGTTTATTGATATTCAGATTGTCCAACCTTAATTGTTTTGCTGAAGTATTGTTTGAAGTTACAAACCAATATTCCATATTGATAATAACCATAAAAAAAGGCAAGTATAAACTTGCCTTTTTCGTTGAATTTCATGATTAGCATCTACACTTTACTGAACACCAATGATCCGTTGGTTCCACCGAAACCAAATGAATTGCAAATAGAATTAGTAATAGATACTTGCCTTGCAGTATGCGGCACATAATCTAAGTCGCATCCTTCATCAGGAGTATCAAGATTAACCGTAGGTGGTGCAACTTGATCTTGAATGGCCAATACGCTAAAAATCGCTTCTACTGAGCCAGCGGCGCCTAATAAATGTCCAGTCATGGATTTGGTCGAACTCACCATGACTGATTTAGCATGATTACCAAAAACGGTTTTAACTGCTGCTGTTTCCGCTTTATCGCCAGCCGGTGTCGAGGTGCCATGAGCATTAATGTATTGGATATCTTCAGGATTCATACCAGCATCGTTCATAGCATTTTGCATAGCACTAGCGGCGCCCTCTCCGTCGGCTGGAGGCGAAGTAATATGGAATGCATCACCTGACATACCAAAACCCGTTAATTCGGCGTAAATCTTAGCGCCACGCGCTTTGGCATGTTCATATTCTTCAACAACCATCACACCAGCGCCATCGCCCATTACAAAGCCATCACGGTCTTTATCCCAAGGGCGAGAAGCCGCATGCGGATCATCATTGCGAGTAGACAGTGCTTTAGCGGCGGCAAAACCGCCCAACGAGACCGGCGTAGAGCCTTTTTCTGCGCCACCGGCAATCATAGCGTCAGCATCGCCGTAAGCTATCATACGAGCTGCATGGCCTATTGAGTGCACACCAGTAGTACAAGCCGTAACAATTGAAATATTAGGACCTTTTAAGCCATATTTGATGGATAAATGGCCTGAAATCATATTGATGATTGAGCCTGGAATAAAAAATGGTGAAATACGACGAGGGCCACGCTCGTGATTCAAAACTGAGGTATCTTCAATGGTTGTCATACCGCCAATACCCGCACCAACACAAGCGCCTATTCGATTAGCATTTTGTTCAGTGACTTCTAATCCAGAATCTTCCCAAGCCTGAGCGCCAGCAACAATACCGTACTGAATAAAGATATCCATCTTGCGAGCGTCTTTTTTAGCCAAAACAGGTTCAGCATTAAAATTTTTAACCGAACAGACAAAACGCGTGCTTAAATTACTCGCATCAAAGTCGTCAATCATGTTGGCACCACTTTTAGCGGCTAAAATGCCATCCCATGAATCTTTAATGTTATTACCTAATGGACTTAGCATACCTAAGCCAGTAACTACCACTCTACGTTTACTCAAGGTTCTACCCTCTTATACTGATTGTATTAAACAAATGTTTTAACCCATAAAACGACAAATGGGTAAAACACTTACGTATTTTACCCATTCTAGCATTGCTATATTTCAGACGAGTGAAATTAAGCGTCTACATTAGCCTTGATATAGTCGATAGCTGATTGAACAGTGTTGATTTTCTCAGCTTCCTCATCAGGAATCTCAGTATCAAACTCTTCTTCTAAAGCCATTACTAACTCAACTGTATCAAGTGAATCAGCACCTAAATCGTCAACAAAAGAAGCTTCAGCAGTTACTTCGTCTTCTTTAACACCTAGTTGTTCAACTACGATGTTTTTAACGCGTTCTTCGATATTACTCATCTGTATAAAATCCTCGTATATAACGCAAATTAGTTATTGCGTGCGTATTTTAATTAAACCACGCAAAGTAGCAAGTCTGAATTCACATTTTTGGCAAAGGTCAGACCTCGAACAAATTACTATATTGGGGCAAAAATTGCGAATTAAAGGCATTAATTTAAATGCAGAAGGTAGCACGCTTAATAAATATACGATTTTTACTTACTATCTTTAGCCAGCTTTATCTATCAAAGAAGATCTTTTATAGTTGCTATAACTTAATTATTACGAACAAAAAACATTATGGGCAACTTCAATAAATCGGTTTTAATTAATCCCATTGTTGCACGCAGCAAAGATGAGCCACATCGCGCAGCTACACCCTTAGAGTTGTTCTACGATTTAATTTTTGTTGTTGCGATCGCTAGTTTAGCTGCGACATTTCATCATGCAATTACTGAATGGCATCATGTGGATCATGCAGTTTTCATGTTCTTTTGGATCTTCTGGTGTATATGGTGGCCATGGAACAGCTATACCTGGCTTGCATCTGGTTATGATACCGATGACGCTCAATTTAGGCTGGCTTCATTTGCCCAAATGGTTGGGGTCATTATTATTGCTGTTGGAGTAGAGCCTGCATTTAAAGAGAGTGACTTTCTGGTTCTTACCATTGGCTACGTTATCTTACGAATTCCCTTTATTTTTATGTGGCTTAAAATTGCCTATGATGACGTAGTTTCGAGACCAGTTGCTTTACGTTACTCTATCGGCGTATTTATATTACAAATATGCTGGACTGTTTCGGTTTTATACTATCCTAGCTGGTACATTTTCGGCACTTTATTGGTATTGGAAATGCTAGTACCCTACTTCGCTGAAAGCTCTATAGACAAAGGCAAAAATACGAAATACCATCACGAACATATCGAAGAACGCTTGGGTCTTCTAACAATCATTGTATTGGGCGAATCAATCTTAGCATCGGTATATGCTATGCAAAAAGTTTTTGACCACTACACTCCTGAACTTGGTATTCTAACAGCCGCTACTTTACTGATCCTTTTCTCGATGTGGTGGCTATATTTCGATGACAAAGTTGAAGACAAATTAGAAAATGAATTTGTCGCTTTTGTCTTGGGCTATGGACATTACTTTATTTTTGCTGCAGCTACAGCCGTGGGCGCCATGATTAGTGTAAATGTAGATGTTGTGACAAATCATGCTGTCATTACACAAGAGCATGCCATATTGGGTTTAGCCGTTGCTATCGCTGTTTATTTGATATCTGTATGGCTGTGCCATGATCTACTTTTAGATAAAAAAGGAGTTAAGCGATACGAGCTTCTAATTTTAGCGGGAATGGTTATTGTGATTGCCCTTACAGTGAAAAGTATATTATTAATGGCTCTTTCTTTTGTTGCCCTGAATGCTATTAGGTTAATTCGTCGGCATAGAGAACATAGCCGCGCTTAAAAAAAAGCCTTGCAACGCAAGGCTTTTTTTATCAATTTTTAATGTTATCTTTCTTATTGATTTCTTTCATCTTTTTAGCGCTATAAACTAGCCAAGCAATAATTATAGCAACAGCCAACAAGCCCCAAAGCGCAATCTCCACAAGGCTACCTAGTGAACCTATAGCATTGGTCACGCCTGCAAATAATGTGGCAGGCGTCATTAATAAAATGATGAATATGAGAAACCTCATTAGATCATGTGCATACCACCGTTGACGTTAATCGTTTCACCGGTAATATAACCTGCGTCATCCGAAGCTAAGAAGCCTACTGCATTGGCAATATCATCAGGCGAACCTAAACGCACCATCGGCACTTGATCAAGCATGACTTTACGCTGCTCTTCGTTTAATGCTTTGGTCATATCGGTATCAATAAAGCCAGGAGCAACAACGTTTACTGTAATGCCACGAGAACCAATTTCGCGCGCTAATGATTTTGAAAAACCAATCAAGCCAGCCTTTGCCGCGGAATAGTTTGATTGACCGGGATTTCCCATAGTGCCAACGACGGAACCAATGGTAACAATCCTGCCCCATTTTGCTTTCATCATTCCGCGCAAGCAGGCTTTCGAAAGCCTGAATACCGAAGTTAGGTTTGTATTCATGATGGTGTCCCATTCATCATCTTTCATACGCATTAGTAAGTTATCGCGAGTTACTCCAGCGTTGTTAACTAAGATTTGAGGTGTTGAGCCATATTCACCTTTAATGGTGTCTAAGACACTTTCGATGCTCTCAGGATCGGTAACATTTAAGCACATCCCAATTCCATCTAATCCCGCTGCTTTGAAGTTCTCAGCAATTTTGTCTGCTCCTGAATCTGAGGTCGCTGTTCCAATAACTTTAGCGCCTGAAGCTGCCAATTTATGGGCTATTGCTTGACCAATGCCGCGACTGGCCCCCGTTACTAAAGCTATTTTTTGTGAATCACTCATAAGTATCTCTTATTGGTTATTTAGCGTTAAATTGTTGGCAAGATTACCAAATATCATTCACAACTGCTATTAACTATTGGTCTGAGTAGTTGATGCGAAAAATTAAGAGCATAAAAAAAGCAGGCCTAGGCCTGCTTTTTGCTAACTGCGATGTTTAGGTTAATAACTCCAAGTAAAGTTAACACCAAACATTCTTGGCTCACCGCGCTGAGAAACTGGAGAACCAATGGCTTCTGCTTGACCCCCGATAAAGTATAAATACTCTTCGTCAAATAGGTTGTGCGCATATAAACCGATTTCAAAGTCTCCATCAGAATTTAACCAAGAAACTTTTGCATTCGAAATATCATAGCCGTCGATAATTCGACTTGGATCTAGACCTGAGTTGAATGGTCTTTCCGATACTTTGTGATAATCCATATAGAAGCGGAATTCAGAGCCATCTTCCATTGGTACATAATAGTCAGTAAAGATATTGTATTTATCTTCAGGCATTCCTGATAAAGGTTGGCCCGTTAAATCATTAGCATTGGTTTCACCTGGAAAGAAAGAATAACGAGTATATTCAGTTTCCAAGTGGCTATAATTACCTGCTATATTCCAGTTATCAGTTACTCTCCAGCGGAATTCAAACTCAATGCCCTCACCTTCAGCATCCGCATTTCGAATATTGTAAGTTGGGATTGCACCAGCTGGGCCAGACAAACGGAAAATTTGTAAGTTATCCGTTTCATATTTAAAGGCAGCTAAACTAGTGGTAAAGCGACCGTCAGCGAATGAGCCTTTATATCCCATTTCATAACTCATCACTTCTTCAGGATCGAAGCCTGGATCAAAGCCTAACGAGTTGAAACCCCCAGATTTAAAACCTTTAGATCCACTTACATAGAACATATGATCATTGTTAGGTTTGAAGCTAAATACCGCACGTGGAGAAAAATCACTCCAGTCGCCTTTTTGCTTAACACCCAAATCCGGATTTGACGGGTTGAAGAATTGGTCAAAGAAGACCAAACCAAATGGTACATCAGCGACACCAGTAAAAGGCATCACAATATTGTTTTGGTATTTAGTAAATAATGTGAAATCTTTATCATCGTAAGTAAAACGACCACCTAAAGTAATGTCAAAGTGATCATTTACCGAGTAGGTCATATCACCATAAATGGCAAAGCTTTCAGTAATTGAATTAACGTCTGTAATTTCAGTCCAAGGACGATTTAAATTTGCACCAACAATAGCCCCGACCACCTGATTAACCGGCATTCCAAGACCTGCAGATAGCGCAGCTAATTCGTTAGGTAAGTTCTGTTGTAAAAATCCGCCCCAACCTGTTCCCAGTGGAGTCTGCAAGATTTGTCCAGCTGACAAGCCAGCTGACGTTAAGAAGAAAGTATCTAGAGTATTAGTGGTAACATTTACTACCGAAGCCTGACTAACATCTTCTTTGAAGTAGTTAAAACCTGTTGTCCATTGCAAAGGACCATCACCGGTTGAGGTCAAACGAAACTCTTGACTGATTTGATCTTGATCTTCGTCATTATCTGAATCAAAGTACCAACGAGGTTGCGCAGTACCATCTTCTTCTTGAAAATTGTGTGAGCTGTACTGACGATAAGAAGAAATTGAAGTAAATTCCATGCCCTCAAATTGCGACGTTACAGTCAAAGAACCACCCAATAATTCACGACGTTCGTTTGAGTCAAAGTCAGTTGCGTAAGGTCCGAATGGATCGGCTGGTCCTATTGCTGCGTTTAAACTAGAAGCTTGACGTGCATCTTGATCTAAATTGTCATAATCAAAACGGAACACCGCTTCGGTATCATTACTGACATTAGTTAAAAACTGCAAATTAACGCCATAACTACTTTGCTCATAAAGATCAGAGCCGCCATTTAAGTTTTTCAACCATCCATCTCGATGATTAGAAACTAGACTACCTTTAAAATACAAATCTTCTTTAAGCTTAGTATTGTAAATAGTTTCAAATCTCACTTTGTTGTGAGTGCCTAAAGTAACACGAGTTTTACCTTCAGTTCCTTCGTGTGGTTTTTTAGTAATAATATGGATGGCGCCAGCAGCTGCATTACGACCAAATAAAGTTCCTTGAGGTCCTCTTAATACTTCAATTCGGTCAATATCATTAAAATTGAAATGTGAAGCTGCACCGCGCCCAACGTACACACCGTCAACATAAACAGCTACCGCTGGATCTGAACCGACACCAAAGTCATCAGTAGTAATGCCTCGTATCGTATAATTAGGCTGTGTAGCTTGAATATTGTTACCTTCAACGCCAGCAACAAATCTTAAAACATCATTTACATCTTCTGAGCCAGTATCATTTATCTGTACATCATTAACAGCTGATATCGCTAACGGTACATCTTGAATTCTTTGAACGCGCTTTTGCGCAGTAACAACAATTACGTTGTCATCTTTATCTTCTTTATCATTATTGTCTTCTGCTGCGTATAAATTTCCGCTGATTCCTACAGCCACAGCTAGAGCAAGTTTACTAAACTTGAACTTATTGATTGTCATTTTCTCCCCCGATAGAGTTTTTATATCTAATCCGACCTGATTATAGTACAACAAAATAATCTAATAGCACATAATTAATTAAGCTATTGATTTTCACTCAATTTAGCACTATCGTACCAGATTGAAATTCTGAACATTCTACCAAGGACTAACTATGCATAAAAGAATATTATTAGGCGTAATTGCAGCTTTAATTATTACTGCCTGCGGTGATAGCAAGCCGACCTTAAACGAGAATGATGAGAAGTTCCAAAAAGCGTTGTTAACCAAGCTTATCATGGCTAAATCAGGGGAAATTATAGAGATTCCTGCTGGAACTTATAATTTCAATCGAAGCCTTAGCCTAAACGTAGATAATGTGACAGTTCGAGGTGCAGGACAAGACAAGACAATTCTTTCATTCAAGCCCCAAATACAAGGCGCCGAAGGTCTTATCGTGAATGCTGATAATATAACATTAGAAAATTTTGCCATAGAAGATGCTATTGGAGATGCCCTAAAAATAAATGAATCAGAAAACTTGATTATCAGAGGAATAAGAACTGAATGGACTAATGGGCCGGATGTCGATAATGGTGCTTACGGTATTTATCCCGTTCAGTCAAAGAATGTACTAATAGAAAATAGTATTGCGATTGCAGCTTCAGATGCGGGCATTTATGTTGGTCAATCTGAAAACATAGTTGTGCGAAACAATATTGCCAAATTTAATGTTGCAGGAATCGAGATAGAAAATTCATACAAAGCTGATGTTTATGAGAATGTTTCTGAAAATAATACTGGTGGGATTCTAGTATTTAATATGGCTGAGTTAGAGGTTCGCGGACATCACACGCGAGTTTTTAACAATAAAGTTAATAATAATAATACTGAGAATTTTGCTGCTAAAGGGGTTCCCGTTTCAGTAGTTCCTGCTGGCACTGGAATCATGGTGCTTGCTAATGATGAAGTTGAAATTTTCAATAATGAACTTAAAGATAATGATACAGCTCACATCACCATTGCTAGTTATTTCTCAGCTGAATGGCCTTTTGATGCTAATAAATTCAACCCTTACCCTCTGAAAATATCCATTCATGATAACCAATATTCAGGAGGCGGCACTAGTCCAGACCATTTTGATCTTAAAGCACTGAAAGTTGCCAAGTTTGGGTTAAGCGGTTCGCTGCCCGATATTATTTGGGATGGCGCCTATGATTCAAAGAAGTTTACCCAGAAAGAAGATGCGGCAAAGGCTTCACTCTGTATATACAACTCGAAAGCCACGTTTGCAAATGTTGATCTACAAAACGATCTCGAAGGCTTTTCAACGGATATAACTCCACACAATTGCCAAGACTATGTATTAGAAGCAGTAACGCTTCCTGAATTTTTTAATAATTAATATGAAGTATTCTCGTTATTATTTGATTGCAGCTTTGTTAATTATCACAACCGCTTGTGATCAACCTTTTAAGCCGGAATCGCTTGGTCTCGAACAATCTGAATCTAAAAGCATTAACAGTTTCATGGCTGAAGAAGTTCCCTTTAACTTATCAGCATGGGGGCTTTTCCATATCAGTAATGGCAAATTAATACTGCATTCTGATGCCATTCCGTATCATTTGAATACTCCATTATTTAGTGATTATGCTCATAAATTTAGAAGCATTTGGACTCCAAAAAACACGAAAATAAAAATACTAGGCAATGGTGATTTAGAGTTTCCAGTAGGCAGTATACTCACCAAGACATTCTATTATCCTCGGATTAACTTTAAAGATTCGTTACTCAAGGCTTCACAAATAGATAAGGCACATAGTGAAGGCGCTAGCATAGAACTGGCTAACAACCACTTAATAGAAACCCGGCTGTTGATTAAACAACAAAATGGTTGGCTCGCCCTGCCCTATGTTTGGAATGAGCAGCAAACTAAAGCAACCTTAGAAGTCACCGGAGGCACTCAACAAGTTGAATTAATAGGCGATAGTAAGCAGGAGTTTACTTATATTGTCCCTGATGCTAATCAGTGTCAGGGCTGCCATGTGAGCAACCATACTAATGGCCAGCTGAAACCCATAGGACCGAAAATAAAACACCTGAACTTAAAGTATAGTTATTCTCCTTCGCTAACTGAGAACCAACTAGTTTACCTCGCAAAAAATGGAAAACTTGAAAAAATTCCAGAGGAAATTAGCAGCAATACTAACTGGGCAAACCGTAGCTCTGAGATCACTCAAGCAGCACGTTCTTATTTAGATATTAATTGTGCTCATTGTCATAATCCTGATGGGCCGGCAGATACCTCAGCATTATATTTAAACAAGGAAAATCTTGAAAAAGCACACCTTGGTATTTGCAAAACACCAGTAGCGGCAGGTAAAGGGACTGGGGATCGCTCGTTTGACATTATGCCAGGCCAAGCTGATGAATCAATTATTGTTTATAGAATGGAGTCGTCAGATCCTAGCATAGCCATGCCGGAATTAGGCCGAGCAATTATTCATGAAGAAGGCGTAGAAGTCATAAAAAACTGGATCAATAGCTTGGATGGAAAATGTGAAATCCCAAAGGCTTAAACTAAAACAATATCCAATAATTGTTCAATATCCGAATGAACGGCTTTAGAGTCTGCGTTTCCTGATAACATAGCTTTTTCTTCCGTATAATGAATAAAACCAAGAATAAGTTGCGCCTTAAACAAAGAGTCTTTAACCGCTAGAGCATCTAATATCGATGCTATTTGATTTTCAAAATACCTATGTATTTGCTCAATTTTGCTTGCTAATACTGGCACTCTAGTAGCGTACTGAATAAAAGAAGCTTCTATCATTCTCGATACTTTGTCTGAAATTTGCTGCTCAACATAAGACACAAATGTTCCATGGATGAACGCTATAATTTTCTTCTTACTTAACATTTTAAATTCATTAGAATTTAATTCAGCAGAAATCTCAGAAAAAGCAGCTTGCTGATGCTGTATGTTTAATTCCATGAAATATACAAAGCTATCAACAATCAACTCATCAATATCTTTGAAATAATAGGTTGTTGCAGATAACGGCACTTTTGCTAAATCTGCGACCGCTCGGTGGCGTACTCCTCTTAAGCCTTCAGAATATATAATGTCCAAAGTCGATTGAAGAATATGATTTCTTTTGGCTAAAGAGCCGGACCTCTTAGGTACACGACCCTGATATTGAAGTATATTTTCTAAGGCCACAAAGATTTATTCGAAACTAGCTAGCTTGGATAACTGATTTGACGCTAAACTACGATCAATTCTTTTAGCTAAGCCGGAAAGCACATTACCCGGACCGCATTCAAACAAATTTTCCACGCCCTCGCTTGCTAATTTCTGCACGGTCTCAGTCCAGCGTACTGGTGAATGCAATTGCTTAACCAAAGCGGATTTAATATTTTCGCTTTCTGTTTCAGCAGCAACATCCACGTTATTGATTACAGCTATGCTAGGCTTTGATAGTTCAATGCCATCTAACATTTTAGCAAGCTTCTCAGCTGCAGGTTTCATTAAAGCACAATGCGAAGGCACGCTAACTGGTAATGGTAAAGCGCGTTTAGCTCCAGCTTCTTTGCAGGCATCCATAGCACGCTCAACTGCTGCAGCAGAGCCTGCAATAACTACTTGACCTGGAGAGTTATAATTCACCGCTTCAACCACATCATTTTGTGCAGAGTCAGTACAAGCTTGACGAATTTCTTCATCACCTAAACCGATAATTGCCGCCATTTTACCTGTGCCTGCAGGAACTGCTTGTTGCATAAATTGACCACGTGCTTCTACCAATTTAACTGCGTCTTTAAGCGATAAAACCTCAGAAGCAACTAAAGCACTGTACTCGCCTAAACTATGACCTGCTAAAAAGTCAGGTTTTACTTTATCTTGTTGTAACCAAAGACGCCATAAGGCAATTGAAGCTGTCAACAAAGCTGGTTGAGTAAATTCAGTTTGACTCAACTTACCCTCTTCATCTTTTTGCACTAATGCCCATAAGTCATAGCCTAGTGCTTCACTGGCTTCTGCAAAAGTTTCTTCAATAATAGAATGCTCTACTGCGATATCAGCTAGCATGCCAACTGATTGCGAACCTTGACCTGGAAAAATAAAAGCTGTTTTACTCATAATTATTATTTCTTAAATTAGTTTGTTAAAAATTAGTACCTAATTAAGGCCGAGCCCCAAGTAAATCCACCGCCGAAACTTTCCAATAAACATAAATCTCCGCGCTTAACACGGCCATCTTTAATTGCTTGATCCATAGCTAATGGAATGGATGCGCTTGACGTATTGCCATGCTGATCAACTGCTACAATAACTTTATCCATACCAGCTTTTAATTTTTTTGCAGTTGCTTGGATAATACGAATGTTGGCTTGATGTGGAATCAACCAATCAATATCTTCCTTCTCTAAATTATTCTCAGCTAAAGTTTCATCAACAATAGCACTTAAAGTTTTCACCGCAACTTTGAACACTTCATTTCCGCGCATAACAATTTGCGGTTCTGGATAGTCACCTAATTGACCGCGAATTCCGTTATTACCAAATAATAAATCGCCATAAGAACCATCCGAGTGAATATGGGTAGACAAAATTCCGGGCTCTTCGCTAGCAGTTAAAACTGCTGCACCTGCGCCGTCTCCAAATATCACGCAAGTAGTTCTATCTTCCCAATTCATCAAGCGAGAAAGCACTTCAGTGCCCACTACTAAAATATTTTTTGCAAAGCCTGTTTTGATGTATTGATCAGCAATACTTAAGCCAAAAATAAAACCCGGGCAAGCTGCGGTAACATCAAATGCTGGCGCTCCATTAGCTCCAATTGCATCACCGATATAACAAGCGGTACCCGGGAACATTTTGTCCGGGGTAGCGGTTCCTACGATAATCATATCGATATCTGAGCCGTCCATACCTGCATCTTTTAGAGCACGTTCTGCAGCAATCACTCCCAAGTCAGAAGCATTCTGGTCGTCAGCGGCAATATGACGTTTTTTGATACCCGTCCTTTCCGTGATCCACTCATCGGAAGTATCAACTATTTTCTCTAAATCTTCATTGGTAAGTACTTTTTCTGGTAAGTAACTTCCTAAACCTAATATCTTTGAATTTTTCACATTGATACCTAAATTATTTGGTCAATTTCGTGTTCGATTAACAAGTCAGCCACTTTATTTTCAATCTTTTGTGGGACTTGGCGCTCAACTTCTATTATGGCTTTTTCAATAGCTGCATATGTAGCATTTTTATCAGCCGAGCCATGACTCTTAATCACAATTTCGCGTAATCCTAACAGACTTGCACCATTATACTGGTCGGGGTTGATACGCTTTTTAAAAGCATTTAAAACAGGCTTTACCATTAATGCAGCCAGTTTATTTTTCCAGCTAGATTGGAATTCGGTTCTTAATTGATCATACAGGAACCTGGTAATCCCTTCACTGGCTTTTAAGACGTTGTTGCCGGTGAAGCCATCACAAACGATGACATCAACTTCGCCATTAAAAATTTGGTTAGCTTCAACGTAACCCTGATAGTTTAGATCCTTTTGTTGTTGTAAAAGTTCAGCCGCTAGTTTGATGCTATCGCGCCCTTTTACCGCCTCTTCGCCTATATTTAACAAAGCGACTTTAGGCTTGTTGGTTCCTTTACTAATGGCTTCGGCCAACACCGAACCCATAGCAGCAAAAGTTGCCAATTGTTCAGCACTAGCTTCAATATTAGCCCCTAAATCCAACATATGGGTTTCGGTGCCCTTTCGATTCGGTAATTCCGCGACAATGGCCGGCCTTTCTACACCAGACAAGGTGCCGATCATTAATGTCGCCAATGCCATTAAAGCGCCAGTATTACCTGCACTGATGCAAGCTTGGGCCTTGCCATCTTTGACTAACTCAATAGCTTTACGCATTGAAGAGTCTGGTTTTGAGCGTATCGCTCGAGAGGGTTTATCATCCATTGCAATCACTTCTTCTGCATGCAACAAATGTATCCGACCGGTAAAACCAGGGACTTTACTTAATAAAGGGGATATTTTATCTTCTTGACCAACGAGATAAAGGTGTAACTCAGGATGAGCTTTTAGGGCTTTTATAGCCGCAGGAATAATAACAGAGGGGCCAAAATCGCCCCCCATGCAATCAATGGCTAACGTTTTATTATTAGCCATTGCTGTGTTTTCGACTTTAGTCGGACTGAATGAAGAATTCATGCAGCCTAGTATAATAAATCAGTAGCTTATATACCAATCTTATTAAATTGGTTTAAGCATAATTCTCGTGAAGAGAAACTGAATTAAACTACTTTACGACCTTTGTAGAAACCGTCTTTAGTCACGTGATGACGCTTGTGCACTTCACCTGTTTCTTTTTCTACTGATAAAGTCTCAGCAGTTAATGAATCGTGTGAACGACGTTGACCACGACGTGAACGTGTTACTTTACTCTTTTGAACAGCCATTTCTGTCTCCTAATACGAATATCTAAATTCTTTAAATCTTAAAGTCTTTCAAAGCAGCAAAAGGGTTTTCTTTTTCCGCTTCTTCATCTGTTAATTCCGGTAGCTCACCAACTTCGTAAGCCGCCAATTCTTCACACTCACCATATAAAGGTATCAGTGGAAGCGATAAAATCAGCTCATCTTCAACTGCTGACTTTATATCCAAACCGTTTTCATCGGCTAATACTGGCTCACCATCGTCCGGCATCTGCTTCATTTGTTCCTCAGTATAACAAGGATACAAAATAGCCGCGTGCTCTAACTGGTGCATAAAAGGCTCAGTACAGCCTTGGCAAACCAATTCAACTTGCCCTGACACTTCTAATTGAAGCATCTTTAAACCTGTTTCATGGTTTTTTAAGCCATTGATTTTGCAGGCTATTTCTCCCTTATCAGAATATAATTCCTGACAAAGTCTATCGAAATATGCTGTCGCGAAGATCCCATCTATAAGCTTGCCTAATTCGGCAAATTTAAAGGGCTCAATTCGCTCAGGAAAGCTACGAGTCGCCATAGGCGCGCAATGATACCCATATCTTGTGTCTGAGTCAAAAGAAAAACCAATAAAATAGCGGTTTTATAAGGGTTTGAACGGAATTTCTTGCTTTTGTTACCAATAAACTAAAAAATACTAATCAATTACCTCTAAACGACTGAATTTTATCAATTTATGGCGACACAATCATCAATTCTACTTGCTTCCTCGTCAAAATATCGCAAAGAGCTGCTAAGTCGTATTTTAAATGATTTTGAATGTATTGCTCCTAATATTGATGAAACGCCCTTCCCCGATGAAGAGCCCATTGAGCATGTTGCCCGTTTAGCCGAACAAAAAGCATTGGCTATTGCAGTGAAAAATCCTGAAGCTATAGTTATAGGTTCCGACCAGATTTGTGTCTTAGAGGGTCAGATTCTTGGAAAGCCTGGCAGTCAAGAAAATGCTATTAAGCAATTGACGGCTTGTTCCGGAAAAAGCGTCTACTTTTATACGTCTCTTTGTGTGACCAAAGGCACTGACGAACCAAAGGATATTACCGTAGTAACCACCAAAGTCACATTTAGAAATTTAACCGAACAACAAATCAAAAACTATATTGAGCGTGAAAACCCTATTGACTGTGCAGGTTCTTTTAAATGCGAAGGTTTAGGCATTGCCCTCTTTGAAGCCATCGAATCAAAAGATCCAACGGCATTAGTTGGGTTGCCATTAATCTCAGTTAATCAGCTTTTAGCCAAATTTGCTGTTCAAGTGATTTAGTGGTCATAACTCACTATTCTCTTAGCAATGCCAACCATTTGGCTTGACACTGCAGTGAATCTTCAAAACCATCAGCATTAAGTTTTTCAAATATATTCATTCACCAAAATCCTGCCAATCCAATAGTTATAAAACATAATTAAAAAGATTGCCAGAAACTAAAAATGTGATAAATTTGCAATTTCTTACTCGGCTATTTGTACAATTCCCGTACAGCCACTTTTGAGGAATCACATGAATGAAAATAGGCATTTTATCGCGCAATAAAGATCTCTACTCAACACGCCGTTTAGTGGAAGCCGCAGAAGCTCGTGGTCACGAAGCTCATGTTATTGATGTATTAAAATGCTATATGAATGTAACCTCTAACCGCCCTACCGTTCATACTAAGATTGATGATGAAGACGTAATACTCAAGTTTGATGCCGTTATCCCACGTATTGGCGCTTCGATTACCGCGTATGGAACTGCCGTGTTACGCCAATTTGAAGTGGCCGGCGTTTATTCGGTCAATGAATCAATTGCCATCACTCGTTCTCGCGATAAATTACGTGCTCATCAATTGTTGGCTCGTAAAGGTGTTGGCATGCCAATTACCTCCTATGCCCACTCAGCAGATGCCACCAAAGAACTCATTAAATCCGTTGGCGGCGCGCCATTAGTCGTCAAAATCATTGAGTCGACTCATGGCGATGGCGTGGTTTTGGCAGAAACTAACAAAGCAGCTGAAGCATTAATTAATGCGTTTAGAAGCTTAAGCGCTGACTTCTTAGTACAAGAATTTATTAAAGAAGCCAGTGGCTCTGATATTCGCTGTTTTGTTGTCGGAGAAAGAGTCATTGCCGCAATGCAGAGAACGGCTGAAGAAGGTGAGTTTCGCTCCAATTTGCATCGAGGTGGAGAAGCTCAAATCATTAAGCTTAAGCCCGAAGAGCGCGCATTGGCTATTAGAGCCGCTAAAGTTATGGGGCTAGATGTAGCCGGGGTCGACATTATTCGCTCAGCCCATGGGCCTTTAGTGTTAGAAGTAAACTCCTCCCCAGGAATCGAAGGGATCGAAAAGGCAACGGGAAAAGATGTTGCTGATTCGATTATTAAATACATTGAAAAAGATTCACTCAAAGGCCCTAACAAGCCTAAGGGTAAAGGTTGATTTTAAAAGATATTTTACAATGAATACTTTATTAGTTGGATGGAACGAGTTGGGGCATTTGCCAGGTTTTGGACTAAAGAAATTACCCATAAAAATAGATACCGGCGCTAAAACTTCAAGTTTACATGCTGTCGATATTCAAACTTTTATTTATAACAACAAACCCTGGGTACGCTTTACTACAGAAGACAATGAATCTAATCTTATTCAAATTGAAGCCCTTATTTTTGATCAGCGTGAAGTAACAAGCTCAAATGGGCAAGTCCAAGAACGCTTTGTAATAGAAACCACACTAGAGCTCGGCGGGCAACGCTGGGAAATTCAACTGACTTTAACCGATCGCTCAAAAATGAAATACAAGATGCTGCTTGGTCGTAGAGCCATGGACAATATTCAAGTCATACCGTCCAAAGAACAATTAGCTGTTAGTTAGAATATATAGATATATACACCCAAGAAGTGACAGACTGCGCCGCCCAACACAAATATATGCCAAATTGCATGGTTATATGGGATCTTGCCGTCAGCGGCATAGAATATTGTTCCTACCGTGTAACTCAAACCGCCTGCCAATAATAACCACATCCCGCCGGCAGGTACTTTTTCTAACATTTCAAATATAGCTACAACTACAATCCAGCCCATCAAGATGTAGGCGATCAATGAAGCTTTGGGGAATCTATGCTTAAATTTTAATTTGAAGACTATTCCAGCAAATGCCAATCCCCAAATAACCGCAAAGAGTGACCAACCCCAAGTCCCCTTCAAACTAACAAGTAAAAACGGCGTATAGGTACCAGCAATCAATAAATAAATCGCGCAATGATCGAGTGTTTTAAATACTTTTTTAATCTTAGGAGATTGAAAGGCATGATACAAAGTCGAGGAAGTGAACAATATGATTAAGCTCAAGCCATAGACAATAGCAGAGCCTAATTTCCAACCATCGTCAGCAACCATTATCATCATAGTTAGAGCTGCAACTCCTAGAAAGGCGCCGATGCCGTGACTAACGGAGTTAGCTACTTCTTCGCCGTGGCTATAAACATGCTCATCGTGTTCATGAATGTCGAAAGAATCTTCTTGGATATTTTCTGTTATTGTTTCAGTCATTTAATTTAAAGTTAGTTTTAAAACGCGTATAAAATTCTTGCCGCTGATTTTAGCAACATCTCGCTCTGAATACCCTCTTTTTAACAGTTCTTGAGTAATTAAAGGCATACCTGTGACATCGATTGGACTTATCACTGCTCCGTCCAAATCTAAACCTAGCGCAACGTAATCCACTCCAACTAATTTCACTACGTGATCAATAGCATCTACCATCTGCTTAATGTCTCGACCACATGTTGCTTCTTCGAAGATTGCTATAGCGATTAGACCTGCAGTCCTAGCAACATCTCTAATGTGTTTATCGCTAATGTTACGTGGCGAATCACAAACTGCTTTTACACCTGTGTGAGAAACCACCAACGGCTTCTTGCTAATCGCAATAATGTCATCGATAGCTTTAGGCGCTACGTGAGCCACGTCTATGATTATTCCATTTCTTTGCGCTTCTTCCACCAAAGATTTACCAAGTGTTGTTAAACCGCCTTTTTCAGTGCCATGTGCCGATCCTGCAAATTGGTTATCAAAAAAATGGGTCATGCCAATCATTCTAATACCGGCAGTCTTAAGCCGACTAAAGTTATTCATACTCCCCTCTAAAGCATGGGCGCCTTCTATCGCCAACATTCCAGCTCGTAAACTTGGATCAGACTGACGCTCTCCAAGCCACTCATTTAAGTCAGCCAAATTACGAATGATAATGAAGTCATCATTTTCTTGTGCCAAGGCTTGTAAACGATTTGCTTGATAAAGAGCTCTTTGAAAAGGGCTTGTCCAGGATTTCATTGGCCAATGCTGCGCAATTACTAATGGCGTAAGCCGATCAGTGTCTGAAGCATTTTGATGAAAGTTTTGCCCTTCAGGAGATTTAGTCACAATGCTAAAGACTTGCAGTGCAACGTTACCTTTTCGCATTCGAGGCAAATCAAAGTGCCCTTGCTGCCACTCTTGATTTAAATCGCGAGCCCAGAGCAAAGGATCTGCGTGTAAATCAGCAATTAACAATTTGTCATGCAATGATTGAGCGTAACTGGAGACTTGATGAGGGCCTAAATATCGAGTTTTATTGTAATTCTTTTCAATTTGACGGGCGACGAATGGAGAGGCTATGACGATCGCAATTATTATTACTAGTAAAACTAATAATATTTTTTTTATCATTGGTTAATCCATTTACACTTTTATATTAGCTTTCCATAGTTGAATCATAAAAGCAAAAAGTATTTTTTCCCTGTCTTTTGGCTTGATACATAGCCTTATCGGCCTGCCGAATCAGTTCTCTTGGTCTAACACTCTCCGTAGGATAAAAGCTTACCCCAATAGATAGTGATGCAGGAATTTGAATCCCAGCTACATTAAAACTATTAGAAAGCGATTTATAAATACGCTGGATAACTTTCTCAACAAGATCGTGACTATCAATCTCATCTAAAATAATAATAAACTCATCGCCACTTAACCTGGCAAGAGTATCAGGTACTCTTAAAGAATTTCGAACACGACTAGCGCAGTTTATTAAGAACTGATCGCCGACTGAGTGACCATACTTATCATTGATTCCTTTGAAGTCATCGAGATCCAAAAATAAAAGCGCAAACTTTTTCTTCGTTTCTTTATCAGGATCCGTGAGTTTTTCTAATTTCTTAAATAAATAAGTGCGATTTGGAAGTTGTGTCAATGAGTCATGCAATGATCGATAAGTGGCAATACGCTCTTGCGTTTTATGCTCCGTAATATCACTAACTGACCAGACTACACCTTCAATTAGCCCATCATCACCTACCACTGCTTGCGAACTACAAAACAAAACTCTGCCTTTATTAGTTTCAATTACCAATTCTTGCTTTTGATAATACTCTTTTATTTCTATAGCAAACAAATTTTCAATATCTTTGGGGTTTTTTAATGTTTTAGAAACATAGCTGAGCACTTCTTGATAAGTTGGCAAAACATCATCAAGAATTTTTAAATTGAGTATTTCAAGAATTTTTTCGTTGTAACACTGAATCTTTCCGCCAAACCCAACATAGATGATTCCTATAGAGGTATGGTTAAAAGCTTTTATTATGGATTTAGGCAAAAAAGTCTGTAACTCTCCATGATTTGGAGAGTTGATATTGGTTGTAACGTGCTCTATAACCGCTTGCTTCATGAATAATCCTTCATACACAGCCAATCGAAGATAAGGCAACCTTACCTTCTTAAACTAACTGGTTACTTATTATTCAGTTTACAATGCAAATATGACTTGTCAAATTTTCAAACGCTAAATCAAATAATTCCTTATAAAACAACAGGTTGAATATTCAACTTGTGAAATAACTTTGATTTAGATTGATAATGCCAACTCAGTTCCTTGCCTAATTGCTCGCTTGGCATCGAGCTCAGCTGCTAAGTCAGCACCGCCAATCAAGTGATTTTTGATACCTTTTTTATCTAGGCCTTCTTGCAGCTCTCGTAAAGAAATTTGTCCTGCGCAAACAATAACGTTATCTACTTCTAACAGTTCTTCCTTATCCGATTCGGTATGCTTTATCAATAATCCTTTGTCATTAATTTCTAGATACTGAACACCCGATAGCATGTTTACATTTTTATGTTTTAAACTCGCGCGGTGGATCCAACCGGTCGTTTTACCCAATCCTTTACCCATTTTAGATGCTTTTCGTTGCAACATGGTGACTTCACGTTTACTAGGCTCAATGGATTTTTGTTCTAGCAATCCTCCAGGCAAATTATAAAGCGAGTCTATGCCCCATTCTTTAAGCCATTCTTCTAAATTTAATGTAGGAGATTCATTTTCATAAACTAAATACTCAGATACATCAAAACCAATACCGCCAGCGCCAATAACGGCAACTTTTTCACCCACTGGCTTTTTATGCAATAACACATCAATATAATTTAAAACTTTGCCCGATTCGATTCCAGGAATTGCCGGCATTCTCGGCTTTACGCCTGTTGCCAAAACCACTTCATCAAAGTTCGATAATGACTCAACCGTCGCTTCAGTATTTAAGTGCAGCTTCACAGAAGACAATTCTAACTGACGTTTAAAATACTTCACAGCCTCATAAAATTCTTCTTTCCCAGGGATTTGTTTAGCAATATTTAATTGGCCACCAATTTGATCTGACTTATCAAACAAATGAACTTCATGCCCCCGTTCTGCCGCCTCAAGCGCACAAGACATTCCTGCCGGGCCAGATCCAACAACGGCTAATTTCTTTTTACTCGATTGGTCTTTAATTGGAATTGAAACTAGTTCTGTTTCAAAGCAAGCTTTAGGGTTTAGTAGACAACTAGCACGTTCACCTTTGAAAACGTGATCCAAGCAGGCCTGGTTACAAGCTATGCACACATTGATTTCATCAGCTCGATTCTCTTCTGCTTTTTTCACAAAATAAGGATCGGATAATAATGGCCTTGCCATAGAAATCATATCCGCATTCTCATCTTGTAAAATTTGTTCTGCAACTTCAGGTGTATTAATTCTATTAGAAGTAATCAGCGGTATCGAAACTTCTCCACGCAATTTCTTAGTTACCCAAGTAAAAGCACCTCTTGGCACTGAAGTGGCAATTGTCGGAACTCTAGCTTCATGCCAACCAATTCCGGTATTGATAATAGTTGCTCCTGCTTTTTCGACTTCTTTAGCAAGTTTCACAACTTCTTCCCATGAGGAACCATTTTCAACTAAGTCAATCATGGAAAGACGATAAATAATTATAAATTTTTCACCGACAGCTTCACGTACTGCTTTTATTATTTCTAAAGGGAAACGCATTCTGTTTTCGTAAGAACCGCCCCATTCATCGGTTCTTTTGTTAGTGCGGTTAACAATAAATTGATTAATTAAATAACCTTCCGATCCCATTATTTCCACACCGTCATAGCCAGCCTTTTGCGCAAGCTTGGATGATTTGGCAAATTGATTAATGGTCTTTTTGATCCCGCGCTTTGATAAAGCTTTTGGAGTAAATGGCGTAATTGGGGACTTTAATTTCGAAGCCGATACCGAGAAAGGATGATAAGCGTAACGCCCAGCATGCAATATTTGCATGGCAATCTTACTTCCTTCTTTATGCACTGCATCGGTCACTATTTTATGATGCTTAACTTGCCATCCAAAGCTTAACTGAGATGCAAAAGGAGAAAGCCTGCCGCGGAAGTTAGGTGAAATCCCACCCGTAACCATTAAACCAACCCCGCCTTTTGCTCGCTCAGCATAAAAAGCCGCCATTTTCTCATAGCCGCCCTTTTCTTCCTCTAAACCCGTATGCATGGAACCCATTAATACGCGGTTTTTTAGTTGGGTGAAGCCTAAATCTAATGGTTCTAATAGTTTGGGATAACTCACGACAATCACACTCTAACTCTTTGAATATTCACTGAGTTTACTGGTATAACCAGTAGCTATCAAGGCTATTTATTAGCACTGCTAATCAAAATAGTAATATTTAATTACAAAATGTCCATAAAAAGCTGTTTTTAGAAATGAACTGTTAACATCCTTATGGTTTAATATCGGCTTACTCTGGGGCAGTAGGTATTTGCCTGCTAGCTGTATATTTTTTATTTAAAAGAAGGATAAACTTGTGGCTCAACCTAATTCGATGATAGGTAAGTTTTTTTACCGAATTTGGAAAACCATTGATGTAGCTGGTCGCTTTTTGATCGGTGCAATCGCTATTTTCTTAATTATTTTCATGATCCGTGGCTGTGTGAAAGGTCCAGATTTACCAACTTATGACAAAGGCTCAGCGTTAATTTTAGCCCCTAAAGGCATATTACAAGAACAATTAACCCACGTTGATCCAATTCAAGAAGTTATTAATGACGCTCAAGGCAATCAAATCGTAGAAACTGCGGTTGCTGATTTAGTTGATGCGCTTGAATATGCTAAAGAAGACGACAAGATTAAAGTTGTGGTACTAGCTCCTGGTTCATTAGCTGGCGCTTATGGCGGCATCTCAAAATACCAAGACGTTCGAAAAGCATTAGCTGACTTCAAAACTAGCGGTAAGAAAATCATTTCTACTGCAGACAGCTACAGCCAATCTCAATACTACTTGGCATCGATGGCTGATGAAATCTACATGAATCCTCAAGGCATATTATTGTTTGAAGGCATGGGCAGATTCCGTAACTACTACAAAAGCTTAATTGATAACTTAGGTGTGAAAATTAATTTATTCCGCGTAGGAACTTTCAAATCTGCAATGGAGCCGTACATTCGTGACTCTATGTCAGAAGCTGCCAAAGAAGCTAACTTGGAATGGTTAGGCGACTTATGGTCAGCTATGAAAACAGAAATGGCACAATCACGCGGCATGGACGAGTCAAAGTTTGATTACTTCATTAACAACTTCCCTACTCTAGTAAAGTCTGCCGATGGCGACACTGGCAAATTGGTTTTAGAGCAAGGTTTTGTTGATAAGCTAATGACTCGTGGTGACTTCCGTCAATACATGATCGATATGGTTGGAATGAATGAAAAGAAAACTACTTATAAAAACATTCACTTCAAAAGCTACTTAAAAGCGAAACGCCCTTTAATTGATCTTGCAGTTGGCGGCGAAAATCAAGTTGCAGTGGTAGTTGCTAAAGGAACTATCGTTGATGGCTTCCAAAAAGAAGGCACAATCGGTGGTGACTCAACGGCTAAGCTAATTCGCAAAGCTCGCATGGATGACAAGGTTAAAGCTATCGTTTTACGTGTCGACAGCCCAGGTGGAAGTGCATTCGCTTCTGAAGTGATTCGTGCTGAATTAGAGCGCGCGCAAAGCGAAGGCAAAATCGTTGTATCTTCAATGGGCGGCATGGCTGCTTCTGGTGGTTACTGGATTTCTGCTACTGCTGATGAAATTTGGGCACAACCTACCACGATTACTGGTTCAATCGGTATCTTCGGTATGATCCCAACATTCCAACAGCCTGCTAATAAAATCGGTATATTCTCAGATGGCGTTGGTACCACTCCTTTTGCTGGTGCTTTCAATCCACTTAAAGATATCCCAGAAGAAGTTGGTGGCGTTATTCAAGATATTATTGAAAACGGATATGACGAATTCTTAGCACTAGTAGCTAAGGGTCGTAACATGACGATTGCTGAAGTTGATAAAATTGCTCAAGGTCGTGTTTGGTCAGGAATCGATGCTAAGCGATTAGGCTTAGTGGATGAGCTTGGCGACTTAAATGATGCAATTAAAGGCGCAGCTAAACTGGCTAACATCGAAGACTATAAAGTTAAATTCATGAAGCGTGAAATGACTGAGAAAGAAAAGTTCATGAAAAACTTTTTGGATAATGCGGAGTTAACTGGCTCTGTGAAAACGCTTAATTCTGAAATTAAAGCGAATCCAATGGTTAAAGCACTAACAGGTGAAGTTAAACAAATTGTTGATACTTTCAGTAACTTTAACGATCCAAATCACGCATACGTTCACTGCATGTGTGAAGTGAAATAATAAGTTACTCATTTCACTTAGAAAGGCGGCCATTGGTCGCCTTTTTTATTGGCTTTTTAAATCTATAGAATATCGTTATACTTCATTCATCAAAATTAATAACAGCTTTCGTGGCAATGTTTCATGGCAAATAAAAAAGTTTACATAGCGTATACAGGCGGCACCATTGGCATGAAGCCTAGCGAGAATGGCTTTGTTCCTCAAGATGGCTTTCTTGAGAAAACCCTTGCCAGTTTTCCAGAATTTAATCATGAGCAGATGCCTGAAATTACTATCCACGATTATGCCGAACCTATCGATTCAGCCAATATGTCTCCAGAAGATTGGTACTTAATCGCTAAAGACATCGAAAAGAATTACAACGACTATGATGGCTTTGTAGTACTACATGGTACTGACACCATGGCTTATACTTCTTCAGCCTTGTCATTCATGCTAGAAGGCTTACAAAAACCAGTAATTATCACAGGTTCGCAAATACCCTTAACGCAATTAAGAACCGATGCTCGTGATAATATTATTAATGCTATCTATTTAGCGGCTCACTACCCTATTCCTGAAGTATGTTTGTTCTTCCACGATCATTTGCATCGTGGTAATCGTTGCACCAAAACCGACGCCGATGGCTTCGCCGCATTTACTTCACCCAACACGCCACCGATTGCTAGCATTGGAAGTAAAATTAAAGTTCGCGATCATTTAGTCTTCAAACAGCACCGTACTGAATTGAATGTGCAGAAATTTAGCTCGCCTAAAATTGCGATCTTAACGTTATTCCCAGGAATTTCTGCAGAGTTTGTTAACGATTTTCTAGCGCAGCCAAACTTAGACGGCGTGGTCTTGCAGAGCTATGGCATGGGCAATGCACCAATTAATAATAAACCATTAATTGAAGCTATAAAGCAAGCTTGTAACAATGGCATGGTAATCGTGAACTGCACTCAATGCTTGCAAGGCAGCGTTAATATGAGCACCTATGAAACTGGTAAAGTGCTAATTGATGCTGGTGTGATTTCAGGCTTTGATATGACTACTGAAGCTGCTCTAGCGAAGCTCTATTACTTATTTAGTCGTGGGTTAGATGTATCCATCATTAGAGAAAAAATGATTGCTAATCTTCGTGGGGAGCTGAGCTCTTAGAACAATCTAATAGCAATTTAGATTGTTCAATATTACTATAGAACGGTTTGCTAATAATTGTAGAATAATAAATTGAATCTAAACTTTTATCAAAAACCACAAAAAGTTCATATTGATCGAATGAAGAAACAACCGAAATTACTGCTAATTCCTGATTATCTATAAACTTATGTGATCTTGCTATAGCTTTATTGGCCGCATAAACCAAACGAAACTTTTCAAAGCTAGTGCTGCACGATAGTGAGCTACCAAATTTTTCTAGCTCTTGCTGCTTAGAACAAGAAGATAGAATAAAAGCGAGAATTATAAATACCAGTCTTCTCACAGAAACTCTTTCAAGTACTGATATTTAGGCGTTAATTCACCTTTATAAGTAATTACTGCTTCTTTTAAGTCATCTGGTAAGCCGCACTCATCAAAAGATTTAGACAAATCCATTGCCATAATTTGCGGTGCATATGTTTTAAGTGCCGCAGAGAAATCATTAGAGGCGTCTATCGGTAACTCACAAGGTAAGTTATCAATCGACATAACAGTTATGCCATCCCAAGAGATTCCATCAACTGACTCATCGTTATCAATATTATAAGTAAATGCTGGCGTGTCGATATCAGAAGCTTTGGTAGTGCACTCTAAACTACCGTCGATATCACAAGAGATATCACCAATCACTAATGGCAACTTATCTTTATTGGCAACCATACGCGCTTTGTCTAAGTGCTTAGGGTACTTTTCTTCCCAGTACGGGGTTTGCAATAAAATATTAAATTGACCTAGAACTTGATCAAATGAACTTTCATAAGCATCTATGCCCTGCTCTACAAAATCATTCATATCGAAGGCTTGGCCATCTTTATGCTTATTGATATGTCGTGAAGAAAGCACTGCAAAGAAGCTTCTTTCAGGTAAGTTTCCTGCTAAAAAGTCTTCTGCAGAAACGCGTGGTAATCCTAACCATTCACACACCTCAATTGAGCCCTTGCCTACTTTACCTGTGCCAACTACTAATGCTCGAATTGGCTCGCCTTGTTGCAAGTCATATTCCGCCAAGTGCTCTTTTAATTGCTCAACCGTTCCATAGTTATAAGTCATTTTTAAGCTAGTTAGAGGCGTTTTTAAGTTCTTCTGGGCAAGTTTTTGGCCTAAGATATGGAAACTATCAACTGCACCTGCAATACCTGCATATCGACCAAAAGCAATGGTTCTTTGACCAGTAGCTGGATCTACAATCGGCTCGTAATCCAATAAGGTGGCTTCTTCATCTAAGAATTTTTGCAATAAAGGCATATTGTAGTCTTGGCCTTTAATGGTATGCGAAAAAGCTAAGTGAACTTGCTTGTGTTTTATAGAGTCAACCGGCGGCTCTTTAATACCCAATACAAACTCTGCATTATCAGGCTGTGCAGGATAAGTAACACCAGCTTCTTTATACTCATCATCTGAAAAGATTCGGATATCGCAAGGCTCAAGCTCAAGCTTTAAGCCATTTCCAATAAGCGCTTCAACGGCTTCAGGAGTTAATGGCGCGCGTTTTTCCCATTGATTCTTATGTTCTTTACGAATGATAGTTTTAAGCATATGTTCTCTCTTTGCTATGTGCTTAGCCAGTGACTAAGCGTAAATTCTTATTAGGCTACTCAGAAGGCTTGGTTTTAATGATGACATTGTCATCGATGCGCTCGTTGCTTGAAACGCCTTGAAATTCTGAGCGAGTTTTTTTACCGGTAACTAGTTCGCCTTCTTTAGTGATGCTAAATGGCTGCTCTTGATCTGGTGAATATCTCGCCTGGTAAAGCATGATGGCTTGAATACAAGATTCTTTTTGCTCTTCATTTAGCAGGTTTCCATCTGGCCACTTCCCCGTTTCAACCGCTTCTGACAAGCGTTGGATCATGTCCGGAGTTAGTGAATCCACTAATTTTGAAAAATCCATTACAACGAAAAACCTTCAGGAAATTTGGTGGCGCAATTATGCTAGATTTTAGCTTTAGATTCCAGTTTACAGCCTTTATAAGCAACAAAATCCTAGATTTATTGCTTAGAGTGTAAATCCTTTTCCAACTCCTGAAGTTTTTGTCTGATCACGACTATATGATGCAAAATATCTTCTTCAGTTCTTTGTGTTTGTTCAATGGCTTTAGTTTGCTCTTTAATTTTATCTAAATTATTGATAACTATAGCAATAAATAGATTAACAATAATAAAAGTACCAACCACAATGAAACTGACATAGTAGAGCCAAGCCCATTGGTGGTTTGCCAAATCGAGATACATCACTTCCGTCCAACCTTCTAAAGTCACCACTCGGAATAGCGTCAATAGAGACGTACCTAAGCTGCCCCAATATTCAGGATTGGTTTCGTGGAAGAAGTTATAGCCGGCGACTCCATAGATATAAAAGAGCACCATCATCAATATCACCACATGGAACATAGACGGAATGGTTTTTAGCAGAGTGCTCACAATCAAGCGTAATTCAGGCAGCGCCGAAAGTAACCTTGCAACCCTAAGCAATCTCAATAGGCGTCCAATCATAGCGTATTGGCCGGTAAAAGGTATAAGCGAAAAGACTACGATTGAGAAATCGAAAAGGTTCCAACCATCAGTAAAATATCGTTGAAACTTAGGTGCAACCGCATAAATTTTTAATGCCGCTTCGACAACAAAAATACCTAATATGGCGTTATTAGCCATATTAATTAAAGTAATTTGTTGTGCAGTAAGTCCTGACATAGTCTCAATACCAATTAAGACTGCACTGATTAAAATAGTCGCAATGATGAAGTATTCGAAGGCTTTACTATTAACGAGTTTGGCAATTTTAGCTTGCATAATAAGATACTTATTTATATTTATGACGGCAAAATATCACTTCTTCTATTGCCATTCAATTACTGTTTCTTAAGGAATTATTTCCATAACAAAAAAGGCTTCCAATTTCTTGGAAGCCTTTTCAATATGGCGCGCATGGAAGGAGTCGAACCTCCGACCGCCTGGTTCGTAGCCAGGTACTCTATCCAGCTGAGCTACATGCGCTTTACGATCTTTCTATCTTACGATAATGGCGGTGAAGGAGGGATTCGAACCCTCGATACCGGATTAGGGTATACTCCCTTAGCAGGGGAGCGCCTTCAGCCGCTCGGCCACTTCACCTAAATCGCGAGCGAGATATTACCTTATTCAGAAGATAATGCAATATTTAAATCACGATTTTTTATGACTTTTTTTGAACTACCGAAGTTTAGTAATTATATTCGTCATTTGGCACAAAGGCAGGCTGTTCACCAAACTTTTGTGCGTTCTTTTCATGCTGTATTCTCATGTAAATTTCTTCACGATGCACAGCGACTTCTTTAGGTGCATTAATACCGATACGAACCTGATTACCTTTAACCCCTAATACAGTGACAGTGATTTCGTCACCGATCATAAGTGTTTCGCCAACTCGGCGAGTAAGAATTAACATACAATTCTCCCTAAAACCTTTTCTACTACAATAAAATTAAAAATGCTTTTCAGCTACTATCTACAATATAAAAGCTGGTTCCTCCAGCTGTGTCTATAATTTTAACAACTTAATGCAAATATGACTAGAAATAATCCTATTAGCTTAATTTTTCTTCAAGCCATGGAAGTACAGATTCCAATGCCGCAGGTAATGCAGCTTCATCATTGCCGCCTGCTTGCGCCATATCAGGACGACCACCGCCCTTCCCGCCAACTTGCTGTGCAACCATATTCACCAGCTCACCAGCTTTCACTTTAGAAGTTAAATCTTTACTAACACCAGCGATTAGACCAACTTTGCCGGCATTTGCTACAGCCAACATCACAATTGATGTACCAAGTTTGTTTTTCAGTTGATCTTGCATTTCACGTAAAGATTTAGCTTCTACGCCATCGAGCTTAGCCACTAAAACTTTAGCACCCTTAATCTCAATCGCTTGTGAAACCAAATCACTGCCTTGGTTCGAAGCCAATTTGGACTGTAACTGCTCAATGGTTTTTTCTAATTGACGAGTTTTATCCATTAATTGAGATACTTTTTCTGCCGCTTGGCTAGTATCAGACTTTAACAAGCCGCCAATAGTATTAAGTGTCTTTTCGCTCGATTGCATCCAACCTACAGCACCTTCGCCTGTCACCGCTTCGATACGGCGCACGCCTGCAGCAATACCTGCTTCAGAAGTAATTTTAAATGGACCAATATCACCCGTGCGAACTACGTGAGTACCGCCACATAGCTCAACAGAAAATGGTGACATTGATAATACGCGAACTTCATCGCCATACTTTTCGCCAAATAAGGCCATTGCGCCCTTCTCTTTGGCTGAATCCATATCGGTTACTTCCACATCAACCGAATGATTTTCATAAATCTTTTGATTCACCAAAGATTCAATTTGGTTTAACTCGTCAGCAGTGACCGATTCAGTATGCGAAAAATCAAAACGTAACTTGTCTGGTTCCACTAACGAGCCTTTTTGTTGAACATGACCGCCTAATAATTCGCGTAAAGCCGCATGCATTAAATGAGTCGCAGAGTGATTACGCATAGTATCTTGGCGTAATTTGGCATCAACTTCAGCAGTAACTTCATTCTTAACCGTTAAGGAACCTGATTGGACAAAACCAATATGGGCAATGGCATCACCAAGCTTTTGGGTATCTTCAACAATGAAATTCGCACCAGCAGCAAATAAACGACCTTTGTCGCCCACTTGGCCACCTGATTCTGCATAAAAAGGCGTGTTCTTTAAAACTACGATAGCTTTGTCACCAGTAGTAATTTCAGAAATCTCAGCATCATCTTTTAATAGTTTAGAAACTATTGAGCTTTGAGTTAAATGGTCATACCCAGTAAATTCAGATTCTTCGTCAATCGATAAACTATCGTTGTAGTCTACGCCGAAGTTGCTAGCGGCACGTGCTTTTTCACGTTGAGCTTCCATAGCTTTTTCAAAGCCATCCCAGTCTATTTCCAATTCTTTTTCGCGCGCAATATCCGCGGTTAAATCTTTTGGGAAACCGAAGGTATCGTAAAGCTTAAATACCGTTTCGCCGGAAATGATTTTACCTGACATGTTGGCAATATCAGTTTCTAAGATGCTCATGCCGCGGTCTAGGGTCTTCGCAAAGGCTGCTTCTTCTTTCGACAACACCTTAACGATAAAGTCATACTGCTGATTAAGTTGAGGATAAGCATCACCCATCTCTTTAGCTAATGGCTTAACTAACTTTGCAAAAAACGCCTTGTCAGCACCTAACTGGTGGCCATGGCGAATAGCGCGACGGACAATCCGGCGCAAAACATATCCACGACCTTCATTTGATGGAACAACGCCATCAATTACCATAAAGGCGCATGAGCGAATATGATCAGCGATTACTCGCAAAGACTTATTATCTAAGTCTTTAACATTCAATAAATCAGCAGTCGCTTTAATTAGGTTTTGGAATATATCGATTTCATAGTTGCTATGAACGTTTTGCATAATCGCAGCAATACGCTCTAAACCCATTCCTGTATCAACGGAAGGCTTTGGTAGTGGTTCCATGGTGCCGTCTTTATGGCGGTTATATTGCATAAAGACCAGATTCCAGATTTCAATAAAACGGTCGCCATCTTCTTCCGGCGTGCCTGGAGGCCCGCCCCAAATATGTTCGCCGTGATCATAAAACACTTCAGTACAAGGACCGCAAGGACCTGTATCGCCCATCGCCCAGAAGTTATCTGATGCATAACGCGCGCCTTTGTTATCACCAATGCGGCTAATACGGTCTTCGGGGAAACCTAGTTCTTTTGACCAAATGTCATAGGCTTCTTGATCTTCTTCATAAACCGTCACCCATAGCTTTTCTTTGGGTAGCTTTAGTGTTTCTGTTAAAAATTCCCAGCAATAGTTAATCGCATCTTGCTTAAAATAATCACCAAAAGAAAAGTTACCTAGCATTTCAAAGAAAGTATGATGGCGCGCGGTATAACCTACATTTTCAAGATCATTATGTTTACCGCCGGCACGAACACAACGTTGAGAGCTAGTAGCTCGTGTATAACTGCGCTTATCAGTTCCTAAGAAACAGTCCTTAAATTGCACCATACCAGCATTGGTAAATAGCAAAGTAGGATCATTGGCAGGTACTAATGGACTAGAATCCACTACTTGGTGACCTTTCGACTCAAAGTATTTTAAGAATGCATCACGAATTTGATTGGTTGTCATAAATTCTTGCTTGCTCACACTAGTACCTTCTACCTTTATTTGCTTTAAGTTTCTATTCTAACTATTTGTTTTATTTGAATTCTTAATCGTCTTCTGGACTTCGACTGAATATCCAATTGATAATATCGAAATCAAAGCCTCGGTATTGCAGAAAGCGACTTTGTTTAGCTTTAAGCTTCAAATCGTTTCCTGGCAGCTGATTATATTTCTTTTGCCAAATTTCTAAAGCTATTTGATACCAATCTAGCTCTAATTCTTCATATATCTGGTTTATTTTTGATTCTGCAATGCCTTTTTGACTTAATTCTTGACTGATTCGCCTTTGTCCATAGCCTACGCCACTGCGCATTCTGACATAACTCTCGGCAAATTTTTGATCGGACTGCAAGCCCTTTTCCGCCAAACGTTCTAAATAAGCCTCGACTTCTTCACCTTCAAAACCACGTATTTTTAGTTTATTAATAAGCTCACGCCGGGAATGTTCCCGGCGTGCTAATAAATCCATGGCGATGTGTTTATAGTCGCGTGGCGACTTCTTAAATGCCATCGGCTATTACACTGAAAGCTATGCTTCTACTTCTTCCTCTGAATCATCTTCAGCTGAAGCCGTCACTAACAACATGTTACGAAGCTTAGTTTCAATTTCTTCTTTAATTTCTGTATTTTCTTTTAAGAACTTAATAACGTTCTGCTTACCTTGGCCGATTTTGTTGCCATTGTATGCATACCAAGCACCCGACTTATCAACCAAGTTGTGTTTAACACCCCAGTCAAGAATCTCGCCTTCTAGCGAAGAACCTTCACCGTATAAAATCTGGAATTCAGCTTGTTTAAAAGGCGGAGCAACTTTGTTCTTAACAACTTTTACACGAGTCTCGTTACCAATAATCTCGTCAGCTTGCTTGATTTGACCAATGCGACGAATATCTAAACGCACAGAAGCGTAGAATTTAAGCGCGTTACCACCTGTTGTAGTTTCTGGCGAACCGAACATAACGCCAATCTTCATACGGATTTGGTTAATAAATACGCACAGAGTATTTGAGCGTTTAATGTTCGCCGTTAATTTACGCAAAGCTTGTGACATCAAACGAGCTTGTAAGCCCATGTGAGAATCGCCCATCTCGCCTTCGATTTCTGCTTTTGGCGTTAATGCTGCAACCGAGTCAACCACCAAAATATCAACCGCACCAGAACGAACCAGCATGTCAGTGATTTCTAATGCCTGCTCACCGGTATCAGGCTGAGAAACGATTAAATCATCAAGATTAACCCCTAGTTTTTCAGCATAAATTGGATCTAACGCATGCTCAGCATCAACGAATGCTGCAGTTCCGCCATCAGCCTGACAAGCTGCGATGGCTTGCAATGCTAAAGTTGTTTTACCTGAAGATTCTGGGCCATATATCTCAACCACACGACCTTTTGGCAAACCACCAATTCCCAAAGCGATATCAAGGCCTAATGAGCCCGTAGAAATAGTCTGAATACCTTTAGCCGCACTATTGTCGCCTAAACGCATGATTGAACCTTTACCAAACTGGCGCTCGATCTGAGTTAATGCTGCGCCAAGAGCTTTCTTTTTGTTGTCATCCATTCTGGATACCTACCTATTATTAAATTATTTATCTATAAATCGCTGGGAAGCATGATCTTTATAAAGTTGATGCTGATTATTCCACAAATTGGTGGCTTTGGTAATAGGCATTTCTAATCAAATGATTAAGATTTTAGCCATCTGCTCTGTAAGTCATTAATATTCAGTTTTAGCCTAATAATTCTCTATGAATTCCTGTCTGGTGATCTTAAACACATCAACTGGCAACTCCATCATTTCGATAGTTTCCGAATGTGTTTCCCCGAGCTTTTTAGCTAAAGCTGTTGAAGCCTCATTGCCCTGGACTATCAAACTAATCAAGTATTCCAACTCTAATTCTTCAAAACCAAACTGCATAACACGCTGTGCAGCTTCAAAGCCATAACCACCCTGCTGATATTTCGGCACAATACCCCAGCCAATCTCAACATCTGGCCAATCTTCAGGATAATGAATACCAACGTAACCGGCGTATTCACCAGTTTCTTTATGCTCTAAAGCCCAAAATCCAAAACCTCTTAGCACCCAATGACCAATCATTGAGCAAAAAGCTCGCCATGCCGTTTCTCGACTCAAAACATCACCAGTACCTAGATAGCGTCTAAAACTTGAGTCAGACATAATCTCTGCAAAACAGTCAAAGTCTGAGATGCGAGGCTCTCTCAAAATCAATCTTTGGGTCTCTAGTGTTGGGATTTTGAATTGAATATTGGTGATATCTCTTTTTGACAACATATTCACACCGGAAATAATAAGTTATAATATTGATTATCAAACATTTGAGTCTGTAACCTTATGAAAAAGCTTACCTTTGCCCTCTTAGTCTTACTCACATCTATGACTGCACATTCGAGTGAATTTGTCGGTCAACTGGCGCCGGACTTTAAACTCATGGCTCAAGACGGAAAATTTAAGGCTCTAAGTGATTATAAAGGTAAGTGGGTAATTCTATACTTTTACCCAAAAGATGGAACACCCGGCTGCACTACGGAAGCTAAAAACTTTCGGGATGCTTATAGTAAATATCAGTCCCTTAATGCAGAAATTGTAGGCGTATCTTTGGACGACAATAATTCTCACAAGGATTTCAGCAAACAATACCAATTACCTTTTGATATTTTATCTGATACCGATAAAGCAGCAGCCAAAGCTTATAAAGTGTTGGGCGGCTTTGGCCCAGTCGAATACACCAAGCGACAGACATTTATAATTGATCCCTCTGGAAGCATCGTTCATCACTTTAAAAAAGTAAATGCGACCAAGCATGAAAAAAATGTCATGAACACGTTAAAGCAATTACAAAAAGAACTTAGTTAGTTAACCTATTGAAATTGTTCTGGCTCAATTAGTTGACTTGTTTCATCATTACTTAACCATAACTGACCATCTTCAATTGTAGCTTGCAGTTGCATTGTACGTTCAATTATTGACTCTATACCAACAACTTGCTCGTCACTAATCGAATAGACACTCAGGTTGTTATAGTTTTTTAGTTTTGCTTGATTATTTTTCCACCAAATAGCACTAGCATGTTCATCATAGTTATAAACCACCACTTTTTGAGATTTATGACTCGCTTTACGCAATCGATTTTCATCAGGGCGACCTAAGTCTATCCAAAGCTCAATATCATCGGTATAGCTTTTAACCCAAATTTCAGGTTCGCCTTCTTCCGACAACCCTTTTGTAAACTCTAAACGATCTTGAACATTAAGAATATAAGCTACTAATCGCACCATCATTCGTTTATCAGACTCTGAAGGATGCTGCGCTATGGTTAGATTTAACTCATCATAATAATGATTATCTAAATTCGAAATATTAATAGTAGCTTTGTATATCGTTGCTTTTAGAGTCATTCGCTTCTCTTAAATTTATAATGTTATGGGTATATTCGAAATTTTTATTAAACTCTAAAATATCGATTTGCGAACCTTTAATTAAAGTAATCTGATTGCCATCTGTAATTACCCTGCGATTATCCCAAAATTCTTTTGGGTCTTCATCACAGTGACTTGAACAATGATCATTGTTATAAATATTCATATCTAAGCTTGTAATCAGCTGCATTTTGCCCTTGCTAACCGCTACAAGCAATAGTTGGTAACCATTATTATATTCATCAGATACCTCATAAGCATGATCATATTTTTTTGCGTCACGTTTATAACTTGCCCATATTGGAACAATGAATTTATCTCTACTTAGCTTTATAGCACCTGTCATTTCATCCATTGCGCCCACATCCACAAAATCATCAAGCAACATACTGGTCAGCAATTGCATGGAGTGACCTTTAAACAGGCTTAAGTTAAAAGATCCATCAGGACTATTTCCCACTGCTAAGAAGTAATCGCCAAAGGTTTTGATTTGATTGGTGCTATGTTCGATAGTTATCTGATTAAATTGGGAATCATGGTCATTTAAATAAAAGAGTTGAGTATTAAGATAATCCCCTTCTTGCCCATATTCTGAGATATAGAAAAAGCTTTTACCAAAAGCTTTGTATTCAAAATCTATCAACCCATCTGGTTGCAACAAAGAAATACTACGCTTCTCCCCCCATGTAGAATCAAGCTCTAATCGATATTCATTCTCGTCTTCATTGTCATAATAAATATTAAATACATTGCTTCTAACGTTCTCGGCGTTTAAATAGCCGAGAGAAACATCCCATCCGCTTGCTGGCATTGATTTATAAGGACGGACTTTATATTTTTCAGTTACCAAATCGAATGTTAGGAGATAAGAGTAAGGCTCAATTTTAATATTTTCGTTTATTTGATTATGAGATAAATACGCAAAATAGTTTAAATAAGCACTACCTGCTTCATTGAACTGATCAAATTCTTCATAATTTATGAATTTGTATGCTCTATATCCATCAGATTCACTAAAATCAAAATTAAGGTTACTTTTATACACTCTAAATTGAATTGAATGTTTAAATACATCCGCGAACAACATAAAGTCATCGAATATATCTAAATCGGCATTCAGCAAGGTATGACTGCTAATTAAATCCCTTGATTCTTTTAGAACTTTATAAATATTAACGCTATTTATTGAGCGGGTTTCAATTAAAAACAACGCCTTATCGTTGATAGCCAAAGGGGAATGAAACCAATTGGACTCATCACCATCTTCTTTTACAGTAGATTCGATTATGTATTCATCTAACTTAGAAAGGCTTGAGTCAGATACTTTATATCTAATGATACTAGTTTGCTGTAAATTTGCACTAAAACCAGTAATTACTAATATTGAGTTTTTGATTTTAATATCATAAATCCAATCTATACTTGGATCTTTTAAAGGTATTTTATGTATTAATTTGTTGCTACTTTTTGAAGTTGCATAAAGAAAACGATGATCGACGGCATATAAGAAGTTTTTATCATAAGCTAACAAATCAAATTCGTTCCCAAGAAATGATTTTCTTGTCTCACTCTGTGGAGTCCAAGCTGAATATCCACAGGTAATTACAACGACATTTTCCTCTTCGGTTTCTTCTGCTTTTATAGAATTTGTAAGCATCAATAACAAAAATAATACTTTAATTATAGATTTCATCCCCATCCCTTTTCTTGTTGCTATATCCTTAACGACTTGCTCTTAACTATAATAGTGACAAGATATCTCTAAAATTATCAATAATTAATCTTGGTTTATATTGTTGCAGTTGCTTATCTGATTGAGCACCAAAACTGACACCTAGTGAACTAACACCAGCATTAAGCGCCATCTCCAAATCAAAACTGGTATCACCGATCATGACCACCTCAGATGGTTTAATTCCAGTCTTTGCCATAAGCAAATGAAGCATATCCGGCGCTGGTTTAGCATTAGAAACTTCATCAGCGCCCACTGTATGTATGAAATATTTTCTTAAACCTGATTCATGGAGCACTCTATCGAGTCCTTGGCGAGCTTTACCGGTTGCTACAGCTAGTAGAATACCTTTGCTACTTAGGTGTGAAAGTACTTCTTCTACGCCGTCGAATAACGGCGTTGGAGTTGGATCTGCTTCTACGTATTGGTAACGATATTCTTCTGTGATGGCCTGGTGGGATTTTAGATCTGGAAATAATATATCCAAACATTCGGTTAAGCCTAGGCCAATAATTCCTTTTACAGCCTCGGTACTAGGCACTGACAAATTTAGGTTGCTAGCAGACTGCTGCATTGCTGAAACTATTCGTCCCGTTGAGTCCATAATAGTGCCATCCCAATCGAAAACAATTAGTTTGGTATTTTTAAGCAATACTGTTGCCTTTCCTGAGATGCGTAAGCGTCTTTTCCAATTCGGCCGGCAACGGCGCTTCAACGGTAATAGGATTAGTGTCTATCTTGACCTTAAATTTGAGTGAGTACGCATGTAAAAATAGTCGCTCAGAAAGTTTGTTGGCTTTCAGTGACTGATTCACATCATCTTCACCATATTTAGGATCACCAACTAAGCCATGCCCCACGTATTGAGCATGCACACGGATTTGATGAGTTCGGCCCGTTATTGGTTCTGCGGAAACTAAACTAAACCCCTTAAACTCTTCAATGACTCTAAATGATGTTAAAGATGCCTTGCCTTGTTCAGTAACGCGAACTAGTCGCTCACCAGATTTGACTTGATTTTTAGCTAGCGGCGCATCGACTTGCTTAAGCTTTTTAGACCAAATACCATTTACTAGCGCCCAATAACGCTTGGTCATGGTTTTCTTCTGTAACTGCTGGTGCAAATAGCGCAAAGCACTGCGTTTCTTTGCTATTAGCAGGCAGCCAGAGGTATCTCTATCTAACCGATGCACTAACTCCAAGTAAGGTGCCTTAGGTCTTAAGGCGCGCATAGCTTCAATAACCCCGTAACTCATGCCACTTCCACCATGCACCGCCATTCCATGTGGCTTATTAAGGACTATAATTCGATCATCTTCATACAATATGGAATTTTCGAGATTTTGAACTACATTTAAACCGGTGGGAACATGAGTTTTACTTTCTGAAACACGAACAGGCGGAATTCGAATTGAATCACCTTCGATAATTTTATATTCAGCTTTAATACGACCTTTATTGACTCTTACTTCGCCTTTGCGCAGCATTTTGTATATGCGACTTTTAGGCACACCCTTAAGCTTTTTCATTAAGAAATTGTCAATCCGCTGTCCTGCTTCTTCAGGCTGCACTTCGACAAATTGAACTTTAGGGTAAGAGACTTCTGTCATGAGGCGCACTATACCCCAATTCTTGTGAGGCTAAAAGATAATATCCGCGACAAAGCTATTTTCAAAATCAATAAGTTATAACGCTAATAATGATTGCTCAAGTGCTTATCTATGGCTATAATGCGCTCGTGAGTAATAAGCTCACAGAGAGGCTTGATGAGCAACTTTCAAAGAAGATAAAGGCAAAATGGCCTTTTATGAAAGCTCTGCGATAAAAATCCCAAGCAAAATTTTAAGTTATATCCGAACGCGGAAATAGCAGGATTGTAGTAGCGCGACTGAGTCAATGCGATTAAAGAAGATGCACACTTAGAAAGAAAAGCGCGGTTAGATTGGCTTCCTTTATGCAGGTTGTAGAAAAATATTTTAACCATAAGACATAAAATAGCCCATCACTAAAAGTTTAAATCAACGTGAGGTAATACCTCTAACTATATGATAAACCATATAAAAAGGTCGAATCTAAGGATCCGACAAGCAGCATAATCTATTCGCAGTTTCTTGTTTCACTAGAAGCTGTGTTTGTTGTTTTTGATTTTTACCTTCATTTAAACACCTGCCAATAGTCTTGCGTTCTTAAGTAAAAGAATAGAGAGACAATTCATGAGAAGAATGTTAATTAACGCAACTCATCACAACGAAGAGATGCGCGTAGCTTTGGTCGATGGCCAAAGATTATATGATCTAGATATCGAACTTGCTGGACGCGAGCAGAAAAAAGGCAATATTTATAAAGGCAAAGTCACTCGTATCGAGCCTAGCCTTGAAGCGGCATTTGTTGATTATGGTGCCGAAAGACACGGCTTCCTACCTTTAAAGGAAGTTGCCCGTGAATATATGCACAACCCACCATCACGTGGCCGCCCAACTATTAAAAGTGCTTTAAAAGAAGGTCAGGAACTTATCGTGCAAATCGATAAGGAAGAGCGCGGCAATAAAGGCGCAGCCTTAACCACCTCGATTAGTTTAGCTGGTTCTTATATGGTATTGATGCCAAACAATCCACGAGCTGGCGGTATCTCTCGTCGTATCGAAGGTGAAGAGCGTCAAGAATTAAAGTCCATAATGAGCCAAATCAATGTGCCAAAAGGTATGGGCTGCATTATCCGAACCGCAGGTGTTGGGAAAGAGTTTGAAGAAATCAATGGCGATTTCTCTTACCTTTTAAACTTTTGGAATAAGATTAAAGAAGAAGCTGATAAGCGCCCTGCTCCGTTCTTTATCTACCAAGAGTCTAACGTGATTAACCGTGCAATCCGTGATTATTTACGTCCAGATATCGGCGAAATACTAGTCGATCGCAAAGAAGTCTATGAGTTAGCTAAATCCGAACTTGCTAAACAGCGCCCCGACTTTGTGCGTAAAATAAAACTTTACCAAGACGGAATCCCCTTATTTAATCGTTACCAAGTAGAAAGCCAAATTGAAAGCGCCTTCCAACGCGAAGTTCGCTTACCGTCTGGCGGATCAGTGGTATTCGATCAAACTGAAGCGCTTTTATCTATCGATATCAACTCGGCACGTGCAACCAAAGGTTCTGATATTGAAGAAACCGCCCTGCACACCAATAAAGAGGCTGCCGAAGAAATAGCACGTCAATTGCGTTTGCGCGATATCGGCGGCTTAATCGTTATCGACTTTATTGATATGGGCCCTCCTCGCAATCAGCGTGAAGTTGAAAATGTACTGCGTGATTCAGTTAAACGTGATCGTGCGCGAATTCAAATTGGTCGCATTTCAAAGTTCGGCCTTTTAGAAATGTCTCGTCAACGCTTACGACCTTCTTTAGAAGAGTCAAGCCAACACGTCTGCCCACGCTGTACTGGCCACGGCGTTATTCGCGGAACTGACTCTTTAGGCTTGTCTATCCTACGTTTAGTAGGCGACGAGGCTATGAAGGAATCTACCGCTGAAGTTCATGTCATTGCGCCGGTTGAGTTGGCAACTTTCTTGTTAAACGAAAAGCGTCGCAAGATTGAAGAAATCGAAAAGCGCCAAAAAGTTCGCATTATCGTAGTACCAAATCCTCATATGGATACACCGCACTACGAAGTGTTACGCGTTAAATCCGACGAAGCGCATCAGGGTTCAAGTTACGATTTAGTTGATGCACCTAGCCAAGTAGAATATGTTCGCTCTACAAACCCTGATTTAGCTGCAAATATAGAAAAAGCCGCTATTCAATCAGTACCAGAGCCTGCTCAGCCTGTTGCACCAAAGAAATCGAAAGCAAAAAAACCTCATAACAAAAAGAAACCTCAGCAAAAGAAAGAAGGATTCTTCAAACGTTTATGGGATAAATTAACTGGCAATGACAAAAAGAAAAAGTCGCGCCAGCATAACAAAAACCGTAATCGCGGTCGTAATCAACGAAACAACCGATACCATGGTAAAAATCGTAACCGTAATTACAATAAAAACCGTCCGCAAGGTAAGCAAAACGATCAGCAGCAGAATAATCAGCCGCAAAAGCAACAGGCAACTGAGAATCAGCAGCAAAAGTTTACCGACAAGCCAAAGCAGCAGCCTAAGCAACACGCTAAAAAGCCGCAAAAGCAGCAAAGTAAGCGGCCAGTAAAACAGGCTCAAGCTCAGAAACCACAGCACCCACCAAGACCTGCACGCAAGACTCGTGTAGAGCGTATGTCATCTGTTGCTCCTGCAACTGAGCAGGTCAATAAGCCAAGTGCTGAGCAAGTCGTTGCGAAAAAACCACAGGCTAAACCTGAAGTTAAGCAGGAGAGAAAATCCACTAAGCCAAAAGCTTCTTCTGAAGAAGTTATGATTTACAAGGCACAGAAATCATTGGAACGCTCTGTTAAAACAGTAATGGGTGAGCCAGAACCTGCTAAGACAGAACAAAAAGATGTAAGCACTGAGTCTCAAGTAGTGCCTCAAGCGACTGAGAAGACCGCAGACACTTTAATAGAAGCGCCTAAAGCGGTTGTGCAGAAACCAGAATCTGAAGTAAAGCCTGCGATTAAATCCTTTATAAGTTTCTCAGCTTCAGCGCCAACGGCCAAAGCAACCACATCGGATCCAATGCCATCTTTGGCAGAGTTTGAAGCGGTGATATTTGCCGACGATGAATCCATTACGCAAACTATTGAAGATGCTCTGCTCAATCAAAGTTCCAGTCCTGCAGCAAAGACATCTATAGAGCTTTAAGCAATAACCGTAGTTTTTTGATAGCCCAGCAAATGCTGGGCTTTTTTATACCCGATATTTACTTCCTATCAAACTCTAATTAGGTTAATATTTACGCAAATCTTTTAAAATCAATAAGTTAAAGACTCTCTAGCGATTGTGAAAATATTTGCACAAATTTTGCTGTATTTAATACCCATTATCTTTGTTTTATGGGTATTAAAATTATTAGCTCCAGAATACAAGAGCAGTGAGATAGAGCAGAATATTAAATATAGTTATCATTCAGATATTAAGTATCAGAAGACCCCTGCTCTACTTGACCAGTTTGTAGATGTTACAGATGCTACATTAATACAACATCAAGGCGATGTTTCTTATCATTGGTTTGTCATTCAGATACCGAAACTAAAAGACATTGACCATCCAATCCTTGTTATCGCGCCTTTCGTGATCAATGAAATCAAAGTCTTTAAAGACGATGAACTTAAAAAACCTATAGCTATTCACAAACGATTTGATTTTAATAGTGATAATTTCGCCTCGAATCAAAACAAAATCATAGACTTAATTGAGCACAAAAATGCCAGTCATTTCTACATACAAGTTAAAGAGTTGCGAAACGTTAATATAGAAATTCAAACCTGGGAACTAACTGAATTTTTATCTCAAGATCTAAGAACTAATAGCTTTTTTTCTGCCATCCTGTTTGGCATTTTCCTGATAATAATCATCAATATATTCTTTTATATAAACAGCAAAGATAGAGCTTATCTGTACTACATTCTTTATCACAGTTTTGTGTTGATATTGATCTTTAATATGAGCGGTTTACTGAACCACTATCCAAGTTTAAGTTGGATAGCGGGAAATTACGCCACGGCGATCATGCCACTCATTTTAAGTTCATTCTTTTTTGCATGTTTTGTTAGAAGTTTTTTAAATACCAAGCATTTAACACCAAAGCTAGACAAAGCAATATCCGTTTACTTAGTTGCCTATCCGATAACCTTGCTAATAATTATCCTGCTTTTCAACGATGCTATTAAATATTACAGCTTAGTAAACCTAATAGGGCTATCAAGCGTCCCACTCTATTTAATTATTATGGCCGTTCACTTAAAGCTCAAAAACCGCCCGGCCATCTTTTTTACCTTATCCTTTTCAATTTTATTGACCTTAACTGTTGTTAGATTTCTTTATATTTGGGACTTTCTTCCACAAACATTCATTACACAGTTTGGAGTTATCGTTGGCGTTTTCTTAGAAACATTAATTTTTTCTATCGGCCTTGCTGATCGAATGGTTCAATTACAAAGACAGCGGGACTCTGCCGAATTAGCTAAAGCTAAAACAGATTTTGCATATAATCTAGAAAAAGGCTTTAACAAGTTACTCAGTAAAATCAATACTCATATTCATCAAACTGATGAGGTTGATCACCAACAATATATAGTTGATACTTTTTTTAACGAGTTTAAAGATTCAATTGGCATCCATTCCAATGCCATTATTTATAAGACAGCCAGTGGAATAAAAACCATATATGACTCCCGACACAAAAGTGGATATCACTTCGACATTCTTGAAGCTAACATTAAGCAAATTGCATTTATAGCAAAAACTAATGAACCGAATAAAATCCGAGGGCACCGTAGCCAGTTTATGGTGGTCCCTGTAAAAGTTCGAGAGCATGAGTGGAGCGCTTGCTTAATTGAGTTAAGCTCAGAGTTTAATGATCGCCAAGCAGTCAGAAACTTTATGCAAAGTTATGCGCATGAACTTATACATTGTTTACTTAACGCCGAGTCACTTAGTAAAATTAAAACGAAAGCAGAAATAGATAAATTAACTGGCCTTTATAATAGAGGTGCTATCGAAGCTTTTATCGAGCATGAGCTAAACAAACCCTACGATGCAAACAAGCCACTGTCTATAGCCTTCATAGATTTTGATGACTTTAAATTAATTAATGACCAGTATGGCCATCAAGCCGGTGATTTATGCTTAGAATACCTAGCCAAGACATTTAGAGAGAAATTACCTAGCATTGCCCAAATGGGCCGCTATGGTGGCGATGAATTTATAGTCGTATTACCAAATCACTCTCAACCTATCGCATTAAATCTTATCAATAAAATAAAGAATAAGTTAAGTGTAATTGAACATGATGGCAAGATTATCAACTTCTCTATTAGCATAGGCATTGCTACTCAAAATAATCAAACCAAAAGTTTAAATACAATATTTGAAGCAGCAGATAAGGCTCTTTATGACTCTAAAAATAGTGGTAAAAATAATATCAGCGTGGCCTAGTCTAGCTTGATTAGAAACGACTCATCATAAATAGTAATCCCCAGATCCTTTGCTTTTGTCAACTTAGAGCCCGCCTTTTCACCAGCAATTAAGGCAAACGTATTTTTTGAAACTGAACCAGCGACTTTTGCTCCTAATGACTCTAATTTAATTTTAGCATCTGCACGACTAATGTTTTCTAAAGTTCCTGTTATTACAAAAGTCTTACCTTTTAAAGGGAGCTCATCATCAGACTTCTTTTCGATTTTTGGCCAGTGAATACCTGCTTCAATTAAAGCTTCGACTTCAGCTTGATTATCAGGATTAGCAAAGAACGTTTTTAAGTGCTGGGCGACAATTGGCCCTACATCTTCTACCATCTCCAAATCTTGCAAACTTGCCGCTCGAATGGCATCCAAATTTAAAAAGTGATTAGCCAAATTTTTTGCCGTTACCTCACCTACCTCTCTAATACCTAAAGAGTATAAGAATTTTGCTAAGCTTGTAGATTTGCTCGATTCTATTGCAGAAATTAAGTTATTGGCCGACTTTTCACCCATTCTTTCAATGCCGGCTATTTGCTCGGCGGTTAACTGGTATAAATCACTAATATGCTTAATCATTTTAAGCTCAGAAAAAATATCAACTAGCTTATCGCCAAGCCCATCAATGTCCATAGCTTTTCTTGAGGCAAAATGTTTAATCGCCTGAGTACGCTGAGCATCGCAGATAAAACCGCCGGTACAACGCATCACAGCTTCACCTTCAGCTCTTTCTACTGGTGAGGAACAAACAGGACACTCTTTAAGTTCATTCACGCTAGAGGCATCTTCGGGACGCTTAGATAAAACCACACTAGCTACTTGAGGAATGACATCACCGGCTCGACGTATAATGACAGTATCACCTATCTTAATTCCTAGTCGTTCAATTTCATCCATATTATGCAAAGTCGCATTACTAACAGTTACTCCGCCAACAAATACTGGTTCTAGCCGAGCCACGGGAGTTATTGCACCAGTCCTTCCTACTTGAAAATCAACATCCAATAACTTGGTCATTTCTTCTTGCGCAGGAAACTTAATAGCAATTGCCCAGCGAGGCGCTCGAGATACAAAGCCTAACTGTTCCTGTTGCTTAATCTCATTGACTTTGCAAACCACACCATCGATTTCAAATGGTAAATATTGTCGTTTATCTTGTATCTTTTGATAATAGTCAATAACTCCCTGGCTATTGGCTACCACAGCAACTTCGCTACTAACCGGCAAACCAAAATCTTGTAGTTGCATGAGTCGTTCAAGATGAGTATCTGCCAATTGTAAATCTTCGGAAACTAAACCCGTAGAATAGGCGTAAAACGATAACTTCCGCTTTGCAGTTATAGCTGGATCTAACTGTCTTAAACTTCCAGCAGCTGCATTTCTTGGGTTTGCAAAACCTTTAGTCCCCTCATTCTTAGCTTGTTGATTAAGGTCATCAAACACTGATAATGGCATAAAAATTTCACCACGAGCTTCCAAGGATTCTGGGATTTTCTTGCCTCGCAGCTTTAATGGGATCGATTGAATAGTACGTACATTTAAAGTGATATCTTCGCCGGTAGTACCATCACCTCGAGTCGCAGCTTTGATTAATAAACCTTTATTGTAGATTAGACTTACCGCTAACCCATCAAGTTTTGGTTCACAAATATATTCACAATCTTGGGTTAAGTCTAAGCGCTCTTTAACACGTCGATTAAATGCAATGAACTCATCTGCATTCATTGCATTATCCAATGAAAGCATTGGCAATTGGTGCGTTACTTCAGCAAACCCTTGATCTGGCTTTGCTCCTACTCTTTGGCTTGGAGAATCTGGGTCAATGAGCTCTGGAAATTGTTTTTCTAACTGCTGCAACTCACGCATTAAGCGATCATATTCCGCATCAGGTATTTGCGGTTCATCCAGAACATAATATCGATAATTATGCTCATCGATCACTTGTATAAGCTCTAGAGTTTGAGCTTTAGCAGCTTTTAAATCAGACATGTTAGCTTTGTTTCAATAAAAGTTTGCGTTCAAATTCTTGGATTTGTTCTTTGTGGTGAGCCTCTATCTGCTTACTGTAATTTGCTTTACTCGAATCAATAATAAAACCACCAAGTTCTTCAACTATAGCTTTGCAAGTAGCCGACATAAGCTCATAGGCTTTCATTGGCTTTTTTGGGCCAGGCAATGCCATAAAAACAGCTAAACCTTTTGTTTCTAATTGATCTAGTTTGTTTAAATCAAAAGTACCTGGCTCGTAGGCATTTGCAAGACTAAACTGTACTGGCCCTCTTCCGGTAGATTGACTATGGCGATGAAAAATATCCATATCACCGTGGCGCATACCTTGATCCAATAAAGCCTGAACAAGTTTCTCACCTTGATATGGAGAATCACTTGGAGATACTAAATACAAAGTGAAAATTAATTCTGGTTCAGCCTGAGCTACATCTTCGACTTCCTCTTCGAACAAGGTTGTCTGGGTAGGTTGCTCAACTTTAGGCTCAATTCGATCTTCAGTAGGTTCCAGTTTTTCTTTATCAAAACCAAACAACATATCATCGAGTACGGGAACTTCGGTATCGCCAAAGCTTGGTTCCTTGGGCTTAGCTTCAGAAGCTGGTTCGGTAATAGCATTGTCAGAACCGCTATTGTCGGAAAAATTTTCTTGCCTTTGATCTGACGCTTTAATTTTTTCTTGGATCACTTTGTTTTGCGCTGCTTCAACCAATCGCACTTCGCCAACACCATCCATATCAAAACCCGCGCTAGACTGGTCATTAGCAAACTGTTCTTCAAAACGTTTTTGGTCACGCTTTTCTTGACGGGCAACTTGACGTCGCTTGGCATCAAAATAAACAAAACCAATAATGATAATGCCAACGATAACTAATAAGAGAAACAGTACAGGATCCATTCAATTACCTAAATTCGTTATTGTGCAGCTAAGGCTGCCGCTTCTTCAACATCTACTGATACTACGCGAGATACACCTGGCTCACTCATGGTTACGCCTAATAATGTATGTGCCATTTCCATCGCAATTTTATTATGAGTAATCGCAATAAATTGAACCTGATCACTCATTTCTTTTACCAAGTTGGCATATCGACCAACGTTGGCATCATCTAAAGGTGCATCGACTTCATCTAGCATACAAAACGGCGCTGGATTTAAACGGAAAATAGAAAATACTAATGAAATTGCGGTTAATGCTTTTTCGCCACCAGATAACAAGTGAATGGTAGAATTTCGTTTGCCAGGGGGCCTTGCCATTATTGATACACCGGTATCTAGCAAGTTTTCACCAGTAAGCTCTAAATAAGCATGACCACCGCCAAATACTTTCGGGAATAATTCTTGAACCCCTTTATTAACCTTATCAAAGGTTTCTTTGAACCTGGTACGGGTTTCATGATCAATCTTCCGTATGGCTGATTCTAAGGTTTCTAAAGCATCCGTTAAATCTTCATTTTGAGAATCCAAATAGACCTTACGTTCTTCTTGAACCTTGTGCTCTTCAATCGCGGCTAGGTTAATGGCACCTAAGCGTTGAATTTTGCCAGTTATAGCTTCAATTTCTTGCAACCAGTCCGATTCATTGGCGTTTTCATCGAGTTCTTTTAGCAAGTCTCTAGGATCTTGCTTAGCCTCTAACAATACTTCTGCTTGTGTATTTTGCTTAGTAGTCGACTCTTGCCAATCCATTCTTAACTTTTCTAAACGTGATCGAACACCTTGTGCTTGTTGTTCTGCTTCGTGCCTTTGACGTTCCACTTTGCGCATCGAATTATCTATTTCAGATAATTTATTACGCGCTTGTTTTAATTCGTCTTCAACTGCCAAACGTTTTTCTAAAGCAGCTTCTAATTCGATTTGATACTCTTCTGTAGGATCCTGTTCTAAGTTTAGACGATTGTCCAATTCAACTTTACGAGCAGTTAAGTCACCAATTTGGCTATTTACACGTTCGAAACCAGAACGTGTTGAGTTTACTTCCGCTTGCAATGAGCTGACTTTCAATGCTAACTGATGTTCAATATCCTTTGCCTCACGGGCAGTTATACGCTTGTTTTCCAGCTCTAATCGCTTGGATTCTCGCTCTGCGGTCAATAGCTCACGTTTATCCGTGTCTGTCGCCATAGCATCAACCATTTGCTCGATTAATTGGCGAGATTTAGCCAAAGCCTGATCGTCTTCTTGGATTTGCAAAGCAATATCTTTTTGCTCTTTTTGCAATCGCTCCATACGAGTCTTAGTTTGCTCAAGTTTGGCTTGCTGTGAACCAACCTTGGTTCTAAGTTCAGTATAACTGCGATTGGTTTCAGCTAATTGCGATTGCTTAGTTTGCCACAACTGCTCTTGTTCTTTTAATCGCTCAGCCAAAGTCTCTTTTCGCTCTTGTAGCTCATCAAATAAAGCAAGTTTTTGCTCTAGTTCTTGGTTAATTTCGTTTAACTGAGCTTCTCGCTCAATAACACCAGAACCGCTTTCTTCTTGTCTGGATACGCGAAGCCATTGGGCTCCCATCCATAAACCTTCTGCAGTAATGACTGATTCATCGTCAGCTAAACTGCTACGAATCGATAAAGCTTCGGATAAATTATTGGCCAACTTAACGCGACTTAATCGTCCTGCAAGAGCGTCAGCGCCAGTTACTTTGCCGTATAATGTATCTGGATAGTCATTGTTAGCTGTGGCCTTTGCATCTACCAACAGTACTTTCCCACTGCCAAGATCAGCAAGCGAATCGGCTAAATCTCCCAAGCCATCTGCGACAACGGCTTCTAAATGGTCTCCAAGTACCGTTTCGACGGCTTTTTCCCAGCCAGAGTCAACTTTAATTTGCTGAGCTAATCTTTTGTTTTTATTTATATTTTCTTTGCTAAGCCATTGCAAAGCAGCTTCATTATCATTTCCAAGCGCTGCACTTTGTAATGCTTCCAAAGAAATCTTACTTGATTCTAAGGAGCGCATTTCGGTGCGGCTTTTCTCAATAACCAGATTATGTTCACGTTGCTGCTGGCGTAAAGCATTAATTTGATCGACTGCTAAAGTGACTTCTTCATCTAATCGTTCGGTTTTTTCTTCAACCAAACCTAACTCTTCTGCCATCTTAAGCATTTCAGCTTCCAAAGGCTCAGATTGGTGAGACTCAATTTCTGAAGTAACTTGATCTAAACGTTTACCATAACGAGAAATATGTGATTCTAAATGCTGGATTCGAGTTTTTTCTACTTCGGTTTTTTGTGCATTAGCTGAAGCTTGTTGATTGAATGCGTCCCACTCTTGTTGCCAAAGGCGCATCCCCTCTTCAAAATCGACTAATTGCTGCTGCTTTTCTTCCACTAAACCTTGATTGAGTTCTAACTCGGGTTCAGATTGCATTAAGTCTGTCATTAATTCTTCTAATTTGGTCTCATCAAAACGAAGTTGATCTCTTAGCCGATCCAAAGAAGCTTGAACTTGATGTTTATCTTCTAGTAACTGTTGTTTTTGCTGCTTGGTGTGCTCCATTGCTTGTTCTAGGCGAGCAATATCCGCTCCAATGCCGTAAAAACGACCTTGGACTTCAGAATGAGCATCCGTTAATTCGGTGTGAAGATCGCGAGATTTTTCAATTTCTGCATCGGCTTTACGCTGCTCTGCTACGCGCGCTTCAACTTCTGTTTCCATTTTTTGAATCGCGTCGTCTAAGCTTTCAATATTCTGATTAAAGCCCTGCCAACGAATCGCCGCTAATTCTGCTCTTAATTGACGCTCAGTAGATTTATATTCTTTATAGCGCTCCGCTGAAGTAGCCTGACGTCTCAAATGAGCAAGCTGCTTACCTAACTCATCACGTAAATCACTTAAACGATCTAAATTTTCACGAGTATGCTTAATTCGATTTTCAGTTTCACGACGTCGCTCTTTATATTTAGAGATGCCTGCAGCTTCCTCAAGGAATACTCGCAGTTCATGGGGCTTTGACTCAATTAAGCGAGAAATCATGCCCTGCTCGATGATTGCATAGCTTCGTGGACCGAGACCGGTTCCTAAAAAAATATCAGTAATATCTTTACGACGACAGCGAGTTCCATTTAAGAAGTAAGCCGATTGGGCTTCACGATTTACCTGTCTTCTAATCGCTATTTCATTGTAGTTAGCAAACTCGCCTTGAATGGTGCCATCGGAATTATCGAAAACTAACTCAATACTGGCTTGGCCAACAGGTTTTCTGCCGGTAGAGCCATTAAAAATAACATCCGTCATGGCATCGCCACGCAAGTTCTTGGCAGAGGACTCCCCCATTACCCAGCGAACGGCATCGATAAGGTTTGATTTACCACAACCATTAGGCCCAACGATAGAAGTTAAATTGCTCGGTAATGATACCGTCGTTGGATCTACAAAAGACTTAAATCCTGCTAGTTTTATTTGTTTTAATCGCATTTATTTATCGTTTAATATCAAATACTTATGATAATTTTATTATTGTCATTTAAAAGCCTCGAAAACATTAAAAATCATAATGTTACAAATTCGGACTTTCTTCTCGTTAACTTTTAAGTTTAAATGATTTTAAGCAAATTAACAGCCTTAGTATTAAAAAAATAGCGATGTCACAAAATAGTTTTCAAGGCGCCCACTATCTTGGGCAAGGTTTCCGAATGCTCACTCAAAAAGGGATAAAAAGATTCGTATTTATCCCACTGGCTATCAATTTAACCTTACTCTCGATAGCTTTATTTTATGTAGTCAGTCAAGTTACTGACTGGTCTGCTGCCATTAACGAGTGGCTAGCAGGATTTGGAGCTTTTGAATGGATCATGACCATGGTCTCATGGTTAATATGGCCACTAGCAATCATCGGTATCGTATTATTTGTCTTTTTCTTCTTCTCGATGATCGCAAACTGGATAGCGGCACCATTTAATGGGCTGCTTGCAGAAGCCGTAGAAAACAAACTACGCGGTGAAAAGTCACTCCCGGATCAGTCATTGAAAGAAATTATGAAGGATGTGCCAAGATTACTCGGTCGAGAATGGACCAAACTGAAATATTATATTCCCCGAGCACTCGTTTGTTTATTGATACTGTTTGTTCCGTTATTAGGGGCACTGTTGTTCCCAATTATTTGGTTTATATTTAACTCTTGGATGATGTCGGTGCAATATGTGGACTACCCGATGGATAATCATAAGGTTCCTTTTGATAAAATGTTGGCCGACTTAAGGGATTCTCGCTCAGGAACTTTAGGTTTTGGCTCAATGGTTATGCTTGCTACTATGATACCACTAGTAAATCTTTTGGTTATGCCCGCTGCAGTCTGTGGAGCAACTAAACTCTGGTATGAAAATCATCAAGATTAAAAAACGCGCTAATAAGCGCGTTTTCGTTTTGTTGCAGGAAAATTTAGTTTGCATCAATCAATATCATTCCTGACTCCATACCCGCAACAAAGATATCTCCAGAATCAATATGCACTTTTGCAGAACGAGCAGGCAATGTAAATTCGCCGCGTTCAACGGGCTGTTTAGGATTAGAGATATCTAAGACTCTTACATACTCAAGATCAAGTACATATGCCAAGTTACCCTCTAAACTCATATGTCTTGCACTACGTTTTGTTTTAAAAGCAGATATTTCGGTCAAATTTTTAGGATCGGATATATCCAATATTTTGATGCCCGAATAACCCGCAGATAGATAAGCCTTGTCGCCTCTTACAACAATTCCTCTTGCATCAAATTTTTTCTCGTCAGTTTTGTAAACTGCTTCAACCACTGGATGACTAGGGTTAGCAATATTAATCACTACCAACCCATCTTTGCCTGCAGCTAAATAAGCATAACGCCCTTTCACATCAACCTCATAAGCATAGCCGTTAACCAATTCAACGTAAGATAATTCTTGAGGTGTAACTCCATCTTTCAAATAGATTATTCTCAAACCACCTTCGCCGCTTGCAACAAAGGCAAGTTCTTTTGTGGCCAACACATCTTCCGCATAGCCCGGGGTATCTAACTCAGCCACTAAGGTTGGTTTCTCTGGATTAGAAATATCGATCAACTTATAGCCGGCCCAATCATCTGCAATATGTGCATAATTCCCTAACACATCGACATCCAACGCTCGATAAGTTTTTAATTCAGAAATAGTTTTTAAATCTGACTTATCTGAAGTATCGACAATTTTTAAGCCGCGATAACCATTAGCCAGAAATGCAAGGTTATTCCTAATATCCAAATTACGAACGTGACCCGCCGCCGCAAAGTGTTTAGTGACAAACGGTTCATTAGGATTACTAACATCCAAGATCTCAAGCCCTTGATCTCCATGAGCTAAATAGGCAACACCGCTATCAATATATACCGACTCCGAGCAGGTTGGATCCCACCAAGAACCCAGCTTTTTTGGAGAATAAGGGTCTTCTACATCGATAATGATTAAGCCTGCATCGTTAGCCACCCCAGCTACATATACTAAACTTCCCTCTATACGAACCCTTTCGGCTCCATAGATTAAGGTTTCAGATGCAATTTTCTTGGGCTGACTTGGATTCTTCACATTTATAATACTTAAAGCAGGTTCGCTATCATCCATGTTAACGACGTAAACTAGTTCGTTTTTTACATCAATGCCCGCAGAACTTCCCGATATATCGAAAGTTGTAATCAACCTGGGATTACTTGAATCTTTAATATCGATAAAGAAAAGACCTTTGTGCCCTCCAGCAACGTATGCGACATCATTTTCAACGACAACATCTAAAGCATAGCCAGCTTTAATTGAGCTAATATTAATCGGTTTTTGCTTATTGCTAACATCAACAATATGAATTCCACCCCATTCTGCCGCTAAATAGATTTTGTCATCATGGTAGTCAAGACCACGGATCTTGCGTTTTAGATTATAGCTACCTAAATACTTCATTCTTTTAGGCTTTGATATATCAATCAACCTTAACCAACCGGCTCCATCGGCTATGTACAAAGTATCTTCATCGATCAGCATGTCACGAATCACACCATCAGTAGGAATCGAAGAAACTTCTTTCCACTCTATCGCCTTACCTGATGAATCTTTTTTTACTTTAACCGCGCGAACCGTTCCCGAAGAACCAAAATACATATAATTTTTATGGGCAACACTGGCGAATACAGGTCCATGATTCCAACGCCCTTCCATGACCATATCTACTATCGGTTTTTTATTTATTGATGAAAATTGTTCCGATTTAGAATCTAAAGAAAAGGTTGGAGTTGAAAATAAAACTAAGATGATAGAAGCAACTATTAGCCGTTGCAGTTTTACAAATAAATCCTTCATTTGCGCATACCTTTAAAGTTAAACAAGTTTGTCACTAATTATCTATATCATTAGGAGCATTATAAGTCTAATAAAAAGCCCAGCTTTCGCTGGGCTTCCTCCATTTTATATTCTTATATCTTATGGACCATCTGGGTCAACTAAGATACAAGCACTAACACCTTGCCAGCTACCGCCATCAGTTTTAAAGAAGACACTTAAACTGTCTAGTTCAACTAAATTACCGACAAAGTCTACCGCACAAGTTGAAGTTGTAGGATCTGCATCTAATACACAAACTGGGCTTAATGCACCAGCATCATGGAATAGTTGCGCAGTACCTGAGTTACCGCCACTACCACCTTGAGATGCTTTAGCTACTAATCTAACTGCAATCGCATCGCCAGAGAATGGACTAATTACACCAACTTGCTCGTGTTCTCCACCTTGCTGTCCTAAACCTGTGAACTTACCACCAGTACTAACAGTTTGGTCACCAGCAAAGCACATTACATTGGTACCAATACCGCCTTCACCAGGAGTACCTGCAGGACCTTGCTTACCTTGAGGACCTTGAGGACCTTGAGCACCCGTTTCACCTTGCTTACC
>CANNDL010000001.1 GCA_947503435.1 uncultured Kangiella sp. | reverse complement strand
ACTTCATTGATAATGCGATGCATTACCTAATCAAGTGCCCACACAAATTGTCTTACTTCTTATTAAAGAACGTCTTGACGAAGAACCTGCTCCGCTCAAGTGGAGGCGAATTATACATCCCACCTCGCATCTGTCAATCAATTTTGCTAATTTTTTATTAAAAAAAGCAATTTATTTTTAATTGAACTTTATTTCTTGGCTGTGCCTCGAAAGTGATGCGCATTATAGGAGCTTTTAGGAAGCTGGCAAGCCTTTTTTTCACTTTTTTGATTTTTTTTTAATAGCCGTGTTTTTGCCCATTTAAAGTGCTTAAAAAAGCAACAAACACAGCTCGAATGATAAGTTTTTCTAATGCGTGATAATGTAACGACAAGCTGAAATTATATTAGCTTTCTTCAGGCTCTTTTTCATTGAGCTCTTCATTTTTCAAATCAGCTTCTTTTTGAAGTCTTTTTCGCTCTAATCGCTCTTCTCTAATGTCTTTCAAATGCCAGAGAGTCAATATAGGGCCAGACAAAGCATAAATACTAAAGCCAATAAACAAGACTTCTGGCGGGAAAGAGGCTATTAGCACAAACAGCAATACCATTATAATAATGCCGATAAAAGGGATTTTTCCTTTTGAATTGCTGCCTTTAAAACTGGAGTAGCGGAAGTTACTCACCATTAATAAGCCAGAGACTATAGTTAAGATACCAACATATACCGCATAAGGGGCAACATCCCATTGATATTCGGTGCCAACCCAGACCAAACCAGCCAATATGGCTGCAGCGGATGGACTAGCTAACCCTTGAAAATATCGTTTATCCGCGGTTTCAACTTGGGTATTAAATCTGGCCAGTCGTAACGCGGCAGCTACGACGTAGACAAATGCCGCTAACCAACCAAACTTGCCCAAACCGGACAAGGCCCAATTGTAAGCCACTAAAGCAGGAGCTATCCCGAATGACACCATATCCGCCATAGAGTCATATTCAGCGCCAAAATCGGTTTGAGTATTGGTAATTCTAGCCATGCGGCCATCTAAACCATCCATAATCATGGCTACAAATATAGCAATAGCCGCATACACAAAATGACCTTGCATGGATGCAACTACCGCGTAAAAACCAGCAAATAAGCCCGCAGTAGTTAACAAGTTTGGCAATAAATAAATTCCTCGACGAGAGGAGAAGCGTTGGCGCATTTTCATAAAAAGCTCTAAAAGTTGAAGCTATACTATTGATATCAGTAGAGTATCATATTATTTCTAAGGGGTATAAGCACTTTCCAAGCCAGATTAATAATGGCATATTGGCTAAATGTTGACAGGAAAGTGAATTCTGGCAAGATAGCCGCAACTTTAAAAGACGCCAATGACCATGAGCCAATTAAGCGATAAACGCTTCATAATAAAAGGGATGACTGAAAGCGGTGATAAATTCCGCCCTAGCGATTGGGCTGAGCGAATGTGCGGCAATTTATGCACCTTTCGAAACCGTCGCATGATTTACTCTCCTTTACTACGACCTGCGGTAATTAATGGTTTTAAATGCGTTATTATCAATAACTCTTTATCGGACTCCCATCCGAACCTTTTCCAGCAGTTGCTAGAGTTTGCAAAAAAGAATAAATTAGAGGTTACTGAAGAAGTTATTGAGTCAGTAGCTTGAGAAATATTCAGCAAACTGACAAGATAACAATGGATACGTTTTAACTGATGGGAATTCAGATGTTTAAGTTTAAAGTTTTAATTATTGCTGCAATCACAGTTTTATCATTCACTACGGCGCAAGCCGGTGAAGTTATATACAAGTGGAAAGATAGCAAAGGTAATATAAAGTACACTCAGTCAAAACCGCCTTCTGGAATTGACTATACTACCATCAGAAATCGTAGCTCAAAGTCAACTACACCTCCAAGTGTAACGGCCAAGAAAGCTGAAGCTACCGTTGACGAACAGGACAGAGTAATTGCAGCGCAAGGAGCAGAGCAAAACCGTGTAGATGCTATTAATGCTGAGCGAGCTGCTAAAAACTGCACCATATCTAAAAACAACTTAGCAGCTCTAGAACGAACGACTCGCATTCAAGTCGAAGAAAATGGCAGTCGAAGAATGCTAACCGACCAAGAGCGCGCTAGCAAACTGAAAGACGCCAAAGATAATATTAAAAAATATTGTAAATAATCTTCTTTATTATTAAAACAAGCACACATTATAAAGTGTGTGCTTGTTTTTTTTATGCTAGTGCTAATGTGAAAATTTTAACTCATCTGACTGTAAAGTTACTTTTATTCTAGTACCTTTCTCAAAATCTCCCTCCAATAGTTTTTGCGCTAATGGATTTTCTACATAAGCTTGAATTGCTCGCTTTAATGGTCTTGCGCCATAAACTGGATCAAAACCAACCTCGGCCAAATAATTCATAGCTTCTTGGCTAAACTCAATACTTAAATCCATGTCTCCTAAACGTTTATTGAGATTGAGCAGTTGAATCTGGGCAATTTGCTTAACCGCGGCTTTATCTAAACTATGGAATACTACGGATTCATCTATACGGTTAATGAATTCTGGTCGGAAGAAACTCCCAACCAACTCCATCAGTTGCGATTTTAGATCGGCATCAAGAGACTCAGCATTAAAGTTTTGGATTAAATCCGAACCTAAATTCGAAGTCATCACCACCACCGTATTTCTAAAGTCGACGGTACGGCCTTGGCTGTCCGTTAGCCGTCCATCTTCAAGCACCTGCAAAAGCACATTAAATACATCCGCATGAGCTTTTTCTACTTCATCAAAAAGCACTACTGAATAAGGCTTACGTCTTACCGCTTCTGTTAAATAACCGCCCTCCTCATAGCCAACATAGCCAGGAGGCGCGCCGATTAATCGTGCCACCGCGTGTTTTTCCATAAATTCTGACATATCAATCCGAATCATGGCATCTTCAGTATCGAATAAAAATTCGGCCAAAGATTTGCACAGCTCGGTTTTACCAACTCCTGTTGGTCCTAAGAATAAAAATGAGCCATTAGGACGGTTCGGATCGGATAAGCCAGCACGAGAACGTCTTACCGCATTGGAAACTGCAACTACAGCTTCATCTTGACCAATAACCCTTTTATGCAAATACGATTCCATTTGCAGAAGCTTGTCCTTCTCACCCTGCAACATTTTTGATACTGGAATACCGGTCCACTTTGCAACAACTTCAGCAATTTCTTGATCGGTAACCTTATTTCTCAGTAATTGCATATCGATATCTTGAGAATCATCTGCACTTGCAAGCTTATCTTCCAATTCGGGAATTAAGCCATATTGTAACTCAGACATTCTAGCTAAATCGCTTGAGCGTTGAGCGGCTTCTAAGTCAGTGCGCGCTTTATCTAGTTCCGCTTTAATATTCTGAGTGCCGTGTACTGCTGCTTTTTCTGCGGTCCAAACTTCATTCAGCTCAGCATATTCTTTTTCAAGCTCTGTAATACTCGCCTCTAGATCAGCTAAACGTTGTTTAGAGCTTTCGTCAGTTTCTTTTTTCAGGGCTTCACGCTGAATTTTTAATTGGATCAAACGTCTATCAAGTTTGTCCATCACTTCAGGCTTGGAATCAATTTCCATCCGTATACGACTAGCCGCCTCATCGATCAAATCAATCGCCTTATCGGGTAATTGACGATCAGTAATGTAGCGTTGCGATAATGTCGTTGCTGCAACAATGGCTGGATCGGTTATCTCAACACCATGATGTACTTCATATCTTTCTTTTAGGCCGCGCAATATAGCAATAGTATCTTCGGTATTGGGTTCATCTACCAATACCTTTTGAAATCGACGCTCAAGTGCGGCATCTTTTTCTACATATTGCCGGTATTCATCTAAAGTAGTCGCGCCAACACAGTGTAACTCTCCCCGAGCCAAGGCAGGTTTAAGCATATTTCCCGCATCCATGGCGCCTTCAGCCTTACCAGCACCAACCATGGTATGCAGCTCATCAATAAAGAGAATTACTTGTCCTTCCTGTTTCGATAAATCTTTAAGTACCGATTTTAGTCGCTCCTCAAATTCACCACGAAATTTTGCACCTGCAATTAAAGCACCCATATCTAAAGATAATACGCGCTTTTTCTTAATTCCTTCGGGCACTTCACCATTTACAATTCGCTGAGCCAAACCTTCAATAATAGCGGTTTTGCCCACACCTGGCGCGCCAATTAATACTGGATTATTTTTACTACGTCTTTGCAGAACTTGTATGCAACGACGTATTTCATCATCACGACCAATTACCGGATCCAGTTTACCTCTTTCAGCCTGCTCGGTTAAATCAATAGTATATTTCTTGAGGGCTTGACGATTATCTTCAGCATTTGGATCATTAACATTTTGATCACCACGGATCTGCTGAATGGCTTCTTCGACCATTTGCGCAGTAACTCCATTTTGTTTAAGTAACTTCCCTAGGTTTTTATCCCCAAGCGCTGCTAATAAAAATAGCTCAGACGATATAAATTGATCACTGCGTTGTTGCGCCAACTTGTCGCATACATTTAGTAATGAACCCAAACTTTGTGAAACGTGAACTTCTCCAGGAGCACCACTGACTTGTGGTAACCTATCAAGTTCTTGCTCAAGATGTTGCTTTAGTTGATTCGGGTGAACACCAATTTGGCCCAATATTCCAGTTACACTATTACCTTGCTGATTGAGCATCGCCAATAATAGATGTACTGGCTCGATAAATTGATGGTCTTTGCCGACAGCTATTGATTGTGCATCGGCAATAGCATTTTGAAATTTGCTAGTTAATTTGTCCATTCTCATTTAAATAGACCTCCACGATATAGTTTTACTGACAAGCCAATGGCCTGTACTAGATAGTATGTATAATTAATGAGGGTAGAATGTGCTATTTCAAGAGAATATTATTAGCAGGATTTCTGTTGCTACAGAGACTTTCGATGTCCTAATAATAATTCGCCAAGTCGAAGCAAGCTATCATCTTCAGAAAAGTAATTGAGTGTAAGATTAGGGTGTTGAGTGACCACAGAATTGGATCGTAAAAACAAAGGGGAAAATACATCGCCTTGCCCTCTGACACCGGTTAAACGCGCTACAAAAATAGTCACCTTAGATAACTCAGCTAGCTTTTTAATCCCGGGTTTCACTCTATAAGGTTGCTCATGGTCTAGGTGAATTTTTCCATGAGGGAATAAAGCGATGATTTCACCATGATCTAAAGCCCTTTTTGCTTGACGAAATGCAATATCCGCGCGCCCTGTCCTATCGACAGGAATACAGCCAGCGCCTTTAAATAACCATTTTAAATACCACCGTTCGTATTCTTCTTTGGCGATCATAAAGCGGATCGGTCTATCGCATGCAGCAATTAGGAAGAAAGGATCAATTCCGGACAAATGATTGGAAATCACTAGAGCGCCACCTTCATTCGGCAAATGAAAGCGATTAGCTTTGGGATCGATGCCATCAAATTTTAAATTATGAAAATTAAGACAGTAGTAACGAAAAACACCATCGATTTTGTTTAAAAATTTAGATCCCCAATCAACTTGATTATAACGTTTACCAATACGATTCAAATCAGCTAATAAAGCCAATACTAGAATTAAGATAAACGACCAAATCGCTATTGATGAAGTCATAAATCGCCACCAATCCAAATCATGGAAGCCATTCTTCCAGTGTGACCATCACGGCGATAAGAGAAAAAATCTTGCTTATTTTGGTAGCTACAAAGACCACTTTGATAAACGTCAGCTCCAAGATTTGAAAGTTGGTATTCGGCAATAGCCGCTAAATCGGCGAGGTACTTATTGCTATTTTTTGCTATAAAAAAATTAGAGCATTTGGGATCTGTACTTACAAAAGCATCTCTCACATCAGAGCCCACTTCAAAAAATTGCTGACTAATTGCAGGGCCAATCCAGGCCATTAACAATTCTGGATTCGAATATTTTTTTACTGCATTAATTAAAATTCCATTTGCCAATCCACGCCAACCAGCATGAATCGCAGCCACAAAATCACCATTTCTTGAACAAAGCAAAACAGGCAAGCAATCGGCTGTCATTACGACGCATACTTGCTCCTTATTGCTAGAAAAAACACCATCGGCTTCTACTCCACAAGAGGTTTCAGCATACTCAACCACTCTATCGGAATGTGTTTGCGTTAGCCAGTTAGGATTGATGGGATGATTGATATTCCTTTGCAGTCGCTGTCGATTTTCTACGACTGAGTTAACATCGTCACCGACATGCTCTGCAAGGTTCATAGAGTCAAAGGGTAAAGTGCTAACACCGCCACTTCTTGTCGTGCTAAATGCTCGAATATAATTGGGTGCAGGCCAATTAGGTCTAATCAACTGCAATGATTAAGACTCCTGATTCTCGTAATGGTCTTTATTTTTTCGCAATGAAACTAACAAACCTTGCATATCTTCAGGCAATTCAGCTCTCCACTCGATATATTCACCGGTAGCCGGATGATTTAAACCTAACAAACTGGCGTGCAATGCTTGTCGCTTAAATTTACCTAAGTGTTCCGTTAAATCTGAAATAATTTTGGTGGGTGTGCGATAACGACCGCTATAAAGCGGGTCACCAATTAAAGGGAATTTCAAATGCGCCATATGCACGCGAATTTGATGAGTTCGGCCAGTTTCTAAGCGTAACTTGATATGGCTATGATCTAAAAATTTCTCAACAATTCGATAATGAGTAATCGCACGTTTACCATCAGGCGTTACTGCCATCGAAGTTCTCTTAGTAGGATGACGACCAATAGCCGCATCGACGGTGCCTCCAGAAACCATTACTCGGTTGGTTACTGCATCATATTCACGAGTGAAAGCTCTACGTTGTAACTGTTCCACTAAATCCGTATGTGCAGCTATAGTTTTTGCAACAACTAATAGGCCGGTGGTCTCTTTATCTAATCGATGAATAATCCCCGCTCTCGGTAAATTGGCAAGCTCTGGCGCATGATGCAGAAGTGCATTCACTAAAGTACCATCTTGATTGCCCGCACCTGGGTGTACTACTAAGCCACTGGGCTTATTAATAACCAACAAATCATCATCTTCATAAGCAATGTTTAACTCTATCGCTTGTGGTTTCCATTCACCCTGCACTTCAATGATGGCATTAATTTCAATTTCTTCGAAACCATCCATTTTATGCTTTGGGCTAGTAACCACTTGGTTATTAATGGAAATGAATCCTTTCTTGATCCAATCCTGGATTCTAGAACGTGAATATTCAGGGAATTCTTGTGCCAATGCAAAATCTAGGCGTTGTCCATAAACTTTTTCGTCAAATAGGTGTCTGATTTCAACAGATTGAGTGCTCATAATGGTAATAGGCCTATTTTTGCTGGTTAGCCATTGTAAATTCTCGTAAAAAGATTGGCGTGGCTGTCTAGCTCAGTTAGAATGAGCCACATTGTAACAGGCTCTAAATAAACAGAAAATCTATATGCAAAAACAATTATTAATAATTTTAGCTGCCGCAGGACTTTTCTTGGCAGGATGCTCCTCTACTCCTGATGCGGAAAAGAAAAGTGAAGTTGAATCTTTAACTGCACAAGAGTTAACCACCAAAGCCAAAGCATCGTTAAACTCAGGTAATTATACTCGCGCCATTGAGTTGCTTGAGGAAATCGATACTCGTTATCCGTTTGGAAAAATTTCGGAGCAGGTGAAGTTAGACTTGATATTTGCCTACTTCAAAAAAGGTGAGTATGACAGGGGGCAAACTCAGGCAGATCGATTTATTCGTCAGCATCCGCAGCATGATAGCCTCGATTATATTTATTACATGAAAGGCATTATGTATTACGAACAAGAGCGAGGATTTATTAAAGACTTACTCAGTGCAGATATTCATAAACGTGATACGTCTAATTTAAAAGCCGCTTTTGATAGCTTTCGCTCGTTAGTTCAGGTTTATCCCGAAAGCCAATATGCCCCAGATGCTCGTCAACGCATGATCCAGGTAAAAAACTTATTGGCTCAACATGAACTTCACGTTGCTAAATTTTATATGGAAAGAGACAGTTATGTTGGTGCTGCTAACCGCGCTAAGTACATTGTCGAAGCTTACCCAAAATCTTCCTCAGTGCCACAAGCGCTAGAGATTTTAGTGAATTCGTATAAGCTGTTAGATATTCCTGAGTTAGCAGAGCAATATCGTCGTGTATTATTGCTTAACTATCCAGATTATAATTTGGGTGAGTTTTAGCCTTAATAAAATACAAAAAAGGCGCTTATTGCGCCTTTTTTTTACAATTTGAATAGGATTCTAGTCCTAAACCGCTTCACTACCCTCTTCTCCAGTTCGAATACGCACAACACGCTCTATTGGGCTAACGAATATTTTACCGTCACCAATTTTTCCAACGCGTGCAACTTCAACAATGGTTTCTACACAACGCTCAACCAAGTCATCAGAAACGACGACTTCAACTTTGGCTTTTGGTAAAAAATCCACCATATATTCAGCACCTCGATAGAGCTCTGTATGGCCCTTTTGACGACCAAAGCCCTTTACCTCTGTTACCGTCATTCCATTTACGCCAATTTCAGTTAATGCTTCTCGAATATCATCCAATTTAAATGGCTTAATTATGGCTTCTATTTTTTTCACATTATTCCCCAATAACTGTTATTTAAACTGACGTCCGTAACCCGAAGTTATCGGATAACGTCGATCACGCCCGAACGCTCTAGAGCTTATACGAACTCCTGGAGCCGATTGACGGCGCTTATGCTCACTTATATCAACAAGGTAGATAACTCTTCTGACTACGGCTTCATCAAAACCTAAAGCGACGATTTCTGCAATAGATTTATCATCTTCTACATAAGCCTCTAGAATAGGATCGAGAATATCATAAGGTGGTAAATTATCCTCATCTTTTTGTTCAGGTGCTAACTCTGCGGATGGCGCACGTGTAATCACTCGTTCGGGAATCACTGGTGAAATAGTGTTGCGATATTTAGCTAATTTATAAACCATCGTTTTTGGCACATCTTTAAGCGGATTAAAGCCACCACACATATCACCATACAAAGTACAATAACCTACTGCAACTTCTGACTTATTACCGGTAGTTAATACAATTCGACCAAACTTATTGGATAAAGCCATTAACAAAGCACCACGTGAACGGGCTTGAATGTTTTGCTCGGTTACATTTGGCTCTGTACCGGCAAATTTTTCGGCAAGTTGCCCCATAAAAGCTTCGTACATAGGCTCAATTGAAATAATATCAAACTCGATGCCTAGTGCTTCTGCTTCAGCCTTGGCATCTTCAATACTCATACTAGCGGTGTATTTAAATGGCATCATCACCGCATTGACGTTTTCAGCACCTAGCGCATCAACTGCCACCGCTAATGTTACTGCCGAGTCTATTCCACCGGATAACCCCAATAATGCCCCTTGCATACCATTTTTATGAATATAGTCTCGAGTACCTAATACTAAAGCCTGCCAGATTTCAGCTTCATCATGAAGTTGCAGAGAATTCTCTCGCTTTGTGCTGATTTGATTCGAAGCTTTGTCAAATTCAAACAACACAAAATCTTCAGCGAACTCATTTGCAGTAAAGATAGTCTCGCCATTAGCATCATAAGCAATCGAAGCGCCATCAAATAATAACTCATCTTGACCGCCGATTTGATTAACGTACAGTACTGGCAAGTTGTTTTCTTTAGCACGAGCACCCACTTCCTCTTCTCGTCTATGACCTTTACCAAAATAGTACGGCGAGGCATTAGGGCTTACAACTATATCCGCACCTGCAGCCTTGCAAGAAGCCGTTGGCCCCGGAAACCATAAATCTTCACAAATAACCAAGCCCACATTTACGCCCTTAAAAGGAATCACACAATCTTTATCACCAGCGTTAAAATAACGTTTTTCGTCAAATACTGAATAATTAGGTAACAGTTGCTTTCGATAAGTGGCTTTGATTTTGCCACTATGAATGAAACTAGCGCTATTGAATATTTCATCATCTTCTTTTTCAGGATGACCTACTACCAATGCAACAGAAGAGTTTAATTGACAAAGCTCTTTCAACCCCTGCTCAATTAAAGTATACAAGTCAGAACGTAACAGTAAATCTTCTGGAGGATAAGAGCATAGAGCCAGCTCTGAGAGCACTAATAAATCCGCATTTGCAGCTTCAGCTTGTTGCAATGAAATCTTAATAAGATCTAAATTATGACGTATGTCGCCTACTATATAATTGTTTTGGGCAATGGCTATTCGCATTAGAACACTCAATCAATATTTTATGTCTATTTTCCAACATTTACGCAATTTTTCAAAGAGTTATCCGAATATTCCTTGAAATAGTCGCAAGATATATTTAATCTTCAACTAAGGAGAGATAATAATGATGTTCTTGGGGATGACACATTGGTAGCGAAGGACCAAAAGCTTGAGTTAGGCTGGCAGTTTATGCGCTATTACAGCTTAGTAAGATTGGCTGTTGCATTCTATTTCCTAATTAGCCCTTATATTTTTGAACTTAAACTTCCCTTTTTTAATTCTCAACTTTATAGCTCGGTAGCCATTAGCTATCTTATTGTTTCAACTTTACTGATTTTTATTTCGCTTTCAGAGCAACGTTTTAACCTCATGTCGATCATAATGCCAATGCTTGATATAGGGTTTTTATCGCTAATGGCTTTAGCCGGACCTGCCGAAACTGCAGGCTTTGCAGTGATTATGGGAATTGTATCAGTTTTCGCTATATTGTTATTAAGACATAGACTAGCGCTTTTGTATGGCTTGGCCGCGGCTATTTCGCTCTTTATTGTCCATTGGATTAAAAATAATGGATTGGCTAATGCGGATTATATGGATCTATCCCTGCAAACTTTTGCGATATTAACGGTTTCTCTTTTAGGTAACTTCCTCGCTAGACGATTGACTAACTATGAATCTGAAGCACTTGAAAATAGTTACTTAATAAGCGATATGCACCAGCTAAATAGCAGCATTATTAACAATATGAAACGCGGGATTATTGTTACTTCAGATACTAGTACCATTCTCTATATCAATAAAATTGCATGGTATCATTTAGGAAACCCAACTAGCCCTGTTGGTCAAAATCTCCGACATTTAGCACCTAGTTTATTTGAGCAGATGCAAAATATGCAAGGAAATGAATTAGAAGGTACTATTTTCAAAGCTGAAAAATCCAGTCCAAGGTTGTTACCTAAATTTGTAAAAATGAACAACGATGACAAAATCCTTATAGCACTAGAAGATTATTCCGAGATCTCAAAAAAAATCCAACAAGCTAAATTGGCCTCTTTGGGTCAATTAACGGCCAGTATTGCCCATGAAATCCGAAACCCTCTAAGTGCTATCAATCAAGCAAGTCAGATGTTTGATGAATTAGAAACGACTTCTCAGCAAGAGAAAGATTTACTACAAATCATTCAGCGTCAATCTAAGCGCATTAATAACATTATCGAAAATGTACAAATGGTTTCAAAGCGTAAAACGCCAACACGACAAGATATTCTATTAGATCGGTTTCTAAAAAGTTTTATACATGAATTTAAGCAAGGCTTAAAACACCCTGCTGAAATTTTTGTTAGCCCAATTGATGAAGAGCTAAAAATAAAATTTGATCAAAGTCAGTTGAAACAAATCCTCTCAAATTTATTTGAGAATGGATTAAAGTATAGCTATATCAACACCAAACAGCATACTATTAACCTATCCATAGGAACTCAACAACAAAGCCGACAAGTTTACTTAGATATTATCGATCAAGGAGTTGGGATTCCCTTAGACAAAGTAGAAAAAATATTTGAACCCTTCTACACCACAAACCATGATGGAACAGGCTTAGGCCTCTACATCTCCAAAGAATTATGCGAAGCCAATGGTGCTCAGCTTGAGTCGATACCGGTAGCTTTTGGAGGCGCATGTTTAAGAATCATTTTTGATCACGATTATTATGGACATACCGATTGAAAACCCTAAAGTCTTAGTCATAGACGACGAAGCCGATATACGTCATTTGCTTGCTATGAGTTTGTTGCAAATGAATATCGAAGTAGATTGTGCAAAAGACGTTGCTGAAGCAATGAAACATTTACGAAGCACACAGTACAACTTTTGTATTACTGACATGAAGCTACCTGACGGTAATGGCCTCAGTATTGTTGAGCACTGTCATAAAGAGCTACCACAAATGCCAATCGCTGTAATTACCGCGTTCGGCAATACTGACACAGCCGTAAAAGCCATGAAGCTTGGTGCATTTGACTTTTTGGCTAAGCCCATAGAATTAGTGCAACTTCGTCAACTAATTCAAAATGCATTTAAGTACAATGCCGAACAAGCTTCTTCCGAAGAAAACTATCCGATAGAATATTTTTACGGCTCCGGCCAAGCCATTTCAGAGTTTAAAACTCAACTTAGCAAAGTTCATAAAACAAATGCGCCCGCTATTATTAATGGCGCGAAAGGCACTGAAAAAGAAAAAGTTGCAAAATACATTCATAGTCAAAGCTCTCGTGGCGATTACCAGGAAGTTTATTTAGATTGCAACACCCTTCAATCGGAACAAATTGACGAATTGATATTCTCTTGTTCTGATAACAATATTTTCCTGCAAGCGCATAAAAGCAGCCTTATCATCAATAACATTCATCTTTTGGATAAAGCTTCACAAAAGAAGCTACTGCAAGTATTAGAAACTAAAACTATAGCTATGGATGACAACAAAGAAAAGCTTGTTGATATACGAGCGATTGTGTGCACCGAAGTCAACTTAGACAAATATGTAGCTAATCTACAACTTCGTGAAGACTTGTTCTTTAGGCTAGACGTTTTGCAATTATCAATTCCTTCAATCGAGCACCGTCTCGATGACTTTAAAGAGCTAATCGATACCTATGTTGCAACTATTAGTCCTGAAAAAACTCTAGCCAAACAGGCCTTTACCAAGCTGGAAAGATATAAATTTCCTTATAATTATCGTGAATTAAAAAAAATATTGATCAAAGCGGAAAGTTTATCTGACAGTAACGAAATCAATTTGGATGCCCTTGACTTCAGTCATGCGGATAGCGTTAATACAGCAACCCAAGCGCAAGCCGAAACAAAGCTAAGCTCGCGCGGCGATCTTAGTTTAGATGAGTATGTTGCCGAAATTGAAAAATTGGAGATTAGAGCTGCACTTAATCAAACTCGTTGGAACCGAACCGAAGCAGCAAAGTTATTAGGCATTAGTTTTCGCACAATTCGATACAAAATTAAAAAGCTTGGTATTGACTAGAGCAATTCCATACTAGCCTTCAGATTTATCTTACAACAAATAGGTTAATTCGCCCTTTAGATAAATTAGAATAATATTGTACATTGAGCACTCCTCGTAACGACTCATGGAATGAATATGGCTAAAGGATTTAGCTTAATTGAACTATTGATATCACTATCGCTTATAAGTCTAACCGCAACAATAGGAATACCTGTTGCCAGTAAGTTTATTCAACAACAGAAAGTTACTAGCGATCTTTATTCCGTTGTTAGAATGATCAATTTAGCGCGAACTGAAGCTATTAAAACTAAAAAAACAGTAGATGTTTGTGGTTTAAATTCAAATGACGATTGTCATAGCCATTGGATTAAACTTGCTATTTTAGAACAAGAAGAAAGATCATCTAAAGGTCATCAACCTTTGCATCAAACTCAACTAACGGGCAATTACCGTTCAGCTCAATGGAGTAGCTTCCAACGAAGTTCAAAATTAAGTTTCAACGCTAGTGGCTTTTCAAATCACTTAAATGGAAGCTTGTACTTGTGTCATGCTAAACATCCTGAATTAAATCGAGCAATAAGGGTAAGTAAGTCTGGCAAAACGACCATTATAAGTAACTATCACCTCCTCTCTGAACGATGTAGCGTAGAATAAATTTTAATTCCCTATTCACTTACTGGTGATAGAATAAGGTCATATTTATAACTATATGACCATTATGATAAAAACAATTCCGGAAACTGAAATTACAGCTCAGTCTGGCTTGGAGCTATTAACCAATGACGAAATCAGTTTGCTCAGTACAGACACAAACGGTGAGCAATTTTTATTGCTTAAAAAATGCGTCTTAGCGGTTTTAAATAGCGGTGAAGCTACCGATGATGTTTACCATGTCCATCAGCAATTACCTGAGTTTAACCTTGAGATTATCCCGCTCAATAAAGGACTTAAACTTAAAATTTACAATGCCCCGGAGTCAGCATTTGTCGATGGCAAAATGATTCAAGGCTTACATGAACACGTTTTTAGTGTTTTAAGAGATATTGTATTCCTAAAGCAAGAGTTGGAATATAACGCACGGATAGACTTTAAAACCCAAACAGGAATAAGCAACGCCATATTCCACATACTCAGAAACGCACAGTCGTTTCGAGTTGGACAAGACCCTAACATGGTAGTTTGTTGGGGCGGTCATTCCATTCCGCAGCACGAATACAAATACACCAAAGATGTCGGCTATAGACTCGGCCTGCGAGGTTTAAACATCATTACAGGTTGCGGCATCGGTGCCATGAAAGGCCCAATGAAAGGCGCACTAGTTGGTCATTCAAAACAGCGACTATGCGATGGGCGCTATGTTGGGATTACAGAACCCGGTATAATCGCGGCAGAATCACCAAACCCTATTGTTAATGAACTTATCATAATGCCAGACATAGAAAAGCGTTTGGAAGCTTTTGTTCGATTGGGTCATGGTTTTGTAGTTTTTCCAGGAGGCGCTGGAACAGCGGAGGAAATTCTTTATATCCTAGGAGTATTACTTCATCCCAACAATAAAGATGTCCCCTTCCCGCTTATCTTTACAGGCCCAGAAGAATCCAAAGATTATTTTGAGCAAATTGATGACTTTATAGGTAAAACTCTGGGTATAGAAACGCAAAGCAAATATCAGATTATCATCAACGACCCGATTGAAGTTGCTAAAGCAATGCAGAAAGGCATTGCTGAAGTTCGAGAATATCGCAAGTCAGAACAAGATGCTTATCATTATAATTGGCAATTAGAAATTGACTGGGATTTCCAAGAAGAGTTTATACCGACCCACGAAAATATGGCTAAGCTAGATCTTAGTTCTGATCAGAAGCCTCATTTAATGGCTTCAAGCTTACGCAAAGCATTCTCCGGTATTGTGGCAGGTAATATTAAAGAACAAGGCATTGAAGAAGTTAAAAAGCACGGTCCTTATCAACTTTCAGGCGACAAGGATATCATGATGTCTATGGATGCCTTATTACGAAGCTTTATCGATCAAGGCCGTATGAAACTCGAGCAAAAAAATTATGAGCCCTGTTACGAAATAGTATAATTAAATATAAAAAGCCGAGCTATTGCTCGGCTTTTTATATTTGTAGTAAAGCGCTTACAGAGCTTCGTTTAATTCTGGAATTACTTTAAACAAGTCAGCTACTAAACCATAATCCGCAACTTGGAAAATTGGCGCTTCTTCATCTTTGTTGATTGCAACAATCACTTTCGAGTCTTTCATACCTGCTAAGTGTTGAATTGCACCAGAGATACCTACTGCTATATAAAGCTCTGGTGCTACGATTTTTCCTGTTTGTCCTACTTGGTAATCATTCGGTACAAAGCCAGCATCAACAGCCGCACGTGAGGCACCAACAGCCGCACCTAATTTATCGGCCAATGTTTCTAGCATTTCAAAATTCTCACCAGAACCCATACCGCGGCCACCTGAAACAATCACACTTGCTGAAGTTAACTCTGGACGCTCAGAAACCGTTAACTCTTCACCAACATAGTTCGAAGTACCAGCATGCTCACCAGCACTTATAGCTTCAATTGAAGCAGAGCCACCTTCTAAAGCTACCGCATCAAAACCAGTCGAACGAACCGTAATAACTTTTTTACTATCATTAGACTTAACAGTAGCAATGGCATTACCGGCGTATACAGGGCGCTCAAATGTATCATCAGAATTAACTTTGGTAATGTCCGAGATTTGTTGCACGTCTAACAATGCCGCCACACGTGGCGTAAAATTTTTGCCAAATGTCGAAGCTGGAGCCAAGATATGACTGTAATCATCGGCAATGGATAACACCAACTTTTCTAAATCTTCTGCTAAAAGGTGGGCGTAATGCTCAGCATCGGCCACTATTACTTTCGCAACACCCTCAGCTTTGGCAATTTGCTCCGCAGTTGATTGGCAGTTATGCCCAGCTACTAAAACTACTGTATCGCCCGACAGTTGGTTAGCTGCCGCGATAGTAGTGAATGTTGAAGCTTGTGCTTGCTCATTATTGTGTTCAGCAATTACTAAAGTCGTCATTTAGATCACCTTCGCTTCGTTTTTCAGTTTATCTACTAATTCTGCAACCGTTTCTACTTTGATGCCCTCAGAACGTGCTGGCGGATTAGCTACTTTCAAAGTTTCCGTACGAGGAGCAACATCGACGCCCAAATCAACCACAGCAATTTCTTCTAAAGGCTTACGTTTCGCTTTCATGATGTTAGGTAGAGAAGCAAAGCGAGGCTCATTTAAACGTAAATCGGTAGTTACGATTGCAGGCAAACCTAACTCAACAGTTTGTAAACCGCCATCAATTTCGCGAGTAACTTGAGCTTTGCCATCATCAACTTTAACTTCTGAAGCAAAAGTACCTTGCCCCCAACCTAGTAGTGCGCCTAGCATTTGACCAGTTTGGTTGTTATCGCCATCAATGGATTGCTTACCAAGAAGCACCATTTGAGGTTCTTCTTTTTCAACTAAGCTTTTTAATATTTTAGCAACGGCTAACGACTCTAAATCATTATCTGACTTCACTAATATCGCTTTATCAGCGCCTAAAGCTAGTGCTGTACGTAAAGTTTCTTGAGCTTGCTGTGGACCAATAGAAACCGCAACTATTTCAGAAGCAACGCCTTGTTCTTTTAAACGCACAGCTTCTTCTACAGCAATTTCACAAAATGGGTTCATCGACATTTTGACATTTGCTGTCTCAACGCCGGTGTTATCAGAATTAACACGAACCTTAACATTCGCATCAATTACACGTTTTATGGCAACTAGAATTTTCATAAAAAGCCTATCTATGTATAATTCTCGGTAAAGTAGACGACCTAGCCGACTATCTTTAGTAAAATAGGTCGCAATGGTGACCTTTTCAGGCCTTAAGGTCAATAGTTAAGGCCGTTTTTTAACCGAATTTTATCCTTTTTCAGCGCAATTAACGCTCAATCAGGTACTTATAAAATAATATTATAAATTAGCATTAAGAGGTGATTTCGTGGAACGCGAATTTATGGAGTTTGATGTAGTAATTGTTGGGGCTGGTCCTGCCGGGCTATCTGCCGCTATCCGTTTACGACAATTGGCCGAAGAAACAGGCCAAGAGCTGATGGTTTGCGTGGTGGAAAAGGGTTCTGAAGTCGGAGCTCACATCTTATCTGGCGCCGTTTTTGAACCAACTGCACTAAATGAGCTTATCCCTGATTGGAATGAAAAAGGAGCCCCTCTTAATACCAAAGTCACTGGCGATCAGATCCATCTTTTCCGTAGCCAAGAAAAAGGCATCAAAATCCCTAACTTCTTCGCACCTAAGACCATGCACAATGATGGCAACTACATTATTAGCCTTGGTAACTTGTGCCGCTGGTTGGCAGAGCAAGCCGAAAGTTTAGGTGTGGAAATCTTCCCAGGCTTTGCCGCAGCAGAAGTTCTTTATAATGAAGATGGCTCAGTTAAAGGCATCGCTACTGGTGATATGGGTATAGGTCGTAACGGCGAGCAAAAAGATGGCTATATGCCAGGTATGGAGTTGCATGCAAAATACACACTTTTTGCTGAAGGCTGTCGTGGTCATTTAGGTAAAGAGCTCATCGCTAAGTTTGAGTTAGATAAAGACAAAGAGCCTCAGCATTACGGTATTGGCATAAAAGAACTTTGGAAAATACCTGCGGATAAGCACCAAGAAGGCTTAGTGGTACACACTGCCGGTTGGCCTTTATCAGAATCTGGCTCAGCAGGTGGCGGTTTCTTATATCATATTGAAGATAATCAAGTCGTAGTTGGTTTAATCACCGACCTCTCTTATTCAAACCCTCATGTTAGCCCTTTTGATGAGTTCCAACGATATAAGCACCAAGCAACTATTAAACCATTTTTGGAAGGTGGCGAACGTATTTCGTATGGTGCCAGAGCTATCACCAAAGGTGGTTTACAGTCGCAACCAAAGATGTCATTCCCTGGCGGCTTATTAATTGGTGACGATGCTGGCACCCTAAACTTTGCAAAAATCAAAGGCTCTCATACAGCCATGAAGTCAGGCATGATTGCAGCAGAAACTGTTGCTGCCGCGCTCACAGCTGAAAAAGCTAATGATGACTTAGTTGAGTTTGCAGATAATTATAAAAAATCTTGGGCATGGAAAGAGTTACATATCCAACGCAACTTTGGTCCAGCTCAACACAAATGGGGGAACTTACTTGGTTCGGCTTATACCTTTATCGACTTGAATATCTTTAACGGCAAATTGCCTTGGACTTTAAGCGATCCCAAAGCTGATTATGCGCAATTAAAGCCAGCGAAAGATTGTAAGGCAATCAATTATCCAAAACCAGACGGCAAATTATCATTTGATAAACTGTCTTCTGTCTTTGTATCTAATACTAACCATGAAGAAGATCAACCGATACATTTAATGTTAGTAGATAACGAGATTCCAATTAAAGTAAATTTAGAACAATTTGATGAGCCGGCACAGCGCTACTGCCCTGCTGGAGTGTACGAAGTGGTTCGCGATGATAATGGCGAAAATCCTAGCTTTGTCATCAATGCACAAAACTGTGTGCACTGTAAAACTTGCGACATCAAAGACCCTTCTCAAAATATTACCTGGGTAGTACCTGAAGGCGCTGGCGGACCGAATTATCCAAATATGTAACTTTACCTACAGCAATAAAAAAGCGGCATAAGCCGCTTTTTTATTGTTTAAATGTTTTAAATATTTTTTCAAACAGTATGTTTTTATGAATATCGAATACTTCTAACTTCCAATCACCTTCTATTAATTCAGCGTCTCGATTTAAGCTATACATAATTCGAGCGAAGTCTCCAATTTTAGTTGTCCTCAAGCCAGTTTGAATTGTCTGCAAAGGAACTCCTTTTTCATCTTTTAATGAAGGTGTGGTCCACTTAATTAAGAATATCGATTTATCACCATTCTCTACATTTTCTGAATTTGATTCAACTTCTAAAACCACACCAAAAGTTTGATCTTTAATTATTGGCACCAATTCAGTTGTATCATCATGCGCTCTACCATCAAATAGCCCCCAATCATCAACATCTACGACAGGGTTAAATTCTTTTATATCGTAATTTTCTGAAATAAATGATTCCAGACTTTTTCTATCTTTTTTATTTAAGTTTATATCTATTAGAGTTTCTCTAATGACTTTATTACGGTATTCAGTTCTTTTCTTAAATTGCTCTGGAGTTTCGTCTTTATCAATTGAAACTTTAAAAGCACTAAAACACTCAGATAAATTCTGTTGGACTACATTACCTAAACAATAGAACTTGCCTATATCTAAATCAGCATAGCGATTACCTTGTTCTTTTGCTTTTTTATAATAATTTAGAGCAATTGAGTAATTTTTATCAATATATACATCATCATAATAAATATTTCCTAACCGGTAACTTGCAATCGAATAATCTAAGTCAGATGCTTTCTCATATAGCTCCATCGCCTTTTTAATATCATAATTAACGAACTCACCTCTATGGTAATATGAGCCTACATTAAAGACAGAACGGGGATGACCTAAGTTTTTTGCTTTAGTATAGTAGTCGAAAACCTTTCTCGGTTTTTTCTTCATCATGTATTTATTATCAAAGCCATCAGCAATCTTGGCGTAACTCGAGCCAAGGGCAGTTTTGTCATTATCATCAAGTTGAAGCTTTCTTAACAAAAAGTCATAAATAGCAGCTAATTCATGCTGATCTCCAGACCATAATGAATGACCATGAGCTGCATTTTTATAAAATATATGTTCAAAATCAGAGTTTAATTGCTCTAAACGATACTTAAGCCTTTTACTGTGCTCAAAATATGCCACCTCATCCTTCTCACCGGCTGTAAGCAGTATAGGAGCTTTAATCGACTCTAAATAATACAAAGGAGAATCAACATATAATTGCTCTGAGTTCTTTCCTACCACTCTTTCAATTCGCTCTCTATTTTCTGGAAGCATATATAAATTTGAAGATGAAAATAGTAAAGGAAGATCATAGATACCAAATCGGGCAATGACACAATCATATAAGTCAGGCTTTTGCTTTGCTAACATCAAGGATGAATATGCACCATAACTCGCACCAATTGCGCAAACACTTTCGAATTTATGCCTCTTTAGGATGACATCAACCGCACTTGAAATGTCTTTTTCAATTAACTTACCGAATTGACCAACGCCTTGCTCAAGAAATGACTTACCGAATCCTGTTGAACCTCTAAAATTAACTTGCAGGATGGTAAACCCCCTACTAGCCAAATATTGAACGTCATAATTGAAGTTTGCATACTCCCTAACTCCAATCGGTCCACCGTGAGGCATAACCAATAGAGCTCCATTGCTTCTTTTCGGCTTAGTAAAGTAAATTTCTATATCAACACCGTCCTCAATGTTGATATTTTCAACCACTGTTGGAGTTAGCTGATAAGATTCCAACTCCTCTTGTATTGCACCTATTGTTTTTAAGACTTTATTCCCTTTGTCGAATAAATAATAAGCACCTCTATCCGTCGAAGAGAATCCATTCACTATGTAGTAATTACTAGAGTTATTTGATTCAATGGTAAATTGCTTATCTGGGAGAGCTGATTGGATAGCAGAATATACACTCCGATCTTCTGTAGATAAGTAATTAGATACGTATCGGCCATGGTCATAGTAGTGAACGACTTTTAGTCGTTTTGTTTTAGGATCTAAATCGGCATCAACCAAGTCATATTTCTGATGTTGATATAAAATCTTTACAAATTCCTTAGTTTTCACATCAAATTCATAAAGGCTTTTAACATTTGATTCATAATCACTTAATACAGCCAAGTTGCCATTATTTAATCGACCAATCGGCTGAAATTCATAATCAGAAATTTCATCACCAAATACATATTCCCACTTCCCAGAAGAAAAGTTCAGCTCTCGGTATTCCCATTCATCATCATCTACTATTAGTGCTCCTAAAGTACCAGCAGAAGACCAAATAACATTGGCATCTTTTAACTGATATGGAAATTCTGGTAAATTCTTAATATTACCTGCAATAAGATCATTATGAGTGACTTCGTAAAGCTTTAAGATGTAACGAGTATTGGTTCTCTTTTTTAAAGCGTATAAAACCTTATTATTTTGCTCCGGGTAAGCATCAATGATAAAACCATTTGCATTAATATTATCAACTTTAACGTTAAATTTATTATCCTTAAAGTTGAGAGAAATTAATCTCTCAAGCTCGCCGCCACCCTTTAACTTATAGGATACAAAAATAGTGTTACTATCAAGCCATGTATATTCACTGATTTTCGAAGCTTCTAGCTTCTCAAATACGAGAGGAATATACTTTTTCGCTTTAATATGATGAACTTTCAAAACATAATTGTTTGCTTCACTAACCACGTAAGAATAATATTTTTCTTTTGGACTTAGCTTTACCGAAAACAAACTTGGGTTTCTAAATATATCGTTTTCAGCAATATATTTACCTTTCTCAGCAATACTAGTTAGTGAGCAGAGTAATAGACCAATTATCGTTATTATCCTAATCATTTTGCAGCCTCCCTTGCAACTAACTCAAAAAACCTATCTTGCTCAACTCTTCCGTATATCATGGCTTTAGTCGCTAATATTTTAGGGAATTTTTCTTCCATAAATTCTAGTGCATCGGTAGATTTATTTTCTAATGCAAGTTTGGTGGTAAATCCAGAAAAGAAGTTTTTAAATTTAAAGTGACCAATGTATGAAATCGCATTTGATTTTACTTGAAAGTCCCAGATGTCTTGCTTCAATGTTAATCGCCAATAACTATTTAGATTGATTTTCTCAAATTCATAATTACCAGCGGGTAAGTTAATTAAAATATAATTAGTGCCGGCTTCAAGATCTTGCTCAGTAAGCATTATGTTTTTTTCACCTGTGATAAAAATCTTATTCAGATCAATGCTTGTATCCACTGCTAACAATAAATATCCTTCATCCTCCTGAAGATGAATATCCTTGTCTTCTTTAAGCGAAATTACTCTTGTTGCACAGCCAGATATGAATAGTAATAATGCAGAAAATAGCAATGCGTTGCGCAGGCATAGAATGGTTTTCATTGTCTCCCCCTTACTTTTTAATTATTATAAAAAAAGGCGAGTAAACTCGCCTTTTCTATTACTTCACGAACTTTCGTCGCCAATATATCAAAGTCAATGCTATCAGTCCAAATATTGACATAACCCCTCCAGAAGAAGAATTGTCGTCATCTCCTCCGCCATTATCAGGGCTTTCACAAACTTCAACACTGCCGCCACTTGGAACCATCTTGAACGCTCTTACTTCAACCACATTTTCTCCATCAACAACTTCTGTTCTAACGCCATAACCAACAATTTCTCCCATATTGTTGATATTAGTAGCATTATCAATTCTCCAACCAGAGTTACATGGAATTAGTGCATTTAAATCTTTCAATTCTCCATCTTCATATATATAACCAGTATTTATCCCGGTAGTTGGAACCGAGACTAAGGCCTGACCGACCACCTGATTATTATCATTTATGGCATTGGCAACAGAGCTATCGAATCTATCACTAAAATAAGGTATTAGTGTAGGTTCCGAGTCAGAATCTGGATTATAGATATATGAAACGGTGTTGATAGTGTTATTGGCGGCTTGAGCTAATCCAACAATAACACCATTATTGTTGATATCTCTTGCAATCATATAAGGGGTATCAATATTAGGCAGTTCTATTAATTCGGCAGGATCATCTATAGTCGTTAATATCGCTCGTGTTACAAAGCCGCCGCTATCAAGATCTAATTGTGACCAACCAACGACTTGACCACTATCATTAATAGACAGCGCGTTTGAAACTCTATCCGCTGAATCAGCAGTTAAAGACGGCAGCAACCCAAAGCCAGTTCCGTCAATTGCATTGACTACAAACCCTCGCTCAACTGCTGCACTATCATCATCAGGATCTACATCATACTGACCTGTGCCAGAGACAACGCCATTGTTATTAACACTAAAAACACGAGTATTTTTCAAATCGTCAAGGCCAGGGATTTTAGTTAAAGTACCTGAGTCAAATACAACCGCAAAGGTTTCTCTTACATCAAAATCATTGCCATTTTCATCAGTTTCGGTACGAAGCTCATCAGATTGGCCGACGATTAAACCATTATCATTTATTTCAAAAGCAAAGCTGGCTAACCCACCTTCTAACTCACCAAGGTCAATAGCTCCTGATGGCGTAAATTGAATACCATGATTAGCAAAATCAAAAAAAGAATTGCCATCACTATCTACTCCCAGAGGACCATCACCATAGCCCACTACTTCACCTGAATTATTTAATCCGTAAGCAAAACTTAAAGTGCCACCTTCGATTTTACCTAAATCAATAATTTCATACGGTGCTGCTATCGCAGTCGTAGTAGCAAAGGTTATAGCTGAAGCCAATAGTGTTTTTGTAAATGTTCTTTTTGTCATTATCTTTCTCTAGTCATGCTATACAGCATCAGGTTGTGATTCTGGTTGTGCGTCTTTAAACGCATCTAATGTTAAACAGTGTTGCTCAATAGCCACTAATCTTGGGTATTGGCTTAAATCCACCTCAAATCGACGTGCATTGTACATTTGTGCCACAATAAAAGCATCCGCCAAAGTCCATTCTTGGCCAAAAGCAAAATCTCCATTTTTAGCAAACTTTACTAATTGTGATTCAAGTGCGCTGAACCCTTGATGAATCCAATGGTGATACCATGTATCTTTGGCCTCATCTGAAATACCCAGCTCACCCTTCAAATACTTTAAAATACGTAAATTATTAATAGGGTGGACATCGCAAGCAATTGCTTGGCACACACTTCTGACTTGTGCTTTTAAAAAAGGTTCATCTGGAAGCAAGCTTGGCCCGTCAAAATTTTCATCCAAGTATTCGCAAATAGCCATCGATTGATTCAAATATCGACCATTGTCATCCAACAAAGGTACTAATCCTTGTGGATTTTTCTCTAGATATTCAGGCTTATGCTGTTCACCACCATCCTTGACCAAATGTACAGCAATGGTTTGGTAAGAAAGTCGTTTTAAGTTTAGAGCAATTCGAACACGGTAAGCCGCGGTCGAGCGCCAATAACTATAAAGCTTTAGCATAAGTCTGAATTACCTCTTTAAAATTAGAGTTAAAGTTCGTATTTTTCTACGGTTTGATGAATTTGGCCGAATATAGAGTCGCCATTATCATCAAACATTTCAATCGTCACTGAGTCGCCAAAACGCATAAATGGCGTTCTTGGTGCGCCATCAGCAATAATTTCAAGCATGCGCACTTCTGCTAAACAGGAGGATCCAGTAGTTTCATCCACGTTGGAAATAGTACCGGAACCAACTATAGCGCCAGCTGCCAATGGACGAGTTTTAGCCGCATGAGCTACTAAAGTTGGGAAATCAAATACCATATCAACGCCACACTCAGGCTTACCTAACTCATCATCATTCAAATGAGTAACTAAAGGTAAAAATACTTTCTTGCCATCCCACTTATCGCCTAATTCATCTGGTGTTACGGCAACCGGAGAGAAAGCAGAAGAAGGCTTAGATTGGAAGAAACCAAAACCTTTTGCTAATTCGCCTGGAATTAAATTGCGCAGAGAAACGTCATTAACCGTCATTAATAAGCGAATTTCTTTTTCTGCCATGTCTGGAGTTGCGCCCATTGGCACGTCACCAGTGATAACAGCTACCTCCGCTTCCATGTCAATGCCGTATTCTTCTGACGCCATTTGGATATTGTCGCGAGGTCCAATAAAGGTATCGCTACCGCCTTGGTACATTAAAGGATCGTGCCAAAATGTTTCTGGCATTTCCGCGTTACGAGCTTTACGTACTAACTCTACGTGATTGACGTAAGCTGAGCCATCAGCCCACTGATATGCGCGTGGCAATGGCGACTCGCACGCTGCTTGATCAAAATCAAAGCTCTCAGCCACTTCGCCAGCGTTTAAACGGCCATATAATTCTTCTAGATCAGGCTTCAAAGTAGCCCAATCATCTAAAGCTGCTTGCAAGGTAGTCACATGACAAGGTTTTACCGCTTTAGTTAAATCACGACTTACTACGACTAAACGACCGTCACGGCTGCCATCTTTTAAAGTTGCTAATTTCATATTTATATTCCTATTTCTCCTCATTCAATAATGAGGATTTTTTATGTTCTAACGAGGCGTTTAATAGCGCAGATGACAAATAATATATCCAATACATGCAGTCATCGAGCAATTAAAATAACAAAGTTAGAACTCAAAAAGACCATTATTCTGAAGCTTTCCAGCTATTACAATATTCTGGGTTCTCTACTGATGACATTTCATCTGACACTTCCAAAGCATCACGAGTATCCAGCATTACCGCCACTTCATCAGTTTCTTTCTTGGCGTACTCCATGCCTGCTTTGAAAGCTTTTGGATGAGGGCCATGAGTGAAACCTGACGGATGGAAAGTTACCATACCTGCATCGATATTATCGCGACTAAAGAAGTCACCTGCGTGATAGAAAAGTACTTCGTCAAAATCATCATTGTTATGATAGAAAGGTACTTTTAAAGCTCCTGGATCGGACTCAATTGGGCGCGGTACAAATGTACAAATCACAAAGCGACTCGCAACAAAAGTCGTATGGGCCGATGGCGGTAAATGATAACGATGTGACATTAATGGACGAATGTCACGCCAGTTAATTCTCACCACCGATAAATCACCATGCCAACCAATCGCATCTAAAGGCGAATAGTTAAAATGCACTTTCGATAATTGGCCACGACGTTTAATTTCAACCGTCCAAGGCGTTTCATCTTGCTGTGCTTTAAACTTTTCATTGATCTCAGGTACATCCAACATGGCTGAGTCGAAAATCGCTTGCGGGCCAACTAAGCCTTTATCCGGTAATTGATAGCTATCATTAGTCGCTTCAATCAACAACATAGTCATTGGTTCAGAAGGCTCAAGACGCCACATAGTACCGCGCGGGATCACCACATAATCGCCATCACATATTTCCATATGGCCATAATCGCAGTACAAATCGCCCTTACCCTTATGAATAAATAACAATTCATCACCATCACCGTTACGCGCTAACGCTGGCATAGCTTCATTACAATCCCAGATACGGAATTTGCAAGACGCATTATGCAATAAATCTTTAGCTGCCCAAGGCGAGTTTGAACCTTTCTCTAAATCATTCAGATCAAAAGCTCTAGGTCTTAAAGGACCTTCCCACTTTTCCCAAGCGGTTGGCGCTTGCTTATGGTGAAAGTGAGCGGTTGGCCCAAAGAAACCACTACGCCCAGCTTCACGCTCGTAAATACCCTCTTCCGGGAAATCGGCATGGGCTTGGCGCGATATAGTGCCTTCTTTGTGCGGGAATGAAATCCACTTACGCATACGCTTCTCCTATCTTTGGTTAAGGTCAGCTTAAATAACGCCACGATCGATTTGATCTTGTTCAATCGACTCGAATAAAGCTTTAAAGTTTCCTTCACCAAAGCCTTGGTTGCCTTTACGCTGAATAATCTCAAAGAAAATCGGGCCAATTACGGTATTAGTAAATATCTGCAATAAAATACCTTCTTCGTGATCAAGCGAACCATCGATTAAGATTTGATTTTCACGCAATTTATCAACATCTTCATGATGCTCAGGAATACGGCGTGGGATCATGTCGTAATAAGTGCCTGGTGTCGGCATAAAATCCATACCACCAGCACGTAAGCGTATAATAGTGTCATAAATATCTGGGGTTGAAAGCGCAATGTGCTGAATACCCTCGCCCTTGTATTCTTTTAAATACTCTTCGATTTGCGACTTTTCATCTGCAGATTCATTGATCGGAATGCGCAATTTATTGCAAGGGCCGGTCATCGCTTTTGAGAATAAAGCAGTTTGCTTGCCTTTAATATCAAAGTAGCGAATTTCGCGGAAGTTAGCGATATTCTCATAGAAGCTCGCCCAAACATCCATGCCGCCACGTTTAACGTTATGTGTTAAGTGATCTAGAGTTTGTAAGCCCATTCCTTCGGGGAATTTCTCAACGCCATCAATGAAGTCGAACTCATCATCAAAAACACTGCCTTCCTTGCCCCATTTATCAACGAAATACAACACTGAACCGCCAATACCGTAAACCGCAGGATGCGACATATGCTCGGGTTTATCAAACGCTTCGGCGCCATTGGCAATCGCGTGTTCATAAGCTTTTTTCGCATCGGCAACACGCCAAGCCATAGCACAAGCACATGGGCCATGCTCTTGGCTAAACTGATTGAAATAACCTTCCGTTTCACCATTAATTACGAAATTAATATCGCCTTGACGATACAGAGAAACATTCTTAGTTTTATGGTTGGCTACACGAGTAAAACCTAATAATTCGAATAAATCACGAAGTTTTTGAATGCCTTCAGCATTAGGAGCTGAATATTCTACAAATTCAAAACCATCGGTACCCATTGGGTTATCCACTGGTGTTGTTGGGGTTGGCGCACTGGTGACTTTTGCTTGCATGTTTGATGCATCTAAATTTGACATTTTATCTTCCTCAATTTTTTTAAGAGGTTAAATTCAATAGCGATTGAGCTTTGATTGATTGGCGCTCAAACACCGAAATTAGGGTATGAATTAGCTTATTATAAAAGCTATTTTGAATCGAAAGGACTCCATTGGGCACGAACTTGCACCGCAACAAGGTAAGTAGGAATATGATATTTATTTAAAATCAATGACATATCAATGGTTTAGAGTCGTTTGCTCAATCTTTTATTACGTATTATTTAGACCGACTATTATGCAACAAGCGCTTATTTTTGACAATAAAAAGCCCACTAGCTTAGTGGGCTTTATAAACAAATTCTAACTTGCTAACTTTTCTTCTTTAGGCGGATATATTGGTGCATGCAATCCTAAGCGCTTGGCCTCTTCCACCATCGCCATAATGTCTTGATGAGCCAAGTCGTAAAGCTGTTTTAAGTCTTCTAGTACAAAATACTGCGGCTGCATAATATCGATACGATATGGCGTGCGCATTATATCAATCGGATCAAAAGGTTTACGGATAACGTCAGGGTTTTCTAAGCTATGTGGTGTTTCACCGATTGAAGACAAAATCCCACCGCCATAAATACGAGTGCCTGGAGCAGATTGCATCAAGCCAAACTCAACGGTAAACCAATATAGACGTGCTAAGAATACGCGATCTTCTTTTGATGCTTCATAACCTAGCTTGCCATAAATACTAGTGAATTCAGCAAAGTATGGATTAGTCAGCATAGCGCAATGGCCAAAAATCTCATGGAATACATCGGGCTCTTGAAGGTAATCCATTTCTTCGGGGGTACGAATGAAAGTCGCACAAGGAAATTTTTTATCAGCCAATAACGCAAAAAACTTATCGAAATTGATTAGCGCAGGAACCCAAGCCACCTCCCAACCGGTTTCTTTACGCAAAACACTAGAAACTTCTTCCAGCTGTGGAATTCTATCTTTTGGTAATTGTAGTTTGTCTAAACCTTCAAAATACTGCGGGCAAGCACGGTCGACAATCAGCTTTTCTTGACGATTAATTAGCTTATGCCAAGTTTCATGCTCAACGTCTGTATAGTGAATAAAGCCATCTTCGTCCATCGGACGAGCTTTATATTTCGTACCTTTCGCCATTAAATACCGCCTATTAATTTCTTTATTAGTGACTGAGCAACTTATTATTTATGGTTCTTATCAGCGCACAGTCAATTCTGCGAACTCATTATCTTTAGCTTGATGTGTAAAAACAAGTAAAAATACCTATTTAAAGTGTTTGACCGCTTGAAGTCCGAGCAGTTTCATTATTAAATAAATCAAAGTGTGGCATTTTTCTGTAATGCTATGGATGGAATCTTGTCTTAAACCAGTAAGATAAACTTTTTTACAAAATTTAGCTCTATAAACTATGATTTTTAGAGCACTATTAGTCATTAGATGCAATCAACTGCAAGGGATATTAATAATAATGTATAAAGTGAAAACACCAATCTTAATCGCCTGTTACTTACTCGCGACGACCGTTAGTATTCCTTTATTAGCAAACAAATCATCCAAGTATTCACCATCTCAACAGTTATTTCTTGATGCTGAAAAAGCACTTAAATCTAATGATGTACAAAAATTCCAAAAATTCAAATCCCAACTTTCGCATTATCCGCTGGTATCATACTTAGAGTTTGAACAATTATCTCGAAATCTAACAGTTGCGAATAAGGGAAAAATTGATCAATTCATTAAGGTGCAAAAAGATTCTCCTCTCGCTTCACGGCTTAAATTTCGTTACATCAATAGCTTAGTAAAACAAAAGCAATATGGTTTATTTAGCCAATATTATGCTGACTTTTTTCAATCCAGCAAAAATGCTAAATTGAAATGCCTTTATTTAATACATCAATTACAGCAGGGGGAAAAAACCGCAAAGGTTTTCCCTGAAGTAAAAAAACTTTGGACCGTGGCAAAATCACAGCCTAAAGAATGCGACCCATTATTTAGCCAATGGAAAAATGAGGGCAAGCTAACCAAAGCCGTTGCCTTCGAGCGATTTGATAAAGTGGCTCGAAAAGGGCCTGTTTCTATGTTGAATTACTTAAAGCGCTACTTACCAAAGAAGCAACATTATTTAGCAGAGCTCTGGTCTAAAGTTCGCAAAAACCCAGGGGTAATCGCAAATAGGCGCTTTTTTCCACAAAGAGATTATAAATATCAAGAAGCTGCCATTGCAGTTTTTGCGATTAAAAAACTTGCATGGGGTGATCGCGATGCAGCTTATAAAACTTGGCGTAATGTGCAAAGACGAATCGTCGTCCCTAAAGAGTTAGCGAATGATGCGGAAAGAACTCTATTTTTGGCGTTAACTACGGAAAACAATCCCAAAGCAATGCCCTGGGCAAAAAAGCATATCAATCGTTATTTAAAAGACGAGTTAATCACGCACTGGAAACTTGCAACCTTCCTGCGTGCTAATGACTGGGAGGCTATTAAAGAGCAATACGATTTAATAGCAGAAAAACTACAAAAAACAAACCAATGGCGATACTGGTATGCCATTGCCTTAGAAAAAACAGGTAATTCAAAACAGGCCAATCAACTTCTTAAGAATTTAGCAGTTCAACGTGACTACTATGGCTACAAAGCTGCCGCAAAACTAAAGCAACCGCTAAAACTTAACCATAAAGCTTCCGTTATTTCTAAAGAAGTGCTGACTCAGACGCAAAATTTATCCAATGTCGAAAGAGCCAAAGAGCTTATCGCTCTTGAGCGCTTCCGTGATGCCAATAGAGAGTGGAGAAGCTTGCAAAAAAGACTAAAAACTCCAGAAGAATTCCAAGCAGCAGCGAAAATTGCATATGACTGGGGCTGGTTTAACCAAGGTATTTTGACCATTGCTAAAGCAAAAATCTGGGACGACACTGATATTCGTTTTCCCACAGCTTTCAAAGAAGACTATATTGTCATGGGCAAAAAAGTGGACTTAGAGCCAGAATGGTTAATGGGTGTTACCCGACAAGAGAGTGCTTATGGCCCATACGCTGTGTCTGGTGCTGGTGCCTATGGATTAATGCAAGTCTTACCCTCGACGGCAAAAATATATTCTAAAAAATTAGGGGTTAAATACAAAAACCGCAGTGATCTTTTTGTTCCTAGCACCAACATCGAAATGGGCTCGAATTATTTAAAGCTGCGCTACGACGAATTAGATAGCAATCCTATCTATGCATCAGCTGCATACAACGCAGGCAAACATCGAATAGATAAATGGAAAGCTTTTGGTCGTTTTCCAACGGAAATTTGGATCGAATCGATTCCCTATACCGAAACTCGTGATTACATTAAGAAAGTAATGACTTATCGCGCTATTTACGCTTTAAAATTGAATAAACAAGATACGGTATTTGAGTATATTCTAAATACCGAAACCGGGGGATAATCTCCCCCTTTTATAAAAGGTTTTAGAAATATTTCTCTAAGCTAACTCCAATATAATCATCATTTCTAAAAGGATAGAAGATTGATTCATTTGGGTTAGCTTCATCGAAGCCGGTAAAGTAACGCGCTTCTAATATCAGCTTCCAACTATCCCCAAGGCGACGAGAAGCTTCAAGGTTAATAAACTTTTGCCCTTCTTCGCTGTGAGAATAACCCAATAAGGCTTCGGTTGATTGCTCGTCGTTCAAAGCTAAACGGAAACCCGTAACGACGGAATCTTGAGTTTGAAAGCCCGCACCTAGAAAATCACGACTATCCGTCTGAAATTCCAATATTACCCCTAAATCAATACCGGAAGCTTGAATATCATAAAACGAGTATTCAAACCCTACTACAGTCGCCCAATAACGATCGCTATCGAAGCCTGAACGAGAAATCGCCTCAAGTTTCCATAGCCAAGCGTCAATGGTCGCCTGCAAATCGATGCTAGTTTGATCGATAGTCACATACAAAGGGCGTAGAACTGGGTTAATTGGGTTTGAAGCATCTAGTTGAAAAAGTGGTTCACGGCTCGTACCAGAAAAATGCGAAAGCCCTAACTCCCAATCACCGATAGATTGCGACCAGCGAACTGCTGCATCAATATTATTTTCTTTATCAGAGCTTGCATACAATGGATTATCAGTATCAATTTCTAATGGGAATCTTAAGCGGCCATCTAAACCCGCAAAGGTGCGCTCTCTAAAAAACGGTAAGACGAAAAACTCCAATAGCCCCCAATCCTGCTCTGTAGAAAGATGCAACATGGGTTGGCCTAGCTTATCTTCGCCATCGACGTTTTCTACAAAGTCGGTTTGATTGATAATATCCACTAGATGTTGCGACTCTGCCACCCCCCAATAAACCTTGCCTATACCCGCTTTAACTTCCCATATATCACCGACATAAGTGAACATCAATTCACGGATATCGCCATGAGTCCGCTCAGAATCTTCACTATCCCAGCGTAAAAATGGCTTAAAAGTTAGACTCCAGTCAGTATCCTCCCACTCATGATAAAATTCAGGTTCGAGCGCCAATGAAAACTGATTGTCAGATTGTCCAAAATCCGCATCTTGAGTAAAGAATCGCCCTTCTACTTGAATTTGTCCCGACCATTCTCCCGCACTTATAGATGTCGCCAAACTTGTTATAGCTAAAACACTTAAGCCTAGAGCCTTCAGAAATCTTGATTTTGAGCTGAGTCGCACTTTACATACCACTTGGTTTGTTAACTGCCGATTATTGTAGATATTCGTAATCAAAAAAGCTAGCTGAACCAAACTTATTTCATTTGCGAGTTTTGAACCCCAAAACAGAGTGCTGTTGTTCACATTTTGAACACTTTGTATCGTGCATTTTTTAACCAGTGTGCTACATTGAGATTAAGTCTATTTTTAAGGCGTTTCTAATGGCTAGCTCGTTACATCCACAGCGAGGCCACTGGTATAAAAGACCAGACCTCAATGATCTGTTTGAAGTTGTCGCAATTGACGATGACGATGAAACCATTGAAATCCAATATTTTAATGGCGAAATCGAAGAGCTCGACAGAACGAGTTGGGAGCAGCTCCAATTAGCTGCAGCCGCTCCGCCAGAAGATTGGACTGGCGCACTAGAAGTGGAGAAATACGCTATTAATGATCGAGTAGATGATTCTCCAACAAGTTTAGATGATGCCTTAAATCATTTGGATCTAAACAAAATATAGTTTATCTTTTCAGAATAACCACTCCCAAATTTAAACCTTATGGCAAGCCTTGCAAATTGGAAAGATATTCTTTCAGAGGTCGGCGAAAGCAATTATTATCAAGAAATTTTAACTTTCGTAGCCCAACAAAGAGCCATAGGTAAAACCATTTATCCACCTGAACAGCAGGTATTCCAGGCTTTACAATCAACTCCATTTGAACAAGTTAAAGTAGTCATCCTAGGTCAGGACCCATATCACGGCCCCAATCAGGCCAACGGATTGTGTTTTTCAGTAAACCCAGAAATTGCTTTGCCTCCATCACTAAAGAACATCTATAAGGAAATTGAACAAGATATCGGCTGCAAGATGCCAGAACACGGAGATCTGTCTGGCTGGGCAAAGCAGGGGGTTTTATTGCTTAATTCGGTTTTGACAGTAGAAGCTACCATTGCCGGATCTCATGCAAATAAAGGCTGGGAACAAGTAACTGATGGCATCATCAGAAGCCTTAATAATTCCAGTAAATCCATTGTTTACTTGCTATGGGGAGCTTATGCTCACAAAAAAGCAAAGTTAATAGATAAAAAACACATTATATTAAAAGCTCCACACCCTTCTCCCCTCTCCGCATACCGAGGCTTTTTCGGATGTAAACATTTTTCATATTGCAATCAAATACTTGTAGAATCAGGTGAAAGCCCTATACAATGGCAGTTAGAGCAGATCTAATACTGCTTAGAGGGTAGTGGGAAAATAATCCAAGGAAGAAATCAATAAAAGTATGATTTTTCGGGTTTTAATAAAAATCGGCGCTGTCATAACGTGTCTGCTTGCTTGCACGTTATTTGCAATGGAAAGTGAAAAGTCTCAAATTATTATCCTCTCTAAAAATTTTTCGGGCTATACCTCTAACATCGCAAAAAATATAGAGCTTTCCTCACTGAACCAAAAATATACTATACATTCAGAGAGTATTAATAATTGGAAGCCAAATGAAAATACCAAACTTTATATAGCTCTAGGGCTAGATGCCTTGAGAGTGCTACAGGAACAACAAATAAAAAAACCGGTCCTAGCTGGCCTAATAACATCAAGCCAATGGTTGCAATTTAAATCTAATAACCCTAGCACTAGCTTCAATACAATTTTTTATGACCCTGATCCATTGAAACAATTAATTCTTGCAAAAAACCTTATTCCAATTGCTAGCACAATAGGCGTTATGCATTCTGAGCAATATCATTTTGACCAAACCAAATTACTTGCAGCGGGTGAGCAACTTAAGTTGCAAATTAATTTTAAAGTTAATAATTCTAGTGATAATTTTAATCGTCAATATGCTGACATTTCCAATAATAATGATGGCATTATGCTGATTCCTGACCGCGCTCTTTACAATAGAAACACTATTCCAAAAGCTATTTTAACCAGTTATCGACAAAGTAAATTTATCATTGGCTATTCCAAAGGAATGGTAAAATCGGGGGCGCTCGCTAGTAGTTACACCAGTTCCAATGATTACATTCAAGATTTAATTGATTCTTCGGAAGCCATACTCAACTCAAATACTCAGTTAATTAATCGTTTCAGTAAATATTTTTCAGTCGCCACGAATCGAGAAGTAGCAAAATCACTAGGCTTAGCATTACCGTCTAAAAACGATCTTGAAAATATGATTAAAGAGCAGATATCCAAGATATCTCTGGAGAATTAATACAGTGGCTCTAAATAGAAATCATTTTTTCAACAGAAGTTTAGCTGCATTTACACTTTTTGCTTTAGCCATAATATTTATATTCAATCTTTATGTATTTCAAGATACTCGTGAAGATTACGAAACAAATCAAAGCAATACAGCTAACTCAATAATTACAGCATTAGAAGCTAAAATAGAGCTACCTCTTTTAGTGGCTGATAATGAAGCCATCCAAGACGAACTTTCCAATTTAAATTTAAATGATGATATTTTATATCTTGAAATTAAAGACAACAAAAACTCTCTAGTCGCGAGCAGGCTGATTGGTGATTATTCTATTGACGATACTGTTAACTTACAGTTTACGGAAAAAGATATTTTAAACGAAATTAATGTTAATGAATTTGAAGAAATTTTTAGCGAAGATAGTTCACAGATTGAGTCTCAAAAAGTTGGATCGATAAAAATTTTCATGAAACCTTTTGAGTTTTTAGAAATTTATCGAAATAGTAATTTAATCTTTAGCTACAATGTTATATTGATATCACTACTAATATTTACAGCACTATTTTTGGCTAGGCACATTAATTTTCGAAAAACTCAAGTGACACAAATTTCTAATTTTTTATCCGGCAACAAAATTGAGTACTTTGAGCCATCAAAGTCGAAAGAGTTAAATGAGCTTTATCATAAAGCAGCTAACGCAATTGATAGAATTTCCAAGCAGAACATTCAGTTGGCAAATTTAAAGCAAGAAATACAATATGCCCGTGAAGATTCTAATATGGAGTTGCATAAATTTTTGGAATTCCTAATCCACTCAGAAAGAATACAGTTCGATCAAGACTTAAAAATCTTCTCTGAATCTGTTCTTATCAACAAAAACTCCGAGCAATCACTAGTCAATATCGGCAGATCCCTTAGAACAGCAATAGCCATTCATTCAGATTTATGCGCGGAAAATAATGTTGTAATTTACGATAACATTCTCAATAAACTGCAAGATTTTAGCATCTTTATTGATAAAGATTTGTTTCATCAGTTTTTAAATTTATATATCGGCGAGATGATTAAACTGTGTCGCAATTCTGAATTAAACATTAATGCTGATATAAATAAATTACAGGATGAATCTAACATCTTAAGACTATCTTTCGAATCGTCATCACCAGCCTTTTCGAAAGCATTAGAATTACAAAGCTTATTTGATTTCGTTCCTAACTCTCAAATTACTATCAGCGAAAATAACTCGTCTTTTATTGCATGTAAGCACCTTGTTCAAAAGACTGGCGGTGACTATATATTCTTAAAAGATGAAATTCGTTTTGAATTTCCAGTACTTATAGAAAAAAACTACGTTTCTTCAAGTAATTTGTCATTTATAAAACCTCTAGAACAACAAAGAGAACTTCTTGTCTATGACTCTGATCCAACAGAACGGATTGTTTTGATGGGTTATTTAGATAAATTTGGCCAATCCCTTGATAAGGCTACAACTAAGCAAGTGGTCTTGCAGAAATTAAGACATAATACTTATGATGTATTGTGTGTTAATTCAGATTTTTTCTCAGATCAAGATCCCTATTTTTTAACTAATTTTAAAACTGAATATTTAGATCTTGAAAAACCACCACTGCTTTTGGTGATTTCTAGTAATTCTAAAATAATCAAAAATGATTATTTCAAGCCTTTTAATGCAAAACATATAAGCAAACCAATAGATTTAAAGCGTTTAGAAAAGCTATTAATTAATTTAACTTAAGAGCTTTTTCAGCACATTTTTATAATTATCTTTAATTGCCTTTTCATGAACATGATGGCCGCCGTCTATTACCCTATTACCACTCACCCACACAGAATTGAATTTTAGACTACTCTGCTGATTGAAAATTAGGCTATCTATTAAATCATTGTCTTTTTTACCTAATAATGAAATATCCTCGTTATCTAATTCAATAAAATCCGCTTTAGCTCCGACCTCAATAGCCCCAGCACTATTATTCAAACTTTGGGCACCACCTTGAGCTGCTTTGGCCCATAACCAATGACCATTAGAGCTGTAATCACCATCAGTAAGAACCGTTCTGGAATGACTCATTAAACGATTTTGATATTCTAGCCAGCGCAATTCTTCTGCAGCATCTACGGATATATGACTATCACTGCCTACTCCCCATGCTCCATTATTTTTCTTATAGTTTTGCATCAGGAAGAAACCATCACCTAAATTACCTTCAGTGCTAGTACAAACAGAGACCACAGCATTTGAACTGGCAACCGTAACTACTTCTTCCAAATTCATGTGCGTTGCATGGACGAGACACCAACGGTTATTTAGCTCAAAGTTATCCGCCAACCATTCTACAGGCCTTTTGCCATAAACCCTTAAGCAATCGTCTACTTCTTTTAACTGTTCAGCTATATGAATATGAATCGGCGCTTTATTGTTAATCGAATCTAAATGTTTGATGGCAAAAGATATATCGTCACGATTTACCGCTCGTAATGAGTGCGGTGCTATACCAAAATTTTGGCCATAGGTATCGGCTAGATTCGAGATTGAATTTAACAGATCAGCGTACTGTTCTTGACTATTAATAAACCTTTGCTGACCGACATTGGGAGGCTGCTCGCCAAAGCCGCTGTAGCGATAAAATACTGGAAGCAGTGTTACATTTATTCCAGAGTAACTAGCTGCTTCAAAAATGCGCTGCGACATTTCTGCTTGATTAGTATAGTGCTGACCATTGACATCATGATGCAAATAATGGAATTCTCCAACTGAAGTGTAGCCTGCTTTTAACATCTGCATATAAAGTGCGCTGGCGATAGCCTCTAGATCATCTGGCGTTATCTTACCAACAAAGTCATACATGATTTTTCGCCAAGACCAAAAACTATCATTGCCCGTGCCACTTTGCTCCGCCAGACCCGCCATAGCCCATTGGAAGGCATGGGAATGATTATTAACCATTCCTGGAATTACCGAGTGTTGAATAAACTCACCTGTAAATTCACGAGGTAATTTCGCATTTATTTCCAAAGTTCTAATGATGCCATTTGCATCAATTTCCATTAAAACGTTTTCAGACCAGCCATCCTTGAGTAGAATGTGTTTTGCGTATATTTGTTTAGCCATGCTTTTCAAATTCGGTGAATACTTACTTTAGTACTGAGATAATAATATGTGCCCAACAGAAACGAAACCTTTTGATCAATTTATTCGCAATGCCAATATCGCTACTATGGCCTCTGATAAAGAATATGGAATTATTGAAAAAGGCTGTGTTGGCATAATTGACGGGAAGATTGCCTTTATTGGTAGCGATTTAAGTGACTACCAAGCCAAAGAAACCATAAATGCTAATGGCCAGTGGTTACTGCCTGGATTGATAGATTGTCATACTCACCTGATTTATGGCGGCAATCGCGCTAATGAATTTGAGATGCGCTTAAATGGAGCTTCTTATGAAGAAATTTCAAAAACTGGAGGCGGTATTTTATCCAGTGTAACCGCCACTCGTGCTGCCTCAGAGCAAGAATTATTCGTGTCAGCCAGTAAGCGTTTAGAAGCACTGATCGCGGAAGGCGTTACCACTATTGAAATCAAATCTGGGTATGGGCTCGATTTAGAAACCGAATTAAAAATGCTGCGAGTAGCAAAACAACTCGGCGAACAATATCCTATCCGAGTAATACCGACTTTCTTAGGAGCGCACGCCCTGCCACCAGAATTTAAAGATGATAGCGATGGCTATATTAACCTAGTTTGCGAAAAGATGATCCCCACTGTTGCACAAGAACAACTTGCGAATTGCGTCGATGTGTTTTGTGAAAATATAGGCTTTAGTTATGCTCAAACTGAAAAGGTATTCAAAGCAGCAAAAGAACATGGCTTAAAAGTGAAGCTTCATGCTGAGCAGCTATCCGATCAAGGCGGCGCGGGGTTGGTAGCTGATTATCAAGGATTATCCGCCGACCATATTGAATACTTATCTCAAGAGTCTATTTATAAAATGGCTAAAAGTGGTACTGTTGCCACATTACTACCAGGCGCCTACTACTTCTTAAGAGAAACCAAACTGCCGCCGATTCAAGCCTTAAGAGATGCTGGCGTACCCATAGCGATTGCCACAGATCATAATCCTGGTACCTCACCTTGCTTATCAGTTTTACTAATGATGAATATGGCGTGTACCCTATTTAAGATGACGCCGTTAGAAGCCTTACAAGGTGTAACTATTAATAGCGCTAAAGCATTAGGTTTAGAGGACGCGATAGGCTCTATTGAAGTTGGAAAAAAAGCAGACTTAGTATTATGGAATATTGAACATCCTAACCAATTAAGCTACCAATTTGGAGTAACTCCGCCGCTTAAAATTATTTCCTAATGATTTAGCTTTTTCTTTAAGTAATAACAATTTAATCTGGGCTCGCTATTTTCAACGGTTCCAAAAACTTCAAAGCCTTGCTTTAAATAGAAGTCTTTAGCTTGAAAGCCCATAGTTTCAACAACTATATTTTGACATTGGCGCTCGATTGCAATTCGCTCAGCTTTGTCTAATAACTTAGCACCAAGAGATTGGCTGCGATAATCTTCATGCACCCACAGAATTTCAATTAACAAACCGCCCCATTGCGTTTTACCAGTTAAACCTGCAATAATTTTCTCGTTTTCGTCTTTAAAGTAGAACGAAACAGGTTCTAAATCCCTTTCTATAATATTTGAGTTATGAGCTTTTAATTGCTCAAATACAAATTTATCATTTTCCGGGCAATGCTTATCCGAGAATTTAAGTTTCAATGGTTATATCCTTTAATTGTTGAACTAGTTTTTTTAAAGTTATTTTTAATTGGCTAGCTTTGTTCTCCAATATTAAATTTTTAGACTGATCTAAATAATTAGCTTGTGAAAGTTCTAGTTGAATAGTGAAAATATTTTTATCTGGCTTGGCATAGTTACGAGTAATAAAGCCGCCTTTAAAGCGCGCATTTGTAACTTTTGAATAACTACCCGTATTAAATCCTTCAAGCATTTCAGCTAATGTATTATTTACCGTCTGGCCATCATTAGTACCAAAATTAAAGTCCGGCAGTTTGCCGTCGAAAAAGCGTGGTACTTCTTGTGCGATCGAATGGGCTTCAAATAATATGGCGTAGCCAAATTTTTCTTTGGCTTTAGCGATTTGTCTCTGCAACTCTTGATGATAAGGTTGCCAGTATTTACTTATACGGTTGTGTGTTTCTTTAGCATCAGGCTCGTCATCTTCGTTATATAATGGGTCCAAATCAAAGGTCGATGTTGGACAAAGCTCCGTATTATCGGCGCCTTTATATAAGGCTTTACCACTTGAATCACGATTAAGATCGATTAAATAGCGCGAATAATTAGCGCTAATCCGAGTAATTTTCAGCTCCTCTAAAAAATCATACAACTGCGATAGGTACCAATCTGTATCATGACTTGATAAAGCCATTGGCTGCATAGTTTTTAATACAGAATGAGGAATAAACTGACCGTTATGTGGCATGGAAACGATCAATGGCGATTCATGTTCTGTTAATTCAAAAACATCTGGTTCTTTATCCGACAACTTCAAGCTTGCTCTATCCAACGGCATCTGATCCGCCTCAACAAAACCCAATCGAGCTTCTTCAGACCAAATAACGCTATCCGAGTAGTAAAAACTAATAATGGTTTTGGCATCATTAATAATTAGGGGACATTTTTTCTTCACCATATCCCAATTATCAGTTCCTAAATACAATCTTAATTGATACAGATAACTTAAAAAGAAGTCAGTCAAAGTTCGATGATACTTGTCTTCTGCACCCAACTTAGTGACTAACTTTTCCACATTTGAATGGAATTTCTGTTTAGCCTTTACCAATGATTCATGACAGACATAGTGCCAAGCAATCTGCAAATGCTCTTGGTGATGAAAATCACCGCCTTCAAACGCTTGATTTTCAAATTTTTCAACAAGTTGCGTCACTGGTATTGTCATTAGCAGATTTCCTAGCCTGTTAGGCTTGATTTTTGTTGTTTTTTTTGGTTGTATATACAACCTATCTTACATCAATAATTACATTAATCTAGCTAGATTTAGAGGAATATCAAGTAAATGAGCCAAGAAGAACCTCGTTATCAATTGGTCAAAGACTTTATTCGTAAAGGTATTGCTGAAAAACAATGGAAAGAACATAAGCGAGTTCCTTCGGAAAATGAATTAGTGGATATGTGTAAGGTGAGTCGCATGACCGCGCGCCGAGCATTAGATGAACTAACCGAGGAAGGTGTGCTTTACCGTGTTCAGGGGCGTGGTACATTTGTTGCTCCTAAAAAGCTGCACTCGCCATTGTTAGAGATTCGTAATATTGCCGAAGAAATAGAAAATCGTGATGCTGAATATTCTAACGAGCTAATCTTGCTGCAAAAAGAAGCCTGCCCTCCTCACCTATTAAACCACTTTGGATTAGAAGAAGGTGAGCAAGTTTTTCATTCGATTATGGTGCATAAAGAAAACAGCAAGCCAATACAAATCGAGCAACGCTATGTAAATCCTAATGCAGCGCCTGAATATTTAAAGCAAGATTACAAAAGCATTACGCCTAATGTATACCTTTCAAAAGTTGCACCTTTGACCGAGGCAGAACATCAAATTCAAGCTAAAGAAGCCGATCCTTTTATGAAGGTCACCCTAAATTTGCAAGAAACAGAGCCGGTACTGTGTATCGACCGTATTACTTGGTCTGAGCAAACATTAGTAAGTTTCTGCCAGCTTTATCATCCAGCCAGTCGCTTTAGCATTACTGGCCGTTTTAAAACCGAACACCAGTTAACTGAATTATAAAAGATTTATTAAGAGGAAATACCATGTCATCTTATTCTAATGACTCAAGATTCGATGCCAGTCGAGTGATTCACGCACCAACTGGCACCAAATTGAATGCAAAATCTTGGCTTACTGAAGCACCACTTCGTATGTTAATGAACAATCTCGATCCAGATGTTGCCGAACACCCGCAAGGCTTAGTAGTTTATGGAGGCATAGGGCGCGCTGCTCGTAATTGGGAGTCGTATGACAAGATCGTTGAAACACTTAAGACTTTAAATGATGACGAGACTTTATTAGTTCAGTCAGGTAAGCCTGTAGGCGTTTTTAAAACCCACGCCGATGCACCACGTGTTTTAATTGCAAACTCCAATTTAGTACCACATTGGGGTAACTGGGAACACTTTAATGAGCTCGATAAGAAAGGTTTAATGATGTACGGCCAAATGACGGCTGGTTCTTGGATCTATATTGGCTCACAAGGCATCGTACAAGGCACCTACGAGACGTTTGTGGAAGCAGGACGCCAACACTTTAATGGTGATACAAAAGGCAAATGGGTCTTAACTGGGGGCCTTGGCGGTATGGGCGGTGCTCAGCCTTTAGCGGCTACCATGGCTGGTTATTGTATGATTGCTGTTGAGTGTGATGAAACTCGAATCGATTTCCGTCTCCGTACTCGCTACGTGGATAAAAAAGCTACTTCAATTGATGAAGCCATGACGATGCTTAATGAAGCATTAGAAAAAGGCGAAGCCATTTCAATTGGTTTGTTAGGTAATGCAGCGGACATTTTCCCTGAAATGCAAAAACGTGGTATCAGGCCTGACTTAGTTACCGACCAAACTTCTGCCCACGATCCTGTGAACGGCTATTTGCCAATCGGTTGGACAATGGAAGAATGGCGCGAAAAAGCCAAATCTAACCCAGAGCTAGTAACCAAAGAATCTAAAAAATCAATGGCGGTGCAGGTTCAAGCTATGCTGGACTTCTGGAATGACGGAATTCCAACGGTGGATTATGGTAATAATATTCGCCAAATGGCCTTAGAAGAAGGCGTTAAAGATGCCTTTGATTTCCCAGGTTTCGTTCCAGCTTATATCCGCCCTCTTTTCTGTCGCGGTGTTGGTCCTTTCCGCTGGGCAGCGTTATCAGGCGATCCCGAAGACATTTATAAAACCGATCAAAAAGTAAAAGAAATTATTGCTGATGATCCGCACTTACATAATTGGTTAGATATGGCCAAAGAGCGTATCAGCTTTCAAGGATTGCCTGCACGTATTTGCTGGGTAGGTTTAGGCTTACGTCATAAGCTAGGTTTGGCCTTTAATGAAATGGTGCGTAACGGCGAATTATCAGCACCAGTGGTGATTGGTCGCGACCACTTAGATTCAGGGTCGGTAGCAAGTCCAAATCGTGAAACCGAAAGCATGATGGATGGCTCAGATGCGGTTTCAGATTGGCCGTTATTAAACGCCATGTTAAACGTTGCTGGTGGCGCTACTTGGGTTTCCTTGCATCACGGTGGCGGCGTTGGCATGGGCTTCTCGCAGCATTCGGGCGTTGTTATATGTTGTGATGGGTCAGAAGCAGCTGACAAGCGTATTGAGCGCGTATTATTTAATGACCCTGCCACAGGCGTTATGCGCCATGCTGACGCGGGTTATGACATCGCGAAAGAGTGTGCCAAAGAGCAAGGTTTAAACCTTCCTATGGTAAACGGTTAATAGCGTACGACTACAAAAGTTTATAGAGAATAAATACCATGAATCATTTTACTTTAACTCCTGGTGAATTAACGCTTGCAGATTGCCGAGCGATTTATCAATCACCGATTAACATTAAATTAAATTCAGACTTTTACCCAGTAATTGATCTTGCTGCGCAAACCGTTGCAGATGTAATTGAAAACAATCAAACGGTTTACGGAATTAATACTGGTTTTGGTTTACTCGCTTCTACCCGTATCCCAAAAGAAAAGTTAGAGCTATTGCAAGAGTCGTTAGTACTTTCTCACGCGGCTGGTGTTGGTGAATTATTACCTGATAACCTAGTACGTTTACTAATGGTTCTGAAACTTTCTAGCTTGTCGCAAGGTCATTCTGGCGTAAAAAGAGAAACGGTTGATGCGCTTATTAGCTTAGTTAATCATGAAGTGTATCCATGCATCCCCGAAAAAGGTTCCGTGGGTGCATCAGGTGATTTAGCACCATTGGCACATATGAGCTGCACCTTAATTGGCGTGGGTAACGTTCGCCATAATGGCAAAATCATTTCAGCCGTTGAAGGTTTAAAAATTGCAGGACTTGAGCCATTAGTATTAGCGGCAAAAGAAGGTTTAGCATTATTAAATGGTACTCAATGCTCAACGGCTTTAGCTTTAGCTGGATTATTCGGCGCTGAGAATAACTTTGCTGCTGCTATTGTTGCAGGCGCTTTATCGGTTGATGCCGCCTTAGGTTCAACGGTGCCATTTGATGCTCGAATTCATCAAGTACGCGGTCATAAAGGTCAGCAGCAAGTCGCACTTAATTTATTAAACTTGGTAAAAGGCTCTGAAATCAATGCGTCGCATACTGATTGTGAGAAAGTCCAAGATCCCTACTCATTACGCTGTCAACCGCAAGTTATGGGTGCGGCTTTAGATCATCTACGCTTCGCTTCAACCGTTTTGTTAACAGAAGCCAACGCAGTTTCTGATAACCCACTGGTTTTCCCAGGCAGCGGTGACATTATTTCTGGCGGTAATTTTCACGCTGAGCCAGTTGCTATTTCTGCTGATTTATTAGCCATCGTGATTTCAGAAGTTGGCGCTATCGTTGAACGTCGTATCGCCTTAATGCTAGATAAACATTTAAGCGGCTTACCAGCATTCTTAGTGCAAGACTCAGGCGTGAATTCAGGCTTTATGATTGCGCAAGTTACAGCAGCAGCACTCGCTTCAGAAAATAAAACTCTAGCACATCCTGCTTCGGTAGACTCATTACCAACCTCTGCGAATCAAGAAGATCATGTTTCGATGGCAACCTTTGCAGCACGTCGTTTAAAAGACATGAACTTTAATACCTCTGGGGTTATTGCAGTTGAGCTATTATCAGCAGCACAAGGTATCGATTTTAGAGCGCCGCATAAAACTTCACCTGCATTGCAAAAAGCTTATGCTGCTATTCGAGCAAAAGTACCTTATTACGAAAAAGACCGCCACTTTGGTCCTGACATTGAAGCAATTCAAGATTTAATTGATTCTGGTATATTCAATGATCTAGCCAAAGAAGTCGAACTTCCAAGTTTAGTTTAACTAACACTATGAATGCACAAGAGTGGTATGAATTAGGTAGTTTTCACAACGTCGATGGTCATAAAATATTTATGATTGATACTGACGAAGAAAATAAATCTAATCTACCTATCTTGTGCATATTGCATGGTTTTCCAACATCTTCTTTCGACTATTGGAAAGCCTTGCCCGAACTAAAAAAACACTTCCGAGTTATTATTCATGATCATCTTGGATTTGGATATTCCGACAAACCTCAAGACTATTCCTACTCTTTATTTGAACAAACGGATATTGCGCAAAATTTATGGCAGCGATTGGGGATTAAAGAATGTTGCCTATTAGCCCATGACTACGGCACTAGTATTTTCACAGAGATATTAGCTCGTGATAATGCAAATAAATTTCCAATCAAAATCAATAAAATTGCTTTATGTAATGGCTCAATGCATATTGAGCTAGCTCAACTATTAGTAATGCAAAAATTATTGCGTAGTCCCATTGGTCCATTTATTGCAAAGTTATCTTCAAAATTTATGGTGAAGCAAAATCTGCGAAAAATTTTTGTAGACCCAACCCAACTCAATGATGAAGAAATCGATGCAATTTGGCACATGATGAATTTCAATCAAGGCAAAAATGTTCTGGCCAAAATAAGTCGTTATACATACGAGCGCCAACGATATTGGGATCGCTGGATTGGTGCACTGCAACAAACTAAGTTGCCCATCGAAATCATTTGGCCTGATAAAGATCCAATCGCCGTTGCAAAAATGGCTTCAACTATTAAGCAAGAAACTCAAAATTCTAATTTAATTTGGCTAAAAAACTTAGGCCATTTCCCTATGATAGAGTCTCACGAATACTGGTCCCAAACCGTTATAAGTGCATTAAAAAGCAGCCACCTCTAAATTTTTCGGCGTACAATTTTTTACATTCACCTTTTTGCTCATTTAACCCTTTTCAGTTAGTCTGGCGTTTATAGGGACAAGATTTTGAAAAGGTATTAATCATGAAGAAACAGATTCTCCCTCTAGCCGTTGCCAGCGCATTAGGTCTATCCATTTTTACTACAGGAGTTGCTATGGCTAAAGAAAAAGACGCCATCACTATTTATTCCAGTGCCCAACCGGGCTCTATTTCACCTGATATTTATCGCCCTATTCCAGGGCAACATCGCGGATATTATAATGTTCCCGGTTACGCGATGATAAAATCCACTCGCGAATATAATATTGCTCGTGGTATTAATCAGCTAGAAGTAGCTGATGTAGCAGCATTACTTGATCCAACCACAGTTCAATTTCGCTCGCAGGATGATAAAGATGCGCGGGTATTAGAACAAAACTATCAATTTGATTTAGTAAGCCAACAAAAATTATTGCAACGATATTTGGGCCAGTCGATTACTGTGGAGCAATTAATTGGTGATAAAATTCATAAAAAAACTGGCGAACTAATCAGCGCGGATGGCGGGCTTGTAATTAAAGATTCGTCAGGTGGTATCCATAGCATTAATAGCTATCATAATATTAGTTTCCCTCAATTACCTGGCGGTTTAAGAACCAAGCCAACCTTATTATGGTCGCTCTACTCTGATAATCCTGGCAAGCAAGATATTGAACTGAGTTATCAAACCAACGGCATGACTTGGTGGTCAGATTACAACATCATATATTCGGAAAAAGGTAAAAATAGCTGCAAAATGGATCTGGCTGGTTGGGTTAGTATCATTAACCAGTCCGGCGCTAGTTATGAAGATGCCAAGTTAAAATTGATTGCTGGTGATGTAAACCGAGCCAACCCTGCACCATCACCGCATGTATTGCGCAAGTCGATGGCTCAAGAAGCTTATAGAGATGATGCCGGATTTGAGGAGAAATCTTTCTTTGAATACCACCTTTACACCTTAGGCCGCCCAGCCGATTTGCCCAATAATTCCACTAAGCAGTTAGAACTATTTCCTGCTATCAATGACATAAAGTGTAAGAAAGAGCTAGTTTTTGACGCCTCTAGTCAGTTTTATGGATATGGTGGTTTAAATACCAACCAAGGTTACGGCCGCCATTCACAGGACGATGTTAACGTGTATTTGCGCTTCAAAAATGATAAATCTAGCAGTATGGGGATCCCAATGCCTGCTGGTAGAATTCGTGTAAATCAGCGTGATACGGATGGTTCATTAGAATTTATTGGCGAAGATATTATTGATCACACACCAAAAGATGAAGATGTCTTGATCAAAATGGGCAATGCCTTTGATATCAAAGGGGAGCGCAAACAAACTGATTATTCAGTTGATACTTCAAATAAGCGCATGTCGGAAACTTTTGAAATTACTCTTAAAAATCATAAAGATAAGGTTGAAGAGGTAGTTATTAGAGAATCTTTATACCGCTGGTCCAATTGGGAAATTGTTAACAATTCTCACGATTTTTCGAAACAAGATGCACGCCGCATACACTTTAAGGTAAAAGTCCCTGCGAACGAAGAAATAACAGTAAAGTATAAAGTTAATTATTCTTGGTAATTATTTTCTGAGCAAAAAAAAGGCTAAGCATCTGCTTAGCCTAAATCCCACCATATAGCTGAAGGAAACTGGTTCCAGTTCAAATGTAAAATCAAAGCTTTATTTGACTTTAATACTGTGTTAAAACTAATACTAACTAGAAAAAACACATATTTAACCGGATATGAAAAAATATTAATGCAAATTTGCATTAATATCAATGCAAATTTGCATTAAATTTAAATAAATTATGAGTGATGTATTAGAACAGCTACGGGAACTAATGAAGAGCTTGGGAGAGACAGACTACTCTCTGCAAAATAAAGCTCATATTAGCCAATCAACTATCTATAGGATAGTTGAAGGTAAAACATCTGATCCTGGCATATTTAAAGTTGATAACTTAGCTCGAGCTATGGGGCATTGCTTGTCACTAGTTCCTATGAGTGAGTTTTCTCAAAAACTGCAAGATATTGATAATGTTCAAGCGCTTAGTAAAACCATTACTCTAATAGAAAGTTTAGCTGAAGCTCGCGGTTATGATTTATCGCCTCTAGAAAAAGCTGAACTTATCATTGCTAATTACAAAAACTCTGCAGAATCGAAACCCCAGCAAGAAAACCTTCTAAACGTAGTCAATCTAAAAAGATAAATGAAGCACTTCTTTTTTAAGTACTGGCTAAGTGCCAGTATTACTCTTGTCGTATTGTTATTAATGCTACTAGAGCCCGGTGCAAGTCATTGGTTGGAGTATAACCGAACTTCCGTAAACGATGGCCAAATTTGGCGATTTTTCACGGCTAACCTTGTTCATTTGAGCCCTCAACATACGCTAATGAACTTAGCTAGCTTATGGTTAATTACTTTAATCTTTAGATCATTATTAAAAATCAAAGACTGGATTAGCTGGTTTTTAATACTTTATGTATCAAATATTTTTGGTATGCATTTATGGCTGACGGAGTTAAATCAATATGTCGGAATGTCAGGAGCTTTATACGGGTTAATTGCCGCATGCTGCGTTGCCGAGATGCGCCTTAAAGTAAAAATAAGCGCACTCTTACTCGTTATCGTTGGAGTAAAAATATTTGCTCCTAAAATATTTGGCGTTACATCAGAGTATGATAGTTGGATTGGTGGCTTTGTTGTCGAAGAGTCACATATTATCGGCTATCTTCAAGGTATAATTTTAGGTTTAGTTTGGCCCAAAAGCCGATTTAATCAACCGGCTTTTGCGCAACTTATTACAAAAAATAAATTATAAGCCTATCTTTTCTCTATTTTTTGCAACCGTTTTCTCGCCAATTCCTTTGACTGCCGTGAGTTCATTTATAGACTTAAAATTACCATATTCTTTGCGATAATCTATTATTGCCTGAGCTTTTTTTAGACCTACACCTTTTAAATTTGAAGCTAATTGATCAGCAGAAGCTGAATTGATGTTGACTCTGATAGTTGCTTTATCAGTAGCAACACGAAGTTCTTTTTCCTTGCCAAAGCCTGTTTGAGAAACAACAGCCAAAGATAACAAAATAATACTGAATAGCTTTTTCATAAATAATCTCCTTATTAATAATAAAACGTCCTAAGACGCTATGTATCATAGAAAAGAGAACGTTTTGCTACAAGCTGCTTACTAGGCTTTCAGAAATATCGCACAGAGCTTTTAGCGGATCAGGAGCTTTGGTTATTGGTCGACCGATAACTAAGAAGTCTGAACCTACTTCTATTGCTTTTACGGGAGTCATAATTCTTGATTGGTCACCAACCTCCGCTCCTACTGGTCGTATACCAGGTGTAACCAATTTAAAGTCTCGGCCAAACTTTTGCTTTAAAGACTCAGCTTCCCAAGCGGAACATACCACCCCATCTAAGCCCGCTTCTTGGGTTAATCCGGCTAAATGTTTAACTTGTTCAGCTAGTGTTTTTTGAAAGCCTAGCTGTTGATAATTTGCTTCATCCATACTAGTTAGCATTGTTACCGCGATCAGCATCGGTTTCTCATTGCCATATTCTTGAATGGCATCGTTTGCCATTTGCATCATTTTAACGCCACCAGACGCATGTACATTAGTCATCCATACCCCTAGCTCAGCAGCCGCCTTACATGCTTTTGCTACCGTATTGGGAATATCATGGAATTTTAAATCAAGAAATACTTTGAAATCTTTTTTAACTAACTTCTTTACGAATTTAGGGCCGAATAAAGTAAACATTTCTTTGCCTACTTTTAATGCAGCTAAATTTGGATCCAATTGTTCTACTAACTTTAAAGCATTTTTCTTATTGTCGTAATCGAGTGCAACAATAACTTTAGGATCGGTATTCATGTTTTATTACTCGCCTTCAATACCTTGGATGGGTTTGATAGAACTCCAGTCTTTACAGCTGGGGCATTGCCAATGAATTATTCGGCCACTAAAACCACAATTATGACAGACATAACGGGGCTTTCTTTCTACTAATTTTTCTACAATTCCGTCAAGCAATTGCAAACTGGGTTTGGCAGATTCTTGGGCATGCTCAATATGCAAACTAATCAGTTGGTGTAATCCTTTAAGAGACGGTTTATCCTTTAAATAAACACCAATTAACTCTGCAGCTGCCTTATCGCCTTTTTCTTTTTGTACTATGACTGAAAGCTCTATTAACGCCGATACTCCGGCGCCTTTTTCTAAACTCTGCTGCAAAAATTTATAGTATCCCTTCTCGTCTTTTTTATTTAAGTAAGCATGTTTAAGATTTTCCAATGCTTCTGGTAAAAAAGCTATATCCTGCTCAAGTAAACGACTATAAGACTTGATGGCTGCTTTATAATTTCCATCTTCAAAATACAAATCACCTTGTAGCAAGCTAGCTCTAACTGAATTTGGATTGGCTGCCATTGACTTCTTGATAGTAGCTAAAGCTGCTTTAATATCTTTTTTATCCTTTTTTTCTGTTGCTAACTCACAATAATAATGAGCGATCGGTTTAGTTTGCTTCTCGCCCATAACAATTTCTAGTTGTTCTGCAGTCTTTGCCGCTTGCTCCCAATCTCTTGTTGCTTGATATATATTTAACAGTTGATGTAAAGAGTCTTTTTTATGTTTGGGCTCAGCTAATAGCTTATTAAATAAATTTGAGGCGCGGTCATACATTCCAACCGCTTGATAATCAACAGCCAATTCATAGAGTGCTTTATTATGATTTTGTTTAGAGAGTTGCGGACGAGCAATAATATTCTGATGTAAACGGATGGCCCTATCCACTTCGCCACGCTTTCTGAACAAATGTCCCAAAGCCATATGGGTGTCGACGGTATCTGTATCTACTTGCAACAAATCAATGAAAGTATCGACCGCTTTATCAGGTTGTTCATTAAGTAAATAATTAAGACCTTTAATGTAGTTACTGGATAAGCTTGAAGAACTAGATCTTGGTTGAGAGGATTGCTTTTTACCTATTCGATAACCAGAAAAAACGGCAATAGGTAAAAGTATTAAAATGCCAATCAAAAACCATTCATTCATCCCTAGATATCTTCCTTAATCGGCATTGTTCTTAAGTTTTGTAGTTCTTGCTCATTCTTAGCAAGTTTGCGGCGACAATTTTTTAACTGAGTTCTAGTCTTCATTAACGAAAGAGTTGACATTGAAAGTCCAATTACTAAGCCCAGTGCCAAACATATGGTAATGAGTAAGACCAACTGAAGAGAAATTTCCCCAAAAAGGTAATTGAGTTGAATGGTTTGATCGTTTTGATTGGCAAACATAAAAGCCAATCCAAAAGCAACTAACAGTAATACTATAGCGATAAGCAGTCTCACCACTAACTCCTGAATTTATCTGTATTAGGGTTTTATTGGTTTATCTTTGCCTGCGTCGGCTCTTTCACGTAACTCTTTACCTGGCTTAAAGTGAGGCACGTACTTACCAGCCAAAGTTACCGATTCGCCCGTTTTTGGATTGCGGCCAACTCTTGGGGCACGATAATGTAATGAGAAGCTACCAAAGCCACGAATTTCGATGCGATCACCGTTCGACAAAGATTCAGACATTTGATCGATCAATGATTTAACTACCAACTCGAGATCACGCACTGATAATTGCGGATTTTTATCAACCAACTTCTCAATTAACTGTGATTTTGTCATAAACTGAATCCTTCATTGTTATCGTTAGTCATGCCTAATTAAATTAAACTATAAAAGCTGAGACCTTAAAATATTGCTAAAAGTTTCACGGATTTTATAAAAAGGCACCTAACTTGTTTAATTATATAACATTTTTGACTTTTTTGGGGAATTAGATGCAAAATTTTGCAAACATAAAAAAACCCGCCATAAGGCGGGTTTTTCAAAAAAGCTACAAACTAATGATTAGTCATTCATTTGCTCTTTTAAAAGGTCACCTAAAGTAGACGGTGCTGATGCAGACTTATCATTACTGAACTCTTTGATAGCCGCTTGCTCTTCAGCGTGGTCTTTAGCTTTGATAGATAAGCTTACGTTACGGCTCTTCTTATCAACACCAATAAACTTAGCTTCTACTTCGTCGCCTACCGCAAAGTGTTTAGTCGCGTCATCAACACGCTCAGCACTAATATCTGAAGCTCGTAAGTAACCTTCGATATTGTCACCTAAGTCAACCAATACGCCTTTAGCGTCAACTTCTTTCGCAGTACCTTTTACAAAAGAACCTTTTGGATTAGCTGCTAGGAAATCTGACATAGGATCAGCGTCAACTTGCTTGATACCCAAAGAAATACGCTCGCGCTCAGCATCAACAGCTAATACAACTGCTTCTACTTCGTCGCCTTTCTTGAATTCACGTACCGCTTCTTCGCCAGCTAATGACCAAGAGATGTCTGATAAGTGTACTAAACCGTCGATGCCACCGTTAAGCCCGATAAAGATACCGAAGTCAGTGATAGACTTGATGTTACCTGTAACTTTGTCGTTCTTAGCGAAGTTAGCTGCAAACTCATCCCATGGGTTAGGGATACATTGCTTGATACCTAGAGAGATACGACGACGTTCTTCGTCAATATCTAATACCATAACTTCAACTTCGTCACCTAAGTTAACTACTTTAGATGGGTGGATATTTTTGTTAGTCCAGTCCATTTCTGAAACGTGTACTAAACCTTCAACGCCATCTTCGATTTCAACGAAACAACCGTAGTCAGTTAAATTAGTAACGCGACCTTGAAGACGTGCGCCTTCTGGGTAACGACCCATGATATCAACCCAAGGATCAGAACCTAATTGCTTGATACCTAGAGATACACGGTTACGCTCGCGGTCAAATTTCAATACTTTAACGTCGATTTCGTCGCCAACTTGAACTACTTCGCTTGGGTGCTTAATGCGTTTCCAAGCCATATCAGTGATGTGTAATAAACCATCAACACCGCCTAAATCTACGAATGCACCGTAGTCAGTTAAGTTCTTAACGATACCTTTAGCTTCTGCACCTTCTTCAAGGTTAGCTAATAATTCTTCGCGCTCAGCTGAGTTCTCAGACTCGATAACTGCACGACGAGAAACTACAACGTTGTTGCGTTTTTGATCTAACTTGATAACTTTAAAATCAAGCTCTACACCTTCAAGGTGTGTTGTATCACGTACTGGGCGAACGTCAACCAATGAACCTGGCAAGAATGCACGGATTGATTGAACTTCAACAGTGAAACCACCTTTAACTTTACCAGTGATAACACCTTTAACAGTTTCTTGTGCTTCGTGAGCAGCTTCCAACACGCCCCATGCTGCGAAACGCTTAGCGCGCTCACGAGATAGGCGAGTTTCACCGAAACCATCTTCAACCGCGTCAAGGGCTACTTGAACTTCGTCACCAACGTTAACTTCCAACTCACCAGTGTCACTTAAGAACTGGTTACGAGGGATAACACCTTCAGATTTAAGGCCAGCGTTAACGATTACAACTTCATTATCAATATCAACCACCACACCTGTGATGATTGCACCTGGACGCATTTCTACGTTAGTTAAACTTTCTTCAAAAAGTTCTGCGAAATTTTCGCTCATTGTTAGTACCTGATACCTTAATGGACAAATGTCGCATTAAGACTTGTTTCAAAATCACCAGATTAAGATCCGCTAATACTGGGTCAGTTAGTTAAATTTGCTTATCAATCCTTGCAAGCAAACAAAAAAAATTGTTATGCTCAGTCTAAGAATTCTTAATAAAATCAAGAATTTGCTGAACAACCTCATCAATCGTCAATACCGAGCTATCAACAACAAAAGCACCCTCTGCTGGCACCAGTGGAGCCACAGTTCGAGTGCGATCACGCTCATCTCGTTCGATGATGCTTTTCAAAAGGTGCGGAATACTAGCATTTACACCCTTTTCGGTCAACTGTTTATAGCGTCTATCCGCCCGTATTTCGGGGCTTGCAGTCAAAAACACCTTATGTCTTGCGTCAGTAAAAACCACCGTTCCCATGTCACGACCATCCGCCACCAAACCGGGGTTTTCACGAAATTTACGCTGACGGGTTAAAAGTGCTTCACGAACCTCTGGAATTGCAGCTACTTGAGAGGCCATAGCGCTAGTTTCATCCAAACGTAATTGCACTCCAACATCTTCGCCATTTAGCAAAACAGTCTGCTCAGAACCATCACTTGAAGGCTCAAACACCACGTCTAGATTCAGAGCAGCTTCTTCAATCGCCGCAATATCATCTAGCGGGATATCATTTTTGATAACCGCTAAAGCCGTTAAACGATAAAGCGCCCCACTATCAAGCAAATGATAGCCCAGCTTAGTGGCTAGGATTTGGCTAATAGTGCCTTTTCCAGAGCCACTGGGGCCGTCAACGGTAATAACTGGAATTTGCAGTTCTGACATCAAATTAACCTTTTGTCATTTCTGTTAATACACGAATAAACTTGGCGTTTTCTTCTTCCAGGCCAATCGAAACACGCAGATGATTTGGCATTTCATAGTTCGCTACCGGGCGAACTATTACCCCTTTATGCAACATCTCGTTATACAAAGGGCCTGCATCTTGCTTCATATCCACAGTAATAAAGTTAGTTACTGATGGAATATAGTCATAGCCTAATTCATCGAAAGCACCAACTAACTGCTGCATTCCGGCTTTATTCACGTCTAAAGCGCGTTGCAAATACTCATGATCGTCTAAAACCGCTTCGGCTGCCGCTAAAGCTAAGGAGTTCATATTGAAAGGCTGACGTGGACGATTGATTAGGCCAGTAATTTCTTCATTCGCTACCGCATAACCTGCGCGAACGCCAGCTAAGCCGTATGCTTTAGAGAAAGTACGAGTTACTATTAAGTTTGGATATTCTTTGATCCACGGGATAGTTTGCGGATATTCAGCAAACTCCACATATTCATAATAAGCTTCATCAACCACCACAATAACGTCACTCGGTACTTTATCCATGAAGGCCTTCAAGTCAGTCGCGTTATTCCAAGTACCTGTTGGGTTGTTTGGATTAGCGATGAAAATCATACGAGTTTTTGAATTAATCGCTTCAGCTGTAGCTTCTAAATCATGTCCCCAATCTTTTGCTGGAATCTGAACTGCGGTTGCGCCAATGGCTTGAGTCACGATCGGGTAAACGACGAAAGCGTGCTGGGAGAAAATCACTTCATGCTCAGGTTGCACAAATACACGCGCCATTAGCTCTAGAACATCATTAGAACCATTGCCTAACGTTATTTGATTAATATCAACGCCACATCGCTCAGCAAGTTTTGCTTTCAAGTAATAGCCGTTGGCATCAGGATAGCGTGCCATTTCAGCAAACTCTTTTTCCATAGCCGCTTGTGCTTTAACACTTAAACCAATCGGATTTTCATTACTAGCAAGCTTTACGATATTAGTAATACCTAATTCTCTTTCTAATTCTGATATAGGCTTACCTGGCTGATATGGGTGTAACTTTTGTACGCCAGCACCGGCTAAAGTAATAAAATCGCAGCTCATGGTTTTCTCCGCTTTGCTTGATAGAATGACATAAATAACTAAGGGCGCACATTATCCTTGAAAATCGTATGTTTTTCATCATTCTTTTATGAAATACACAGCTCTGACCATCATAAATCGAAACAAATTAAGTCTGGCAATCCAATTAAACTGATATATAGTGATGAAACTCTAAAATTCATAGGATAATAGGATTATGAAGTACCTTTTAATACTACTTAGCTTAATTGCGCTAATTGTTGGTATCTATTTCTACACTAATAACAATAAGTCTGAGCAAAATGCTTCAGAAATCAACACCTCAGATACTCAACAAGAGGTTGAAGTCGCTGATGTTGCGAAAGAACAAGTAGAAATACCAACGCCACCAGTTGCTAGAAAGCAGCCGCATGAAATGACTATCCACGATCATAAGCGTATTGATGATTATTACTGGATGCGTGATGACAAGCGGGAAGATCCTGAAGTTTTGGCTCACTTGGAAGCCGAAAATGAATATAAAGAGAAAATGTTAGCGCATACGAAAGGATTACAAAAAACCTTGTATGACGAGATAGTTTCTCGATTAGAGAAAGACAACTCAAGCGTTCCCTACTTTAAAGATGGCTATTGGTACTATCGTCGTTTTGAGACCGACAAAGAGTATCCAATATATGCTCGTAAAAAAGAGTCTTTAGACGCACCTGAAGAGATAATGGTAGATGTCAATGCTCATGCACCAGAAGAAGGTTATTTTGCCATTTCTGGATTACAGCTTAGTAAGAATCAACAAATTTTAGCTTATGGTGAAGATCAATCAGGCCGTCGTATTTACACCATTAAATTTAAAGATTTAAACACTGGTGAAATGCTTAAAGATGAATTGACCAATGCTAACAGCAATATAGTTTGGGCAAATGATAATGAGTATTTATTCTACTTACAAAAAGATCCTCAAACACTTCTAGCGGATAAAGTTTATCGTCACAAAGTAGGTACTCCTCAATCTGAGGATGTTTTAGTTTATTCGGAAGATGATAAGCAGTTCTATACAGGTATTGGAAGATCCATGGATGGCTCAATGCTGGTCATTGCTCATTCCAGTACTGATACTAAAGGCATGAGCATTTTAGATGCCAATAACCCTACTGACCAATTCGAGCTGTTTTACCCGTTAGAAAAAGGTCATGAATATAACTTAGCTAAGTCAGGCAATGATGTTTACATCCGCACCAATAAAGATGCGCAAAACTTCCGTTTGATGAAAAGTAATTTTGAGAATAAAGATGACTTTTCAAAATGGGTAGAAGTAATTCCTCATGACCAAGACACTTTATTACAAGGCGTTACCGCTTTTAATAACTTTTTGGCTTTGAGTGAGCGTAACGGCGGTTTGAGCCGAATTCGTTTAATGGATAAAGCGACCGGTGATTTCACCACTATTCCAGCACAAGACAAAGCTTATACCATGTATATGAATACGAACGTTGATCCGGATGCAACAACAGTGCGTTATTCTTATAGCAGCTTAACCACGCCAAATTCTATTTACGACTATGATCTTGCTTCGGGTAAATCTGAACTTAAAAAGCAAGATAAGGTTCTTGGTGACTTTGATGCTGATAACTATGCGAGCGAACGTATTTCAGTAAAAGCGCGTGATGGTAAGATGGTTCCGGTTTCTATTGTGTATCGTAAAGATCAATTTAAGAAAGATGGTACTAATCCGCTTTATCAATATGCTTATGGTTCTTATGGTGCAACCATCGACCCTCGATTCCGTTCAAGTATTTTATCATTGCTCGATCGCGGCTTTGTTTATGCTATAGCCCATATTCGTGGTTCGCAAACACTGGGCCGCCATTGGTACGAAGATGGTAAAATGTTTAATAAAATAAATACTTTTACAGATTTTATTGACGTCACAGACGGCTTAGTTAAAGAAGGTTATGGTGCAAAGGATAAAGTGGTCATCGCAGGCGGTAGTGCTGGCGGTTTATTAATGGGCGCTGTAATTAATATGGCTCCTGAAAAATACTTAGGAGTTGCATCACACGTTCCATTCGTTGATGTTGTCACCACTATGTTAGATGAATCTATACCTTTAACGACTAACGAATTTAACGAATGGGGAAATCCTAAAAACAAAGACTCTTATGAGTACATGTTGTCTTATTCGCCTTACGATCAAATTGAACGTAAAGACTACCCTAACATGTTAGTTACTACCGGTTTACACGACTCTCAAGTGCAATACTTTGAGCCGATGAAATGGGTTGCTAAATTACGCGAATACAAAACAGATGATAATAAATTATTATTCCACACCAATATGGAAGCCGGCCACGGCGGTGCATCTGGACGTTTTAAGCGTTTAGAACAAACTGCTCTGGAATATGCTTTCTTTATGGATTTATTGGAAATGGATAAGTAATCAAGTTCAAGCGCTAAAAAAGCCAAGCATATGCTTGGCTTTTTACTATCATCCTTCTAGTTCTTTTATAGCTTCTTCATAACCACTACTAGCAGCTTTTTTTAACCACTCTTTATATTTCTCTTGGTTTTGTTTTGTACCAATTCCTCTTTTATAAAATTGACTTAATCGATACTGAGCATCTGGGTAATTGTTTATTGCCGATTTTGTAAGCCATTTAAAAGCTTGAGATTTGCTTTTTCTAACATGCTCTCCTAAAAAATACATGTCTGCTAAATTGTATTGAGAAAGAGAATGTCCTTTTTCAGCAGCACTTTTCCAAAGTAGAAATGCCTCCTTCATGCTTATAGGAAACCCTTCACCTGAATAATGGTTCATAGCTAAATTAGCGATTGAGTCGAGGTCTCCTAATTGCAAACCCTGATTAAAGTACTGGTTAGCTAATTTAAAATTCTGCTCAACACCTATACCTTGATCGTACATTTCACCTAAGTTATTAAACGACTCTGGATGCGATTGAGCAATCGCTTTTTTATAAAGAGCAATAGCTTTATTGGTATCTTGAGCAACACCAATACCCTTCAAATATTTCCAGGCTAAATTGTCTATAGCAATTAAATCACCTTCATCAGCTGCCATTTTTTGAAATTTAAAAGCTAATTCGTTACTTTGAATAACTCCATGTCCATTAGCATATAAATTACCTAGATTATTTTGAGCAGCAACACTTCCTTGATTAGCAGAACGCAAATACCAATTTGCGGCTTCAAAATAATCTAGTTCAGCACATGTGCTATGTGAGTAGCAGTAACCTAAGCTAAATTGAGCGTCTAAATCTCCATTTTTTGCAGATTTTAGTAGCCATTTAAAAGCATTTTTATAGTCTACTTTGCCTAAAGTTCCTTCTAGATAAAAAGTACCAACATAGTACTGAGCTTCTGGTTTTTCTTGCTTAGCCGCTTTCATATACCAATCAAAGGCAGTTTGATTATTTTCTACAACAGAAAGCCCACGATCATAAAACAACCCCACTTTGTACTGAGCTCTCTCATCTTCTTGTTCAGCAGCTTTTAAATACCACTCATAAGCCTTTTCTAAGTTTTGCTCAACACCATGACCATTTTCAAATAACCAACCAATAAGGTATTGAGTCTCATAGTCACCAGAATCTGCTAAAGACTTCCCAAGCTCATAAGCTTCCTTATATTGCTCTTTCTCGAACAAGTCATATACATCATCATAGGTAGTTTCAGCAAACACTGAGTTTGCTGCCAATATAAAACTCACTGCTATTAATTTTATTTTCATTAGTTCATCCTGCTAATTGCCTTAATGCCAATCTTATTATTTCTTCTGATTTTAAGCCGTCGATGGCCACCTGTGAGATGGCTTTACTTGCGATTTGTGGCTTATAGCCTAGTGCTACCAAAGCACTGATGGCTTCTTGAGTTTGATCACCGGCTCTACCGCCTAATGACTGAGAAACTGTTTCTGTTTTTTCAACTAACTCAGCAGACACCGACCAATCCTTTAGCTTATCCTTCATTTCAATAAGAAGTCTTTCTGCAGTTTTCTTGCCAACGCCAGGTAATTTTACCAAGCGGTCTACATTATGATCGTGAACCGTTAGGACAAACTCATCCGCCTCCATGCCAGATAAAATTGCTAGAGCTAATTTAGGTCCAACCCCATTAACTTTAATCAGCTCTCTAAACAAAGAGCGATCTTTGATAGAAATAAAGCCATACATAGCATGGAGGTTTTCTGAAAAAGACATATGAGTTGAAAGAATCGTTTCCGCGCCCTCTTCTGGTAACTGATAGAAGGTGGTCATGGGAACTTGTATTTCATACCCAACACCTGCTGAAGTTTCAACAATAACAAATGGTGGAGTTTTTTCGATTAGTATTCCGCGTATTCTTCCTATCAACGTAAGCGCCCTCTAGCTATTGTTTTTACACCTGCAAGTTTATCTAAGCCACTAGCGGTATTGGCATGACATAAGGCAACTGCCAAAGCATCTGCAGCATCCGCTTGTGGGTTAGATGGTAATTTTAAGATCATTTTAACCATATGCTGAACTTGCGTTTTATCAGCAGCACCAGTGCCGACTACAGACTGCTTAACTTTTCTTGCTGCGTATTCGGCGACGGGTAATGCGTAATGACTTGCAGCAACTATAGCTGCTCCACGAGCCTGCCCAAGTTTCAATGCTGAGTCTGCATTTTTTGATAAAAATACTGATTCAATAGCAAATTCATCCGGTTTAAACTCTAGAATTAACTCACATACAGAGTCAAAGATTTGTTTTAACTTTTGATCTAATGGGCCATCCTTTATTCGGATACAACCACTAGTGATATATTTAGGTTTATTCGCAGGAATACCATCACCAACCTGGATTATACCGAATCCAGTGATACGTGAGCCGGGGTCAATTCCGAGAATTATTGCCATATAAGTTATATGATTATTTTTGTACGCCTAGTATGTTTCTATCAGCGTCGATTGTAAAGTTATGCCACAACAAGTTATTAGACCTGCAGGGCATAACAATACATATAAGAAGTTACTCTTCTGCGGCTTTTACTTTTTCTTTAACTTGAATACAGAGCTCGTCCAACTGAGCAACGTCAATTTTACTTGGAGCCTGTGTTAAAGGACATGAAGCTGTAGTGGTTTTTGGGAAAGCAATTACATCACGAATCGAGTCAGAGCCAACCATTAGCATAACCAAACGGTCTAAACCGAATGCTAAACCGCCATGCGGAGGACAGCCGAATTTTAAAGCGTCTAATAAGAATCCAAACTTTTCTTGTTGTTCATTTTCATCAATACCAAGAATATCAAATACGGTTTCCTGCATTTTTTGATCATGAATACGTACCGAACCACCGCCCACTTCGCTACCGTTTAAGACCATATCATAAGCCTTCGATAAAGTTTCGGTAGGATTTGCTTTGACCGCATCCACATCTAATTCAATTGGCGCAGTAAACGGATGGTGCAATGCATGTACGTGGCCATCAATTTCTTCAAACATTGGGAAATCAACAACCCACAATGGCTTCCACTCATTAGAAACTAACTCTAAATCCTCTGCTGTTTTTAAACGTAACGCACCCATGGCGTCCGCTACTATTCTTTTTGAATCTGAACCAAAAAAGATAATGTCACCGGCAACCGCGCCTACTTTTTCAACAATTTTCGCAGCGACATCATCTCCAATAAATTTAATGATCGGGCTTTGTAAGCCATCGTCATTAATCTTCATCCAAGCTAAGCCTTTAGCGCCATAAACACCAACATATTTAGTGTATTCATCGATTTGCTTACGACTGAATTTAGCGCCACCAGGGACACGTAAAGCTGCTACACGCGAGTTTTCATCGTTAGCAGGGCCTGCAAACACTTTAAACTCTACTTCTTTAAGTTCTGCATCAACTGTCACAAGTTCTGTACTCATTCGCAAGTCTGGCTTATCCGAACCATAACGTTCCATTGCTTCGGCGTAGCTCATACGTGGAAACTCAGGCAATTCAATCCCTTTAAGCTCACTAAATAAATGACGAATCATTCCTTCCATCAAGCTCATAATTTCTTCTTGATCTAAGAATGAGGTTTCAATATCCAGCTGAGTAAACTCTGGTTGACGATCGGCGCGTAAATCTTCATCACGAAAGCATTTTACAATTTGGTAGTAACGATCAAAGCCAGCCATCATTAAAAGTTGTTTAAATAATTGAGGCGACTGAGGCAAAGCATAAAAAGAGCCATGTTTAACACGACTTGGTACTAGGTAATCACGCGCACCTTCTGGAGTAGCTTTCGTTAAAATGGGAGTTTCAACATCTACAAAACCGTGCTCATCCATATAACGGCGCATGGCGCTTGTTACTTTATGACGGAACAATAATTTATTTTGCATCTCAGGACGACGAAGATCCAAGTAACGATATTTCAAACGCATCTCTTCCGATGCTTCTAAGTTCTCATCAATTGGTATCGCCGGTGGCTGAGCTTTATTTAAAATAGTAATTTCTTGAGCTAATACTTCAATATCGCCCGAAGCCATGTTTTTATTAACCATATCGTCTGGTCTAGCACGCACAGTACCTTTAACTTGAATGACAAATTCATTACGCAGTTGTTCCGCCGTTTCAAACAACTCTTTAAAATCAGGATCTACCACCACTTGCAAAACGCCAGTACGATCACGTAATTGCAGGAAGATTAAGCCACCTAAATCACGACGGCGATGTACCCAACCTGACAAGGTAACTGATTGATTTTCATTGCTTTTTGATAAATCACCACAATAGTGGCTGCGCATTTTTGTGCTCATTGAGATATTTGTCCGAAATTCTATGGATATGGCTTTAAGGCTATCGCCCAGAAAACGCCATATGGTACGCCACAGCGCCTTTTCTGGCAAGCTACAGCCCTTAGAAATAAAGGGCTTATGTAGAGTTTTTCAAAGCCCCTTTTAATCTGGTGCTACCTATACTAAAGTTGCTGATAAATAAAAAAACAAATTATGCCGCCATGAAAAGAATTCTACTGCTCACTATTTTAGTTTTTTCGAATAGCCTAAATGCCTTGCCTACTTTAATTCATAACGTCGAAGGCTACTCAATAAATAATGGTGAGTTGGTAACATTTGAAGCGATGTTATTTGATGGCGATACCATTCTAGGAATTGGAAACAAGAACGAACTTGCTAAGCAAGTTAGCTTCAGCATTAATATTGATGGCCAAGGGCAAACCTTATTACCAGGATTGATCGATTCTCATGGGCATTTACTTGGGCTTGGAAATAACCTACAGCAAATAGACTTAAGAAACATTGAAAGTTTAGAAGACTCGTTAGAGTTAATTAATGCCTATTCAAAGAGCCACGGCAAAAAGCGCTGGTTAACCGGGCGAGGTTGGAATCAAGTATTATGGCAACCCAAAGAATTTCCCAATCGACAAGATTTAGATTCGATCAGCAAAGATAGACCCATTTGGCTTAGACGCATTGATGGCCATGCTGGCTGGGCCAATAGCAAAGCATTAGAATTAGCAGGAATTACTAGTAAAACACCGGATCCCAAAGGCGGTAAAATTCTAAAGGGCAAAGATGGTAAGCCAACAGGCATTTTAATTGATACCGCCATGGATATATTAGAAGCCAAAATACCAGAACAAAATGCTTATGAAATTGAAACCGCATTGGATATGGCTTTTGAGCATTTAATTCAATTGGGAATTACTTCTGTGCATGATGCCGGCGTAGATTTTGGTACTTATAAATCTATGTTAAGAATGTCTGGTAAAGGTGAAATTCCAATTCGAGTTTACGCGATGCTGGCCGGTAGTGACGAGCATCTTAGAAATATGTTAGAGCTTGGTAAGGTAGACGATGAATACCTGAAAATACAATCCGTCAAACTTTATACTGATGGTGCGCTAGGAAGCCGAGGCGCAGCCTTGCTCGAACCCTACTCTGATGATGGTGACAATACTGGTTTACTTTTTCATAGCGATAAAGAGCTTATGAATCAAATTGAAGCTATTAATGATTATGGCTTCCAAATAAATGTGCATGCAATCGGCGATAAAGGTAATCGTCAAGTTCTTGATAGCTTCGAAAAATTAAATGAAAAATCTTCTATTAGAAGTTCACGCCATCGCATTGAGCATGCCCAGGTGGTTAATTTAGAAGATATCCCGCGCTTTAATGATCTGGCCATAATTGCTTCTATGCAACCCACTCATGCCACGTCAGATATGAATATGGCGGAAGATAGAGTTGGTTCAGAAAGAATCAAAGGCGCTTATGCCTGGCAAACCATGTTAGACAATGATGTTGTTATTGCGTCAGGCTCAGACTTTCCGGTCGAACTGGCCAACCCATTCCATGGATTATTCTCTGCTGTTCAGCGACAAAATCATAAAAACCAACCCGAGGATGGCTGGTATGCTAATGAAGCACTAACGATGGAAGAGGCTTTAGCAAGTTTTACTATTAATGGCGGTTATGCTTCATTTTGGGAAAAAGAGATAGGCTCTTTGGAAAAAGGCAAAAAAGCCGATTTTATTCTGATTGATAAAAATCTTTTTAAAGACGGCAAGTCTGACATTTGGGATACAAAAGTAATCCAAACCTGGATCAATGGAGTTCAGGTTTATAAACGAAGCTCTAAATAGAGGGTTACTTTAGGTACTCTATTTCGCTTTTTTTAACTCTCTTTTTAGGATAGTTAACCCATACTGTTTTAACAAATGCAGGCGAGTAATAATTAGCTGTCGATATCTTTGCCATTTTTTCATAATCGACAATATAGACATACTCATCGTCACCTTCAGCATTTTTGGCATATTTATCCGAAAAACTGCATCCTGATGTACTGACAGCAAAAGCCGTCACCAAAATAACCTTTCCAATTTGCACAATAACCTCCAAGTAAAATATTGAACTCTATGTACAACTATCAATATAGTACATTTTTTATACAGCAGGCAATTTTTTTTCAATAGATAATTCGCATTACCTTTAGGCTAGTTAATAAGCTTGTTACAATGGCTTTCTATCGAACATCAAGTATTAACTAAAATGCGTACCAGTAATTATTTATTATCAACTTTAAGAGAAGAACCAAGTGATGCTGAATTAATCAGCCATAAACTTATGCTCCGTGCGGGTATGATTCGTAAGATTGCATCAGGCATGTACACTTGGTTACCAACCGGTTTGCGCGTTTTACGTAAAGTTGAAGCTATTGTACGCGAAGAAATGAACAAGTCTGGCGCTGTCGAGGTGTTGATGCCTGGAGTGCAACCTGCGGATTTGTGGGAAGAGTCTGGCCGCTGGGATCAGTTTGGCCCAGAGCTGTTGCGTTTTAAAGACCGACATCAACGAGACTTTTGTTTAGGACCAACGCACGAAGAAATTATCACCACCTTAGTTCGTGACGAGCTGAATAGTTATAAGCAATTACCTATTAATTTGTATCAAATTCAAACTAAGTTTAGAGATGAAGTTCGTCCGCGCTTTGGTGTTATGCGTGCGCGTGAATTTTTAATGAAGGATGCCTACTCGTTTCATATAGATGAAGCTTCACTTGAAAACACTTATCAAACCATGCATCAAACTTACTGCAATATTTTTGACCGTATTGGTCTTGACTATCGTCCTGTAATCGCAGATACCGGCTCAATTGGCGGTTCAACTTCACATGAATTCCACGTTTTGGCTGCATCTGGCGAAGATGCTATTGCCTTTAGTACTGGTAGCGATTACGCGGCGAATGTAGAAAAAGCTGAAAGCTTACTTCCTACTACTGAGCGTAGTGCAGCATCTCAAGCATTAACGAAAATCGAAACTCCTGATTGCAAAACCATTGATGCGGTTTCAAGCTTCCTAAAAGTTGATGCTACTAAGACCGTTAAAACGTTATTGGTTAAGGGAGCCACCGAAGCACAAGCAGTTGTTTGCTTAATCTTGAGAGGCGACCACACTTTAAATGAACTTAAAGCCGAGAAGCACCAGTTAATTGCCTCGCCTCTGGAGTTTATTGATGATGTTGAAACCATAAAATCTGTAGCTGGCGCGACTCCTGGTTCTTTAGGCCCGGTTAATCTTGATTTGACTATTATCGTTGATCGAGATGCCGCTTTATTGGCCGATTTCATATCAGGCGCTAATGAAGATGGTTATCATTTTACAGGCGTAAACTGGGAACGAGATGCAAACTACAACGAGGTTTTTGATCTGCGCGAAGTAGTCGCTGGAGACAAAAGTCCCGATGGAAAAGGTGAGTTAGAAATAAAACGCGGTATCGAAGTTGGTCATATATTCCAGTTGGGTACTAAGTATTCAGAAGCCATGAATGCCACGGTTTTGGATCAAAATGGTAAAGCATTGACCATGAGTATGGGCTGTTATGGCATTGGCGTCTCACGAATTGTTGCTGCTGCAATCGAGCAAAATCACGATGATTACGGCATAGTATGGCCAGAGTCAATTGCTCCGTTCCAATTAGCGATTGTTCCAATGAATATGCATAAGTCTGAGCAAGTTCAAGAAATTGCAGAAGATTTATACAACAAGTTTACCGCTGTGGGAATTGAAGTACTGTTAGATGATCGTAAAGAACGAGCTGGTGTAATGTTCTCTGATCTTGAGTTAATAGGTGTCCCACACCGTATCGTGATTAGTGATCGCGGCCTTAAAAATGCCACGATCGAGTATAAACCGCGTCAAGGTGCTGATAAACAAGACATTTCACTTGAAACTATTGAATCCTTTGTGGAACAATTATTCTAAGTTTATTGGTTTTATTAGCGGTTTGAATTTGATTAGCAGTATTAAATACTTTTTCATTAGCAGTTTAGTAATGTTTTCATTACTAAACTGCAGCCTAGTTCATGCTCAAGAAGAGCCTGAGCAAGCGTTTAAAGATGAACTAAAGACATTGCTTAATGCCGAGCATCATTTTGTCGATAAATACGATGCGCAAGTATGGATGAAAGACATGTCCATACGACTAAAAAAGCGCGCTCCGCATATCCCTGAAAAAGAGCGCTTAAAAATTCTTAGTCTTGTTCATAAGCACGCCAACGCAGCAGGTGTTGATCCACAGATGGTCTTAGCCATTATGGAAGTAGAGTCCAATTTTGATCGATACGCATTGTCCGTGGCTTATGCCAGAGGCTTAATGCAAATCATGCCATTCTGGCGAAAAGAAATTGGAAAACCAACGGATGATCTATTTGATATGGAAACCAATATCAAATACGGTTGCTATATTTATAAGCTGTATCTGAAATACGAAAAAGGAAATACAACTCTAGCTTTAGGCCGCTATAACGGTTCTCGGGGGAAAATGAAATACCCAAGAAAAGTATATAGTGCCTTAAGCAAAAGGTGGGCACTATAATGAATAATTCGAGCGCCTTAGTCTTAAGTGGCGGTGGTGCTCGAGCAGCTTATCAAGTGGGTGTTTTACAAGCCGTAAACGAAATTCTAAGTGCTCCTAAAAAAAGCCCCTTTCCGATACTTACTGGGATTTCCGCAGGGGCTATCAATAGTTGTGTATTAGCCACTCACAGTCACCAATTCTCTGAAGGTGTTAATCGTTTAACTCAAGTTTGGCAAAACTTTACTCCTAACCAGGTTTATAGAACCGATCTTAGTCATTTAACGAAAAATTTAATTCACTGGATTTGGGGCATGGCTCGCCCTTCTAAACAAAACCAAAGGCCTATGGCTTTACTCGACAATAGCCCTTTAAATGAACTACTTAGTCAACTGGTACAATTCGATAATATTGAAAATAATATTAACCAAGGTGTTCTAGATGCGGTTTGTACTACAGCCTACGATTACAATACTGGCGATTCAGTAAGTTTTTATCAAAGCCACGGGCAGATCAAACCTTGGCACAGATTTAGACGTCGAGGTACAGCGGATAAAATTACTGTAAATCATTTGCTAGCTTCCGCCGCCATTCCTATGCTATTCCCTTCCACCGATATCGATGGTGTTCATTATGGCGATGGTGCAATGCGTTTTTTAACTCCACTAAGCCCAGCGCTGCATCTTGGCGCTCGCAAATTATTTGTAGTAACAGTCAACCCATTAAATGTTGATGAGCAAGTACATTTAAAAACACCCTCGTTGGGCGACATAAGCGGTCATCTGCTTAATAGTATTTTTATTGATAGTCTTGAAAGTGATATTGAGCGACTTATTCGAGTTAATGAATTACTCGAACACATACCGGAAGAGGATGCCATAAAAGAACAGTTATCCTTAAAGCCAATAGATGCGTTAATAATTTCACCCAGTATTGATCCCGCTGAATTAGCTGGTCGTTACTTTAAGGAATTGCCCAAAGGGTTAAAATTCTTTTTCAAACGAATTGGAGTTGCTGAAGATAAGGGTGAAAGCATATTAAGTTATTTATTGTTTTATGCTCCCTTTACTCAGCATCTCATGCAAGTTGGTTATAAAGATGCATTGAAAGAAGCTGATGCCATTAAGAAATTTTTTCTTGAATAAATATAACTTTATCTTGATGCACTACTAGTAAAGCACTATCTCTTAACCAATTAGGAGTAGCTTTTTCTTGAAAGTAATTTTTTATACTCTGACTATGTTCTTTCTTAGGGCTATAGAATTTATCACCAGCCTGACGGTATCTGACTAAGACTTTTTGCCCTATTAATTCAGGCCATAATTTTAAGACTTGTTCATATTGGATTATTTGTCCTGGAATTGCATCAAAATTTCTATCCAAGCTCCATAACCATTGCTGCTCATTATTTACTTCTAAATTTTTTGCCGGAACACAGTACAAATTATTTCTATAGCGCCGTAACTGAAACTCAGCAAGTTCAAGTACCGGTTCAGCTCCCTCTTCAGCTAACAGTAACTGCTGCTTAATTTCACTTAAAAAGGTTCTAGCTGGCATTCGTATTCCAAAGCTAGCCAACCAATAGCGTAATAAATTATTCTGCCTGCTTGCGGATAATGTTTTTAATTCCGAGATTAGTAAGCAATTTCCATTTTCACAAATTTGCAGATCACCTTGAGCTAATTCATCCAAAATCATTTGTGTTTCAGATTGATTATCCGATACCTTTCCCAACAATTTATTAACTTGTGGCCAATGTTGCTCCAGTGCAGGGATAATTGTATGCCGCAAAAAATTACGTCGAATAGATTCATCCTGGTTACTAGGGTCTTCTATATAATTTAATTTGCTCTCCGAAATATAACTTTCAACACAAGATTGAGCGGTTTTTAATAAAGGCCTTGCATGTATGCCGTTAGCAAACGTTTTACAATAAGGCATTGCTGATAATCCCTTTGTGCCCGCCCCTCGAAGTAATTGTAATAATACGGTTTCCGCCTGATCATCAAGATGCTGCGCGGTCACCAAACACGTTGTTTCATCCATCAAGCTAGCCAATGCACTATAACGTGCATTACGTGCTTCTTGTTCTAAGCTTGCCTTAGTGGAATCGATTTGAACTTGCTGAGATAAGAATTCAATATCTAAAGCAGCGCATAACTGTTTATTAAATTCTCTCCATTTCCTAGATCCAGATTGCAATCCATGATCAATATAAACGGCTTTTAATTGATATTTTGAATTCTGGTTTGCTAAGGCTGTTAATAAACAAACTGAGTCTTTGCCGCCACTTAGTGCTACCAAGATCTTACTAATATTGAGGTGCTCAGAAAGCAAAAAAGCCAGGAATTCATCTACCGCATGAATAACTGGCTTTCCAGATAGATTGCTGTCACTCATTAGTCTTCGCTAACAGTTCCTACAGCCATTAGTTTATCGAAACGATTATTTAGCAAAGTATCATTATCAAGGCTTTGTAAATAATCTAAATCTTCAGTTAAACGCTGTTTTAAATTAGAAGCCATTATTTGATAATCGCGATGCGCGCCGCCTTTTGGTTCCGCGACAATATTATCAATCAAACCAAGTTCTTTAATTCGCTCTGCAGTAATTCCCATCGCAGAAGCTGCCTCTTCAGCTTTCTCTGCGCTTTTCCAAAGGATTGAAGCACAACCTTCTGGCGAAATCACAGAATAAGTAGAGTATTGCAACATATTCACTCGATCGCCCACGCCAATAGCTAAAGCACCACCAGAGCCGCCCTCACCAATAACCGTGGCAACTACAGGGACTTTTAATGTCGCCATAACTTTTAAGTTACGAGCAATCGCTTCAGATTGACCACGCTCTTCCGCGCCAACACCTGGGAATGCGCCAGGAGTATCGATAAAGGTAAAAATAGGTAATTCAAAACGTTCAGCTAACTCCATCAAACGTCTTGCCTTTCGATATCCTTCAGGACGAGACATTCCAAAGTTATGCTTCACCTTTTCCTTAGTATCTCGGCCTTTTTGGTGACCAATCACCACGACAGGCTGGCCATCAAGACGCGCCATACCGCCTACAATCGAAGCATCATCAGCAAATGCTCTATCGCCAGCCAACTCATCGAAATCAGTAAATATGTTCTGAATATAGTCACGAGTATAAGGACGCTGAGGATGACGTGCTAATTGAGCAACTTGCCAAGGCGTCAAATCCTTAAAAATTTGTTCGGTTAAGTCTTTTGACTTAGCCTTTAAGCGTTCAATTTCTTCACTAATATTCAGTTCTTTATCTTCACCCATTAATCGAAGTTCATCAATTTGCGCTTCTAACTCAGCAATCGGGCGTTCAAATTCTAAAAAGTTTAAACTCATTGGTTATTTCTATTGTTGTTACAACCTAATGGGACACTATTCTACCCGTTTTCAATGGCTTAAGGAAAGCAATCTGTACTGGTCAGACATTAATTCTTATGCGGAAGGAATCGAAAATGACCGACTATTTTATAGTCAAAAAGCATATCTTCGAGCTGAGGGCCTCTGCCGATATTATGTACAATTTTGAAATGACCGCTTTGTGAGTCCTTAATATCGGAGACAATGCCAATATGCGGAAGGTTGTTATCCAAGCGCCAACTCACAATATCCCCAGGCTGATAATCCTCTGATTTATCACTGACCACAAGCACCTCACCAAATTTAGCAAAAAATGTTTCTAAGTTTGGGACACGGCGGTGATCGATATTAGGATCTGGTTTGCTTAAACCCCAAATTTTAGGGTAAGCACTAAAATTTGCTTTCATATCCTTATGAACCAGTTCTTGCAAATCTATGCCTAATTTACGATAACTGCGAATAACTAGATCCGTGCAAACACCAATATTGGCAGGTACATCCCCCATAGGATAAGCGATCTTACGGTAGGCACCGTTATAAATAACATAGGATTGGGTTCGCTGTTTGGCCGAATTAACTAAATTTTCACTCGTTACTTTGAAATCAGCACTTAATACGGGCGAAAGAATAACAAGAAAAATGGAAATTGATTTAAAAACATATTTCATCATTAACAAATAGTTGTAGCTTTATAATTACGAGTGGAAATAAAACTTTTAGTTCATTTATCTTAATTTCAATAGAGTACCGAAAATGGCTACAAAAGCATAAGCTGCATGCTAAAATTAATTTTATAATAATTGTTAAGGCTAAACATAAGACCTATGCAAGCTTTTCAAAAGGCCAGGATATCTAGAGACGCGCGCTACGATGGTAAGTTTTTTGTAGCCGTGAAAACCACCAAAATATATTGCCGCCCTATTTGCCCTGCGCCTTCGCCTAAAGAGCAAAACGTGGTTTATTACGATACCGCTATTGCCGCCCAGGAGGCCGGTTTTAGACCTTGCAGACGCTGCCGTCCTGAATCTGCTCCTCAATCCGCTGCATGGATTGGTACACAAGCCGTATTGCGAAAAGCCGTTAGAAAAATTCATGCTGGCGAATTAAATAGCCAAGACTTAAATAGCTTTTGTGAACCATTGGGAATATCCGAGCGTTATTTACGCAAGCTTTTCCAACATTATATCGGTACATCCCCCCGTAAATACGGCAACCATGTAAGGCTAATGTTCGCTAAACAATTGTTACATCAAACTAAATTACCAATAACAGATATTGCTTTTAGTGCCGGTTTTAATAGTATTCGCCGGTTTAACGATGCCTTTAAGAAAACCATAAAACTTACTCCAAGTGAGATTAGGAATTATGCACCCTGTGAACAATCAGGGATTCAGCTAAAGCTTAACTATCAAGGTAATTATAACTGGCAGCTGATGCAAAATTTTTTGAAACAACGAGAAATACCTGAAATTGAAACCGTTTCAGACAACAGTTATCAGCGAAGTTTCGAACTTATTGATTCGGCTCAGGTGATAGAAGGACAATTTACTGCGACTCACAATGAGAAGATGGGTGAGTTTGATTTAAACATCGAAATTAATGATATTAACTACTTAATGCTCGCAGTATCAAAGATCAGACAGGTTTTGGATATTGATGCCAATATGGAATTAATCGAGTCGCACTTAGCCCAAGATATACTATTAAAACCGTTATTAGCAAAAGGCTTAAGGCTTCCGGCTTGCTGGGATACCTTTGAAGCCGGTGTTAAAGCAATATTAGGACAGCAAGTGTCTGTTAAAGCTGCTTATGGCCACACACAGAATCTTATCCAGAAATTAAGTCGTAAGCACTCTCATGAGTACCACTTCTTCCCAACGCCACAACTGGTTGCGGATGCTGACTTATCTTTTTTAAAAATGCCCAATAGCCGTAAGGAAACCTTGAAAGCCTTTGCTCAGTGGCATCTAGATTCCAATGGGCATTCGTTAGATTCTATTTTAGACATTAAGGGTATTGGGCCATGGACACTGGAATATATAAAACTGCGCTCAGGTATTGATAGCGATGCGTTTCCAGAAAAAGACTTAGGCATTATCAAAGCCGTAAAAAAATATAAACTAACTAACCCCGAGCAATGGAGTCCATGGCGAAGCTACGCGACGCTACAATTATGGAATACTTTATGAAGCCATTATATTTCCAAGAATTTTCGTCACCTTTCGGACAAATTTTTATATACGCCAATAATAAAGCGATTAAAGCACTATTGTTTAAACCTTGGCAGAATGCATTAGCAAATAATGCAATTGAGCAAACCAATCCGATTATTGATTGCTGTCATCAACAGTTAACAGAATATTTTCTAGGCCAGCGCGCATCTTTTAATTTACCTCTTGATGCAGAAGGCACAGAATTCCAACAAAAAGTATGGCAGAAACTTTATCAAATTCCATTTGGTGAGAGTTGGAGTTACGGCCAGTTGGCTAGAGCCATTGGCAATAAAAATGCCAGCCGTGCAGTAGGTGCGGCCAATGGTAAAAATCCAATTTCCATTATAGTGCCATGTCACCGTGTAATTGGCGCAAACGGATCCTTGACTGGGTATGCTGGTGGATTAGCGGCAAAACAGTGGCTGTTAAAACACGAAGGTATTCTTTAAACCCAAGCGTAACCCTTTGATTTTATTTGGTTGCCGGGTAAAAGTCGGGTTAATACCGTCAGGATGCCGTGGTACAATATTGGCTGATCCATGAGTATTGTCTCTCCATTAACCAGAAACACATAAGCAATGATTGTTAGAAAATTAAGATTACAACGGGGTTGGTCACAAGAACATTTGGCTCAGCTATGCGGGTTGAATGTGCGTACTATTCAGCGTATTGAACGTGGTCAAAAACCCAGCCTTGAATCTAAAAAATCCTTAGCCGCTGTGTTTGAGGTGGATCTTGCTAGCTTCGAGCATTTGCATGCCGATGCTAAAGAGCCAGCGGTATTTGCCTCTTCATCAGGAGAACCAATCATGACTGAACAGAAATTCGAATCCTTAAGCCCAGAAACAGATGCCGAATTGGAAACCAATGAAGCTATCGTCGCCGATATCAAGGAGGATGAGCAAGCCGCCATTCAATACGCTAAAAATATTAAAGACTTCTTAACTAATGCTTTACTGATGGTGGTCTTTATACCGGTTATTTTATATAAAGTTGAATTTAACTCATCGGTAATGTGGGTGGTTTTAGCCTGGATAGCGGGCACCATCTTACATGGACTTTATGCCTTTGAGAAAATCACTTTTTTTAATATTTTTAAAACCGATTGGGAAAAGAAAATTGCCGAAATGAAACTTGGTCGTAAGCTGTAATTAGTAAACAACCTTATGCTCAATGCAGCCTGGCAGATGCTTTAAGCTAAAAACTAAACTGTCGCTAGGCTGTACGTACCAATCTTCAGGCATATTAAATTCACCAGATAACTTAGCCTGTTGAGCTTGCAACTTAATACTAAATGGGCAGGCACCATCGCGATTCATCTGTAGTAGATCTTTTAATTCAATCATAGTATCAGGGCCAATAATCGAATCTGATAAAGTAATCTGAATTCTTTTGCAGTAGCGCTCACGCGTTTCTTCAAACGACATGATAGTTTTAGCGCTAACACTGACCCCGCCGGAATATTCATCATTCCGAGCTTCGCCTTCGACAACAATCACAGTATCTTTAATGAGTAAATGACGATAATTTTCAAAAGTTTCTGCATATGCAGTGATATCGCAGCGACCCGACTTATCATCTAGCGTTAAAATTGCCATCTTGTCGCCACGCTTAGTATTCATCACTCGCATTCCGACAATCAAGCCAGAAACTTTTGTGTTTTCACCCCGTCTAGTGGGTTGTAAGTCACGCAGACGACGAATAGACATTTGCGTGATTTCAGGTAAGTAACGTTCAATCGGGTGGCCGGTTAAATAAAGCCCTAGGGTTTCCTTTTCACCCTGCAAAACCTGCTCATCAGTCCAAGGTTTAACCTTAATGTACTGATGCTGCTGGGTTGCGGTTTCCGTTACCACTGAGCCAAATAAATCATCCTGCCCTGCTTCTTGGCTTTTATTGAATTGCTCGGCCGCTTTTATCGCTTCATCAAGGCTGGCCATTAAGGTCGCACGATTAGGTGCGACTTTATCTAACGCACCAGCTTTAATCAGTGACTCTAAAACTCGACGATTGGCCTTTTTTAGATCAATACGACTACAAAAATCAAAAAGATCTGAGTAATTACCATTTTCTTCTCGCTCATTAACGATCGATTCTATAGCAGCTTCACCAACACCTTTAATCGCGCCAATGCCATAAATAACGTTATTGTCATCATCTACAGAAAAACGGTACTGTCCCTCATTCACATCCGGTGGACGAATGGTTAAACCATTGTTTTCAGCATCTTCTACATAAGTCACTACCTTGTCGGTATTGTCCATATCCGATGACATAACCGCCGCCATAAAGGCTGCTGGGTGGTGTGTTTTTAGCCAAGCAGTTTGGTATGCAACTAAAGCATAAGCTGCTGAGTGCGATTTATTGAAGCCGTAACCAGCGAATTTTTCCACCAGATCGAAAATCTTCATGGATAAATCGCCATCTACTCCGTTTTCAATAGCGCCTTCTTTAAAGATGGCTCTCTGTTTTTCCATCTCTTCGAGCTTTTTCTTACCCATTGCACGACGTAAAATATCAGCGCCGCCAAGCGAATAACCCGATAATATCTGAGCAATTTGCATTACTTGCTCTTGGTACAAAATAATACCGTAAGTAGGCTCCAGTGTTTCTTTCAATGACTCGTGCTGATAATCAGGATGTGGATAAGAAACCGGTTGGCGATTATGTTTACGAGCAATAAAGTCATCAACCATCCCGGATTGCAATGGGCCCGGACGGAACAAGGCTACGAGTGCGATAATATCTTCAAAGCGACTAGGTTGCAGGCGTTTGATTAGGTCTTTCATACCACGTGATTCTAACTGGAATACCGCAGTGGTATCGGCCTTTTGTAACAACTTATAGACTTGCGGATCTTCGGTATCAATGCGAGTAATATCAACCGCTTCTAAACCTTCCTGTGATAATTGATGATTAGCTATCTCAAGGGCCCAATCGATAATCGTCAATGTTCTCAAGCCCAAGAAATCGAACTTTACTAAACCAGCTTTTTCCACATCGTCTTTGTCGAATTGAGTAACAATGTTAGAACCCGTTTCATCACAATAAAGTGGAGCGAATTCAGTAAGATCATTTGGGGCAATAACTACGCCACCAGCGTGCTTACCTGCGTTACGAGTGATACCTTCTAATTTTCTAGCAAGGTCCCATAATTCGCGCATATCGCCATCTTCTTCATAACGGCGAGGAAGTTCTGGCTCTTGCTCCCAAGCTTTTTCAAGCGTCATACCTACTTCGAATGGAATAAGTTTTGCCAACTTATCAACAAAGCCATATGGCTGACTTAAAACACGACCAACATCGCGAATCACCGCTTTAGCGGCCATAGTACCAAAAGTGATGATCTGAGATACACTATTACGACCATAGGTTTGCGCCACATAATCAATAACTTTATCGCGCCCTTCCATACAGAAATCAACATCGAAATCTGGCATCGAAACCCGCTCTGGATTTAAGAATCGCTCAAAAAGAAGATCATATTCTAATGGGTCGAGATCAGTGATATCCAAAGCATAAGCAATCAGGGAGCCAGCACCAGAACCACGACCAGGACCAACCGGAACACCGTTGTTTTTTGACCATTGAATAAAGTCAGCAACAATTAAAAAATAACCAGGAAAACCCATTTGATTAATAACGTCTAATTCAATTTGAAGACGCTCATCGTATGGCTTACGAATTTCCGAAAAATTATCTGCGCTCCTGTCGTATAAATGATCAAGACGATTTTCTAACCCTTTACGCGACTCTTCAGCAAAGAATTCATCTATAGTCATGCCATCTGGAATCGGGAAGTCTGGTAAAAAGTATTTACCGAGCATCAAATCAAGATTACACCGCTTAGCAATCTCAACAGTGTTTTCAATGGCCTCAGGAATGTCTGAGAATAACTCAATCATTTCCTCAGCACTTCTTAAGTACTGTTGATTAGAATAATCTCTTGGCCTACGCGGATCGCCTAGAACACGTCCCTGATTAATGCAAACCCTAGCTTCATGAGCACCGAAATCACTAGAGTCTAAAAAGCGCACATCATTAGTAGCGACTACCGGCGTGTTAGAGCCTTGAGCAATTCCAATAACTTGGTGAATATATTCATTTTCTTGTGGGCGCCCTGTTCTTTGTAATTCTAAATAAAAACGGTCTTTAAAATGATGATTCCAGAATCCCAAGCTTTCCGCTGCCGCATCCAAATTTGCAGCTAATAGTGCTTTACCAACATCCCCTTCCCGCGCTCCTGAAAGAATGATTAGCCCTTGGTTATGCTGTGGTAACCACTCTTTTTTAACTAACGGTAATCCTCGGTGTTGATTAGTTAGGTAGGCTTTAGAAATCAACTCTTTGAGGTTCAAATAACCTTGCTCATCCATGCAAAGCGCAGTGATCCTAAAATATTCATCTTCTTGCTCGAGATACTGAATCAGTAAATCTGCGCCAACGATAGGCTTAACCCCAGAAGCTATAGTTCCGGAATAAAATTTAACCAGGCCACACATGTTCATCTGATCGGTCATTGCTATAGCCGCATGGCCTTGCTCGACACAATTTTTAATTAAAGGCTTAACACGCACTAAACCATCTACCATAGAGTATTCAGTGTGAATTTTCAGATGAACAAAACTTGGATTCATAAAGCCTTATGTTTACTGGTAATAATTATTTTTCTGCTACAAATGATTATAAGAGCAGATGAAAAACTTTTCAGCTTTTAAATACAGATTCTTAGGTCAAGGGCGTTCTAACTTGGCTAGAAGAGCAATTTTTGAACAGGGGCATAAGAACGACGGTGTATTGGCGTAATCCCTAAATTTTGAATAGCTTCTCGGTGCTGTTTAGTTGGATAACCTTTGTGTTTGGCAAAACCATAGCCAGGGTATAGCTTATCCATCTCTATCATTTCATTATCTCGAGCTACCTTAGCTATAATCGATGCTGCGCTGATGCATGCTTCTTTAGAGTCTCCTTTTACAATGGCCTCCATTTCCATGGCCAAATCCGGCAATTTATTGCCATCTATCAATGCTAATGTCGGAAGAGTTGAAAGGCTTTCAACAGCGCGTTTCATTGCCAAAAGACTAGCTTGCAGGATATTAATTTTATCAATTTCTTCAATTTCAGCTCTAGCAATAGACCAGGCCAAAGCTTTTTCTTTAATCTCTAAAGACAATTGTTCTCGTTTAATTTTAGAAAGCTTTTTTGAGTCTGCTAGTCCTTCGATGGGGTTATTAGGATCTAGTATCACTGCCGCGGCAACTACTGGACCAGCCAAAGGCCCGCGCCCAACCTCATCAGCACCTGCAATATATATATGTTGACTCCGATCAAGCATTTGGTTTTACATTTTGTTGCGCATACCAGTTAGCAATCGAATCAGCTGCATATTGATCGGCATCTTTTCTTAACTTGTTATGCCAATCCATAAATACAGTTTCCGTTTCTTGCCAACGTGAATCTGGTGCATCAAACCATGCTCGAATCTCACTGAATAAAGCATCTGGCGTACACTCTTCTTGCATTGCTTCTGGTACTAAAGTTTTTCCTGACAATAAATTAGGAATTGCAAAAGTATCTATAATTAGTAGTTTTTTGAAAATTCGATAACTCAAACCTCCAACTTTGTAAGCCACTACCATCGGCCTTTTTATAAGCATTGCTTCTAATGTAGCCGTTCCCGAAGCCATCAAAATAATGTCTGAGGCTGTCATAACTTGGCGTGATTGACCGTCAATAATCTTAATCGGCGGTAAGCCGTCCACTTGTTTTAATTCATTCTCAAACTGTTCTCGACGTGAGGTATTTGCCATTGGAGCAATAAACTTAACATCAGGATAGAACTGGTGAACCAACTTCACCGCTTTTAAAAAATCTTGGCTTAAATACTTTAGTTCACTTCCACGAGATCCTGGCATAACACACAAATATTTCGCATCCAGCTCCAAATTAAGAGTACTTCTAGCTTCTACTTTATCCGACTGCAAAGGAATTTCATCTGCAAGCGGATGTCCCACACAAAAATTATCAATCGCATGTTTTTGATAAATAGCTTGCTCGAATGGAAATAAGCAGAGCATTAAATCGACAGCCTTTTTAATTTTAAAAATACGCTTCGGTCGCCATGCCCAAACCGATGGGCTAACATAATGAACGGTTTTTATATCGACGGCTTTTAGCTTTTTAGCAAGGCCAATATTAAACTCAGGAGCATCAATTCCAATAAACAAATCTGGTGGCGATTGTTTCCATCGAGCCACTAAGGATTTTCGAATCTTAAGCAATTCAGGAAGACGCTTCAAAATCGGCACTATACCCATTACAGATAAGCGCTCCATGGGATACAGCGAATCACAACCCGCTTCCTGCATCAAAGGGCCACCAATTCCTTCAACTTTAAGCCAAGGATATTTCTCTTTAAATTTTCGAATTAAACCAGCACCTAAAATATCGCCGGAGGATTCTCCGGCGACAATGGCAATTCGTTTTAATTGATAAGCTTTCTGCATAGCTTTTTTTGTTTCTTTTTTAAACCTATCTAAGAATGCCTCGGTTGGCACCTTTTAGGAAGTTAATAAGGTCGTTCACACTATCGTCAGTTAATTCAGATAACTCTTCAATTGCTTCATCGATTTTTAATGACTTGCGATAAATCGCTCGATAGGCTTTTTTTAGATCGCTAATCGCTTCTGGCGAAAAACCACGGCGTTTAAGTCCTTCGCTGTTAAGGCCATAGGGAGAATTCTCTGCCACTAAGATGAAAGGCGGAATGTCTTTTGAGATTGCACAATCCATACCCACAAAAGCATGAGCTCCAATTTTGCAAAACTGATGAACTTTGGCAAACCCGGACAAAATAACATGGTCACCGACTTCCACATGACCCGCTAAAGTAGCGTTATTCGACATAATAATGTGATCGCCTAAGATACAATCATGAGCAATGTGGGTATAAGCCATAAACCAACCATTATTACCAATTCGAGTTTCAGACTTATCTTGTGTGGTGCCTCTATGCACCGTGCAGCATTCCCGAAAAACATTACCATCGCCAATAATGGTCTTGGTTGGTTCTCCAGCATACTTTTTATCTTGGTTTTCTTCACCAATTGATGAAAACTGGAAAAATCGATTATTTTTACCTATTTCCGTATAGTCACCAACCACCACATGCGGTCCAACTACAGTGCCAGCACCAATAACAACCTCTTTCCCTATAATAGAATAGGGTCCAATGGATACATCATCAGCAATAGTCGCAGAATCATGGATAATCGCAGTTGGGTGAATCATAATTTTAATTCCTAATTAAACTTCTGATTTAGCACACATTAATTCTGCAGTACAAACTACCTTGCCGTCAACTCTTGCCTCAGCTTCAAAACGCCATAAATTTCTTTTGCGTTTCAACAGTTTAACAGTCATCACTAATTGATCGCCTGGTTCTACAGGCTTCTTAAAACGAGCTTTATCAATACCTGCAAAATAATATAGCGTATCTTCAGTCGGTACATCTTGAGTAGTTTTGAAAGATAATATGCCTGTGGCTTGAGCTAGTGCTTCCAACATTAATACACCAGGAAATACCGGACGATGCGGGAAGTGACCTGGGAAGAATGGTTCATTAACAGTAACATTTTTGATAGCAGTCAAACTTTCACCAGGCGTGTAATCAATTACCCGATCAATCAATAGAAAGGGATAGCGATGTGGCAAATGTTTCATCACTTCATATATATCCATCGAGTTCATTACTGCGCTTTCAGTAGTCATGTTATTTCTCTTTATTTCCAATGTCTTTATGTTTAAGTTCTTTAATTTCTTTACTTAAGGTTTTCAGCTTACGCCACATATCATCCAATTGTCTAAAACGGACAGCACTTTTTTGCCAATTTTTATTAGTTTGGAAAGTGGTCGCTGAAGAATAGGCACCAGGTTGGCTTATTGATTTATTGACGAATGTACATGCTGTTAGGTGTACTCCATCACAAATATCGAGGTGACCTATAATACTCACTCTGCCTGCGATAGTGCAATTAGCACCAACTTTTGTACTACCCGCCACCGCTGTGCAACCTGCAATAGCTGTATTTTCACCGATATGAACGTTATGAGCAATATGTATATGATTATCTAAAATAACGCCATCAGCAATAACAGTATTGTCTAACGCTCCCCTATCTATTGCAGTATGAGCACCAATCTCTACATTGTTGCCAATAACGACGCTACCTACTTGCGGAATTTTAACCCAAGTGCCGTTATCGTTGGCATAACCAAATCCATCACTGCCAATTACAGCGTTAGCATGGATTATACAGTTATCACCAATTTCTACGCCATGATAAATGCTAACATTGGAGTACACTCGGCAATTTTCGCCTATTCGACACTTCTCGGCAATAACGGTGCCAGCCTCAATAATAGTGTTATCGGCTATAGAGACATTATCACCTATACTCACAAAATCGCCGATAAATACGTTATTACCAATAGAGGCATTCTTCGAAATACTGGCTTTTTCACTAATAGTGGCATTAGGGATAGGACTTGGATCTAATAACTGTGAGACTTTGGCGAAAGCTAAATACGGGTCATCAACAACTAGCAAAGAGCCCAAATAAGCTTGAGGAATAGATTCCTTATAAGCAGGTTTAATGATTAAAGCCCCTGCTTTGCAGTTGTTAAGCTGCTCTAAATACTTAACATCATTGATAAAGCTTATGCTTGAATCATTCGCTCTATCTAACGGCAAAACCGCAGTGATTTCGCACTGCGGTTCGCCTAATAGCTCAGCATCTAACTGAGACGCTATGTCTTGAAGTGTTTTCTTCAAAACTGTCCTATCTATTTTTTAAGCTCAGCAATAACTTGCTCAGTTAAATCTGGGACAGTTACATCCGTAAAAATAGCAGCTTGTTTTTCTATAACTAAGTTGAAGCCGCTACGAATAGCGACTGCATCAATGGCTTTTTTGATTTGAGTATTAAGCTTAATCACTTCGTCACGACGTGCTTTCTCAAAATCATCTTTAGCATTTTTTTGCATTAATTGGATGTCAGCAATTTTCTTTTCAATTTGACGACGCGAATTGGTCAATTGAGTGTCAGACATAGTTGCAGCATTTTTGCTTAAACTCTCTTTATCTTTTTCGATATTTTCTGCAAGGCGCTTAATTTCATTTTGACGGCCAGAAAATTGAGACTTTAAACGTTGACCGATAGAGTCGTTTTGCGGTGCTTTAGCCTGTACAAGCGCAGTATTAACCGTTGCAATACGTGCTTCAGCCATAGTGGAATAAGTTGTCATGCTCACTAAAGTGGCTAAAACTAACAGTAACTTTTTCAAAATAAAACTCCTAATAACAATAAACTAATTAAAATGTTTGACCAATAGTAAAGGTAAAAGTTTTGGTATCGTCAAACTCTTGTGATTTAAAGGTTCTTGATAGACTAAATTGCAATGGGGCAAAAGGTGACCACCATTGTAAAGATATGCCATAAGAACCACGGTATGCAGATGGCTCACTATAGTCTGGAATAGTGTCCATATCATCATTAATTAACGTTAAACCATCAAAACGTGATGGATCAAATTCGGTATCCCAAACATTACCAACATCTATAAATGCACTGGTTCTAACATTGCGATTACCTTCTGCAAATGGCGTTGGGAAAATAAACTCGAATGAAGCAAATGCCTTAGCATTTCCGCCAACCGAGAATCGATTATTTACAAACAATTGATCTTGCGAGGGAGGTAAAATAACTCCAGTACCCGGTATACCTGGAATCGGAGTGCCAGCTGGTATCGACGACAACTGACGCTGAATACTCTTTGGACCAATAGTATTGGTTTCAAAACCTCGTATAGAAGTTGCGCCTCCAGCATAATAATTAACAAAGTACGGCAGTCGATCCGTATCACCTAAACCCTGACCGTAACCAAAATTACCTCTCAATAAGAAAATCCAGTCATCATTTATTGGGAAGTAATGCTTGTAGTCATAATTGAATTTATAGTACTCAACATCGCCAGCTGGAGTTGCCACTTCCAAACCTATATTATGACTATAACCGTTAGTAGGGAACACGAACCTATTTAAAGTATTAATCTGATATCCCAAATTTGCACTTAAGACTTCAAAATCGACAGTATTTTCAATTCTTGCATCTGCGCCCAGAGTATTAAAGAAATCAATAACTCTTTGATCTTGAAGACCGTTTTGCACTGGTGCGTTCAAGGTATTATCTTGATAAGTTAAACCAAAGCTAATATTTGAGCTTTCAGTAACAGGATAGTATAAGCCAGCACCTAAACTCAAAGTATCTAAGCTTCTTCCCACTTGAAAAAATTCAGAAAAATCTGTTTTGCTGTATCTAAGGTTTGTACTAAAGCCAATGATATCTTGGAAAAAATAAGGATCGGAATAACTTAAATTCAAATTAGTGATAGCTTTATTAGTATTTAAATTAATACCTATAGTTTTGCCCTCACCTAAAAAGTTTCGATTAGTGATTCCGCCTTGCAATTGTAATCCGTAAAAGTCATTGTAGCCTAAACTTAACGTAGCTTCAGAAGAGTTCCGTTCTTTTATATCAAACACAACATCTGCTTCACCTGGTTGAGGGCTTTTCTTTACATCTACATCTACTTCTTCAACATAAGGCAACTGCTGAATTCGTTGCTTAGATCTTTCGACTAATGAAGAGGAAAGCGGTGTACCTTCTTGCAATCTCACTTCGCGCCTAAAGACATAATCATCTGTATTTTGATTACCAGTAAATTGGATGTTTTTAGCATAAAATCTTTCACCTGGCTGCACGATGACATTCAAGTTAACTTCATTAGTCTCGTCCAAAACCTCAGGATAAGTATTAATTTCTGCGAAAGTAAAACCTTCCAACCCAAGCAAATTCTTAAACTGTTCTTCGTTAAAAGTAACTAAGGCTTGCGAATAATTATCGCCCTCTTTTAGAGGAAAAAGCTGTTCATATAATGTTTGCTCATAGACCAACTCACCAATAAAGTTAACATCTTTAACTTTAAATACATCACCTTCGGTAACATTCAAAGTAATATAAACTTCTTCTTTGTTTTCACTAAGAGAAACAAGAGTCTTATCAACTTTAAACTTTAAGTAGCCTCTGTCACGATAAAATGATTCTAGAGTTTCAATATCTGCTTCTAAAGTATTTGATGAATACTTATTGTCTGAAGATATAAAAGAAAATAAACCACCACTGGTTGACTCAAACTGATCCAGCAACTCTTCTTCATTAAATATTTTGTTTCCAACAATATTTATTGATTTTATCTTTGCCGTTTCACCTTCTTTAACTTTAATAACTAATTGAACTCTATTTCTAGAAAGTTGACGAAGTTTTCGATCAATTTCTAGATGATAATGTCCGTTAGAAAAATATTGACCTCTTACTGCCTGTTCCATTTTATCTAAAACGAAACTATCAAGAACCTCACCTTTAGAAATGCCAGAATCTCGCATACCTTCAAGTAATTGCTCGGTTTTTAAAATTTTATTACCCGTTAAAATAATGTTAGCAATTGTTGGTCGCTCAGCAACCACCACTTTTAAGGTAGTCCCTTCTTTCTCCAACTTAACAAAGTCAAAGTTTCCGGTTTTATAAAGTGCTCTAATAATGTTAGGCACACGGGCATCATCTACCGTTTCGCCAACACGAATGGGTAAAGCTGTAAAGAAAGTTCCCAGCTCTACACGTTGCAAGCCTTCTACTTTAATGTCTTCTACTACAAATGGTTCTATGGCATGAGTTTTTGCTACGGCCAGAGAGATAGCTAAAGCTGTTAGTGTTTTTGTTATCAAGCGCATTAATTAAATACTCTAAATAGTTCGAATTATGTCGTTATATAGCGCAATCGCCATGATTGTCAGCAGTAATATGATGCCTATCCGCATACCAAGTTCCATAATTTTTTCAGAAACTGGCTTTCCACGCACTAATTCGGCCAAATAGTACATTAAATGACCGCCATCAAGCATAGGAATAGGTAGTAAATTCACGAATCCCAGATTGACGCTTATCATAGCGAGATAAAGCAAGAATGCAACCATTCCTGCCTGTACCATTTGCCCTGCTCCTTGAGCTATTCCGACAGGCCCACCAAGGTTTTTAACCGATAGCTTTCCAGTGACTAATTTTCCTAAAAAGCTAACAATACGCTCAACCATCACCCAAGTTTGCTCAGTACCCTTTTGCAAAGACTCGAAAAAACCATATTGGATTGTATTGAACCCTACATAAGCATCCTTAACACCAACGCCTAAAATACCTTGATTACTAAAGTCATCTTCCTTTTTTGTCGGTTTTGCGATTAATTCAATGGTATAACCATCGCGCTCAACAGTAATTTGCGTTTCTGAATCCACCGTTCCGCTAAGGGCCTGAGAGATATCTCTCCAAAAAGGTATTTCTTGCCCATTAATTTTGACAATTCTATCGTCAACTCTAATACCCGCTTGTTCGGCAGCTGAGCCTTGACTCACATGCCCTACAATTGGATTAAGTTTATATTGACCGAACTCCAAACCTAAACTATCAAAAACAGTTCCTTCATCTGGCTCTTTCCAGTTTTGGACATCAAGATAAATGGTTTCTTTAGCTTGATTTATCGGTCGAACTTCAATGGCCACTTTTTCTTGGTTACCAATTTCATCAACTAAAGCAAAAACAAAATCCTCTAACCGCTTAACAGGAACACCATTTACTGACAGAATCTCACTGTTTTCCTTAAATCCTGATTGAGCAGCTACTGTTCCTTGCTTCACTTCAGAAACAAAGGGTTTACTCACTGCTATTCCCAGCATGTAAACACCGGCATAGAGCAAAATAGCCAACAGGAAATTTGCCATGGGCCCTGCCAAGACAATCAAAATGCGTTTCCAAACAGGTGCTCGGTTAAAAGCATAGGGTAGTTCTTCTGGCGCTACGTCACCTTCTCGCTCATCAACAAATTTAACGTATCCGCCTAATGGTATAGGGGCTATTGCAAATTCAGTTCCAGCTCGATTGAATTTACTCCAAAAAGGCTTACCAAAACCCACTGAAAAACGTAAAGCTTTAACTCCTAACTTTTTAGCAACCCAATAGTGCCCCCACTCATGGATTGTCACAAGAATGCCTAAAAGAATTAATAAGCCGAAAATGCTATAGAAAAAGCTCAATGTTTATCTCTTATATAATTTAATGTCATTTAAAACCTGCTGCGCCATTTGACGAGCATTTGAATCTGCCGCTAAAACAGCCTCTAAATCTGCCACTTCAGCATAACTCGTTTGGCTTAACACTTGCTGAATCACTTCTGCGATTTGTGCAAAGCCAATTTGTTCATTTAGAAAAGCATCAACTGCTATTTCATTGGCGGCATTCAAAGTCGCTGGCATGTTTCCACCTTCCCCAATCGCATCAATCGCCAACTTCAAGCAGGGATACCGTTCAAAACAGGGCTTATCAAAGGTCAATTGACTGATCTGCATAAAGTCTAAAGGCGCAACGCCCGCATCTATTCGTTCAGGGAATGCAAGCGCATGTGCAATCGGTGTACGCATATCAGGATTACCCATCTGCGAAATTACCGAACCATCTTTATAGCGAACCATCGAATGAATAATACTTTGAGGATGTAGCACAATCTCAATATCAGCAGGTTTTACTGCAAACATCCAGCAAGCTTCGATAAGCTCCAAGCCTTTATTCATCATAGTTGCAGAGTCTACCGAAATCTTGCGACCCATATCCCAATTCGGGTGAGCGCAAGCTTCATCTGGTGTGATAGAAGCAAACTCTTCTAGCGGTTTATTTAAGAATGGTCCGCCAGAACCGGTCAAAACAATATTCTCAATACCGCATGATTGGATTCCACCCGAAACAAAATGCTCAGGTAAGGACTGAAAAATGGCATTATGCTCGCTATCGATCGGCAGCAAAGTCGCGCCAGAATCTTCCACCGCTTGCATAAATATTGAGCCAGACATGACTAAAGCTTCTTTATTAGCAAGTAAGACTTTTTTGCTAGCTTTAACCGCAGCCAGAGTTGGTAATAACCCTGCAGCTCCAACGATAGCAGCCATTACGGTATCAACGTCTGAATGGCTTGCTACCATCGTCAAATCTTCGATAGATGACAATACTTGCGTTTCTATTTTGTGGCTTGAAAGAACTTCTTTTAATAGCTCTGCTTTTTGCTGATCTGTAATTACTGCAAAACGGGGTTTAAATCGTAAACATTGTTCTTTTAACAACTGTAAGTTTCGATGCGCGGTTAAGGCAAAAACTTGATATTTATCAGGGTGACGAGCAATAACGTCTAAGGTATTAACGCCAATAGAACCCGTAGCGCCAAGTACCGTAATTTGTTCTTTTTGCTCAGACATACAGTTTAGAAACCGCCTTTAAGCCAAAGCATTAAAATAACGAAAAATGGTGCTACTGAAAGTGTACTGTCTAAACGGTCTAAAATACCGCCATGGCCTGGTAAAATATTACTGGTATCTTTTACGCTAGCTTGACGCTTGAGCATGGATACAAATAAATCACCAATAACAGAAACAATTCCTAGTATTAATACAAATGGGATGAAGTATTTTAATGATAATGGCATACCCATATAAGTCGCTAAACCATAAGCTACAACCAACGAAGTCACCAAGCCACCAAAGAATCCTTCCCATGTCTTATTCGGGCTCACTATTGGCGAAAGCTTGTGTTTACCCATAGTTTTGCCAGCAAAATAGGCTCCAACATCAGCGCCCCAAATAATCAGGAACATCAGCAACAGCATAAAGCCACCGTAGTTTGCATCCGTTTCGTATTGGCTAGAACGTATCATAACAACCGCTAACCATGCTGCCGCTAACATAACCCAACCGAATAACATTCTAAGGGCCGCGCCGCGGGTCCACAATTTGGTGCCTTTGGGGAACATTAAGACTAATACAAAGGCCAATACCCAAACTAAAGCGGCTACCATTAGCGCTTTGAAAGGGTAAATATTTATTAAACCAATACCAGCTTTCTGAATAAAAATATGATTAGGGCTATCAAAAAAGCCCATTTCAAATAATTGATACCAGAAAAAACCAATAATCGCTAAAGATGCCGCAATAAAACCATACTTAACAATGGTATTTTTAGACTCTAATAATCCAGACCATTCCCATGCCAGCAATCCAAAAACTGGAATTAAGATTAGTGAAAAGTTTTGCAAAGAGGGATAGAACAACAGAACAATTGCCAATGGCAATAATATTAATGCGGTAATTATTCTCTGTTTTAACATTGATATATCCTTCCTCTGATTCCAAATAAACTAGCTGATTTGTTCGCCTGTTTTGCCGAAACGTCTTTGACGCTTGGCAAAATCATCAATGGCTTTTTGTAATTCTGCGCTATCAAAATCTGGCCATAAGGCTTCGCTGAAATACAGCTCCGAATAAGCGGTTTGCCAGATTAGAAAGTTACTAATTCGCTGCTCACCACCAGTACGAATCATTAAGTCCGGCTCAACAATATTGGCGGTGACCAATTGTTCTGACAGTAACGCTTCAGTTATTTCCGTAATACCCGCTTGGGCCAACCTGCTTGCCGCTTGAGCAATATCCCAGCGACCACCATAGTTCGCTGCAATTTGCAGCAACAAACCATCATTATCTTTAGTTAAGTCTTCAGCTTTATCAATCGCTTTTTGTAAGCGCTTATCGAAACCGGACTTATCGCCAATAATGGTCAATTTTACATTATTCTTATGCAGTTTTTTGGATTCATTTTTCAAGCTAGTGGCGAATAAATCCATCAAAAAACTAACTTCATCTTGCGGTCGCTTCCAATTCTCACTGGAAAAGGCAAACAAGGTTAAAACCTGAATACCTTGCTCACCACAATATTCCGCCATTTCACGAGCACGTTCCATGCCAGCTTTATGACCCATAACCCGTTTCTTACCACGTTTCTGAGCCCAGCGACCATTGCCATCCATAATGATAGCAATGTGCTGTAGATTCTCTGGAATGTAAGGTTTAGCTTCGTTCATGATTTAATATCTTATAAATACAATAAAGCCGCGAATCCACGCGGCGTCATTATTTAGTCTTTTTAAGTGAATTTGGAAAGCTAGGGCGCGGCAAAGGCTTTAATGAAAACGCGCAGTTTACTATGGTAAATGAGCATTTGAGTAAAGACTGTAACAAAGCCATAGCGAACAAAATTCGCTTAAATTAGATTTCCATTAACTCTTTTTCCTTCTCCGCCGCCATCGCATCAACTTTAACAATCATATCGTCGGTTAAAGTTTGGATATTCGACTCAGCAGCGCGTAACTCGTCTTCAGAAATTTCTTTTTCTTTCTCTAACTCTTTAAGCGTCGAGTTAGCATCACGACGAATATTACGGATAGCGACTTTAGCATTCTCCGCTTCGCCGCCAACAACCTTCGTTAGTTCACGACGACGCTCTTCGTTTAAAGGTGGCAAGGTGATGCGGATTACTTGGCCAGCAACATTTGGTGTTAGGCCTAAGTCAGACTTTAGAATTGCTTTTTCAGTCGCTTCAATCGCGCCTTTATCGAAAATCTGCAATACCAAAGTACGCCCTTCTTGTACTGAAATACTCGCCACCTGAGAAATAGGAGTGTCAGCACCGTAATAAGGCACCATTAAATGCTCTAATAAACTTGGGTGCGCGCGGCCGGTACGAATTTTAGTCAAAGCCGTTTTTAAGGACTCAAGGCTTTTATCCATACGCTCGTTAGCATCTTGATGAATCTCGTTTATCACTTCAAACTCCTAAATTCTTTCTAATTCATTTTGCGGACAAGTTTAATCGCCCTCGCAAGCCGCATATTATGCCCTAAAACGGGCTAAATTCTAAGTAAAATAATGATTTATTAAAGCTTGCTAAACTACTGATAAATCTATGGATGAACCAGCGTACCTTCCGGCTGACCCGCTATTACGTTCTGCAGAGCGCCCTTTTTAGTCATATTAAAGACTCGCAGGTATTTGTTATGGTCACGAGCTAGGTGGAAGGCGGTTAAATCCATTACCGCCAACTCTTTATCCAACGCTTCTTTATAGCTTAATTGGTCATATTTCACAGCATTCGGATCTTTTGCTGGATCAGCGTTATAAACGCCATCAACCTTAGTCGCTTTTAAGATTAAATCTGCTTCAATCTCAATCCCACGCAAACAAGCCGCGGTATCGGTGGTAAAGAATGGATTGCCCGTACCCGCACAGAAAATCACTACTTTGCCCTTCTCTAAAGTATTTATAGCGCCACGACGCGAAAAACCTTCGCAAACTCCATCAATCGGCATGGCTGATAAAACCTTTACCGGCACATCATTACGCTCTAATGAGTCCTGCAAGGCCAATGAATTCATCACGGTGGCCAACATCCCCATATGGTCGCCAGTAACGCGATTCATACCCGCTTCCGACAAAGCCTGACCACGGTAAATATTACCGCCACCAATCACCACGCCAACTTCAACGCCCATAGCCGTGATTTCTTTAATCTCATCCGCCATTTGTTGCAAAATAGCTGGATCGATACCAAACGACTGCTCGCCCTGTAGCGCTTCACCACTAAGTTTTAAAAGAATTCGTTGATAGGCAAGTTCAGGCATGATGGCTCCTTATGGTTTGATTGGAGAGATTATAGTTTGGTTAGGGAATTGGGGCAATTATATATGCCAGAGTTAATCAGGTAATCAATTTTTTCTAATAAGCTCCGTAATGTTTTTCTTGTTTCGTCTTTGCTAAATTGGGCTATCCACGCCAATTTAGCAATAACTTTTCCTCGCACAGCTAATTTTAAGGGAATGACTCCTCAGCTTTAAGCGTCAAAATTTAGCTGATACAATTAAATTCAATTGAATTGAATTAAATTGAATTAAGTTATTTAAAAAAACTGTTATGGATCCTAAGCAATTATTGAATGCCATTAAAAATCTAGGTTTTAAACGCACCATAGAATTCAATGGTGAAGTTATTAAATTAGCTTGCCTTTTACGGGAAGAAGATAGAAGGCCATTTCAAGCCTCCTGGTGGAAAGGCAAACAATCATATTTAATTGCCGCTGACGACAATGGATACTTTTATCTCAGACATTCAGGAGGTTATATTTTTCGTTCTAATCGAGATACATTGAATGAAGACATCGTTGCTAAAAGTGAAGGAGAGTTCCTTAGCATGATTCGTTTGGATGATTAGAGAAAAGTGAATTTTAAAATCTTAATATGAACAACTTCTTTTTAAAGAATGGTTTTATAAAAAAGCAGGGGTTTCTAGTCAAAAATCAAATAAATGATTTAAGAACTGCCATTGAGTCTTTCCATCACTCTTGGATTGAAGCTAATAAAGACTTTTACCAATCCAAAGCTATAAATTCAGCATATCTCACAGGTAAAGAACATCTAAACGAGGAACAAAGAAACGTCCTATTCCAGTTTATTGGCTCGAATCAATTGATGGAACAGGTTTACTCCATCATCCCTACAGATCCCGCCTTTATGAATACTCAGTTGTTCTTTGATCCAGTTAATCCTGAACAAAAGAATTATTGGCATCGGGATATCCAATACGATTTAGATCTTGAACAGCAAAAAGCAGCGTTATCGGGTTCGCAAGCGCTACACTTTAGAATTGCGCTTAAAGATGAACCAGGGATTGAATTGGTAACTGGTTCCCACAAGAATTGGGATACTCAGGAAGAATTAGACGTTCGCTTAGAGCAAAATGGCAAGAAGAGCCATCATGACCTATCCACTGGTAAAGTCATTGAATTAAAAGCTGGCGACTTACTCATCTTTTCAGGGAAAATGATCCATCGTGGGATTTATGGCTTAGACCGCTTATCGCTTGATATTCTGTTTTGCGATAACGATAAGGAACTATTGCAATATGCCAATCCCAACTGTTTACCCTCTGAAGAGCAGCTTAAGCTAATTGAAGACCCAACAGCGTTTATTACTACTTCCAAAGCCATTAATCGTTAAGATAACTTTCTATATACCTTATAACCCAAGGTGATTGAATATATATCAATCAGCATATGAGTTGCGATTGGTAGCCATAAGGATTCCGTAAAATAATAGGTTACTGACCATATCAATCCTAAAATGAATGAACTGACGAAATTTTTAAATTTAGTTCCAATATGGGCCAATGCGAATAAAACATTGACTATCAATATAGAAAAGATGACGGAAATATATTGCACTAGTAATTCATATAAAAACCCTCTAAAAACAACCTCTTCAGCAACTCCAGCAACCACAGCGGTTATTAAACCTACTCGATATTCAGGTTTGGTTTTAGGCATTAGGTAACTAACGTCTAATAATTTTTCCTCTAACTGTTTTGCGCTTTCTTCGGTTAATGAAATTTTTCCTAGCAACCAAACACTCAAAAACGGAATCGCCACTAATATCGCCAGTTTCCATGGAGAATTAACAAACTCAAGTCCAATAATATTGATTGAATTCTCAGCGTAATTCATAGCGACTAACACTATGGTCAAAGACGATAACAGCAGTACTATGCTTTGTAGTAATACACGTGTTAGTTGGTTCGGTGATTCTTCCAAAAAAACACGAACTTTATGCCCTTCAAACATAGCGTACAGAGGATAAGCCACACCAACCAACAAACCAGCGGCTAGTAATAGGTTATTAAGATTCATTGGAAATATCCTGCAAGATAGTTTGCCAAACTTTGGAATTATCTCTGACGTTAAATTTATTTTTTATTCTTATTTCACTATGAACGACATCATCTTCTTGGGAAATAGTGAAGATTTTTGCCTCCTCTAGCTCTTTGATGGCAACGTTTTTTTCTTGAGCAAGCTGTAAAAGCTGTTGCGCCGGGTTCCCTGATGAAAAGGTTTCGGAATCGACCGTTGCGATAATAAAGTCACCAGCTCCATTAGCATGAATTTGAGCTTTAATATGGTTGGCGATCGCCTTGAAGTCATCAGGGGACAATAGATAATGCTTCTTAAATACCCGTGAAAAGGTTTCGTAGTCCTTATAACCCAACATATCGGATAAATCACTGACTAAGAGGTCACCTTCCATCAGTAGATTATGAGCTTTGGTCACCCTCAGCTTTTCAACAAATTGAAACGGCGTATAGGATGTTTGCTTTTTAAACACCTTATGGAAATTTGAAGGCGACATGCCCGCAACGTCAGCTAAATTAGCCAAATCTAAAAGCTCACCAAGATGACACTCAATATAATCTAGCGTTTTTTCAATTCTTAAATCCATGACAAAAATATAGCATAGGACTAGTCCTGCACGAATGACGATTCTTATCGATTATCACCTTATTTGTGCACACTAATGGGGGTATTTAACAGTTTTATCTGCACTGTCGCCCGATTGTCAGGTCATTTTCGTCACCGCCAATGCTACAATCGAGGCATGATTTCCTCACAGAGTGTTGAGACCTAATAACAATGATAGTTAAACGATTAAGACAGAAAAACAATTGGTCACAAGAACAACTAGCAACCATGAGCGGTTTAAGTATTAGAACCATTCAGCGAGTTGAAAGCGGTCAAAGTGCCAGCCTTGAAACTTTAAAAAGCCTCGCCTCTGTATTTGAAACTGATGTATCAAAACTAACAGAGGAAATTAATGTGATCGATAAACAATCAGAAAAATGGAAAGAGCAGCCATGGTTAATTAGATATATGCTCTTTGGAATTCGAACTAGAGTTGCTCTTGTAACTACTGAAATTACGTTTTTAATTATTGGGATAGTTTTATTATATGCGGATGTTGAAAACCGTTGGGTAATCTCTTTTATTTTCGCAGCTTATTTTACAGGACTAACTATACGACACGCTGATAACAAAGGCCTCTGGGATATATAAACTACAGACACAAAAAAGCCGCTGCTCTTTATAAGAGAAGCGGCTTTTCAATTTTACTAGAAGAACTTCAATCGATACTTAATTAAGCACCCATTTGAGCAGCAACTTCTGCAGCGAAGTCGTCTTCAGCTTTCTCGATACCTTCACCCACTTCAAAACGAGTGAATGATACAACGTCTGCGCCAGCAGCTTTAACTAAAGCGCCTACAGTCGTTGAAGGATCTTTAACGAAGTTTTGACCTTCTAAAGTAATTTCACCAACGAACTTACGGATACGACCGCCAATCATTTTCTCAACGATTTCAGCAGGCTTACCTGATTCTAACGCTTGAGCAGTGAAGATTTCTTTTTCTTTATCTAAAACGTCTTGCGACACTTCGTCAGCTTTGTTGAACTGAGGATTAGCAGCAGCAACGTGCATTGCAACGTCTTTTGCTAAATCTTCAGTACCGCCATTCATAGAAACTAAAACGCCGATACGACCGCCGTGGATATAACCACCTAAAACGTCGCCCTCAACTTTAACAACGCGACGTACAGTGATGTTTTCGCCAATCTTAGCAACTAAGTTTGCACGAGTTGTTTCAACAGTTTCGCCAGAAGCCATAACCGTATCGTTTAATACTGCTACGTCATCAATGCCTTTTTCTAACGCTAAATCAGCAACTGCGTTACTGAAGTTTACGAAATTTTCGTCACGCGCCAAGAAATCAGTTTCAGAGTTAACTTCAACTAAAACGCCTGTGTTACCGTTAGTTTTTACTAATACTGAACCTTCAGCAGCAACACGACCTGCTTTCTTAGCAGCCTTTGCTTGGCCAGATTTACGCATGTTATCGATAGCTAGTTCGATATCACCGTTACTTTCTACCAATGCTTTTTTACATTCCATCATGCCAACGCCTGTGCGCTCGCGTAATTCTTTAACTAATGCAGCTGTAATAGCCATGATATTTTCTCCGGTTTGACCAATGGTCTTTCAACATAGAACCCTATATTGAGCCATTCATCAGAAATTCAATAGATTCATTTTTGGTACGGGAAAGTACCTATTCGCCTCACTCGTAATAACGCAGCGAAAAGCTCAAGAGCGCGGCGGATACTATTAAAATAGCGGAGATTACCTAACAGGTAATTGAGCAGATTTTCATAGTATCCAACAAAGCTATTGAGCTTTGCAGCAAGTTATTTACTCAGCAGCTACAAACTCTTCAGAAGAATCAGCTGTAGTAGCAGAAGCTTGCTTGCCGTCAAGAACAGCATCAGCAACAGCGCCACAGTACAAACGAATCGCACGGATTGCATCATCGTTACCTGGGATGATGTAATCAACGCCTTTAGGGTTAGTATTAGTATCAACTACTGCTACTACTGGAATACCCATTTTGTTTGCTTCTGCGATAGCGATGTTTTCGTGATCAGCGTCAACAACGAATAATACGTCTGGAAGACCGCCCATGTTCTTGATACCACCGATAGAAGCTTCTAACTTAGTCATTTCACGAGAACGCATTAAAGCTTCTTTCTTCGTTAAACGCTCGAAAGTGCCATCTTCAGCTTGCTTTTCAAGATCTTTTAAACGGTTAATAGAACCACGGATAGTTTTGTAGTTCGTTAACATGCCGCCTAACCAACGCTTGTCTACGAAGTATTGACCCGCACGAGTCGCTTCTTCTTTAACAATGCTGCCAGCTGCACGCTTAGTGCCTACAAAAAGAATTTTACCTTTGTTCGACGCAACTTTACCTAAGTAGTTAAGTGCATCGTTGAACATTGGAACAGTTTGCTCCAAGTTGATGATGTGAACCTTGTTACGCGCGCCGAAAATGTATGGACGCATTTGAGGGTTCCAGAAACGAGTTTTGTGACCGAAGTGCACACCCGCTTGTAGCATGTCACGCATACTAACTTTAGACATAATTTTTCTCCGAATTTCGGGTTAAGCCTCCACAAACCCCATTAAGCCGACAAATCTTTCGATTTGCACCCCGACCAATGTGACGGTTCGTGTGTGTTTTATTTAAGTAATCTTATTGAAAATCAATAAGTTACAGTTCATCGAGAAGGAAGCAACAAATCAATAATTTATAGCTATCTCAATCTCGGCGCGCATTAAACCACTTTTCGACATGCTAGGCAACCATTCTTTTCCCTCTAAAAACCTTATGATTACTGGCTTTCACAGCCAAATGAGCTACAATTTTTCTTAACAAGAATTATTACTTTTAACCATGCGCATTTGGGATCTTAATCCTGGTTACCTAAACCGACAAAGCTTACTCGGCGAGCATCGCGAATTGCATGGTATTGTCTCGATTATAAAGAACAACAAGAAAGGCTATTCTCGCCACCCAGAAACCATTCGTTGGTTACAACATGGCTGGGCGGTTCGACAAAGACATCAATTGCTAAAATCTGAAATGGAGCTACGTGGTTATCAAGATAAATCCCCAGTAAACCTTCGTGCTAAACCTAATCAATGGCCTGATACCTTTATTGATAGCCCTTACCAGCAGTTTCAAATCGTAAAAAAGAAATATGAGCACTTGGAATGGGGTCGCATTCCTCTCCCTAAAAACGCGCAAGAATTATGGGCGCAGCATAAATATTCAGTCATGGCGCGTGATATTGCCGCTTATAAACGGATTGGCAAGGAAGTTGCCAAGAACAACTCTAAACAATTCTTTGAAGCGCTTTGCTTAGAATTAACCTTACTACTAAGACAATCACCAAACCCGAAACTTATCAATAATGCCTTACAGCATATGTGGGGATATGTTTCTGACTATTATGACGGCGATAAAGCGTCTGTTATCAACAATAATTCAAAAATGTTGAAACTAACCCGACAATTATCCATTGAACACCAAGTAACCTACCTCCTCCACTCAACTGCTTTAAGCGAGCTCGATAGCTGGAATATCGACTGATAAATCCTAGAAATATCAACTGGTTAAAAATTGCACAAGCCCAAGCCTGTAGGTATAGTGAATTCGGGGAAGTTAACAAGGAATAAGGATAAGAATGTTACTCAGACGCATCACCCAACACGTCAAAGACCAAAACTGGTTTGCGGTTTTTGTGGACTTCTTAATAGTCGTGGTTGGTGTTTTTATTGGTATTCAGGTAGCGAATTGGAATGAGGAACGGGCTGATCGGGTTTTAGAGGCCCAATTTCTAAAAAGACTTTATGAAGACTCTGAGCGATCCAATGAGCTTGCTGGCACACTGCTTGGTCGACACAGTTCTCGCTTTGGCGCATTAGCCTCTGGTGTGGAAAAGCTTGAAGCTGACAAACCGCAACCTCTTACAGATGAAGAGTGCATTGCAATAGCAGGATCAGCCCTTCACTCTAATGCCCTCCCCTCACTGCCAAGTGTTGAAGAGTTAAGGGCAACCAACGGGTTAGGCTTGATACAGGATGCTGAAGTACTTAGCTTACTTTCTAATATTTCTCAGACCAAAAACCTCATCGACGAATCGGTTGCAAAACGAGGGCGTTATATTATCGATCCCGTCGTAAACTATTCCAAATACATAAAATTAACTCACTATTACGATGATAACGAGGAAGTTCGGGCAAAAGCCACGTGCGATCATGTGGGAATGCGTACAGATCAAGAGTTTATTAACGTTATAACCGTCAATTTAGACTATCAAGACCTTATGACTCGACGTATTTTGAGTGTTGAAACTGCATTTTCTAAATTACGAGAAAGGCTAAAACAATTGGTTAATCCTAATATCAAAAGAGATTCGCAATGATTAAATTGACACGTCCAAAGATACTTCGAGGATAAGGATAATGTTACTACGAAGAATCACCCATCACGTCAAAGACCAAAACTGGTTTGCAGTTTTTGTGGATTTTTTAATTGTCGTTGTCGGTGTTTTTATCGGTTTGCAAGTCCAAGAGTGGGCAATAGAGCAAGATAGGAAAAAAGATGAAATTGCATATCTTGAAAGGTTAAATGATGAAATAAAACAACTCATTGAATTAAGAAAGCCATATGATGAGTTTCGGCCATTAATCATCAGCGTTGCTTCAGAAGCGTATAAAAAGATATTCAGTGATGACGACACCATTTCATTCACTGATCGTGAATGCCGTTCTATGGTTTGGATTTCTGAAACATTTAGAACAATTCCACCCAGTGAATTACCAACCATTACAGAGTTGCTTGCATCTGGCCGATTAGAAACAATTTCATCAGAATCATTAAGAATAGAAATCCTCAACTACATACAAGAAGTCAATAAAGCCCGTGACTATATTTATGCTACACAAGGCAAAAAATCGTTAATTACTGAAAAATATCCTGAAATGTTCACATTAATGATAATTGATTTAGACAATTTTACTAAAAGTGAAGGAATTACTCTTGGAGCTCAATGCGACGTAGAGAAAATGAGAAACAATCACAATTTCCGTAACTCTCTCACTAAGAACTTAGACCTTTACCAATCTTATTATAGACGCGGGATAAAACCATTGAGCCAAAAGTTAGCAGAGCTTTCAGAAGCAATAGATATTGAGCTGGACACAGTTAAGAAAGTGGGTGAACAATAATGCTATTAAGAAGAATCACACAACACGTAAAAGACCAAAACTGGTTTGCGGTTTTTGTCGACTTTTTAATTGTCGTGGTCGGTGTTTTTATCGGTATTCAGGTCGCTAATTGGAATGAGCAAATTAATAATAAAAAAGCGCTTAATCAAAACCTTGAGCGCCTTCAATTAGAAGTTCAAGCAAACATAACTATCATTGATAGTATCACTACAAAAATCACAGACGGAAAGAAAACAAAATTCGACGCGATTTCGATTTTACAATCTTGCGAAGACTCAAGCACCAATCGCGCAACAATAGTTGCAGCTATTAATCTTTTATCTAGAGATCCTGTGCCAACTTTTTTAAATGCCTCTCTAAAGGAGATCACTTCTCAAGAACGCTCGCTTAATTTATTAACTCCAGAGTTCCGCAAACAACTCTCTTATTATCAATATGGTATCAAAGAGCAAGAAGAACAAATAACGCTTAACTTTAATTTAATGTGGATTAATCATATTAGAAATAATAATTTTATTGATGCCAACTTTAACAATCTAGTTGATGACGCATACTACGATATCAAGCTATCGAAGCCCATAAATGACATTTGTAGAGACTCTAATTTTAGACGCGAATTCAATAATACCATGGGGTTTTATGAAGTAATTGGTTTACGGTTAGCAAGTCTAAAAAAAGGGATAACGCAATTTTCTCAAACCCTTACAGAAGAACAAAAAGTTCAGCAGTAAGACATGAAACGATTTACCTAGGATAGGACAAAAAATGTTACTTAGAAGAGTCACCCAACACGTCAAAGATCAAAACTGGTTTGCGGTTTTTGTGGACTTGTTAATAGTTGTGGTGGGGGTTTATATTGGTATACAAGTGGCCAATTGGAATGCAGAACGACAAAACCAAAAAGAGCAACTCTCCTATTTAGAATTACTGCATACTGAATTAGCTCCACGTATAGAAAATTATGAAAGGTTTTTTGAATCTTTGGAGGAAGTCGGCAACAATGAACGCTTTGTCGTTGAAACCTTGCGCAGCGGAAAGCTGGACAATTCGGAAACTACCCGATTCAACTCTGGTTTAGTTACTATTATTCGTGTTCATCAACCTGATACTTCCTTACTGGTAAAACGCTTAGAAACATCTGATATTGTTGATGATTATCAAGGAACCAAGTACCACGAGATTTTATCGAGATTATATTCATCCTGGACTAGAGCAAGTCGTAATATGAAAACCTACGTTGATCAAGCTAAAAGCGCTCGAGATCTCGTTTTTAATAGAGTATATATGAGTCCATCTGAAAACTTTGTTCCAATCCCTCAGTATAATTTTAAGCAACTAGTTAATGACAAGGCTTTTGTACATGCGGTGGCGCAGCTGTATCACTTCAATAAGTTAAGCAGAAATACTTTCAGAAGAGCTCATAACGAAATAGTTCAATCAGTAAAGGAACTTGAAGCCGCACTCTACCCTAATGGACATGCATCTCTTCAAGGGAAATAAATAAAATGCTACTAAGACGAATCACTCAACACGTTAAAAACCAAAATTGGTTCGCGGTTTTTGTGGATTTCTTAATAGTCGTGGTTGGTGTTTTTATCGGTATTCAGGTGGCGAATTGGAATGAACGCATAAACGATAAACAGCGCGCAGAAAATTATAAGACTCGTCTTATAGAGGAAATATCAAACAATCGAAAAATGCTCCTTGCGCGTCAAGATAGTTATGCTCAACAAATAGAGTATGGCCTCGCTGCAATGGAGCATTCAAAAGAACCAGAAAATGATGAGACCGCTTGGCTAATGGTTCGTGATTTTTTTCAATCAAGCCATGCCTTTACTATCACCATTCAAAGAGGTACCTACGACGAAATTATTAGCTCTGGCAATTTGGGGCTTTTAGAAGATCAGGAGTTAGTTAACACCTTAAGTGATTTTTATTCCCACTCGGGCTTCTCGACGATTCAAGTAATCCCTAGCTATCGAGAAAATCTACGGCGAATTATACCTTTTGAACTACAAAGCTATTTCCAATCAAAGTGTTATAAAGTAAAAATTCCCGATACACATGAACTTTTAAGATGTCCCGCTCCCGCTAAGCATGGCGATTTGATAAGTCTTGCCAAAACTCTTCAATCTAATAATGAACTTAAAGATGATCTTCGTTATATGCTCAGTTATGCTGGTGTTTCGATCGGTATTGCTGGCAACTTAAATAATAGAGCTGATGCTATTTTAGCTATACTTAAAGGCGATGATAGTTTTAAAGATAAATAGACACTCATAAAAACCTTTCCCCAACAAGTCAAAAAGCCAACTAAATCAAACACTTCCGATTGCACAAAAAATAAGCAAAAGGTATAGTGGAATCAAGTAATTACGGATAATTATGAGGGGATATGGATAGCTTCTTCAAAGAGCTAAAACGGCGTAATGTTTTCCGCGTAGCTGTAGCCTATGCGGTTATAGGCTGGCTGTTGCTGCAAATAGCCGATATTTTGACCCCCGCTCTACGTCTTCCTGAATCTCTGGTTTCAGCAATAACCTTAATTTTAATCTTAGGCTTTATTCCAACTTTACTCTTTTCATGGGCTTTTGAGCTAACTCCTGAAGGGATAAAACGTGAAAAAGATATTGAGCGGGATGAGTCTATAACTCATGTCACTGCAAAAAAACTAGATTACATAACATTATTCGCCGTAGTTGTCTTAATTGGTTTGATGATCGCTAATCGTTTCATTGCTCCTAGTAAAGAAAAGTCCATTAGTAACATCGAGCAACCGTCTCAAGTTGTTTCTACAGATAACTCTACACAAGAAAAAGCCACTGAAGGGTCATTTAAAGTTACTGACGTGGTTTCTGAAAAATCCATTGCCGTATTACCTTTTGTCAATATGAGTTCTGATTCGGAACAAGATTATTTTTCTGATGGGCTTACGGAATCTTTACTGCACTTGTTAGCGCAAGTCGATGAGTTGAGAGTAGCTGCTCGAACCTCCTCTTTCTACTTTAAAGGTAAGAATGAGGACATGACTTCTATTGGTAAGCAACTTAGGGTTGCACATTTGTTAGAAGGTAGTGTTAGAAGTCATGGCGATAAAATTCGTATTACAGCTCAATTAATTAAAGTCGATAATGGTTTTCATCTATGGTCAGGAACTTACGACAGAACTAAAGACGATATTTTTGCCATTCAAGATGAAATATCCCATGCAGTTGTTGAAGCATTAAAGGTTAAACTGCTTGATCAACTCCATGATACAGAATCCATTGGCGGAACGATTAGTTCACGTGCATATGATGAATACATTAAAGGCAGACAAGACTTAAATATCTACAGCTACGAAAGCTTACCTCAAGCAATAGAGCATTTTGAAGCGGCCATTAAAGAAGATCCTAATTACTTATTAGCTTATCAAGGACTCGGAGAAACATATTCCAAAATGGCCTTTACTGGGCTTATGAACTGGAGAGAAGTTGGACTTACACTTAAACCCATTGCGGAAAGTATGCTAAGGATAGACGAGCGTTCGGGAGCAGCATTTGTCATGCGGGGATTGTCTGAGTGGTCAAAGAATCAATCAGATCCATTGTCATTTCAACATTATATTGAAAAAGGTTATGAACTATCGCCGGAAAATCCATTTGTTGGAGATTGGATGGCAAGATTTTATAGAATTACTGGCAAAGGACAGCGGTCAATAATCATATACAAAAAATTACTATCTAAGGATCCCATGTCAGCTGATTTACACTCATCTTTATCCCTTCTGTATAATAGAGATGATATAAACGACAAAGCATTATTCCATGCCTTGCAAAGCGCAAATCTAGCTCCTGAAGATCCTAGTTCAACTCAACCATTAGAAAATATCTATGCTAAAACACTAGAAATGCAGAAGGCGAATGAACTTCTTTTGAAATCTGAAAAAATAGATACTAAAGATCATGAAATTCCTGCCACTATTGCTTTTAACTTTTTATCGGTTCTGCTACCAGAAAATGCGCTAATTGAAATTGAGAAAGCAGAAAAAACTAATCCACAAGGCCAAATGACATTAGCAGCAAAAGCTACTTATTATTTTCAAATTGGTGAAGTTGAACAATCAAAGGAAATAATCAATAAACTAATTGATGATAACGAATCCTCTCGTGGGAGTGACGTCAATCCGTCTGTGGGTAGAATTATTGAATATCTTTCTCACAAAAGTAATACCCCCGAATTGATCGCAGACAAATTTTTACCTTGGGCAAAAGCGGAAATCACTAACTCTAAGGTAGAATCAATTACACAATACTTTGTGAAATTAAGATATATCGATTTAATTGAGTCCATTTATGGAAAGGAACATGCACAGGACCTCATAAAAAATGCAATAGAATACAAAGCAAAATCAGATGATTTGGATAAATTCGGCATTCAAATGGCAATGGCTACTAAAAACAAAGAAGCCTTACTTTCAGGACTAGAAAAAGAGAGCGAAGTGCGAGTAAATAGGTTTTGGTGGTTGGAATATTCTGGACATAGATATGATTGGGTTCGTGAGGAGCCTAGATTCAAAGCTATTCAAGCAAAAATCATGGAAAAAGTTAAGCAGCAACAAATTGCCATTACTGGAAAAGCCTTGTGAGCTTTATAAAAGAACTTAAGCGTCGTAATGTTGTTCGTGTAGCGGTTGCCTATGCGGTTATAGGCTGGTTGTTGCTGCAAATTGCTGACATTCTTACTCCTGCCCTGCTACTACCCGACTGGATCATTTCCGCAATTACCTTAGTACTCATTCTTGGCTTTATTCCAGCAATGCTTTTTTCTTGGGCCTATGAGATTACGCCTGAGGGCATTAAAAAAGAAAAAGATGTTGATAGGGATAACTCGATAACAGCTCATACTGCTAAGAAACTCGATATAGTCACTTTATTCGCTGTAATTGGTCTTGCAGGTTTAATTGTATGGCAACAAATGTTTCCATCATCGAATAATGTTTTAGATGACAATTCTATAACACCACAAGTTGTAGAAAATAATCAAGAAACTGCAGAACCCCCTGCGCAAGTTGCTCCGATAACCTCTGTATCAGACAAATCAATCGCGGTTCTACCTTTTGCCAATATGGCGAATGATGTAGCTAATGAGCCATTTACCTTAGGCTTGCACGATGACTTGCTTACACACTTATCCAAAATTTCAGCGCTAAAAGTTATTTCTCGGACTTCGGTTTTGCAATACAAAGATACTACTTTGCCAATAAAACAAATCGCCAGCGAATTGGGCGTTGCCAATATCCTCGAAGGAGGCGTACAACGCGCTGGCAATCAAATCCGTTTAAATGTTCAGTTAATTGATGCCAATACAGATGAGCATTTATGGGCTGAAATATATGATCGTGAACTCACAACAGAAAATATTTTTAAAATTCAAACAGAAATTTCGCAACAGATTGCAGCTGCGCTAAAAGCACAACTCACTGAACAAGAAAGTAAAAGTATAGCCAAAATCCCAACTACTAATTTAGAAGCCTATGATGCTTATATAGCAGCACAACAACTGATAGAAAAGCGCACAGGACCAGCTTTAAAAGAGGCCTTAGCACTTTATCAAAAAGCGACTACACTTGATCCTAATTACGTCGATGCCTATGTAGGGCAAGCCATAGCCTATCGTTTGTTAAATGAATACAGTGATTTAAACCCAATAGAGTCACAGGCACTTAGTGAACCAGTTATTGCTAAGGCTCTTGAATTAGATCCTTTATCCGCAAAAGCACACTTAGTTAATGCTGCGTTACTAGACGAAAAAGGCAATTTTAATGAAGCCGAAAAGGAGTATTTATATTCTATAAGTTTGAATCCTAATATTGCCGCCGCTTATCACTGGTATGGACATATGCTTAGGGTCGATTTAGGTAGAGCATCTGAAGCACTAGAGTTTCATCGAAAAGCAGCAGAACTTGACCCACTATCTAGTGTAATTTTAGTTAATGTAGGTTGGAGTTTGCGCTCAAATAACTTTATGGAAGAAGCATTGGTTCAATTTGAAAAAGTACATCAAGCCGATCCCAAGTTTCCAGGTGCAGTTAACGGTTTAGCTTGGGTTAATGACGATCTAGGAAATTATGCCAAAGCCGTTATAGAGCAAACTAGAGCTGTTAATTTAGATCAAGGCAACATCCTTAATCGTTTTTGGTTACTATTACATTACCTTAATATTAACGACATTGAGTCCGCCACTTCTGTTTTAGAAGAATCTAAAACCATATCTCCAAATTACGTCAATATCCCTTGGCAAGAATTTTTATTAGCCATGAATAATGGAGATTACCTAACACCTAAAAGGCAATTTCTAAACATCGTAGAAGGAAGTCCGGATAGAATAAACCGAAATAGTCTGGCTGTAATTGCAGGCCTCAATCGTGATTGCACTCTTTCATTAGAACAATGGCAACAAACATCACCAAATAAGTTTAGACAAAACTACCAATCCAATGCAGCAGAAGTGTTTAACGACTTAAGCATTGCATGGTGTCTACAAGAAGTAAATCGTGCAGAAGAGTCAAACAAGCTTTTATCTGCAATCGAAAAAATAATCCAAATTGGCCCAACGGACACTCAAGGGTTCTTTCAAAAGATGGGCTATTTAGCCGTCAGCGGAAATTCATCGCAAGCGGCACAGGTTTATGCCGACATTGTTAAGTCTAAACGCACTCGTGGCTGGTATTGGGTTGATCACTTACCACAATATAACGACATGCGACAAGAAGCTGCATTTATACAAGCACGCCAGCAACTCATGAAAGATCTCAAAGAGCAACAGCAGTTACTCGGTCAACTAACTAATCCGGATTCTTCTCAATGAGTTTTATAAAAGAATTAAATCGCCGTAATGTTTTCCGCGTTGCAGCAGCGTATGTTGTGATTAGTTGGTTGCTTATTCAGGTAGCCGATACTTTGACCCCTGCTCTGCGACTTCCAGAGTCGTTGGTTTCAGCGATAACTTTAATTTTAATCCTTGGGTTTATCCCTACCCTTCTCTTTTCTTGGGCGTATGAGATCACACCTGACGGGGTTAAAAAAGAAAGTGAAGTCGATAGAACTCAATCAGTCACCGCGCAAACCGCCAAGAAACTCGATATTATTACTTTAATTGCTTTAATAGGAGTCGTTGCTTTAGTCGCTTGGCAACAACTTCAACCAACAGTAAATAAAGCCTCTGAAATTGTAGATAAAAAAAATGAAACCATTGAATTAACACCTCCACAAAAACCCAAGAAAAATGACGTCCAACCAAAGGAACAGTCCATAGCGGTTCTACCTTTTGCTGACATGAGTCAAGATGCTGATCAAGAATACTTTGCCGATGGAATATCTGAAGAAATACTAAATGCGCTAGTGAAAGCTACAGGACTGCGCGTTGCAGGGCGAACCTCTTCTTTTTCTTTTAAAGGCAAAGACTCGACAATCAAAGAAATCGCAGAAGCGTTAAATGTTGCTCACGTTCTAGAGGGATCGATTAGAAAACAAGGCAATTCCGTTAGGATCACAGCCCAATTGATTAAAGCTGACGATGGCTTTCACCTATGGTCTGAAACCTATAACGGCTCGCTGGATAATATTTTTGAATTACAAGATCAAATATCTCGCCAAGTTACTGAAGAATTAAAGCTGATACTTAACTTAAACGCTAATGAACGACTTGCCAGCAAAATGACTACTGACATAGATGCCTATGATTTGTTTTTACGCGGGCGCGAGGCCGTTAGTAAAAGAATTGGTGGAAATCTTGAGAAAGGCCTTATTCTACTGCAAAAAGCCGTAGAGCTAGATCCGAATTTTGCAGAAGCTTGGGCCGTGCTGGCTGAGGCAGAGGTCGTTAGTGTTGGCTATATAAAACAAACCATTCAAGAAACCAAAGCTTCTGATTTACGGGCCGAAAATTATGCACAAACCGCTATTTCATTAAATGAATCATTAGCATTGCCCCATGCGGTACGAGGTTTGCTTCTAGCCAATGCTGGGCAATATTTAGAGAGTATTGCAGAGCTAGAATTGGCCTTAAAATTAGAAGCTACCAATTCTATAGCAAATCGCTGGCTGGGAAATATTTATTCCGAGCTAAACTATAATCAACGGGCAATGTCCTTATATCAAAGGACTTATTCCATCGATCCACTTTCATCCATTAATACCTATAACTTAGCGGCTACTCATTTTAAGTTAGGAAATGCTGAGCAAGCCATACGCTATTTTACTATTACTGGGGATTTGAGGGGCAGCATCATGCCGCAAGTTAGCCAAATCTATCAGTTTCTTGGTGAATCAGAAACGGCTAAAAAGTGGATGTATGACTTCATAGATTTAGAGAGTTCCAGAGGTTTAAGGGACGCCTATGTATCACAAGATGATCTTGAAACCTTGATCGATGCCATGTTTGGTGGCACTGAAACTCAAAAAGCGGCAGCAAGAAAACTAAATACCATACTTATTAAAGGTGATGACGATACTGGCATCTGGCAACTGGAACACCATCTAGCGATAGGCAATATTGATCGCGTATATGAAATATTACAACAAAAGCCCAGTTTTTTTGGCAGTTTTGCTACAGATTTTATGTGGCTTCCTTCAGAAGGGACAAAAGCATTCCGCGCTGATCCACGTTTCAAAACGCTGTTAATAAAACACAAACTGCCGGACGCATGGCTGGCATTGGGATGGCCAGAGCATTGCAAACCTATAGAAAATACAAATGGTTCTAATGGGCAGTTCATTTGCCAATAAATATTTTGGAATCCAAATAAAAAATATAAAGAGAAAAGCTATGTTATTAAGGCGTATAACTCAACATGTTAAATCCCAAAACTGGTTTGCGGTTTTTGTGGATTTCTTAATTGTCGTGGTCGGTGTCTTTATCGGTATTCAAGTCGCGAATTGGAGTAGCTTGCAAAGTGATCTTGCTGAATATGAACGTGCTTTAGATCGCTTGGATGTTGAAATTGCTGAGAACATTGCGATATTAGATGCATTAGATCCTGATATAAACCAATCAATTAATAATGTAAATCAAGCCATAAGCTCATTGTCATCTTGTATTGAAAATGAGGAAAATAGAAAAATCATTAACCAAGGCATTTATGAAATCAAAGGAACCTATGGGTTTCATTTAAGACGAGATGCGTTGGATGAGCTGACTTCATCGCCTAGACTTTTGGCACTACAAAATAAAGAAATAAAAAAACGACTTTCTGATATGTCATTTCAATTCAATATCGTTAATAAAGATTCTAAATTCCTAGAAAATCATCCATTAGAGGGGCGCTTTGAAAACAATCCAATAATCGGTGTTGGAAACTTAGAGTTAGAAAACTGGAGCTATTATGGCATAGATTATAGTCAAAAAAACCGTCAACTATTTTTGAAAGTGCCTGTAAATGAAGCCTGTAAAAATGACCAATTGTTGAAATCATTTTATACCTGGGAAGCTTGGCAAGATACCATTCCTGTTTTTTCTAGGCAAATAAGAAAAGAATTACAACTGACACACAAAATGCTTGATTCTCATAAAGCATCGTTACATTAACACTAGGATTAATATGTTACTTAGAAGAATCACCAAACACGTAAAAGACCAAGACTGGTTTGCGTTTTTTATTAAGGCTGTAAAAGGTAACGTGCAATGATCCTGCGTCGCATATCAAAAGCCATTCGCCGACAAGATTGGTTTACCGTTATAATCGAAATTTGCATTGTGGTGATCGGCTTGCTGATCGGATTACAAATCAATAACTGGAATGAAACGCGCTCCGAACGTGCAGAAGAATCGGCTTTCCTCGAACGCTTAGCAGTTGATGTTGATCGAACTCGTTCACAGTTAACAGCGTTTGTGGCGGAGCGAGAAGACAGGCTACGCACAATCGCCAAAGTTGAAAATATGTATTTCGGTGATGAAAAAGTTGAAGTGCTCAGCGAGTTAAATTGCACAGAATTTGCCAGCATGCACATCATTACCCTTCCTCCAGTTGCGGTACCAAGCATTACCGAAGCTTTTGCCGGTGGAAAAATTGATTTATTGTCTGAAGCTAAACTAATTCAAGCACTTCTTATCGTGCAGCAAGGCGAAGATCGCTTGCGCACCGTAATTGATTCGTTGAGCAGCCGAAATCCTATACTAAGCCAAAAATATCCCAAAGCTATCAGTTGGAGGCGTGCGAAAGAAAATGTGGATGAGGGTGTAAATGATAAAGTTTTTGCAATAGGCGGATATCGCATGGCCGCACAATGCCATTTCCTTGAAACTGAGCCCGAACCAGCTTTCTTAAGCGACATGGTACTCGGATTACAGATGAATCAATGGTATGTGACCTTCTTGAAACGCCATTTACAACGCTTGGATGAACTGGCTGCCGTATTAGCTGGACAGTCAACTTCTAGTGCATCGGAGAAACCTTAATGCTACTGAGACGCATAACCCAGCATGTCAAATCCCAAAACTGGTTTGCAGTCTTTGTTGATTTCTTAATTGTTGTCGTCGGTATTCTTATTGCCTTTCAATTCACCAAGTGGGCCGATGAACAATCTGACAAGCAGTCTTTATATATAGCTCTTGAGCGGCTGCAGGATGAAATAAAGTTCAACCTCTCTGAAATTGAAAAAATGTCGAAACGACATGAAAAAATTACCCAAGCTGGTAAAGAACTACTAGCGGCTGCTCGTAATCCTGAACTGGACGAAGTACCGATAGCCTTAATCGGCAATGTTTTCGTTAATGGAAACACTTCTGGTTATTCAACGAGTGCATTAATGTATGTACTTGAGCTAGAACCCTTTCATGACTTGCAAGATAATGAACTGCGTCTCGCGATTAATGAATTGCCGGCTATTTTCGAAGATACCAAAGAAGATGAAATCTATACAGTTCAAAGGCTTGATAGTCACAGAATACCTTATATCAGTCAGCACCTACCAGTCGCACCGCTGTGGTCTGTCTCCTTCTCCAGTAGCAAGTGGCGTGCGTACTTCAAATCTGAATATGTAGATGATAGTCATGATGTTGTGTCTGTTACTGAATTCAAACAGCTTGCTTCAAGTAGAGAATTTCAAAATGAAGTCATTAATGTCTTAGGGTATCAAGCACTGATATTGTCTGAGCAGGAGGTTTTGCGAAACGCACTTAAAAACACGCTTGCCTTAATTGAGAAGGAGCTCCACTAATGCTACTAAGGAGAATTACTCAGCACGTTAAAAACCAAAACTGGTTTGCGGTTTTTATTGATTTTTTGATTGTTGTAGTCGGTGTTTTTATTGGTATTCAAGTAGCTAATTGGAATGAGTCAATCAAGGCAAAACAAGACGAGATTACATATCTAACGCGAATACATGGAGATATTGAGTTCGCTGAAAAATTTAGCAAAAGAACTATTACTCGAAGAATCAACACTTTAAATTCTAGTTTAGAAATGGTCGAACTAATGAATGGTGATGGCAATGAATTCACTGACAACTACGTTAGCTGTTACTTTCCTTCCACAGTAAGCATCCAGATTAATTTACCCTCATTGAAAACAATCAATGAATTGCTGGCCACTGGAAATCTTAACTTACTCAGTAACGAACACATAAGAAGTGCCATTTTACAACTTCATACTCGTATTGAAGTATTAAGACGTTTTCAAGACTTCGCAAAAACTGAAATGATTGATATTCCAGATGTCTTTTCAAGCTCAATCAAATTGAGGGCACGAACTGATGAAAATAACGAGATTCGATTAGATCGTCTATGTAACTTACAAGCACTACATGCTAACAATAGGTTTGTTAATGCCATTAATGATGGGATAGATATTACTGATGCTTTCATTAATTCACACGTTATTCCATGGTCGAAACAATTAGAGCAATTGCATCGATTAATTGATGAAGATTTACATCTCAATCACAAGGACTAGAATCAATGCTACTAAGAAGACTCACTCAACACAATAGGAACCCAAATTGGTTTGAAGCCGGTACTAGATATTTTTTACAGATATTCACACTAATATCAGTGGTATTTTGCACAGCTTGCACTTCATCTTTGGTAAATAAAACTCCCTACATTACCTCTACAGAACCACTACGCATTGTGAGTGCTAATGATGGACAAGCACTTTTTACTGCTTGGAATGGTAAGCGTCAATTTCCAGATTCTTTGACTGTCATAGATATCTCGCCTAACAAACCACCATCCACACGAACTGTTGCCGGTGTCGCTCCGAATAATTTTGCGGGAGCGCCTCATTTAGCGGTAGTTTCAAACGGACGATATGCTTTCATACCCAACCATCCATTTGGTAATCGAGACAAAAAGAGTAATTCACAAAGTCAAATTACAGTGGTTGATCTTGAGGCAAAAAATCTTTCTCCTACCCATACCATTAAGTTACCAAACCATGCATGGCAGGCCATGGCACACCCCGATGATAAGCGCGTCATTGCCATTACAGATCATCAATTTCATGTCCTATTGATGGATGCGGGGCAACCCAAGATTATTTCTGAAAGTAAACCGTTCGACTTGTTTTTCACTTCATTCGCTATAAGCCCTGATGAAAAATCTATCATCGCGACTGCTGCACACAGGCTTGATTACTCGACACCAGTTGAATTACATTTGTTTGAATTGTCAGGTAACTCTATAAGCCATGTTAGCCAAATTGGTATTGCTCCTGATTTAGGAGAAATTGATCAGCCTTTTGCACCACGTTTCAGCCCAGACGGTAAGCGTGCTTTGGTCTTAAATGGACTAGGAATTGCTGCTAAACCGCCGCTAGATGCTGTGTTGAGTATTGATATGACTAAAACAATACCGATGGTAACTGACCTTATTCCTAACGTGGCTCAAGGGCTCGAAAGCCTCGCCTTTCACCCAAGCGGAAAGTTTGCTGTGGTTACTTGCATTGATGGTCCTTATGTTGGACATCTGGCAGTAATAGATTTAGCGTCAGCCTCTATGCAAGTTCTTTATTATCTACCTATCGAAGCGGTTACTCAGGGTATAGAGTTTAGTCCAGATGGATCAAAGCTATTTGTGCAGTCCACCCAAGCAAATCATATCAATGTCTACACAATCGACGGATACCAACTAACGAAGCATCCATACGTTTTGCGAACAGGAGAAGGACCTGGTTCGATGGGATTAATTGGAAAGCATGGAGTATCCAAATAATGCTACTAAGAAGAATAACTCAACACGTCAAAGACCAAAACTGGTTTGCGGTTTTTGTGGATTTTTTGATTGTCGTTGTTGGTGTCTTTATCGGTATTCAGGTGGCGAATTGGAATGATGAACGCGCAGTTTTCAAAAAAGAAACGCAAGCTCTAATAGCGCTTAGAAAAGAAATTCTGGCTTCAATTAATACAACTGAATCTAAAATAAATTCTTATCAACAGGCTGCAGATGCTGGTAAAAGATCACTGGCTTTTATTGATGCAGAAGTTGATTGTGAAGATAACTGTTGGAATAGAATAGTTGATTTGATGCATGCATCACAGTGGCAAGATTTATATGTTTCAGACTCAAGTTATCAAAATATGCGAAACAAAGGTTTTCCTCAAAGTGTTGAGATAATAGATGCAGTCGAAGATTATTTAGCTCAGAATAAAAGCAATGCCATAACATTCCTCGAATTTCCCCCGTACCGCTCATTGGTTAGGCAATATGTAGATGTAAAGGCCTCAGAGTTTTACTGGGATCAGTGTTGGTCTTTAGTTGATGGCCTTGAGAACTATATTCTTGACTGCCCAAAGGGAATTTCTGATGAAGAAGCAAAAGCCATAATAGAAAAGATTATTTCTAATCCAAATATTAAACCTTATTTAACATTATGGGTTAGCGGAATCGTTTCTTTACCAACTGTTTTAGGAAACCAAAATATGGCGGCACAAAAAGCCATTGACCTTATCAATCAAGAATTGGAGCGCCGTTGATGCTACTAAGAAGAATAACAAAACACATCAAAGATCAAAACTGGTTTGCGGTTTTTGTGGACTTCCTAATTGTTGTCGTCGGTGTTTTTATTGGTATTCAGGTTGCGAATTGGAATGAAGAACGCTTAAATGAGAAGAGTCAAAAATTAGTTCATGAACGATTAGTTAATGATTTCAAAATGCTAGAAGAGTTTTCAATTCAGGCATTAAATCGGCATAAAGAAATCATCATTAATTTAGAAACCTTAGTTAAAGCTTTTGAACGAGGTTCTGCATTACCTGAAGAAGATGACGCTATCAAATTTGCGCTACGTTGGGGTGGTAGTTACAGAAAAACCATGCTTCGCTCGCCCACTTACATAGAGCTTTTATCCAGTGGTCAACTCAACTTGATTACTAATAACAATATAAGAAGTGCATTAGCTGTTTTTGATCAAGCAGCGCTAAGTACAGAATATAACTATCGTAGCATTCACAATGCCATGCTTGCTGCTTATGGCTACCTTCCTAAGTATGCGGTGTTGGAAGATGTGAACCATGCTAACCCGTTAGTTAGAACCGTAAAGTCGTATAACTTTTCAGATATGATGGCTGATACAAAATATCATGAGCAACAAAAGGTAGCTCTAGATTTGCAAAGCTGGTTTTATTCAAATATCGAAAACCATAACAGAGCGCTCAAAGAGGTTTTGGAAATTTTACAAGAGAACAAATAAGTATTATTTAGAAAAATCACTCAACACCTAAAAAATCAAAACTAGCTCGCTCTTTTATCTCCCCTTGTAACAAATTATTCCGCCCCCACTCATACATTTATTCCTAGGGTTGTTGTATATTAGCAACTATTCGCAAGACGGAGCATTTACGCCCCCTATATGAGCAAGAACATGAGCCCGAACATGCTTAATTTCCTTAAAGATGTGCTTAAAAATCAGCCAAGTAACTGGTTGAGACTGACTACCCATAGACTCGATATTTACAACGAAGAGCTAGCGAAATCTGAGTTTCTAGTAAAGCTTGATGCTTTGTATGCTAATGGCTCTGCATCTGAGACTGAGCTGAGCAATTTACCAACCGCCTATGATTATATTCGTTTGGGGCATCCACTTTCTTCAGTACTGGAATGGGCTATTGGTAAGTTAAACCAGCTACCAGCCAGCAACGTCATTTCTTTTGCCTCGCAAACCATGCCAATTTTGGCGATTTTACGCAAAAACCTACTTTCTAATACTAACACGTTGATTTGCTATAAAGACTCATTACCTGCAGATTTTGACGCTGATATTGTGCGTAAAATCTACGGCTATCAGTTTGAGCTGCAAAAAGTAAACAGTGCTGATGATATAGCTTACTTTGATGGCTCTAGGGTATTTATCGAGAACAAAGAAAATGTAGGTGATTTCAGGCTTAAGAACAAAGCAGACTTTATTATCAACCTTCATAATGATTACGGCAGTATTGTCCTAGCGACTAGCCCAAAAGCCTATGATTATGTGGCCGAAATTCAGCACGTTCGTCGTCGTGAATCGATTGCCATGACGCCGGCGGATTCTAATGCGGTGTTACATCAATTAGCAGGACTACCCTACTCTCCGGCAAGTTTTTATAAGGAGCAAAACCAAAAATCGGTTATTAACACCATTAAATCCATATCAAACGTTGAGACAGAGGCGCTGGTAGCTTCTAGCGGCTTATCCACTCAATACGCGATTTTGATGGGCTTAATCCATCATGCAATTGAAGCGCATCCAAATAAAGCCATTAAGATTATTGTTCCGCCCAATTGTTATGGCGGTACTAACGATCAATCGCGCCGCGTTGCCGCTTGTTTAGATAATGTAGAAGTCTTGGATTTACCGGTCGATGGCGGTAATGACATGGTGCAAGGCGTTGAGAAGATTTTAGCGCAAGTTGCTCAAGCTGATGCTGTGCCATTAATCATTGCGGAAATTCCCACCAATCCAAGAGTGGAAGTCCCTGAATTAGAAAAGCTGCGACAAGCTTTATCGCAGGAGCGCAGAACACCAAATGGCGAGATTGCCGTTGCACCAGTATTTATATTAGATCAAACCTTCTGCCCAAATTATCATTTTTTAGGCGATGAAGATATTTTATCAAATGTTCAAACTATCGCTTATATCAGTGGTTCTAAATTCCCAAGCGGAGGAAAATGTACTGCCGGTTATTGTGTCGCCAATAAAAAGGCGGAGCATTTAATGCAAAAGATTGGTTTGCATCTTGAGCTTTGTGATAACCAAGCAACACCATTGCAGATGGAAATATTGGCAGAACAAATGCCGTCAATGAATCAACGCATTGCCGACGCTTATAAAAACACTCGCGAGTTCGTAAATTTCATTGAAGAAAAATTACCAGAAGCAAAAATTAATTTTGTGCCCGAAGAATTAGCAGCACAAGGCTTTACTCCTTCGGTATTTTCTTTGGACTTGCCGACTAAAGGCGATACCCCAGAAGAGCGCGAAGAATACAAAAGAGCTTTAAATCTCAAGCTTATCAATATGATGATTGATGAAATCCCTGCTGAGAGTAAGTACTGCGTCAGCTATGGCCAACTAAAAGGTTGTTATTGGACGATTCCAGCGACTTCAACTCAAGGCACCACCAAAGAGAAAGATAAAGACTATATCGCTCGCGTAGCGGTTTCTGGCGATTTAGATTTAGAGCGCCATAAACAAGTCTTCCAGCAGTTTGTTGAGGGATTATAAAACTGCTAGTATCTAAGTAGCATTAACAAGGAATCTATATGCTACTTAGAAGAATTACACAGCACGTCAAAGACCAAAACTGGTTTGCAGTATTATTAGATTTAGCCATTGTCGTTTTTGGCGTTTATTTGGGTATTCAGGTTGCCAACTGGAACGATGAAAAAGCAGGTGAAGCGCAAGCTAAAGTATTGCTAAATCGTATTTATAATGACTTAAATAATGACCTATTATCGATAGAGACTGAGCTGAAGTACCAGGCTGTAGTCAGAAACTACTCCATGACTGCTATTGATGCCCTGAATAAAGAAAATTCAGTGAGTGACGAACAGTTTGTGATTGGCGCTTATCAAGCGAGTCAAATAAATACAGCTTGGAGTAATCGCGCTACTTACAATGAAATGCTCAGTACAGGACAAATTAATCTGATTAAAAACGAAGAGTTGAAGGCTGATATTTTTGGCCATTATGCGGTAGATTACGCCAACACTGATCTTATGACAAAAATAGCCCCTTATCGAGAATACATTAGAGGCCTAATACCAGTTCATATTCAAGATGAAATAAAAGAACATTGTGGCGATATCGTAATTGATGTTGCTCATTCATTTGCCTCTTCTCTACCTAAAACCTGCGATTTAGACTTACCCGATGAAGACTTCCATAAAACTGCAAAATTTCTTCGCTCAAAGCCTGAAATACTATTCAATTTGCAGTTCCAGATTGCGGTTAATGATACTAAGGTATTTAATTTAGAAAGTTTTGCAGATGTGAGTAAAAAGCTTATGAAAGCAATTAAAGAGAACCAGTAGTGTTATTAAGACGAATCACTCAACATGTCAAAGATCAAAACTGGTTTGCAGTTTTTATCGATTTCTTAATTGTTGTTGTCGGTGTTTTTATTGGCATCCAAGTGGCGAATTGGAATGAAGAACGAGCTGAACGCGCTTTAGAAAAAGAATATTTAGAGCGGATATATTTCGATACCGTCAGAATCATTGAAGAACTCGATAATGATATTGCTTGGTCTGATGATCAAGCTAAAGCTCAAGTTATAGTTATAGACTCCTTAATGAATAAGCAACTAAAGGATAGCGATAGAGAATTATTCGAACGTGGTTTAGCATTCTTTGGGTATTACCCAATAAACGATACCGACTTAATCGCTGTAAGTGAGCTTCAATCCTCTGGTCGAATGCCCTATATTAAGAGTATCGAGTTAAGAGAGTTAATCGGTTTAACATTGCAGAAAATAAAGGTTAGTCAGGAACACAATAGACACACCAAAGAAATCAGAAGAAAACATTTAAGCGAAGTCAGTAGTCATTGGAGGTTCATTCAATCTGATTTAGAGGCTAACGGAAATACCCAAATTGCTTACGACTTTGACACTATTGCAAATAACCAAAGCTTTATAAATCGCTTGTCACAAATGAAAGCAATGTTTCAAATCCAGCGTAGAAATGCCGAGAATGATAAGAATAACATTAAAAAACTCCAAGAAGCCGTGGTAAAAGTTCTTGGCTATACCCCTCAGGCAAAAACTAACACCCTATGAGCAAATTAAATATAGCCATTCATCCCTCTGTCCAAAAATGGTTCGATTGCTGGAATAGCGGCGATATCGATGATTTACCTATTACTGATGATTTCAGTCACACCAGCCCTTTCGGCACCATTAGCACTAAGTCTAAATATATGGAGATAGTGAATAAGAATCGTAAAGATTTTTTGGGAAACACTTTAACGATAACTGCACATATTCAAGAAGGCGAACAAGCCTGCGTTCAATTTGAGCAGAAAAATGCTAATACGGGCTTAGAAATGACGGTGTGTGAGTGGTATCAATTTGAAGGTGACCTTATAAAATCCATTAGCTCTTTCTATAATGTCGGTAACGCTGAAATTAAAGGCTGAATATTTAAGGACTAGAACAAAATGAAGCAAGCCATTACTGGCTATCATAAAGATGAAGAGAATGATTGGGTAGCCGAATTAGAGTGTGACCACTTTCAGCACGTTCGGCATAAGCCACCCTTCTTTAATCGACCATGGGTAGAATCTCTTGAAGGACGTAATGCCATGTTGGGTTCTGAACTAAATTGCGTAAAGTGCGACGCAGGTGAACCTAAGGATAAGGTTTAATTGATGATAAGAACTGCAAACGAAAAAGACGCTAAAGCCATTGCCGATATTTATAATTATTATATCGACAATTCCATTATTACTTTTGAGACAGAGCATGTTTCAACGGAAGAAATGGCCAATCGCATCGAAGAATCACTAATTCAAAACCTACCCTATTTAGTTATAGAAGAAAAAAGCAAAGTTGTTGGCTATGCCTATGCCAGTAAATGGAAAGGTCGTTGCGCTTATCGCTATTCTGTTGAATCTACGGTTTATTTAGATCATAAGGCTACTGGAAAAAGTTACGGCACTCTTCTCTACAAAGAACTTTTTAATCAGCTCAAAGGTTTAGGCTATCACGCTGTAATTGGCGGCATTTCTTTACCCAACCCTGCCAGTGTCGCCTTGCATGAAAAAATGGGCATGGCAAAAGTTGCTCACTTTAAAGAAACAGGCTTTAAGTTTGATAAGTGGATTGATGTAGCCTATTGGCAGAAGATTCTATAACTTACGTCCAATCAGTAATTCCTTCTCTTTTATACAGTTCCTTGAAAGAAGCCAGAGACTTCATACGTTTAGCGTATTCGGATAAATAAGACCAGGTATCCGCAGGTTTTGGCATATTCCTAGACCAGCGCATAATCATGGTTAAACAAAAATCAGCTGCAGACATTTTGTCGCCCAATAAATACTGATGACCATCAGAGAAATGGTTGTCTACTCGCTCAAAGTACAACTCTATTTTTTGTTGAATCTGATCTTTAATTAAAGCTCCTTCGTCGACGATATCTTGCGGGTAGAACCACAATCTAAAGGCTGGTTGAATGGTATTTGAAATGTAAAACATCCACTGATTGTATTGAGCTCTATCGGTACTATCAAAAGCAGGCGCCAAACCCTTCTCAGGATGTTTATCGGCTAAAAACATGGATATAGCAGCAAATTCTGACATCGGCTTGCCATCGACAATCAAAGTAGGTACTAAGCCCGAAGGGTTGATCTGCAAATATTCGGGGGATTTCTGCTGATTCTTGGAAAAGTCCACCATAAACAATTCATGCGGCAATTCCATTTCAATTAAAAGCCAATGGGCAACCAATGAAGCCGTGCCAGGACAATAGTGTAATTGATACATAAAAAATCCAATAAATTAGTGTCGATTTAAGTCTAACCCAAGCGTCTTTATTCTTGTATAGTTATTTTAATCAAGGAGTGCTTTATGAAAATGCCTGAAGGCTTTAGTGCCATAACCCCATATTTGTTTGTGGATAAACCCAGCGAATATGTAGAGTTTCTCAAAGCTGCATTTGATGCTGAAGAGCTTAGCCGTACCATGCGCGGTGAACGGCTTGCCAATGTATGCCTATCTTTTAATAACGCTAGACTATTTCTTGGCGAAGCTACCGAAGAATATCCAGCCATGACTACTTCATTATATTTGTATGTTGAAGATGCGGATAAATCAACGGCTCAAGCAGTTAGCGCAGGCGGCCACTTAGAGATGGAAGTCATGGATATGGATTATGGCGACAGACAAGGTGGCATTCGGGATGAATGGGGCAACATTTGGTGGGTTTCACAACATTTATAAGTCAAGTCTGCAAAACTTTGTTACATGCTTAGATTGAGCATTCTCTTTCAAGTATCTAAGATGGCTAAGTCAAAAATTATTGGGGGAATTATGAAGTTAAAACAAATCAAACTAGCGATGAGCACAATCGCCTTAACTGCAGCGCTATCAGCCTGTGCGCAATTTTCAGCAAAAGACAAAGCTTACGAATTCAATGCTGAGAATCGAACTAAGTTAAATGCCGTTGTTGATGCTCGAGATGATAAAGTCAAAGGCCGTGATGGATGGCGTAAGCCCGCAGAAACCTTAGAGTTCTTTCGAGTTGAGCCGGGTATGACCGTTGTAGAAGCTCTACCAGGCGGTGGTTGGTATACGGAAATTATTGCTAACTATCTTGGTTCAGATGCCACTATCTACGGCTTACATTATAACGACGATATGTGGTCGAAATTTGGCTTCTTTAGTGAAGAAGCCATAAAGATGAGAATTGCCGATACAGCCCGTTTCCCTGAGATTGTTGCTGAAAAAACGACTAATGGCATTAAGGCTAAAGGATATACATTTGATGGGATTCCAGCCTCTTTAAATGGCACTGTTGATCGCGTTTTGTTAATCCGAGCTTTTCATAACTTAAATCGCTTTGAAGACAACGGCGGATATCGCAGCCAAGCACTTAAAACCATGCATGATTTACTAAAAACTGGCGGTATGGTGGGAATTGTACAGCATAGTGTTGCTGAAACGGCAGATGATGAAGGCGCTAAAGGCCAACGCGGTTATTTAAAACAATCGGCTGTCATCAAAATGTTCCAAGATGCAGGATTTAAACTGGTAGCCAAAAGCAATATGCACGCTAATCCAAAAGATATGCCAGGACCAAAAGATATCGTATGGCGCTTACCGCCAACGCTTTTAGGAGCCAAAGATAAGCCTGAGCAAGCAAAAGCAATGAATGCTATCGGCGAATCTAACCGTATGACGCTATTGTTCGAGAAGATTTAATTAGCAACTAGGATACCTAATGCCAGCCTCGTGCTGGCATTTTTTATTTCTAATCAAGCCAGCAATTCGCTAGAATAAGCCAACTCTTATATTTATTGCTGTATATGGCTATTAATTTAAAAACACCTGAACAAATCGAAGGTATGCGCAAAGCTGGCAAACTAGCATCTGAAGTGCTGGAAATGATCGGTCCGCATGTGGTTAAAGGCGTCACTACAGACGAATTGAACCAAATTTGCCACGACTATATCGTGCAACAACAAGGCGGCTACCCTGCTCCATTGTATTATGGCGGTAATCCTTACCCTGCACCATTAGATGAAATGGGAAAAATCCTAGAGCCAGTGCGTGCGGATGGCTTTCCAAAGTCTGTATGTACTTCGGTTAATGATGTCGTTTGTCATGGCATACCAAATAAGAAGCCACTTAAAAATGGCGATATCGTTAATATCGATGTCACTGTAATCAAAGATGGATTCCACGGTGATACTAGTAAGATGTTCGTGGTTGGCGAAGCCACACCGCAAGCAAAAAAGCTTATCAAGATTACTCAAGAATCACTTTATCTAGCTATTGATATGGTTAAACCTGGCGCCCGTTTAGGCGATATTGGTCATGCAATCCAAAAGTATGTGGAAAAGCATGGCTACTCCGTAGTACGCGAGTATTGCGGGCATGGCATCGGTGAAGTTTTCCATGAAGAGCCTCAAGTGACTCACTATGGTCGTCCCGGCACAGGTGTTGAATTACAAGAAGGCATGACATTTACCATTGAGCCGATGGTTAATTCTGGTAAACGCAACGTTAAGCTTAATCGTAAAGACGGCTGGACAGTAACGACTAAAGACCGCTCATTATCAGCTCAATGGGAGCATACTTTATTGTGCACCGCTGATGGGGTTGAAGTTCTAACCAAGCGCCAAGAAGAAAGTTTCTAATAACCAGTGGCAACTTCCGATAAGTACCATTATCTTCCTAAAAGCTCTGAAGTTAATAAGCGCAATGCTAATCCTTCAGAGCAATTAAAGCTTTATAAAAAACACCTCAATGATGGTCTATTTGCATTGGTAGCCCAATTCAAAAAAGGCATCAGTATCAACCAGCTGCTTAAAGCGCGCAGTGCTTTTATTGATAATATTTTAATCCATAGCTGGCAACAATTTGAGGTGGATATCGAGTGCAGTTTGATTGCTGTGGGTGGCTATGGCCGTTCCGAGCTCCAACCCTTTTCTGATATTGATATTCTAATTTTACTTAGCAATAACAGCAAAAATACTGATGCGTTAGAAGCGTGGATTGGCTTTCTTTGGGATATTGGCTTAGAAGTCGGTCATAGTGTTCGTACTTTACCTGAGTGCGAAAAATTATCTTCTGAAGATATCAGTGTCGCTACTACTCTCATGGAGTCACGGCATCTCATTGGCAATAAAGAATTATTTATTAGTTTACAAAATTTAGTTAATGCCGACACTTATTGGCCAATAAAAGAGTTCTATCATGCAAAAGTTACTGAGCAACGAAATCGGCACGCAAACTTTAAAGACACTTCTTTTAATCTTGAACCTAACATAAAGTCCAACCCAGGTGGTTTGCGTGATTTGCAAGTCATGCAGTGGATTTCATTAAAGCAATTTAAGTCTAATAGTTTATATGGTTTGATTGAAAAAGGCGTTTTCACAAGGCGAGAATATAAGGCCTTGCTAAGTCACCAACAGTTCTTAAATCGGGTTCGATTTGCACTACATGCCATTACTCGCAAAAGAGAGGACCGTTTATTATTTGAATACCAAAAAAAGGTAGCCGAGTGGCTTGGCTTTGAAGATGAGGAGCATCAATTGGCAGTTGAACAATTGATGCAGCCTTATTACCAAGCGGTTATGGCAATTCGTAATCTCAATGGGCTTTTTATTCAAGTATTTGAACAAGATTACTTACCAAAAAATAAGAAGCTATTACGCAAAGAGCTTAACGATTACTTTTATATTGAAGATAACCGCATTGGTTTAAAAGAAGAGTTTGAATTTGGCGAAATTCCTTGGGCTCTAATTAGTATTTTCCACTACATTAGTCTTGACCAAAAAATTAAGCAGATCGATGCCTATACCTTACGTAAGATCCGCTCAAGCCAACACCTCATCAATAAAGCTTTCCGGCAAGATCCGAAAGTCATTGATAGCCTGCAACAGTTTTTTGCTAGCAAGCAACTCACCAGCCGTGGATTTGCTTTAATGAAGCGGACCAACGTATTAGGCAGTGTTTTGCCTTTGTTCGCAAAAATTGAAGGACAAATGCAGTTTGATTTATTTCATGCCTATACAGTTGACGAACACACCTTATTTTTATTGCGTTATATTGTTCGCTATAACCGACCAGAGTGTTTTGACGAATTCCCGCTTTGCTCTGAAATTATGAACAAATTGGATAACCATAGCGTTATCCATTTAGCGGCCATTTTTCATGATATTGCAAAAGGTCGTGGTGGTGATCATTCTGAACTTGGAGCCGTTGATGCACTAGAGTACTCGCTGTCGATTGGGCTTGCAGAGAGTGATGCCCAAACCGTTTCTTGGTTAGTCAAAAACCATTTAATGGTGTCAATGGTTGCTCAACGTAAAGATATAAGCGATCCAGAAGTGATTGAAGATTTTTGTAAACGCATTCCAAGTATAAAGCACCTAGAGCTGCTTTATGTCTTAACGGTATCTGATATACGAGCGACCAACCCTACTTTGTGGAATTCATGGAAGGAGTCATTACTTAAAGAATTGTTTTTAGCCAGTAAATTCCATTTATCACAACAAACACCTAGCTCAGAGCAATTCGAGAAACTACAAGATAATCGCCAATTAATTCTTGAATCAGCACCAATTAATAGAAAAGACTCTTACCAAGCTTTACTAGATGAGTTAGGTGATGATTACTTGCTGCGCTATCACCCAGAACAGGTTCAATGGCATTTAGCTCTTTTATCGAGCAATCCAGAGTTACCTCAGGTTTCTATTAAAAATCACCGTAGCCAAGCCGGGACTGAAATATTAATTGCGGTTAATGACAAACCAAATCTTTTTGCAGCTATCACCAGCGCTTTAAGCCAAAACAATTTAAATATTCAAAATGCCAGCCTTTATACTTCAGATAAAGGATTGTGCCTCGATACTTTTATTGTTCTAGATCAAGATGGCAATCCAATTACCGCGCAAAACCACCTAGATGAAATCCAACAGCATTTGCTAAACACTCTAAGTGACATTGATAACGCCTCTCTTGAAGTTCATCGCTTAGCTCCAAGTCGCTACAAGCACTTCCAAATAGCGACTCAGGTTAACTTTATCCAAAGTGACAGCGGACTTTTTACTCAAGTAGAAATTTCTGCACTAGACCGCCCTGCTCTGCTTGCTAAAATAGCCATAGCTTTTAGAGATGCAGATGTTAAAGTACATGCAGCCAAAATCGTCACCTTAGGTGAAAAAGTAGAAGATACTTTTACAGTGAGTAATAAAGCACAAATTGCATTAAGCCAAGCGCAACAAGCAGAGCTTGAGCAAATTATTCATCAACATTTAGACACATAACAGAGATTTATAAGGGTTTATAATGACGCAAGCATTAGCAACAACCATCGAACAAGCTTTTGATAACCGTGATAGCCTCTCAATAACTTCGGCGCCGGCTGAAATAAAAGAAGCGGTGCAAGAAACATTAAACTTACTTGATTCTGGCCAAGCTCGAGTTGCCGAAAAAATTGATGGCAATTGGACTGTTCATCAATGGCTAAAAAAAGCGGTGCTTTTGTCATTCCGCTTAAATGATAACAAAGTCATTAACACTGACTTAGCGCAGTTTTATGACAAGGTGCCGATGAAGTATGCCAATATGACTGAAGAAGAATTTCGTCAAGGTGGTACTCGAGTTGTTCCTCATGCGATTGCTCGTCATGGGTCTTTTATTGCTAAAAACGTGGTCTTAATGCCAAGCTACACCAATATCGGTGCTTATATTGATGAAGGCACCATGGTTGATACTTGGGCTACCGTTGGCTCATGTGCACAAATCGGAAAGAATGTTCACCTTTCAGGTGGCGCCGGCATTGGTGGCGTATTAGAACCATTACAAGCTGGCCCAACAATTATTGAAGATAATTGCTTTATTGGCGCCCGTTCTGAAGTGGTAGAAGGCGTGGTTGTTGAGGAAGGTGCAGTGCTATCAATGGGCGTATTTATTGGCCAAAGCACTAAAATTTATAACCGTATGACAGATGAAGTAACTTATGGTCGCGTACCTGCTGGCTCGGTAATAGTGCCTGGTTCATTACCTTCTGATAATGGAAAATATAATTTAAACTGCGCTGTTATCGTCAAGCAAGTTGACGCAAAAACACGGTCTAAAACTTCAATAAACGATTTATTAAGAATGGATTAGGGGCTATCTAACTATGGTTAAAATTTATGGTATTCCTAATTGCGATACGGTGCGTAAAGCCGTTAAATGGCTTGAAGCACAATCAATTGAACATGAGTTTATTGATTACCGCAAAAACCAATTACCTAAATCAGAAATCGAGAGCTGGGATAAAGCTATTGGTTGGGAGGCATTCTTAAACAAACGCTCTACTGCATGGCGACCATTAGAGCAGTCTGTTAAAGATAATATTGATCGCAACTCTGCGCTTGAGCTAATGCTAGAAAAAGTCACTTTAATAAAACGTCCTGTACTTGTTAAAGGCGCTGAAGTTTTTCTTGGTTTTAAACCAGAGCAATACCAAGAGATATTCGCTTAATGTCGAAGCCAATGAGTAACGGCGAAGTTTTAGCCCTAAGTAAAGATCTTATCAATCGTGAGTCAGTTACACCACTTGATGAAGGTTGTCAGAGAATGATGATGGAATATTTGGAATCTTCAGGTTTCGAGCACCAAATCATGGACTTTGAGGATACAAAAAACTTTTGGTCATTAAAAAAAGGACTAACTGACGGGCCCGTATTAGTTTTTGCTGGTCATACTGATGTGGTGCCAGCAGGCGAGCTCAAGAATTGGCAAACGTCACCTTTTGTAGCTACCGAAAAAGATGGGTATTTGTATGGTCGTGGTGCTGCGGATATGAAAAGCAGTTTAGCCGCCATGCTTGTTGCTAGTAAAAATTTTGTTAAAGATTACCCTAACCATAAAGGTTCTATTGGCTTTTTAATTACCAGTGATGAAGAAGGCCCTTTTATTAATGGCACGGTTCGAGTTGTGGAAGAATTGCAAAAGCAACAGCAACCAATCGACTATTGTATAGTTGGCGAGCCATCAAGCACCGAACAATTAGGGGATGTAATTAAAAATGGACGACGAGGATCTTTTACTGGTTTTCTAACCATTAAAGGAACTCAAGGCCATGTTGCATACCCTCATTTAGCAGATAATGCTATACACAAATCTTTTAAAGCTTTAGATCATCTAGCAACTACCGAATGGGATCAAGGCAACGACTTTTTTCCAGCTACTAGTTTTCAGATTGCTCTTATTAAATCTGGCACCTTTAACAACGTTATTCCTGGAGAGTTATATGCAGAATTTAACTTCCGATATTCTACTGAAACCAATCACCAAGAGTTAGAAAAAGCTGTTATAGCGATCCTTGATGAGTATCAACTTGATTACGAGTTGCAATGGAAATTAAACGGAGAACCGTTTCTTACCAAAAAAGGAAAACTATTAGATGCCTCAATGAATGCTATTCAAAAGGCATGCGCCATCCAATCTAAAGCTTTAACAACTGGCGGCACATCAGATGGTCGCTTTATTGCTAAAACCGGGGCTGAAGTCGTTGAAATTGGACCTGTTAACAAAACCATTCATCAAGTGAATGAGTGCGTTAAAATATCTGATTTAAGCAAATTAGCCGATATTTATTACGAGATCATGGTGGAGTTATTGAGCAGTGACTAGTTCCATGATGACATTAGAACATTTAATTGGCCTGGATCAGTCGCACCTTCTTACCATTGAAGATAATGTAGAATTATTAGGACAAAAGTTTCAATGCCATCATGAAGTTTTGGTTCCTTTGGCTAAATTAATTCGTCAGTCAGAAGTCGATGGCATTCCTTTAAGAGTTGTCAGTAGTTATCGTTCGTTTGAATACCAACTTGCCATATGGAATAAAAAGTTTTACCAAGAAGTAGAATTAAATTTACGCGATGGCAATAAAGTTAATTCTCAGGAGTTAAATGCAAACGATCGTGTTAAAGCTATTCTAAATTACTCTGCGTTACCTGGCACTAGTCGACATCATTGGGGCACTGACTTCGATTTATTTGATGCTTGTTCATTAGATCAAGGTTATAAACCAGAATTAACGGAACAAGAATTCGAGGCTAATGGTCCTTGTGGGAATTTACATTATTGGCTAGAAGAAAACCTATCAGAATTTGGCTTCTTTAAACCTTACGCAGAAGATCTAGGCGGCATAGCATGCGAGCCGTGGCACATAAGTTATACCTCAATTGCTACAGTTGCGTTAGACGAGTTTCCAATTGAGCTACTTCGTACTGCTATAGAAAATGCGGATATTGGCGGAAAAGAAATAATCCTGTCTCGACTTGAGTCTATAGTTCAAAAGTACGTTAAACGTATTAATCAACCATAAGAGTATATTATGTGGGAAGCAATTGGGGTAACCGTATTAATATTTGCATTACTTTACTCTGGGATTTGGGCTCTAAAGCGCTCTGCTAACAAATTTAAAGTCCCAAAGAACGTAAAGTCTAAGCCCTATACAGAAGATGATAACGATTAATAAATAAAAACAGATTAATGACTCCTAAACTTCAAAATATAGCCTTATATTTAGGGCCACTTGTAGCTAGTTTAATTCTAGTACTGATGCAAACCAATGGATTTGATTGGCCTGCAACCATAGCGGCGGCAATAACAGCTTTATGTGCTATTTGGTGGATTTTTGAACCTATTCCTATTCCTGCTACTTCTTTAATCCCTATTGCAATTTTTCCATTCTCTGGAGTTTTAACCGGCGCAGAAGTGGCAAGCGCTTATGGTCACTGGCTAATATTATTACTACTTGGTGGCTTTATTCTTTCTACTGCTTTGGAAAAAAGTGGCACTCATAAACGGCTAGCCCTTGGCATGATTACTTTAATAGGCGGTCATTCTGAAAAACGCTTAATTCTGGGCTTTATGATTGCTAGTGCAGGATTAAGCATGTGGATTTCAAATACAGCCACCACACTGATGCTACTACCAGTTGCTGTTGCCATCATCCAAACTGCTGAAAAGCAGTACCAAGACCCTAAACGTTTATTATCATTTTCAACTGCTTTAATCTTAGGCCTTGGCTATGCTGCAAGTGTTGGCGGTATGGGCACACCAATTGGCACACCTCCGAACACTCTATTTATGAATGTTTACGCCGAGTCTACTGGTAAAGAGCTTGGCTTTATAGACTGGATGACATGGGCAATTCCAGTGGTTATTTTAATGGTGCCTATAATTTGGTTATGGCTAACTCGGAATTTAGTCAGCTCTAAAGATCAAAGTTTCAGCCTCCCTAAATTAGGCGAATGGCGGACAGAAGAAAAACGCACATTAATAGTTTTTGTTATCACTGCATGTCTTTGGATTTTTAGGAAGGAACCATTTGGTGGTTGGAGTGGCGCGTTAGGTTTGCATAATGCTAACGATGCTTCAATTGCATTGCTAGCAGTCATTGCAATGTTTATTATTCCAAACGGTAAGGTTACTGATAGTAAAAAAGAAAGATTATTAGACTGGGAAAGTGCTAACAAAATACCTTGGGGCGTTTTGTTACTATTTGCTGGTGGTATTACTATCGCAAAAGCATTTACCGCAACAGGCTTAAGCGCATCCTTAGGGGAATCTTTATCCTTTTTATCTCAACTCCCAATCCTAGTTACTATTGTTATGATTTGTTTGATCGTAACTTTCTTAACAGAGTTAACCAGCAACACTGCTACAACAGCGCTATTGATGCCCGTCTTAGCCGCTGCAGGTCATGCGGCCAATATTGATCCAGCATTATTTATGGTACCAGCAGCAATAAGTGCAAGTTGCGCATTTATGTTGCCTGTAGCTACTGGTCCGAATGCAGTTATTTTCTCTAGCGAACGACTAACTATTGAACAAATGGTGAGAAATGGATTTATGCTTAATATAGCAGGTGTATTAGTAATTAGCGCTGTGGTGTACGTCCTAGTTACTTAAACAACTTTTATAATCTATTTATCTAAGAATTTCTTAAAAATTGCTTTAGCTTCAGGTGTTTTAAGTAATTTTGAAAACTCTGCAATTTCTTGATCAATAACTTGATGAACCTTATCTTGATTTGGCTTCATCAATTGCCTATTAACTTGTAAAGCATGCGAAGGCTTTTTAGCTAAAGCTTCAGCTCTAGCTTGAGCAAATTCCCAATAAGTTTCTGCATCTACAATCTGATTAATCAGTCCATATTCATTTGCTTTTTCTGAACTGAATGCATCGCCTGTTAGTAACAACTCTGCTGCACGAATATGCCCTATTTGTTGAGACAATAAGTAACTTGAACCTGCTTCCGCACAAACACCTAAGTTAACAAAAGGTAGACTAAAGGTTGTATTCTCGGTGGCATAAACGAGATCGCAATGTAACAACATAGTAGTCCCAATTCCTATAGCTGGGCCTGAAACTGCAGCAACTAATGGCTTGGTCACTGATGCGATTTCATGCAAAAAGGTAGCAATTGGTCCATCTGGATCAAGAACCGATTCATCTAGGAAATCAGCAATGTCATTCCCAGCACAAAAACAGTTATGCCCTCCTTTCAAAAAGATAACCTTTACCTCTTCATCCTTAGCAGCTGTTCGTAATGCTGAAGTTAATTCGAGGTACATTTCAGCGGTTAGCGCATTTTTTTTATGCGTGCGATGCAATTCAATGTGCAAAACACCTTGATTTGTAAAAGATTTTACTAAGTCAGTCATGAGGCTTTAAAGAGTTGGTTATCTGTTATACACTAATTTTAGTATAACAATAATAGTACCAAACCACACCATAACAACAAAATAGCTGAAATCATTAAAGGATTTCGAAGTGTCATGAAACAGCTGTTGTATAAATTCAGCCGCAAAGGTTTGTTGGTTGGATTAACTTTAATGGCCATTCTTTTGGCCAATGCTTTGAATTATTTCATAAGCATTTATTTCGAGGGTGAGTTTACTCGTGTCGATTTGGTGCGCTCAACTATAATTCCTATAGTCCTAGTGCCTATTTTAGCTTGGACGTTAATCAATAGAGCTTTCAAACTTGCTCGGGTGGAACGTGAACTTAAAAAAATAGTCACTTTTGATGGATTAACCAAACTTTATACCCGAAATGCTTTTTTAGAGCTTGCTCATGATTCTCATCAAAAGGCTATTGAGAATAAAACTGAACTATCAATTTTAGCTTTAGATTTGGATTTATTTAAAAGCATCAACGACAAATATGGGCATGATTCTGGTGATTATGCGTTAATAAAATTTGGGGAGTTAGTTTCTTCTCTTGCCGATGACAAATATATTTGTGGCCGATTAGGTGGCGAAGAATTTGCTATTATTCTGCCTCAGACCAACCATGATACAGCCAAAAAATTTGCTGAATATTTACGTGAAAAACTAAAAAACTCTATATTAATTTATAAGACCAATGAGATTTTATTAACCGCCAGTATAGGCATTAGCAGATTAGATTTAAAGCAGCCCCAATCTTTTGATGAATTGCTTGTTGAGGCTGACAGAGCTTTGTATTTGGCTAAAAGGACCGGTCGTAATAAAAGTGTTACTTATGATGCTGAAAAAATCCTTAAACAGAACCTTCAAACTTCTTCATAAATTCAACTAACGCTTTAGCTCCTTCAATGGGCATAGCATTGTATAAACTTGCTCGCATTCCTCCGAAATCACGATGCCCTTTTAATGCAATTAGTCCTTGCTGTTTAGCTTGCTGTAAAAACTGAACATCTAAAATCGGATCGCTTAAAGTAAAGGCTACATTCATGATTGAACGTGAATCTTTTGCAACAGGTGAGTGATAAAAATCTGATGCTTCAATATAATCGTATAACAAATCAGCTTTAGCTTGATTATGCTGCTCCATTGCTTTCACACCACCTTGCTCTATCAACCACTCAAATACTAAACTGGCAAGATAGATTCCAAAGCTTGGAGGAGTATTATAAAGCGAACCATGTTGAGCCATTAGAGGATACTGGTACAAGCTTGGAACTCTATCGCTTTGCATCTGTTCAAACCAATCTTCACGCACAATGACAAGAGTCATCCCCGATGGGCCAATATTTTTTTGTGCACCGGCATAAATTAAGCCGTAGTTTTCTATTTCAATAGGTCGTGACAAAATATCAGAGCACATATCACAAACTAGTTTCCCTCTAAATGCTTCTGGTTCTTCCTGGAATTGCACTCCAACTATGGTTTCATTAGAAGTGAAGTGTAAATATTTTGCTTGGTCGTCTAATTGCCATTTTTTTTCAGGAATAATGCTTAATCCAGAGTCCGTTTGCTCGAAACCTGACTGTACATGAATATTCCCAAAATGCCTGGCTTCTTTAATTGCTTTCTTGGACCAATGAGCTTGTTCTAAATAGTTAGCACTATCGTTGTTACTAAGTAAATTCATTGGCACCATCGCAAATTGATGGGAAGCGCTGCCGTGCATAAAGAGTACTTTATAATGCTCAGGGATCTTTAATAAATTTCGTAAATTAGTTTCAGCTCGATCGATTAGCTCTTGAAATTCAGGTGTTCGATGACCAAACTCCATCACCGAACAACCTTGCCCATTCCAATTTAATAGCTCAGATTGCGCTTTCTCTAATACCGCAGTTGGTATAGCTGCAGGACCTGCAGAAAAATTAAACGCCCTTGTCATTCGTCTTCTCAATTAATCTTCAGGTGCTTCTTCCGTTGATACTTCAGCAGCTACCACACTTGAAGCTTCACTAGTGTCAGCGACTTGGTTCTCTTCAAAGTCTTCATCGTCATCTAATTCAACAATACGCTGTAAGCCTACAAGAGTTTCGCCTTCATCCAATTTAATCAAGCGCACACCTTGCGTATTACGACCCATGACACGAATATCATCAACCCCAGTACGAATCAAAGTTCCGCCTTTACTGATTAACATGACTTCATCGCCATCAATAACTGGAACCGCACTAACAACACCGCCATTACGCTCAGACATTTGAATTGAAATTACACCCTGACCACCTCGGCCACGTAATGGATGGTCATCCATTGCAGTACGTTTACCGTAACCATTTTCAGTCGCCGTTAAAATAGAACCATCTTCTTCGGTTACCACCATGGCAATAACTTTGGCCCCGTCGAGTAAGCGAATGCCTCTGACTCCTTTCGCGGTACGGCCCATAGCACGTACATTCGCTTCATCGAATCGAATTACTTTACCGGCATCACTAAACATCATCACATGATCAGTTCCATCAGTTTTTGCTACACCAATTAATTCATCATCGTCCATAATGGTTAAGGCGATAATGCCATTAGCACGAGGGCGTGAGAATTGCTCTAAAGAAGTTTTCTTAACCGTACCATTAGCCGTCGCCATAAAGACATATTCATCTTCTTTATATTCGCGAATTGGCAAGATTGCACTGATCTTTTCGCCTTCTTCTAATGGCAAGACATTCACAATTGGTTTACCACGTGAACCACGACCAGCATTTGGTAATTCAAAGACTTTTAACCAATAAACTTTACCGCGAGAAGAGAAACATAAAATCGTATCGTGGGTCGAAGCAACTAATAACTTCTCAATAAAATCCTCATTCTTCATTTTAGTGGCTGATTTACCGCGACCACCACGACGCTGTGCCTTATATTCAGATAATGCTTGGTATTTAACATACCCTTCATGAGAAAGGGTTACGACAACATCTTCTTCGGTAATTAAATCAGCTATCGTCAGATCTAATTTGCTTTCTAAAATCTCAGAGCGACGCTCATCACCAAACTCTTCGCGAACTTCATTAAGTTCTTCCCGAATTACTTCTAATAAGCGCTCAGTGTTCAATAAAATATGCAATAATTCTTCAATTAGACCTAATAAATCTTTGTATTCGTCTAAAATTTTATCGTGTTCAAGACCAGTCAACTTGTGTAAACGCAATTCAAGGATTGCTTGAGCTTGCGCTTCCGACAACATGTACACATCATCATGGAAGCCAAATTCAGCACCTAAATCCTCAGGGCGACAAGCTTCTGTTCCCGCACGGGCTAACATTTCTGAAACTTGACCAGGCTTCCAACCGCGAGCAATTAACTCTGCTTTCGCCTCTTTTGGTGTAGGCGATTGCTTAATTAACTCAATCACTTCATCAATATTAGCTAGTGCGATGGCTAAACCTTCCAAAACATGAGCTTTTTCTCGAGCCTTTCGCAATTCAAAAATAGTACGACGCGTAACCACTTCGCGACGATGAGTTAAGAATGCATCTAATGCATCTTTAAGGTTAAATAGACGTGGTTGACCATTATCCAAGGCCACCATATTGATACCAAACACATTCTGCATTTGAGATTGGGCATATAAATTGTTCAATATAACTTCTGGCACTTCGCCTTTGCGCAATTCAATCACCATGCGCATACCATCTTTATCAGACTCATCACGCAGACCAGTAATGCCTTCAATTTTTTTATCTTTAACTAGCTCAGCAATTTTTTCTAGCAAACGAGCCTTATTAACTTGGTAAGGAAGCTCCGTGACTACTATCGAATCCTTACCATTTTTCTCATCTGTTTCGATGTGATGGCGTGCACGTAAATAAATCTTGCCGCGTCCCGTGTTATAAGCATCCACAATGCCGGCACGGCCATTAATAATTGCTGCAGTTGGGAAATCCGGACCTTTGATGTACTCCATCAAATCCGAAATGGTCATATCCGGGTTATCAATCAAAGCCAAACAACCATCAATAACTTCATTCAAGTTATGCGGAGGGATATTGGTTGCCATACCTACAGCGATACCTGAAGAACCATTAACTAGTAGATTAGGGATACGAGTTGGCAAAACCGTCGGTTCGCTTTCAGAGCCATCATAGTTCTCTTCAAAATCGACAGTTTCTTTATCAAGATCCGCTAGTAATTGATGTGCCATTTTGTCCATGCGCACTTCCGTATAACGCATCGCAGCGGGTGAATCACCATCAACCGAACCAAAGTTACCCTGACCATCAACCAACATATAGCGCAAAGAAAATGGTTGCGCCATACGTACAATCGTATCGTAAACCGCAGTATCACCATGCGGGTGATATTTACCAATTACGTCACCCACAACACGGGCGGATTTTTTATAGGCCTTATTGAAGTCATTGCCCAGTACATCCATGGCATATAACACCCTTCTGTGCACAGGTTTTAGGCCATCACGAACATCAGGCAAGGCACGCCCAACGATGACACTCATGGCATAATCTAAATAAGAGTTTTTAAGCTCATCTTCAATATTAATTGGAAGTATTTCTTTGGCGACTTCACCCATCGTAAAAACCTTTTATTTTCAACAAGTTATATTGTTTTATATTTATTTCTCAACAGCTCTGGAAACGGCTATTTTTTGAGCATTTTCTTTCACTCAAGATAAGCGCAAAATTATAGCACAAGGCCAGCTTTCGAGCGACAATTTGAAAGCTATTTTAGGTATTAATTGGCCCCTATTCCAGTTATCTACATTTATTAAAATAAACCCTCAATTTTCAAACAAAACATGGTTAAATATCATTCAAAAGACAAGCAACTAAAGCTCTACTGATATGCAAAAAATCGACTTACAAATTAATGCCCGATACGTTTTACCAATGAGTGGCAAAAATGACGCTATATTGCGCAAAAAGGCAGTAATTATTGATAATGGGCAAATTATAGATGTGTTGGATCAAGGTAAAGTAGCAAATCAATACCAGGCTAAAGAATCTATTGAGTTGAATAAACATATCTTGATGCCTGGTTTTACTAATCATTATTGTTCACTAGGGGCTAGTGCTTTTCATCATATAGGCTTTGACTCACCTTTTAATCTACGCCTGCAAAACCATTTACTATCGCTTCAGAAGAAGCATATGTCAGACGAATTAGTAGAGTTGGCTTCTGAGTTATCTTTGCGCGAAATGTTCAAAAGCGGTACCACCAGCTTTAATAGCCACTATTTAATGCCCAGTGTGAGTGCAAAATCTGTTCATAAGCATTCAATTATTGCGAATTTCTCCTACCCCATTACTAGTTATGATTTCGGGCATGACAGTCAACTTGAAACGCAGCTTGCAAAAGCATTACAGCTTCGGGACGATTTCAAGCATCACGCAGGAATCGAAATTAGTCTTGCTATCGATAACCTGCCTGAAGTTAGTGATAGTGCTTTAGATAAAGTAGCGGCTATCTCTAATGAACTTGGATTGAAGCTAGAAGTCAATCTGAACCCTTTACATAATACTGTTGATTACGCATCTAGCCACGGCAGCCTCAAGCGTTTAAACAGCTTGTCCTTGTTGTCACCTGATCTTCAACTGAATCGAGTCACTCATCTAAATAGACAAGAAATAGAATTAATTGCTAAAACTAAAACCTTTTGTAGTGTCAGTCCACAGTCACAACTGATTCAATCCACAGCCTTAGCTCCCATGTATGCATTAATGAGCTTAGGAGCCAATATAGGCTTAGGGAGTGATAATTTCCTCAGCTCTAATTTAAACCTCATTAAAGAGCTTCAACTAGCGGCATGGCTTGGAAAGCTTGAATCCAGGTCTTCACAGCTTGAATCGGCATCAAAACTCATTCAATTAGCAACTCAACCCCTGGCATCAGATATGAAAACCGGCACTATCGCTAAAGGGTATATAGCCAATCTTTGCGCCATGGAACAAATTAATAGCGCTTATAATTATTGTGACCCCTATGAGCAAATCGTTTATACTTCCAATCAACAAAGAGCCAGTCATTTATGGATAAATGGTCAAACAAAGGTTGCAAATTATCAGCTCACTGATATCGATGAAAATTACCTGAATAAGTCACTTGGTTCATGGCATAACCGATTTAATAAATAGCTAAAATTATGACTCAGAATGTTGATCAGCACGAAATATCCAAATTTGAAAAAATGGCATCCCGATGGTGGGATAAAGAAGGCGACTTTAAGCCTTTACACGATATCAATCCGCTTCGATTAGATTTTATTCTTGAACATGCCGGTGGTTTAGCCGGGAAAAAAGTTTTGGATATTGGTTGCGGCGGAGGCATACTCGCCGAATCGATGGCTAAAGAAGGAGCCCAAGTTACTGCTATCGATATGGGCGAAATGCCCTTAGAAGTTGCTAAATTGCACTTGCTAGAGTCTAAGTTAGATGTCGATTATCAAAAATCTACAGCCGAGGACTTTGCTGAAAAATACGCGGGCCAATTTGATGTGGTAACTTGCCTAGAGATGCTGGAGCATGTCCCTGATCCAGAGTCGGTGATTAAGGCTTGCAGAATGCTAGTTAAGCCGGGTGGCAATGTTTTTTTCTCCACTATCAATCGCAACCCTAAAAGTTTTTTATTCGCCATCGTAGGAGCAGAATATCTTTTGCAAATGCTGCCTAAGGGGACTCATGATTTTAAGAAATTTATACGCCCTTCTGAGCTTGAAAGTTGGTCACGCCCGAATGGGTTAGATTTTAAGCACATGATCGGCATGCATTATAATCCTCTGACTAAGAAGTATTGGCTAGCGGATAATGTGGATGTTAATTATATCGTTCACTGCTTACCTATATAACGAATCCGCATCGCATGTTTAAACATCAAATCAAAGCAGTATTTTTCGATTTAGACGGAACTTTAATTGATACGGCTCCAGATATGGCTTTAGCGCTAAACATTCAATTAGAAGCGCATGATTTAGCTCCTTTGCCGTTTGACGTTATTAGGCCTTGGGTTTCCCATGGAGCAGCAGCACTTTTGAAGTTAGGGTTTCAAATGACGCCCAAAGATAGCCGTTTTGAAAAGTACCGCCAAGAATACTTAAGTATTTACGCCAACAATTTGGCGGTTAACAGCAGCTTATTTCCAAAACTAGACATCCTCTTAACTTACTTTGACAATAATGGAATTAAGTGGGGCATCGTTACCAACAAACCGGAGTTTTTAGCCATGCCATTATTGGAGTCATTAGGATTAAAAGACAGAGCTGCTTCCATAGTCTGTGGAGACACCATTAAGCCAACTAAGCCTAGCCCCACACCGATGTTTTTAGCCTGTCACCAAGCAAATGTGGTTGCCAATCAATGTATTTACGTCGGCGATGCTATTCGTGATATTCAAGCTGCAAAATCCTCAGGTCAATATGCTATTGCGGCTCAATATGGTTACATTACCGAAGAGGATGAATTTTATAATTGGAAACCTGATTTTGTAGTTGCAAGCAGTAACGAGCTGGCTCAGTTATTTATGAGTTAGCAAATAACTCGTCTAGTTCTAACTTCTTTTGTTGCAATAACTTAGTAATATGATGAGCTTCTTTTGGCTTTGAGAACAAGTACCCTTGGCAATATATCTTTTTGTTGTCACTTAAATATTGGAACTGCTCAGTAGTTTCAATTCCTTCCACAATCGTCTCAACACCACTCCCCTGGATTAAGTTTATAACGCCAGTTAAGAAATTTTTAATCTCTGAGACATCACTAACTTCTGGACGGTGGATAAATGACTTATCAACTTTTGCCGCCGAAATAGGTAAATTAAGTAGATGCGATATCGACGAAAATCCTGTACCAAAATCATCCAGAATAATACTAACTCCCAACTGATTTAATTCATTCATTTGCGAGTTTACGAACTCTAAATCAAGTAATTCTTCGCTTTCGGTAATCTCGACAGCTAAAGAAGATGCTTGAACTTGATGTTCTTCCAAAACATCCATGATCAAACCGGTAATATTCTTACTGCGAATATCTTTAGGGGATAAGTTAACTGTAACTTTAGGTGTTAAACCCAACAATTTCCATTTAGCGATTTGCTTGACCACTGCATTAATTACCCACTCGCTTAAGCGGCCAATCAAATTACTTTCTTCAGCAATTTTGACAAACAAATTAGGTGGAATGTTGCCTTTTTCTGGGTGCTGCCAACGTAATAATGACTCAAGGTAAACTATTTCGCCGGATTGGTTATTAATTATGGGCTGGTAAACCATATAAAGCTCATTATTGGCAAGCGCCTCTAGCAAGTCTTTCTCTAAATCCAACCTATAACGAGTAATTTCGCTGTCATGATTTTTATAAAATGCAAAAGGCTCGGAATCAGATTTAGCTCTTTTCAATGCTATTTCTGCATGACTAATCAAATTTCTAGAATTCAATGCATCTTTCGGAAATATAGATATTCCTGCCGTAAGTGATACTTTAACTTTACTTTTCTTGACCTCAATCAAGTTCTTAAATTGCTCAAGTATTTCCTGACATTTACGAGAAACTTCGTAAGTTGATTGATCAGAAAATATTATTCCATATTCATCATCTCCAATTTTTGCAACAAAATCTGAAGCTGATACTGTATTCTTTATGGCTTCTGCAACTTTTAAAATAACCGCATCACCTATAGCATGACCATGAGCTGTATTAATTGCATTTAAAGCATTAATATCGATGGTAACTAAACCAAACTGCCCTTTTGATTTGCTCGACTTTTTAACTTGCTGTTTTAATTGTTCCAATAAAAATTTGCGATTTGGCAATCCTGAATCGGAATCGTAATTTGATACTTTATAAAGCGACTGCTCGGTACTTTTTCGACTGCTGACATCACGAAAATTACTAACAATACCTTTTACATTGGGATCTTCCAGTAAATTAGTGAGTGTATTTTGAATCCAAATAGTACTACCGTCTTTTTTCAACAAACGGTATTCATCCAAATCTACCGAGTCAAAGGGTCGCAACAATAATTTGACCCATGCTTGCTTTGGAATATGCAAATCTTCGGGGTATACATACTCAAGTGCATAGCGAGGGGCCTTTTCATCATTTTCGTAGCCTAAGAGTTTTTTTGACTTATCGCTAACAAATTTAATTTCCCCATCTGCACCATAAAGTGCAACTCCATCAAATGATTTTTCCACCAATGACTTGTAATAACGTTCTTTTTTATCAATCTCTGAAATAGCAGTTTTTTCTTTAGTAAGGTCACTAAAGTTTGCAACTATTCCTTGTACAAAATCATCATATAATAAGTTATTTAAGGTGGCTTTTGCCCAAATCGTTTTTCCTGTCTTTTTTTGCAGACGAACTTCCTCTACAACAATAGGCTTGGAAGGGTTCTCCAAAATTTGTCGCCAAGCATCAACTATTAGCTGCCTGTCATCAGAATGTACAAAGTCATCAAAGTATAAATTAGTAGCATCGCCAATTTCATAATCTAACATCCTGTAAGCGGAAGATGATGCATAGCTAACTTGATTATCTTTGTCAAAAACCGCTATAGCGTCGAAAGAATTTTCAACCAGTGCCCGATACTTATTTTGACTTTTAACTAATTTTTCTTCTAAAAGTTTATATCGGGTAACGTCCGTTGCGGTGGCAATGACTAATTTAGGCTGACCAGTCTCTGCTCTTTCAAAAACCCTAAAATGATTTCTAACCCAGCGCCACTTGTCAAACGCATCTAAAACTCTATCATCAAATTCTATGGGACCTTTATGTTCAGTATTATACACTTGAGCTAAACTTTTCTTGATGCTTTCCATATCATCTGGATGACAGCATTTTAAAAGGTCATTCAAATTTGAAATACTTCCTTTTGGATAGCCCAGTGCTTTTTCAAGTTTATTGGCGCCTTTAATTATTTTATCTTTACTATAGTCATAAACATAAATGAGGCTTTCAGATAAGTCGATTACACTTTCCAGAAAAACCTTGGTTTTTTCTAACTCAGCCCTAATTTGAGTACGTTTGGAGATATCTCTAGCAACCGCTAAAAAATTACCAGTTTCATGTGAAGACACGGTCACTTCTACTGGAAAGCGTGAACCATCTTTTCGCAAATGCCAGCTTTGAATAGTCGAAGGCTGGCCTGGTTTTGTCTTCTCTCTTAATAATTTTGTTAGCGATATACCTTCGTTAACACCAAGATCGATATCTTTCACTCGTTTATTGAGTAGTTCTGCTTTCGAATAACCAAGTGATATTATTGCTTGAAGATTAACATCTAAAAAACGACCTTTATCGTCATGGTAAAATACTGCATCTCCAACACTATCCAGTAAGCTTTTATTTAAATCTAAATCTCGTGCTTGTTGAGTGTTTTGCAAGCTCATGTCGCTGATTGTTTTTGAACTTTCTTGCAATCGATACAGATTACTTAAGATGGGCGTTATGGAATTGACCAATTCAACTTGATCTGATTCTGCATTCTTGCCAGCACTACCACAAAGCACTAAAGATATAGCACTTTCATCTTGAATTCTTATTTGTTTAGCAATATAAAAAAAACTCTCATCGCCTTGCTCAATAACCGCTCTTCCAATTTGCTCATCAAACTCGAGTCGGTGAATATTTTGTTGTGCTTGATATTCTTCAAACTTGGAAAGGCTCTGGCAGTTAAATTTATAATTCTTAGCCGTTGCAACAACCGACCAGCTTAAATCATTTTTTTTATATAGTTCTGCGGTATAAAGGAAGCTATAGTGATTAAGGATTAACTCAAGAGCAGAATGAACGGAGTCGCTCAACAGTAATTGAGAAATTAATATGTTAGATAAACTATTCGTATCAGATGCCATTCTAGCTTAGAGCTCAACTCCTTCTATTGTCATTATTCTAGTACAAACGACTATAAAACTATATAACTTTTCTTGCTCCAACTCAATTGAAGCGCCACTCCCTCTTTTGATTCTAAATTCTTAGCTACAATCTTTGCTCTATGCCGTCTAGCTATAAGCTTAGCCATATAAAGCCCAAGCCCCAAATTACTAGCCCCCTGCTTATATTGCTTGTCTCTTTGCGATTCCATAATATTAAAAATTGATTTCAATTTACTAGACTCAATTATTGGCCCTTGATTGGCTACTTCTAATATTAATGTGGATTTGGTTTGCTCAAGACTTATTTTTATTGGTGAACCGGCCTTTGCAAAATCAACCGCGTTAGAAATAAGTTTATCCATTAACTGGGCAAATAGATCTTCTGAACCTTTAATTTTCACCGCTTTAACTGTTAGGATTAATTCAAATGTTACATGCGGCCAAGTCCTAGCGTAGGATTTTACTAGTGAGTCCAAAAGTGGATTCAATTCGAACCAATCTAGTTTCACTGAATCAATGCTTTCTTCCAAACGATTAGCTTCACTTAAACGACTAAAGCTCAAACTTAACCGTTCTAATCCCGATCTAGCATTTGCAATGAGTTGCTCATCTTCTTTTGTTAATTCTGAAAGCGCTAGATTATCTACTGAAGATCCTATTATTGCTAATGGAGTACGTAACTCATGATTCAATCTTGCCAATAGTTTCTGTTGATGGTCTCTGCGCTGCTCAAGTCGCTTGTTAAAGTAATTTAAATTTTCAAATACTTGTGCAACCTCGTCATCTCCCTCAACTGATATTGTTTTAAGGTCTACAGTTTCAGAATCATTTTCATAAACCTCTTCTGTTAACTCTCTTAGAATACTCACTCTTTCTCGATAGTGGCTCACTCGCTTCAAAATTACTATGCAAAGTAGCAACCAAATAATGGCAAATATAAGAAATCCAACCCACTGAATGCTTATTAGTTTTAATTTTGTATCAAGTAATGAAGATTCTAAAATCACCATCCCCTGCTCATCACCGTTTAACATAAATCGTTTTGCTGAACGCACCACAAAATAATGAGTACCATCGGCAACTTGCTCATTATTTATATCGCCTGCCTTGGTTTTCTTGGTAAATTGATTGTCCAATTTGGTGCTTTGCAAGTAACTATCTGCTTGAGATACTAAATCTGGTTTGATAAACCAACTATCAGTAATAGGAAACAAATCACCAACTCGATATATGATTTGCCCATTTTTATTAAGAATGCTTAGGCGCTGATTGCTAAAGTTATTACTTAACAACCAATCATTATTGGTTACACCACTCAATGGGAAATAACTAAAATTGGTAAAAGTAAAAACGCCTTGGTAAATTTCATTATATTCTTTAAGATTTTTATTATCTACGTCATATAAAACTGCATTTAGACGATCTCCCACTAATGATTTTGGTACACGAAATTCAATATTGTATCCAGCCTGAGTTTCCTGCCATACGGCAAATACTGAATTTAACGTTTTAAAACCATTTCCATATTCTCGTAAGACTTTCAACCGCCCTGGAGCAATTGCTTGAAATAGCCAAAACCCTTGCCCCAAATCAATTCGCACCATATCAGACGATTGACTACTGTAAGGACTACTGCGATATACCAAGTGGTTGTCGTTTACTTGCAATAACCCAAATAAAAAACGTTCGTCTTCAACTAATAATAATCTAGACGGCTTATCGCTGTTACGCGATAACAAAGCGCTGTCCTGGTAGGAAAACCACTCGTCGGCAAAGCCATCAATTAATATAGAACTTTGACGCTTGCCAACGGTAACTAGATTAGGCAATTTTTCTATTGCCAAGCTTTGAGCAAAGTCACTATCTTCAGCAAGCAACTTCTGTAAGAAACTATGATAACTACTTAGCTGCTGCTTATTTTCAGCAACTCTGAACTCTTCTAATTGACTTTCAAAATACTTTGCTAAGTACCAACCCGATAATGGCACTAGAAAGAAAAGTGCCAGTAAAGCAAATAATTTCCAGTTTAAGGAAATATATTTCATGCACGATTATTCCAACGATAACCCATGCCGTAAACAGTATCAATATGATCAAACTTTGGATCGATAGTCTGAAACTTTTGGCGAATTCTTTTGATATGAGAAGTAATAGTACTGTCGTCAACAACAGCTTTTACAGCTTGCATCAATTGATCTCGACTTTTAACGTGGCCGGGTTTGTTCGCTAATGCAGCCACTATCCAAAATTCGGTAACGGTCAAATCAACCAGTTGCTGCATCCATTTCACCGAAAGCCGTTCGTTATCGATAGTAAGGTCCCCAACTTCTAGCTTGTCATCCGGTTCATTAGTGGCCGCTAATAGCTCCATTCGCCTAAATAGTGCTGAAATACGAGCTAGCAAGTGCGGCATGCTGATGTCTTTAGTCAAATAATCATCAGCACCCAACCTCAAGCCAGAAATTATATCGAAGTCACTATCAAGTGCTGTCAAGAAAATGATAGGTAGTTGACTCGATTTTTGTCTTAACTCACGACAAACCTCGAACCCTGCTTCGGGTTCATCGCCTAAGCCTATATCTAACAAAACTAAATCTGGCAATCTATTTTGAAAGGCTAATAAGGCATTCTTCTTATCCCCATAGACCATCACTTCATAACCTGACTTTTTCAAGGCCATGCTATAGTTTTGCTGCAAAATTGGCTCATCTTCTACTAAAGCAATACGCTTTGCCATTTTAGTTCCTTAAATTCATCAATGCTATGACAGCCTTTTCTTGTGAGACTGCAACCATTTGAGTAAAATACCTTTTTACTCAGTTCCGCTCAAGGATTCTATGAAAAATTATCAAGCCGAAGCTGGCTTTTTAACGGGCAAAACCATTTTGGTGACCGGCGCGACCAATGGCATAGGTAAGCAAGCTGCCATTACTTATGCCAGTTACGGTGCAACCGTAATACTTTCAGGACGTAATACTAAGAAGTTAGAAATGGTTTATGATGAAATTGAATCGTTGGGCTTCCCGCAGCCTGCGTTTATTCCGTTAAACCTGCAAAATAATGATCCTGAGCAATATTCTCAAGTCGCGGACCTTATTGAGGCTGAATTTGGAGTATTAGATGGGCTATTACTTAATGCCAGTGATTTAGGATTATTAAGCCCTATTGAGCATTTTGATGAAGAAACTTGGTATCGAGTGATGCAAGTGAATGTCAATGCGACATTTTTACTTACGAAATACTGCTTACCATTAATAAGAAACGCGAAACAAGGCGCCATCGCCTTCACTTCTTCAGGAGTTGGACGTCAAGGAAGAGCTTATTGGGGCGCTTACGCGGTATCAAAATTTGCTACCGAAGGCTTAATGCAAACATTAGCCGACGAAGTTGAAAAATCAGATATTATTGTGAATAGCATAAACCCAGGTGCAACTCGTACCAATATGCGCGCTAATGCTTATCCAGGCGAAGATCCAAATTCATTACCTACACCTGAAGATATTATGCCAGCTTACCTATGGCTTATGGATAGAAGTCAGAATTCGCGTAATGGACAGGCGATCGACGCCCGTGATTTTATCAAAAACTAAAGGAAGTTATATTTGAGCCAGAGCTTTGAAGAAAAAAGCAAAGAACCTACATACTCAACGGCACATTACGCTGCAATTGATTTAGGCTCGAATAGTTTTCATATGGCCATTGCTCAATACGATGGTAAAGCATTTCAGGTCATCGGAAAAATAAAAGAAAAAGTTCAATTGGCTAGCGGCTTAGACGACGAAAGTATCCTTTCAGAAGAAGCCATTCAAAGAGGGTTAAATTGCTTAAAGCTCTTTTCTGAACGACTTAATAAAATACCTAAAAATCAAATTAAAGTGGTCGCTACTTATACTCTTCGAAAAGCAATTAATGCTCATGAATTTATTCAAAAAGCAGAAGAGATTCTATCGGTACCTATTGAAATTTTACCTGGAACCGAAGAAGCCAGACTTATTTATAATGGAGTTTCTCATAATCACCCCGATATTAATCGGGCATTGGTTATTGATATTGGCGGTGGCAGTACTGAAATAATTTGTGGTAAAAAATTCGAGCATCAGCAACTCGACAGCCTCTCAATTGGCTGCGTCACTTATAAGCGGTTTTTTAAAGATGACATTATTAATGAAGCTAATTTTAAAGAGGCCATATTTAATGCCGCTTTATCTCTCTCTCCATTAGAGAGCCGTTACTCTTCCGACAACTGGCAACATTGTATTGGATCATCTGGAAGTATTGAGGCCGTATTTAAAGTTATTCAAGCATTTGGCTACCGAGATACTACCCTTAAAAAGGAGCACCTATACTTCTTAAAAGAGAAGCTTATAGAAATTGGTGATGTCGATAGTATTAATTTAGAAGGCTTGTCTTCTAGTCGAGTAAATACTTTTGCTACTGGCTTAGCTATTTTGATAGCTCTGTTTGAAGGCTTCAATATTCATGAAATGTATATTTCTAACGCTTCACTTCGTGAAGGTATTCTTTTGGAATTAGCTGATGAACTAAAAGGAAACGATAACCGCAACCAAACAGTTATAAGTCTAATAAAACGCTTTAACATTGATCATACTCATGCTCAGCAGGTTAAAAGCACTGCCCAAGTAATTTTCGACGATCTTTGTGACTTATGGGGGATATACGATCCTCATAGCAAGAATCTTTTAGACTGGGCTTGCCAGCTACATGAAGTTGGTTTATCCATTAGCTACAATAAATTACGTTACCATAGCTCGCATATTATTCAGTATGCAGATATGCCCGGTTTTAGCTTACAAACACAAGAATCTTTATCTGCTATTGTTTTATCGCAAAATAAAAAAATACTAATTAATCACTTCAATGATAAATATGAATCCAGTACTTCACTATTGGCGGTTACACAAATATTAAGACTATCACTTCTCTTTAATATTAAGCGGGACGCGACTGATATTAAAACACTTTCATTTATAGCTAAGGACAATAATAGCTTATTAATCGAAATACCAGAAAACTGGTTTCAGGTTCATCAACTGATTATGTTTGAGTTAGAAAAAGAAAAAAAGTACTGGGCATATCATCAATTAGATTTAAGCTGGCAAGTTATTTAATTACAAGGACCAATCTTCAAGCAATTTATCTTGCACCTTTATCTCTTCCAGTTTATTTGATGAAATCTGATACATGCCATCATTTCCCAATTTCCAGTTTTGCTTATTAGGCGTTAACATAGCTTTCATATCTTTAATTATACGTTTTTTAGAGGTGTCATCTAATATTGGAAAAGCCACTTCAACTCTTCGATAAAGATTACGCTCCATAATATCTGCAGAGGAAGCATATACAACAGGATCATCAGCATTATTAAAAATATATACTCGCGAGTGTTCTAAAAAACGTCCTATAATAGAGCTCACTTGTATATTATCAGAAACGCCTTTTATCCCAGGTTTTAAACAACAAATACCTCGGACTAACAAACGAACTTTAACTCCCGCCATAGAGGCTTGATAAAGTTTCTTTATGAGCGCTTGATCCGTAAGTGAATTTATTTTTAAAATTATTTCTGATGGGTAGCCATTTTCGATATGGGTTATTTCATTATCAATATGCTTAATCAGTTTTTTGTGCAAACTAAAAGGAGCATTCCACAACTGATGCAACTTATATAGTTTACCCATACCAGTAAGCTGCTGAAATACCTTGTGCACATCTTCGCAAATTTCTTTATTGGAAGTCAGTAGACTATAGTCAGTATAAACTCGTGCATTTCGTTGATGGTAATTACCCGTTCCTAAGTGAGCAAAACGAACAAGTTTCTTTTTAAAGCGACGAACTACAAGACTCATTTTGGCATGAGTTTTATAACCCACAACTCCATAAACAACCAATACTCCTGCTTCTTGCAGCTTTTGGGCCAGTTCAATGTTGTCTTCTTCATCAAAACGAGCTCGCAACTCTACAACAGCAGTAACTTCTTTTCCGGCATGGGCGGCATCAATTAATGCTTCTACTATAGGTGAGTCACTGCCTGTTCGGTATAAAGTCTGCTTTATTGCTAATACATCAGGATCCGAAGCCGACTGCCTGACAAACTCAATTACAGGCATAAAACTTTCATAGGGATGATGTAATAAGATATTGTTCTCTTGCATCACCTCTAAAATAGGCCGCCCAAGTTGTAACTCTTCTGGTGTCTTGGGTGTGAAGCCGACGAACTTTAAGTCGTCTCGCTCCACCAAATCTGGCAATGACATAAGTCGATTTAAATTCACAGGCCCATCAACTAGATACAACTCATCTGGAGTTAAGTTGCACTTCTGTAGCAGGAAGTTAACCAACTTATTCGGGCATGAATTTTCAACTTCTAATCTTACTGCCGTTCCAAAATTACGAGACTGCAATTCTCTTTTTAGTGCACTAGCCAAATCTTCAATTTCTTGCTCGTTAACCCATAAATCACTATCTCTAGTTAGCCTAAATTGGTAACAGCCATCAATGTCCATGCCGGGAAATAAATTCGAAGCAAACTCTGAAACTACAGTAGAAAGAAAAACAAACTCATTTCCCTCTGTCTGTGATAATTCAGCCGGGATTTCGATCATTCTGGGCAGAGAACGCGGCATATGTAGAACCGCGTATTCCAAATCACGACCGAAAGCATCATTACCATGCATGTGTACTAAAAAGTGGAGTGACTTGTTAACCAATCGTGGGAAGGGATGTGCTAAATCTAAGCTAATTGGCGTTATAACTGGAGTGACTTGCTGCTTAAAATATTTTTTAAGCCAATTATATTGCTTTTCAGTCCAATCTTGAGCATTTCTAAAGTATATGTCTTCGATTTCTAATTTTGGAATTAAATTATCGTTCAAAATACGATATTGCTCTGACACTAAATCATGAGAAAAATCACGAATATTATTTAAAATTTGTTCAGGAGATTCACCATTTAGGCTAGGCTTAGTATCTCCCCGCTCAAGTCTATGTCTCAGTCCTGCAACTCGAACCTCAAAAAATTCATCCAAATTATTACTGCAGATACAGGCAAATTTTATTCTTTCTAACAAAGGTATGGATTCATCCAGCGCTTGTTGTAGCACCCGCCAATTAAAGCGCAGTAAACTTATTTCGCGCTCAAAATAGAAGTCTGGATTGTCTAAATCTATTGACTCTAAATTTGCACCCTCTTGAGGGTTTAATTCAACGATATTATTCTTTCCCATAACTCAATCTAATAAATTTCCGTCTCCATAATAGCAAAGTTGATTGATGCTACTATGAAATTTAATTACTTTTTTTTCCAAGAAAAAGCTTTCTTGTTGGACTTTCTTTGATGTGGCCTCTCTCGGCGCGGTGTCACTTTCAACTTTACAAGGTCAGCAAGTTCGTTGATTGACTCTTCACTTAAATCAAGCCAGCGACCTCGGCTTAAGTTTTGCGGTAATTCAACCGGCCCGTATTTAACCCTCATCAAACGAGAAACCTCTACTCCTTGAGACTGCCAAAGCTTTCTAACCTCACGGTTTTTACCTTCTGCCAACCCTACTTCATACCAATGATTTGAACCATCGCCACCTTTATCTACAATTGAATCAAAATGGCATAAATCACCTTCAATCAGAACACCTTTTTGCAGATTTTTTAACATCTCGTCAGTAACTTGACCAAAAACTCTAACCGCATAACGCCTTTCAACTTGATAAGAGGGGTGCATTAAACGATGTGCTAATTCGCCATTATTAGTAAATAATAGTAATCCCGTAGTATTAATATCTAATCGACCAATACCTATCCATCGTCCAAACTTAGTATTTGGCAAACTATCAAACACTGTGGCTCGACCTTGCGGATCTTTGGCAGTTGATACTTCATCTAATGGCTTATGATATGCCAGCACACGTGTGTAAGTTTCTTCTTTAGATTTTAAGGTCACGATGTTCCCATCGACCCGTATCAGATCTTTATCTGTAGCACGATCGCCTAAGCTCGAGATAGATCCATTGACGCTAACTCTGCCAGCAGCGATCCATTTTTCAATTTCTCGGCGTGAGCCTAAGCCTGCGTTAGCCAAGATTTTCTGTAGTTTTTCTGACATATAGTATTGCCAATCAATAAAGTTATCTTATTGTAACCGATTTCAAACTCAGAAGATAAAAAAAGGAGCCCAAAGGCTCCTAAGAACGACTACCCCAATTAAAGTCTTTATGCAGATTTAATGGTTGCGATTCTAGCTTTATTATCCAGATCGATATTTTGTTCTCTAAGTTTCATAAATTCTTCGCGATAAAAGTCTCGTTCTTCCCGAAGGTTGTCATTACTTTGCTGCATAATTTCGAAACTATGAGTTACTTTTTTGTAAGATGATTCTACTCTATCGAACGCTTCTGCTTTAGCTTCTAATATTTGCTGATGCTTTACGTCAAGACTAGCTAATTCATCTTCTAATTCATTCTTCTTTTCGTTAGCACTTTTCAAATCCTGTATTAATTGCTTATTATCAAGATAGGATTGAGATAACTTATCACTGTGGCCTGAATTCACAGAAACCATTTCACTAATTTGTTTAGCTTGATTTTTATTAGTATCTTCAAGATTTTGATTAATGGTTTTTGAAGCAGCTAATTGGTTAATAATTTTACCCAATTGCTCTTCTTGTGAATTGATTTTGTCGTAAAGGGATTTTATATAACTCGTTCGAAACTTAGCGAAAATTAGAGCAAAGCCTAAAACCGCTATAGCGATCAATGAATAAACTAACATCATGTTGTCTGCCATTTCGAACTCCTACTGAACTTAGGGGAGCCTCTAAGCTAACAAATAATGTGACACAGTTCAAATTTCAATCAACAAAAATCGTAAAATCAATAAGTTAGATTGCAAGCAAGGTTTTTATTTCAATAAAAACCTTATTAATTGACAGAAATTGTCTGTTAAAACATGAAGGGTTTAACAAAAATTTATCAAATTCGAGTTAGTCTACGCTTCTAAGTGCGATTTCTTCTTCTAAATCTTTTTGTTCTTCAGCAATTTCTTGCTCAGTTAAAGCTTTATCAGATAAATCATCTTCTTCTGAACGTTCTATCTCTTCATCAACATTGGTTTCAGCATGAGTTTGGTCTTCGTCAGAGCTTTCTTCTTCGTCTGAGGGCAACTCATTTACAGTATCTTGATCAAATTGTAGCTCTGGATTTAAGTTATCTAAATCTTGAATTTCTGCCAATGATGGCAATTCATCCAAACTTTTCAATCCAAAATAATCTAAAAATTGTTTAGTAGTTGCGTATAAAGCTGGCTTTCCTGGCACATCGCGATGACCAACAACGCGCACCCATTCCCGCTCCAGCAAAGTTTTAACGATACTAGAACTAACACTAACGCCACGCACTTGCTCTATATCGCTACGAGTGGCAGGTTGGCGATAAGCGATCAAGGATAATGTTTCTAATAATGCTCGCGAATAACGCGCAGGGCGTTCTTCCCATAGACGCGCAATCCACTCAGCATAGTCTTGTCTCGCTTGATAACGGTAACCCGTGGAAACTTCAACTAACTCCACACCACGTCCTTCAGCTTCTTGTTGTAAGGTTTCAATGGCGGTTTTGATTTCTGCTGGTTTGATGGACTCATCTTCGCCAAATAAACCTAACATGCGGTCTTTATTCAAACTGGATCCAGCAGCTAATAAAGCGGCTTCAATAATTCTGGTAATTTTTTCTTGTTGCATGGTTTTCTAATTATCCAATACTTTTAATCATCATCACTTGAGCTTACTTCGGGTAAATCATCAGGATCAACCATGCTCGACTCATCAACTTTTGCACGCACATGAATAGGACCATAAGAATCCGTTTGAATAAGTTCCAGCAGCGATTCTTTAGCCAACTCCATAATAGCTAAGAAAGTCACTACTACACCCATACGTCCTTCTTCTGGCTGAAACAATTGGCTAAAGTCACAGAAACTTTGAGCTGATAATTGCTCTAAGACTATACCCATTTTCTCACGTACCGATAAAGCTTCAAAAGAAATCTGATGGCTAGAAAACATCTCCGCACGCTTTAACACATCACGCAAAGCCAATAAGATTTCTTTCATGTCCACTTCAGGATCGGGTTTTATTATCCTTAACTCAGGTTTTTTAGCGCTAACTGAAAAAACATCACGTCCCATACGAGGGATTTCATCCAGTTCTTCTGCCGCTTTCTTAAACTGCTCATATTCTTGTAGACGACGAATCAAATCAGCTCGTGGGTCATCATCTTCGTCATCATCAGTTTTAGGTTTAGGTAATAACACCCGGCTTTTAATTTCCGCTAACATTGCAGCCATCACCAGATATTCCGCCGCCAACTCCAGATGCATGACTTTCATTATTTCCACGTATTCCATGTACTGCTCAGTAATATGAGCTAATGGTATATCCAGAATATCAAGGTTTTGGCGCTTAATTAGATACAGCAGCAAATCCAACGGACCCTCAAAGGCTTCTAAAAACACTTCGAGAGCTTCTGGCGGAATATAAAGATCGTCTGGGAATTTTTCTAACTGCTCACCACCCACTAGGTGAAATGGCATTTCCTCCTGAACTGCTTGTGGGTCTGCCACCACCGCGGCATCTGCAACCACGCCAGCACCGGCCGCTTCGGCTTCGGCTGGATTCATCTCTAGATTGTCAGGAGTTTCGTTATTCATATTACTTGTAAGCTAATCCCATAGCAGAGCGTACGTCATCCATAGTTTCACGTGCCACGTCTCTAGCACGCTCAGAACCCTCAGAAACAATATTACGCACTATTTCTGGTGACTCTTTGTATTCTTGAGCTCGTTCCATAAAAGTCTGCTGCTCGGCACATACCGCATCAATCACCGGTCCTTTACACTCTAAGCAGCCAATGCCCGCGCTAGTACAGCCCTTTTGTACCCAGTCTTTAACTTCTTCCGAAGAATAGATCTTATGGAACTCCCACACTGGACAATCTTCTGGATTACCCGGATCAGTTAAACGAACGCGTTTAGTGTCCGTCGGCATGGTGCGAATTTTCTTTTCCACCACTTCCTTCGGCTCACGCATATTAATGGTGTTACCATAAGACTTAGACATTTTTTGCCCATCAAGCCCCGGCATTTTAGAAACTGGAGTTAATAAAGCTTGAGGCTCTGGCAAGATGATCTTACCCCCACCGTCTAAAAAGCCATATAAACGCTCACGATCATTTAATGACACACTGCCTTGGGCTTCCACTAACGCACGCGCGGTATCCAATGCTTCTTGATCACCAGTTTCCTGGAATTTCTTCCGCAAGCCTTTGTATAATTTAGCGTTTTTCTTACCCATTTTCTTAATGGCAGCTTCAACTTTTTCCTCAAAGCCAGGTTCTTTGCCATAGAAGTGGTTAAAGCGACGGGCAATCTCACGGGTCATTTCGATATGCGGTACCTGATCGGCGCCTACTGGCACATTACCCGCTTTATATATCAAGATATCTGCCGACTGCATCACTGGATAGCCTAAGAAGCCATAAGTTGCTAAGTCTTTGGTTTTCAGTTTTTCTTGCTGCTCTTTATAGGTTGGAACTCGCTCTAACCAACCTAATGGCGTGGTCATAGACAGCAATAAATGCAATTCCGCATGCTCAGGCACTTTCGATTGCACAAAGATATTCGCAGCGCTTGGATTAATACCCGCGGCTAACCAATCAATCACTGTATCCCAAACATACTCTTCGACACGGGAAGTATCGTCATAATTCGTGGTTAAAGCATGCCAATCGGCCACGAAGAAGAAACACTCGTATTCGTGCTGAAGCTTAACCCAATTCTTTAAAACCCCGTGATAATGGCCTAAATGCAAAGGCCCGGTCGGACGCATACCTGATAAAACGCGCTGCTGACCAACAGAAACTGAACTCAATAGAATACCCTTAGATGTGGTTATTTTTAATAATTAATAGCGGCCTATTATAGCCAGATTCATGGGTAAGAGAAAAGCTAAAAGGTAATGTTGTATGGATATCAGATTAATGTATGATTTCATTGCAATTAATAGCATTTTTAGCATATGAACACACAAGAAAAACTAAACTGCTCAGTAATAGAGTGCGTAGAATCACTAACCAAATTATTGCCCAATTTCATTACGAGCTTCTCTGTAAATGATGAAAGAGATTACATCGAAGTTGAGATAAATAACCCTTTTGACCCTAACCTACCAATTAGACTCATTACAGCTGGAGAGGAAATTACTTTTACTTTTGGTGAAACTCACTTCCATATTGCCGAATATACTGAAAACATCCGTATTGAAAATCTAGTTGAAGAATTAGCAGTCCATATTGTTGGGATTGTTTCTAATACAGACAAAACTTATTCTGCTTGGAAAAACGCTACCAGTCTTGGCGGAGGACTTTTAACAGCAAAAGTTAATTTAGAGAACATGCAAAAAGATTTTCCGAAAGCAAATAAATTCAAAGTAATAGCCTGGAATAACCAAGAAAGTTACTAAATAACTAAACCCACCAAATGCCATTCGTCACCTGACAGTCAATCGAATCCAAAATAATATGGATCATTAAGCCAATTCCTAAGATTCGAGTTTTCTTAAAAAAACACATTAAGAAATAAAGGCTTATGGGAATTAAGGTATGAAGAAGATGAAAGCCGATACTGCATCGACCGGCATCATAAATTGGTGTCGCTAGCAAATGGTCAATATCAATTAACATGCCTGCCATCATAATCAAATAAGCTTTGAGCCAAGCCTTTTTGTTAGAGTCTGATCTAAAGAATAGCAGTGAAACGATTAGCGGCACTAAAAAGTGCAAAGCCATGTGCATAATTTAAAAATGCTTACTCAAAGAGGCTGGGATCGCCTGCTGCGTGTCGAATAACTTCTGGGTAGCCTGAAGTTAAATCAATTACCGAAGTTTCTTCATGACCGCAGTAACCGCCATCAATCACGGCATCCACTCGTCCATCCAGCAAATCCAATATTTCATGCGGTTCAAGTACTTCGTCATCTTCTTGTTGTGGTAGCTTCAAAGAAGTACTCATCATCGGCTCACCCAAGTCTTCGAGCATGGCTTGTGCAATGGTGTTATCGGGAACCCGAATACCGATGGTTTTCTTCTTAGGATGTTTTAGACGATTAGGCACTTCCTGAGTTGCCTTTAAGACAAAGGTATAAGGCCCGGGAGTATTATTTTTAATCAGACGAAAAGCCAAGTTATCGACTCGCGCATAAATTGCTAATTCCGATAAATCACGACAAACCAAAGTAAAGTTGTGCTTTTTATCCAAATCACGAATACGTCGAATTTTATCTAAGACTCGTTTATCGCCAATATGACAACCTAAGGCATAACCTGAATCCGTTGGATACACCACCAAACCGCCATTTCGTATCATCGCCGCCACTTGGCTAACCAAGCGGGGTTGCGGATTATCTGGATGTATTTCAATCAGTTGTGTCATATTTTTATATTCGTTTTACCATCTATGCCAAACGGGCTCTACATCATCAGGTAGCGGTGCAAATTTACCGAGTTTCACCCAAGACTTATCAGGACTATGAAAATCAGAACCTTGCGAGCCACACAATTTATAGGCTTTTGCCCATGTTGCCAATAGGTTTTTATGGCCGGGATGAATGTTTGGGTAACAAATCTCTAAACCGTCACCACCTAAGGCTTTAAACTCTTCCACTAGAGACTTTAATTTATTGGTTCCCATACCATAGCGCATGGGGTGAGCAATTACTGCTTGCCCGCCAGCAGCTTTGATAATGGCAATCACATCTTCAAGTTCAAACCAATCATCTTTAACATGAGCCTTGCCACCTTTGGCTAAATACTTCTTAAATGCATCTTGGAACTTTTTTACATAGCCTTGATCAACTAATAGCTGAGCGATGTGAGTTCGACAAACCATTGGCTGAGAATCAATTAAGTAACTAATATCGTCAAGGGCATGCTCAACACCTACTTGTGTCAATTTATCAGCCATTTGCAGTGCTCTTTGCTTGCGGCTGGCTTGTTGTGTTTTCAAAAATGATTGTAGTGCTTGATTTTGCGTATCAATATTTAACCCTAGAATATGCAGTCCTTGCTTACCCCAATTAGCAGAAATTTCCACACTCGGAATAATTCTTAGCTTGTCAGGAAAAGCCTCTAAGCTTAAGAGCCCATCAATGGAATCGTGATCGGAAATTGCCAACTGCTCAACACCCGCTTCTACGGCCATATCTATTAACTCAAGCGGAGATAAACTTCCGTCTGAATAGTAAGTATGGCTGTGCAAATCAATCATAATAAAATGTCATTAGCGATATAGTTCCATTGTGCCCTGCTTTGCAGTTGGGGTAAACAAGGGTTACACTGAGCGCCAAATTATTAAGAAGCTCGAAGCATGAAATTCTTAAAAGAAAACTATCCTCTAGTAGGCTTTTTAATCGCTTATTTAGTCACTAAAAATTTAATATTAGCAGCTGGTGTTTGGAGCGCAGGTTCATTACTACAAATCATTACCAGTCTGATTATTAAAGAACCAGTAAAAAAATCTCATATGGCTTATTTTGTTTTAGGCCTGGCATTATTAGCCATGGCTTATTACTTTAATGATGAAAGTTTTATTAAATGGAAAACTACCGTTATGGTTTGGGCTGGCGCATTGGTTATCTTAGTCAGACAATTAGTCAGCAAAAAATACGTTTTTATGGACTTGATGCAATCATCCGTTGAATTTAAGTCAGAACCACCCAAATCCAAGCTCAATACTATTAATTCTATTTGGATGATCGCGCTAGTCTTATTCGGCGGTTTAAATCTATATATCGCCTATAATTTTAGTACTGATTTTTGGTTCTATTTTAAAATGATTGGCCTGTTTGTGACCCTAATGGGCTTAATGATCACCAGCTTTGTAATTTTAGCTCAATACTTGAATTTTGATGATGAAGAAGCCACATCATCAGAAAGTGATTCTTAAGGAAACTGTTTAACCATGTTGTATTTAATTTATTCCGAAGATGTAGATAACTCACTGCCGTTGCGCAAAGTATCACGTCCTGCCCATGTTGAACGCTTGAAGCAACTTAAAAGTGAAGGTCGACTGATTATTGCAGGACCAACTCCCGCCATTGATGCGGTCGATCCAGGTGAAGCAGGTTTTACTGGCTCAATGATTGTCGCTGAATTTGCATCCCTCGAAGCTGCAACAGCTTGGGCTGACGCAGATCCTTACGTTCGAGCTGGTATTTATCAAAAAGTCACCGTAAAGCCTTTTAACAAGGTCTTACCTTAAGGAAAACAACATGATTGATAACAGCGAACGAATTGCTGAAATGGAAAAGCGTTTAACGGAAAGTCTTTCACCCAGTCATATAGAAATTATCGATGACAGTCACAAACATGTTGGCCATGCCGGCGCTAAAGGTGGTTTAGGCCATTTTACATTAATAATAAAAAGTGAGGCTTTAGAAGGTAAGCGTATGCTGCAACAACATAGAGCTATTTACCAAGCTTTAGGTAGCATGATGCAAACTGATATTCACGCATTAGCGATCAAGGTCTTATAGTTCAATATGCTTGAATACTAACAAAAAGGAGCCCGTCGGCTCCTTTTTAATTCTAGTATTAATGTTTTCTTCGACGTCGACTTATTGCTAGCAAGCTTAAACCTAACAAGGCTAGTATTCCGGTGCTACCACCACCGCCACCTGATGCAGGTGGTTCTGGCGGAGGTGTGGTGTTGTTAACATTCACTGTAACTATCGCTTTGTCCTCTAATTCTCCATCGGAAACGGTGACTTCAAATGCATAACTTGTTGTAGCCGTTACTTGTGGCGCGGTAAAGCTTGCACTTGAAGTACTGGCATTATTCAAAGTTACTGCCCCACCGGAAGTTTGCACCCAACTATAAGTCAAACTATCTCCATTGGCATCACTTGAATTTGATGCATTTAAATTTACAGCTGCGCCTTCGTTGACGGTGATAGTCGCTTGTGCCACTTGCGCATTAGGCGCAACATTAGCCTCAACATTAACGGTTACCTGCCCCTTCGATTCATTCGTTCCATCAGAGACTGTCACTTCAAAAACTAATGCTTCATTAGCGGCAACATCTGGTGAATTTATCGAAGCGACTGCCTGGTTTGAGTCTGTAATGCTTACACTTGTACCAGACAATTGCACCCAACTATATGATAAGGAGTCACCTTGAGGATCTGTTGAAGCACTTGCATCTAACGTTACTGCAACATTTTCCCTAACATCAACACTAGTCTGAGCCAAATTAACAATTGGCGATTCGCTATTGCAAGCAACCGCATTAGCTACGATTCCTGACAAGAAGGCATTCGTAACGCCATTGAATTGAATATTATCAATTATCCAACCAAAACCACCAGTATTGGCATCAGTTCCTTGACGGAATCGTAAGCGGACAGTTTTACCTGCATGTGCTGTCCCAAATGATAAAGTCTCATTAATATAGTCCGTAGAGGTATTTACAAATGCTGAACGTTCACTGATTGGACTATCATTGTTCTGAGCGATGGTGCCATTGTAACCCGTTCCAAAAGTACCATTAGCAGTGGTCACATCTTCCCAAGCACCTCCTGCGACACTAATTTCAACTACTGCCCCATCCCAAGAACCATCTTCAAAATCATAAAAGTGTTCAAATGCAATAGAGAATGGATCGTTTCCGATATCTAATTCTGGACTAACAAAGCTAATATCAGAACGGAAATCGTTATCAACGAACATCAAAGCATTGCCTAAATCTGCACGATTTTCTACTGTAGTAATAACTTTTGCAGTATCGATACCAACTTGATTCGCATCTCCTATCGTCATAGGTCCTGATTCACGCGTCCAATCATTTTCAACCGCTTCAATGACTGAAAAGTCTTCAACTTGGCGAGATGCATCAGGGCCAAAATCAAAATTCACTTTATAACTTAAAACTTCTGTTCCAGGTTCGACAATCACATCCCCAACAACAGCCTCAGGGAATTCAACATTTAAAGTAATATCCTCAGCAGATTGTGCGGAATTAAGTGTTACTTCAAACGTGACATCCTTAGACTCAAAATGAGTAAGGCTTGCTATTTGTTGAAGGCCATTATTGCTAAAGCTAACATCAGCATTTGAGGCCATTCTGACAGATACATTTGATAAAGCTTCACTACCCGTATTTTTAACCGAAACAGTAAGTAATGCTGTTTCGCCGGCATCTAAAATCCCATCATCAGTACAAAAACCTAAGCCACCTGCAAAAGAGTTGTCTATATTGCTGCCACTAAAATCATACCTTGATTGGCGAGCAACGAAACTCTCCACAACGCCAGAATTATTGTCAGAATCTTTAGCCGGAGCTTCAGCGCCGACACCGATACCACGCTTTGCAAATGCCGTTAACATAAGATCGTAATCGGTAGCATTGGTAGCAAGTGCCACTGATAACATAGCATCACGGGCTTCTACGAAAGTTGGAGCTACTGGAGTCATTTTAAGCGAGGCGACTAAGTAATCTTTCATCTTAGTTTGTGCGGTATCAAATGCGTACGTATTTAACAAAGAGGCGTAAACTTCCCATAACATAGTCGCCCAAACAGTACCGGTAGCATGTACCGCACTATTACCATCACCATTAGCACCAAATTGCACAGGATGATTAGGTAAGGCAACACCTTCTTCAATATGTTTAAAGGTCAATCCGTTTTGCGCCATATTGGTGGTATAAGGGACTCTGCGGATACCATAGTAAGTATTACTATCAGCCCAACCATACATTGGGTACAGCGCTTGATATTGATCATTACCTGTAACGTTTTTATCTGCTTCAGCTGCATAAGTTAACAAGGCCATAAAATCGCCCCAACCTTCACCCATACCGCGACCTTGATTATTAATCAATCCAAAGGCATTACCAACTAAACGGTTAGTAATATAGTGCCCCCATTCGTGGGCAACGATGGCATTATCTAAAGTTCCATCCACATCGGTATTATTTCTGAATAATGTGGCTGACACAGTTCCTGAATCCATGGCTGAGCGTATTGTCGCACCATCATTCTGGGAAACCATCATGCTTGGAATGGTAATGGTATTGTCATCACCACCCATAGTAATAACGGCAGTTGCATCCACATTATTTGCTACTATGACAGCGATTGCACCAGCATCCTGCGAGTGTTTAACTTTTTCAGTAAAGTTACACTCCCCCCGATCAACTAAGGCAATCTTACCGGATAACGCAGCTCCATTGGTCGGTGCCGTACAAGCATCAAATTCTGGTGCGGTAGCATCGGTAAAGGCAACGAGCTCGCCTGTGGTGCTTGGATACGATAATGGACCATAGCTTGCCAAACCTACATTAGGGTTGGTTAAGCCTGAAACGCCGGTTAAAGTTAATTGATAATCGACCCCTTGAGTTGCAGGGCCATCGTATAAATACATCTGCATTCTTGGCGAAAAGCCATCAGATGGGGTTGCCATATTGGCATTATTACGTCCTGAAAAATCCTGACCTTCGGCATTGATAGCATCATTGCCAGCACCACCGCGACCAAAGTTATCATTCTGGGCATTTAATGATGCTTCATCGAAACCCGAGTCATACATCCAATCGTGCAACCAGTTATTCATATAAAACAAATTAACGATGGCCGAATTTTGTGAGTTAGTAGCGCCAGCATTGTCTACATTATAAGTGTAATCAAAAGTGTTAGCCGAAGTAGTGGCGGCTCTAAAATCGGAGCTATTAAAACCTTGCTCGCCCGAAATATCTAAATAAGCATCTACGTTATTACCACTGGTAGTGGTTGCTCCTGCAGCTAACCAAGGATCATTTCTTGAAAAAGGTGCCGATTCTAGAGTCACTAACTGATGACTAGCAGCTTGATATACACGATTATGATTGTTATTAACGGTAGTCGGATCAGCTCCTATAATTGGATACTCGTGACCTTGTGGCCCTTCTAATATAGGCGCCTTAGTGGGGTCTGCGGTAAAAACACGATAGGTAAAGTTTTCATATTGAACCAAGTTTTTTCGCGCCAATATCTTGCCAGACTCGGCATCGACCACATAAGAATACGCGAACTGCTGGTTATCTTTATCTTTTCCGAAGAACTCTAAATAGTAAGCTGTATGTAACTGCCCATACGAGTCAAACCAAACATCTTTACTACGCGCCTCTTTATCTAACCGAAAGTCATTACTGGTTTGTGATACTTCAAAATGCTGGTAATTTTGGATTTTGTTAGTGGGCTGGACTACGGCAAAAATATTTGCTCCTAGTAAATCTTTAAGAGCCAATTGGAATGCATCATTTGCTTGAAGAATAATTTGTTTATTCTTAGCAGACAACTTTAAATTTGGAGCCGAAAAATAGCCTGAAGAAGCAATTAGCTCATGCTTATCATTCATCAAAACATTAAATTCGCGACCTATAACTTCCTTGCCATCAATTATTTGCTGATATTTTGCGACAATGGCACCTTTACCATTGCTATGCATCATTTTTAAAGTAGCGCCTTCAGCTGATTTTTTTTGTTTCGCAATGGTAGGCGTTATAACGGTAGGAAGTAAGCGAGAGAGGTAATAATCCGCATATGCTTGGTCTAAACTTTGACCTGATTTTAAAAGATTTAATTGTGGTTTTGCGATTGTACCTTGGTGAAAATTAACATTATGAGTTTGCTTTTGTGCTTTTAGATTTAAATTGACTTGGTTAGCAGAACTTGTGAAATAATAATTCTCTTTTAAATTTAAAGAGCTGTCTGCTGACACCCCAAATGAAAATAAAGTCGCTGCTATAGCCAGCGATACAGATGGCTTCTTAAAAAGCATAATACCTACCCTTATAAAATGTTTAAAATGCTGACAATTCGTACAATTGACGAACAAACTTAGCATAAATTACAGCTAAATATGTATCGAATTGTAGTGAGATTAACGCTTTGGGAGGTATTTCAAAGGATCGGTAGGTTTACCTTTATAACGAATTTCAAAATGCAATTTAGGGATATCAGAATCCGATCGGCCCATTTCAGCAATTTTTTGACCCGCCTTAATGATTTCGTTTTCTTTGACTAACAAACTGCGGTTATGAGCATAGGCGCTAATAAAACTATTATTATGCTTTATGATAACTAAGTTTCCGTACCCCCTTAAACCTCTTCCGGCATAAACGACTCTACCGGCTGCAGATGCTCGCACTGGATCCCCCATATTGCCAGCGATATCAATTCCTTTTCTGCCGGTGGCGACAAAGCCTTTATCGACTCTTCCCATATTTGGCCAAATCCAAAATTTAACGGGTTTGTTTGAATCGGAATGTTTAATGCCTTGATTGTTTTGTGGTTTTTTAGTGTTGGAAGTTGGCGGTTTAGGTTTTGGCTTGTTACTACCGCTTGAAACTATTGGCTTTTGGTTTCTTGAGACAACCACAGGCTTAGATGTCCCTTGGTTTGTGCGAGTTAGATTGGGTTTTTCTCGAGTAACTACGGGTTTTGAGGTTGCGACTCGAGTTTCCCTAGTTTTAGGTTCTTGAAACTTCCTAGCGGCCTCAATATTTAAGTTTTGCCCAACATTGATTAAGTAGCTTCGGCCAATTCCATTAGCTTTGGCAAGGGTTCTATAATCCAGTCCAAATCGAAAAGCGATTGAATACAATGTATCACCGGCTTTGACTTGATAAACATCAGTATTTTGATCAACCGCTGAATAATCATCATCGGTATTTACTTTCACCTGTGATGACTTAGTTTGCCTTTCCTCAATCGAGGCCAATCGCTTGTTGCCGCAACCTTGCAGTAAATATATCACAAACACAATCGCTACCAGCCACAAAGCTCTAATGGCCGACTCTTTTAGAATTTGCGATAACGGTTTCGGATTATTGTCCTTCATATATCAATAAGACCACAAGCTATTGATAAAGTTGATAAATAACATAAGCCATCACAGCCAAGACTATCACTGCCCAACCGATATATTCCATATATTTACGCAAATTTTGTTCCATTTCCTTACCGCCCCATTTAGCAAAGCCAGCGATCAGATAAAATTGCGCAGCTCGACCTACAATCGAAGCCAATACAAACGGCAAGAAAGCCATCTGCATAGCACCTGCGGTTAGTGTGAGGATTTTATAAGGAATTGGCGAAAAGCCCGCGATTAATACAATCCAAATACCATAAGTTTCAAACCAGCCTTGCGCCTTAACCATTTTGTTTTGCCAGCCGAATTGCTCAACCAATGGCGTCACCAATGACTCATAAGCATAAAAACCAATAAAATAAGCCGCAATACCTCCGAGCACCGAAAACAAAGTGGCAATAAACGCCAACCTGAAAGCTTTTTGGGGATTCGCCAATGCCATGGGAGCAAACATAATGGCTGTTGGGATCGGAAAGAAAATCGACTCAATAAAACTGATAAAACCTAAAATATAAACTGCGTACTGGTGTCTGGCCCATTCAAGACATTTGTCATACAGACTAGTGAAAATCTTCAACGAGCAACGCCTCCAACCAGCGGTACAAACTTAACTTTCTCGACAAAGGTTTTTCTGAATTTGTCACCCTGACGTTCCACTAAATAGAGCTCTTGCTCCGCTTCTTGGGTTCCCACAGGTATAATCATTCGGCCGCCGTCAGCCATTTGCAGTAAAAGCTTTTCAGGAATTTCCGAAGGTGCCGCAGTAACTATGATCGCGTCGAAAGGCGCATTTTGATTCCATCCATTAAATCCGTCAGCAAATAATAGTTGAATATTATGTAGTCCAATTTGATTAAGAGTTCTTCTGGCCTGCATGTGTAGTTTTCGAATACGCTCAACAGAAAATACTGTTTTGCATAACTTTGCCAAAACCGCAGTTTGATAACCACAACCGGTACCAATTTCTAAAACTTTGTCGACGCTTCCGGTCTCAAGTAAAATCTCGGTCATACGAGCTACGATATAAGGCTGTGAAATAGTTTGTCCTTCACCAATAGGCAATGCAGTATTCTCATATGCTCGATGAGATAAGCCTTCGTCAATAAACAAATGACGCGGCGTGTCTTCCATGATTCTTAAAACTTGTTGGTTCTGGATCCCTTCATCCATTAACCATTGCACTAGACGACTTCGAGTGCGTTGTGAAGTCATGCCGATGCCAGAAACTCGAGTTGCATTCATATAATTATCTTTTTAATCCGTGAAACTTTCTAAGAAGTTTTCTATTTCATCAAAACTGTTATAGGCGGTCAGATCCACATTAATTGGCGTGATTGAAACTAAGCCATTTTCAACTGCATGAAAGTCAGTGCCCTCTCCAACATCTTGCCCTTCTGGCTGTGGTCCTATCCAGTAAATGGTTCGACCCTTTGGATCTTTCGCTGGAATAATAGTATCAGCCCTGTGTCGATTTCCCAAGCGAGTTAACTTAAATCCTTTAATTTCTTCATAAGACAAATCGGGAACATTAATGTTTATTACCTGATTCTTAGCCAAAGGCTTAGCTATTAGCTTTTGGATAACTTCAACCGCCACCCGTGCAGCGGTTTCATAATGACTGCAATTATGCCCATTGAGAGATATTGCAACAGCTGTATGGCCAAGTGCGCGCCCTTCCATTGCCGCAGCAATAGTACCTGAATAGAGAGCATCGTCACCGAGGTTTGCGCCTGTGTTAATCCCAGCCACTACCATATCTGGAGCTGAGTGCATTAAGTGATGAGTACCTAAATGGACACAGTCAGTAGGAGTGCCGGTGACTGAATAAAACCCACGCTCGGTTTTGTGAGCCCGAATAGGTTGATCTAAAGTTAAAGAATTTGAAGCGCCGCTACGATTGCGATCCGGTGCTACCACTGTAACATCGGCAATTTTCGACAAGTGATCATAAAGCTCATTAATTCCCGGAGCAAAAAAGCCATCATCGTTACTAAGTAATATCTTCATCTCTTCTCACTATCTGCAAATCAACCAGTTCTCTTAAAAAGCTAGTTGCGAAAGCCCCTTTTGGCAAACTAAAGCTAATTTCTAAATCTTTATTATTATGCCAACTCAAAGTGACATTTTTAGGAAAAACACGAATTGAGCGTGTTTCCCAATTCAAGCCTTTTTTTGCGAGTCCTTCAATAACATCTTGATATTCTACTAAAGATTGATTCTCTAGAATTAAGCATTGCCCATTAACTGGCGTTCGCCCACGCCCTGGTAAGCTAGCACAGGGATGAATATCATTCTCGTGATAGCGGGCATCTTCTTTTGCTAAGTTTTCAACTAAAAAACCTGATTCGGAGCCGTCTAACTGCACAAAGTCGCCTTCTAATAACTGATTAAACAAACATTGCTCAACTCTTTGCGAAACTTGATGATTAAATAAGGCGGAGCGTACCGATGAAAATAATAAGCCCTGTAAATTACGATTCTTAAAACGCTTATTCGATTCAAGTATATCCAAGCCACGAACTAAATTATCACCGTTACGGCCAAACCTTTGCTCACCAAAATAATTAGGGAATCCGTGCTGGTTAATAATTTTGAGCTTTTCTTCTAATAAACCTCTATCGCCATTAAAATCTCTTAAAATGATTTTAAATTGATTAGATTTAACCGCTCCTATTCTAAGTTTTTTATCATGACGAGTAGCAGTTAGAACTTTAACTTCATCATCGTTAAATTCTTGCCAGTTAATTTCTCGTAACATAGGAAGTTGGACACTAAACCATTGGCGTGCCACTGCGAAGCGGTCTTTTTTGCCCGCATAACCAATATCTAAAGGTTTTACATCAGCAAACCGACGCAGTTTGTGGCAAACAATATCCGTGTTTACATTGCGCTTTTCGATATAAAGCAAATGGTGAGCACCTTCATTTGAAGGCTCGAACCTTAAGTTTTCTTCAACAATAAAATCTTCGAGATGAGAACGAAATTGAGCTTTGCCTGCAGGATCTCCGGTAAAGCGAGCCCAGTTATATAAAGATAATTCAACCATTATTTTTTACAAGCAAACATACTGCATGAACGGCGATCCCTTCTTTACGCCCTATAAAACCAAGCTTTTCAGTCGTGGTTGCTTTGATATTTATTTGATCAAAATCAGCATTACAGGTTGCAGCGATTATTCCACGCATACCATCTATTTTTGCAGCCATTTTGGGCGCCTGAGCAATGATAGTGATATCTAAGTTGCCAAGGCTATAACCTGATTCCATAACTAAATTCATCACCTGCGTTAAAAGCTGCTTACTATCGGCATCTTTAAACTCGTCATTAGTATCTGGAAAGTGATGGCCTATATCGCCTTTGGCAATAGCGCCTAACAAAGCATCACAAATAGCGTGTAATACCACATCGCCATCTGAATGAGCTATTAATCCTTGCTCATTTTCAAATTCGACACCGCCTAAAATTAAAGGCTTATCACCTCCAAATTTATGGACATCATAGCCATGACCAATTCTAAACATCGCTTCTCCTAATGGCTTAGTGATATAGACGCCAATATCAAGTCTTCTTGCTCAGTAACCTTAATATTATGCTTTGAACCAATCACTAAGGCCGGATGATAGCCTTGCGCTTCCATTGCCGATGCTTCATCGGTGATATTAATACCATCGATTAGTGACTGACGGATTGAATTACATAATAATTCTACCGGAAAAAATTGTGGAGTTTGTGCTAACCAAATATTTTCACGCTCTAAGGTTTTATCAATTGTCTGTTGGTTATTAGTGACTTTAACAGTATCAAATGACGGGATAGCTAAAATAACGCCTTCAGGCGAAGTTTCTTTGGCTTTAATTAGATTATCAATATGCAAGGAATATAAGCAAGGACGAGCGGCATCATGCACCATAACCCAGTCTTTTGCGCCGCCTAGATCTTTAATTTTTGCTAGACCATTTTTGACAGAGTCAACTCGCTCTTCACCACCATCTACCACTATAATTTTATCATGTTCAGAAACTTCTAATGTTGACCATTTTTTATCTTGTGGATGTATGACCATAATAACTTTGTGTATAGCAGGATGCTTTAAAAAATTGCTGAGACTGTGCTCTAAGATAGTTTTATTGCCGATGGTAAGGTATTGTTTAGGTGTATCTGTAGCCATTCGTGCGCCAATACCGGCAGCTGGAATGATAGCCCAAATTTTTTCATCGGAATTCTGATTGTTGGTCATGTATGGTTATTGTGTATCCTTTTCGAGCAGTCGGAAGAACACTTCTCCTTCTTTGATCATTCCTAGTTCGTAACGAGCTCTTTCTTCTACTGAGTCCGTTCCAATTCTTAACCCTTTAATTTCAGCTAACAGCTTTTGATTTCTTTGTAGTAACTCATCATTTTCCGTTTCAATTATCGAAACCTTTTCTTTTTGCTGCTGAATTTTTTGGAATGAAGAACCTCCGAACCAAATTCGGTATTGCAATGATACCAAGATCAAAAATAGTATGGCGGCCATCCACTTCATAATATTACTTTATCAAAACCCTTTGTTTTCAATATTAATTAAGGGCTCAACTGAGCCCTTAATATTCTTACTGTTTAAATGCTGAACGTCCTGGGTACGGAGCTTCACCATTTAATTGTGACTCAATTCTTAATAACTGGTTGTATTTAGCAACGCGATCCGAGCGACACAAAGAACCAGTTTTAATTTGCCCAGCTGCTGTAGCAACCGCTAAGTCAGCAATAGTAGTGTCTTCAGTTTCGCCTGAGCGATGCGAAATAACAGCTGTATAACCAGCGTCATGCGCCATATCAATCGCTGCCAAAGTTTCAGTTAAGGTACCAATTTGGTTTACTTTAATCAAAATAGAGTTAGCTACTTTTTCATCGATTCCGCGCTGTAATATTTTTGTGTTAGTTACGAATAAATCATCGCCAACTAACTGGCATTTCTCGCCTACTTTTTCTGTTAAGATTTTCCAGCCTTCCCAATCAGACTCATCCATACCGTCTTCAATCGAAACAATAGGATAACGCTCAACCCAATCCGCTAAATAATCTGCAAACTCAGCAGAAGTTAATTTTTTGTTTTCAGATGCTAAGTGGTACTTACCATCTTCGTAGAATTCACTAGAAGCAATATCTAGCGCTAAAGCAACGTCATCACCCAATTTATAACCAGCGTTATCAACCGCTTCTACAATCGCTGTAATCGCTTCTTCATTCGAGCCTAAATCCGGAGCAAAACCACCTTCATCACCAACTGCTGTGTTTAAACCTTTACCTTGTAGAACTTTACGTAAGCTGTGGAAAATTTCAGCACCCATACGCAAGCCTTCTGAAAAAGTTGGCGCACCGACTGGCATTACCATAAACTCTTGAATATCAACGTTATTATCAGCATGCTCACCACCATTGATGATATTCATCATTGGTACTGGCATTGAATAGTTGCCATCGCGATTAATGTGCTCAAATAATGGCTTACCAGAAGCTTGAGCTGCGGCTTTAGCATTAGCTAATGAAACCGCTAAGATTGAGTTGGCACCCAATTTTTCTTTATTTTCAGTGCCATCCAGATCCAACATAATTTGATCAATTTTGGTTTGGTCAGCAGCGTCTTGACCTACTAAAGCAGACTTTAATTCATTGTTAACAAAGCCAACGGCTTTTAAAACACCCTTACCTAAGTAACGGTTTTTATCACCATCACGTAATTCTAATGCTTCGCGTGAACCTGTAGAAGCCCCTGAAGGAGAACAAGCGATTGCTCTAACACCATTTTCTAAAACAACTTCGGCTTCAACGGTAGGATTTCCGCGTGAATCCAAAACTTCACGTCCGATTACGTCAACAATTTTCACTCTATATTCCCCTTCAAGGATTAAACTAAATAACTAAACTTAAATTAAGTCGCCATTACCGAATTCGGTAATAGAATCTTCAACAAAACCTGCTTTTTTTACTACCAAATCTAATTCTTTCATTGTCGCAAGCATTTCTTCAATGCGATACATTGGAAATGAATTTGGACCATCGCATTTTGCTATAGCTGGATCTGGGTGCGACTCCATGAATACTCCTGAAACGCCTGAGGCGATAGCTGCACGAGTCAATACTGGAATCACTTCTCGTAAACCGCCAGAAGACGAACCTTGTCCACCCGGTAATTGTGCCGAATGAGTCGCGTCATAAACAATTGGCACACCTGACTCGCGCATAATGGAAAGAGAGCGCATATCAGAGACTAAGTTGTTATAACCAAAAGAAACCCCACGCTCGCAAATCATAACGTTTTGATTGCCAGTTTCTTTAGCTTTATCAATCACGTTTTTCATATCCCAAGGCGATAAAAATTGGCCTTTTTTGATATTCACAGGGATACCAGGCTCACATACACGACGAATGAAATTAGTCTGGCGGCATAAAAATGCAGGTGTTTGCATCACATCAACCACATCAGCCACTTCATGCATCGGTGTGTCTTCATGTACATCGGTTAGTACTCTCACGCCAACTTGATCTTTAACCTTTTGCAAAATTTTCAAGCCATTTTCCATGCCCGGCCCACGGAAACTTTTGCTGGATGAACGGTTCGCTTTATCAAAAGATGATTTATAAATATAAGGAATATCTAAACGGTCAGTAATTTCCTTCATATAACCTGCGGTATCGATTGCGAGCTGTTCACTTTCAATCACACAAGGTCCACAGATCAAGAAAAACGGTTGATCGAGTCCAACTTCCCAGTCTAATAATTTCATAAGCTAACCTGCTTTTTTAACTAGTTTAATGAACTAGTTACTTTTATCACGCTGCGTCATTGCAGCTTCAACAAATGCGGTAAATAACGGGTGGCCATCGCGCGGCGTTGAAGTAAATTCTGGATGGAATTGACAAGCGACATACCAAGGATGATCTTCAAGCTCAACCATCTCAACTAACTTCTTCTCCGTTGAAGTACAGGATACCACAAGTCCGGCTTCCTCTAGTTGAGGTAATAAATAGTTATTCACTTCATAACGGTGGCGATGACGTTCTTCAACCACATCACTTTGATAAATATCACGCGCTTTAGTTCCGGCTTTAATATCCGCAGGTTGTGAGCCTAAACGCATAGTTCCGCCCAAATCAGATTCACCAGAACGTTCCATGCGAGCTCCAGTAGCGTCAACCCACTCCGTAATCAATCCTACTACAGGGTTAGGGCTACTAGAATTAAACTCGGTACTATTAGCATTGTCCATGCCAGCCATATGACGCGCATATTCAATCACCGCGACTTGCATACCTAAGCAGATACCTAAGTATGGAATTTTATTTTCACGAGCAAATTTTGCAGTTTGAATCTTTCCTTCAACGCCACGCTCGCCAAATCCGCCCGGAATTAAAATAGCATCCATATTTTTTAATTTATCAGTGCCATTCTTCTCAATATCTTGCGAATCAACATAATGAATGCGAACTTTTTGTCGAGTATGTAACCCTGCGTGTTTTAGAGCTTCAGTCAAAGACTTATAAGCTTCCGTTAGATCCATATACTTACCAACCATAGCAATATCTACATTACCTTTTGGATTGGCTTCGCGATACAAGACTTCTTCCCATTCTGATAAGTCAGCTGGTTTCGGGTTAATCTTAAAGCGCTCACAAATATAGTTATCTACTTTTTGACTAAGCAATACCTGTGGTATTTGATAAATGCTTGGTACATCTTCGATAGAAACTACTGCTTGCTCTTTTACATTAGTAAACAAGGCAATTTTAGCTTTCTCACCTGCTGGTAATGGGCGATCTGAGCGACAAACCAGCATATCTGGCTGAATACCAATAGAGCGTAACTCTTTAACCGAGTGTTGAGTCGGTTTGGTTTTTAATTCACCTGCTGTGGCTATATAAGGTAGTAAAGTTAAATGCACAAACATGGCATTCTCTTTGCCCACTTCAAAACGCAATTGACGAATCGCTTCCATGAAAGGTAATGATTCAATGTCACCAACCGTACCGCCCACTTCTACCATAGCGATATCAGCACCTTTTGCGCCTTCAATAACTTTTTCTTTGATGTTGTCAGTGATATGCGGAATAACCTGAACCGTACCGCCAAGATAATCGCCGCGACGTTCTTTTCGCAATACGTCCGAATAAACCCGACCAGTAGTGAAGTTATTGCTTTGTTTCATGCGAGTACGAACAAAACGCTCGTAGTGACCTAGATCGAGGTCAGTTTCTGCGCCATCATCGGTCACGAATACTTCGCCGTGCTGAATGGGACTCATAGTTCCAGGGTCGACATTGATATAAGGATCGAGCTTTAAAAGTGTAACTTTAAGCCCTCGCGACTCCAATAAAGCCGCCAAAGAAGCTGCTGCAATTCCCTTACCTAATGACGAGACCACCCCGCCAGTCACAAAAACATACTTGGTCATAAGTCTAATTCAACCGATTCACGTTAAATTTCATTAATACAATAAGAAAAACGCCAAAAACAAACAGTTAGCCTACAGGCTTTGTTATTAGCGGATTTCACGAATTCTGTTATAGCAATTTGGCGCTCATTTCATTAATCGTAGCAGCCAAATGTCTTTGAGAAGGATCTTTGAGAAAAGCTTTCCCAGGACGGGAAAATATTATAGCAAAAAGGGCTAATGATTGGCGAGGAGTTTTTGAATAAGGCGACAATAATTGCCACCTCATTCAAATGTACAGTTACTTACACTGGTTCGGTCTAATCGTAGCGCTAACAGGTAGGCCCGCACTTCCATCTGGATTTTGTGGAGTATAGGTATACTTAACTTCCTCAAAATTCAAAGTGACATTCTCAGTTAAACGTTCTTCACCACCAGATCCGCTTGTAGAAACAGATGACACATAAAGATTTTTAAAGTCTAATACAACATAAGCTAGACCAGTCATGCTGCCGCCTGAACGTCTAACGGTTAATTTAGCATTAGGATAAACAAAGCCGTCAACGTGACCCATTAGTAATTGAGGCGAAGCCAAATCCGCATATTTGACTAATGAAATATCCTGTACGCAGGTAGAGCGCCCATTCGTTGACGAGCCCCAAGACCAGGCTAAAACATCAATCTCATCTCTGTGTTCTGCATGCAGACTTTCTCCTTCTACGCCTTCTATTTTCAAAAACGTATCGTTAGCGGCAATTGCAGCACTTTGAAAAACTAGCACTAACCCTGCGGTCATTATTAATTTCTTAAACATATCCCTATTCCTTGATTGATAATTAACTAACAACAAGCTACCTTTTTTTCGATTATAAAACCACTGTCATGTTTTTTTACTAAATTATATGTAAATTTATTAACTGTTCGTTAAGTTAAAATTCATTAATGCAAGAAAGTATTACATTTGAAATTCATCATTACATAATTTGGATTTACATTAGCAGGATTAGTTTTAAGATGGGTGGACTTAAATAAAATAGCTAAACCTATATTGAGAAGGAGTATAGGATGATAGGTTCAAGATACATAAACGCTGAAAAAATATTAAACGCCTCAGCCATATTTTGGTTTATTGCAGCGACAGTGGGGCTTTGGATATTCGTTGCTTATTTAGTTTTGGGTTATGGCGGTCATGCCGTTGGCGGCGACTTAAAGCAATGGAATCAACTTTCTAATGGTGGAATTCTTGAAAATGACTTAATAGGCAACATTTCATTTGCTATTCATATCTTACTTGCGGTTATCATAATTGGTGGCGGACCGATCCAGTTAATGCCTCAAATACGAAATAAATACCCTAGTGTTCATCGATGGCTTGGCCGAAGCTATATGGTCAGCATTTTTCTAACTACATTCGCTGGTTTATATTTAATTTGGGGACGCGAACAGCATCTTCCTCAAATACTCCAAATTGCAATAACTCTTGATGGAATATTGATCTTTACTTTTGGCTTTATGGCTTGGAAATACGCAATCGCTAAAAAATTCAGCATCCATCGCCGCTGGGCTTTAAGAACTTTCTTAGTCGCTACTGCAGTATGGTTCTTTAGAGTTGGTTTTTTTGGATGGATAATGATTAATCAAGGGCCTGTTGGCTTTGACCCTGAAACTTTTTCAGGACCTTTTGTGACTTTTATTTCCTTTGCCCAATATTTAATTCCGCTAGCTATTCTAGAGCTATATTTTTACGCCAAAGACAAAGGTGGAACAGTGGTGAAAGCGCTCACATCCTCGATATTAGTGATATTCACACTATTAATGTCTGTCGGTATATTTGCAGTTTCAGTGATAAAGTGGCTACCGAATATGTAACTTTTAAAGAAGCAGATGTTGCCACTCTTGATGACGCTGCAAATAACGCACGGTATAAGTACAGATGGGCTTAACTTTTAGGCCCATTTTTTCGATTTCAGTTAGCGTCATTTTCATTAATACTGAGCCATAGCCTTTGCCTCTTAGTTCTACGGGCACTTCAGTATAGTCTAAGGATAAGTAGTTACCATGATTGGAGTATCGAAGCATGGCAAATTGCTCTGGTTCAAGCTCCACTAAAAACTGCTCTTTATCCGCTTGATGGATCACACGCGGCAATTCCGCCTTAGGCTGTTCAATAAGCTTATCTGCGTGCTTTTGCCTTAACTTAGCGAGTTTTGGCTCGATCACCACCGAACAATAACGGTTCTCAGGGTTACGCTGGTAATAATCTTGATGATACGTTTCTGCCGGATAGAACTTATCCATTGCGACTACTTCTGTCACAATAGGCTGCTCAAATACAGATGACATCTCTTGTACCACTGCTTCAGCAATATCTTTTTGTTCATCAGAATGATGCAATATAATGGAGCGATACTGAGTACCAATGTCAGCGCCTTGGCCATCACGCTGAGTTGGATTATGACTAGTCATAAAGACTTCCAATAAATCTTTATAGCTCAAAACATTAGCATCAAAACTCACCTGAATGACTTCTGCATGACCAGTAACGCCCGCACAAACGCGGTTGTAGTTCGGATCATCATCATGACCTCCAGCGTAACCAGATACTACTTGCTCTACACCTTTTAGCTTTTGGATAATGGCTTCCACGCACCAAAAACAACCACCGCCAAATGTTGCTAATTCTAATTTGCTCATCTTCAGTTCCTTATCTTAATCGTTCTTTGGCTTGTTGCCATGCAGCTTCTAGTTGCTCTAAAGACGCATCAGATACCGATAAGTTACTCTCCATTAAAAGTTGCTCAAGTTTTCTAAAGCGCTGCTCAAATTTTCTATTGGATTTACGCAATGCCGCTTCAGCATCGAAGTCTAAATGACGAGATAGGTTTACTACCGCAAATAATAAGTCGCCAACCTCCTCTTCCATATTGACGCGGTCTTGATTGGCAACAGCTTGTTTTAACTCAGCTATTTCTTCTTCAATTTTATCAATAACGCCGTCAACGCTTGGCCAGTCAAAACCATGGCGCCCTACTCTTTTTTGAATTTTCTGTGCTATAGATAGTGATGGAAAGCCTTTTGGCAAATCATCCAACAAGCTTTTATTAGAAGCATCTTTTGCTTGACGCTCTAACTGCTTTTGCTGTTCCCAATTACGCTTTAACTCTTCATCAGAGGTATATTCTTGCTCGCCGAAAACATGCGGGTGCCGCCTTTCTAATTTATCCGCCATCTTCCCAGCAATGGACTCGAAATCAAAGTATCCTTGTTCCTGGCCCATCTGGGCATAGAAGATCACTTGAAAGAGTAAATCACCCAACTCGCCATGCAGCTCCTCAAAATCTCCCTGCTCAATCGCATCCGCTACCTCATAGGCTTCTTCTAAAGTATATGGAACAATGGTTGCAAAAGTTTGTTTCCGATCCCAGGGACAGCCTGATTGAGGATCACGCAAAGCGGCCATGATACCTAAAAGGCGTTGTGTATTTGGAAGCCGACTACTAGCCACGATGACGTTTAACCTCAAATACATTCGGTAATTGCTTTAACAAGCTCAGAACTCTGTTTAAGTCTTCTGAAGCCGATAATTCCACTTCTAAATTAATGGTTACTTGCTCATTAGCTTTATGAGTATTCATATCCGTAATCGCAGCATCTTCATTCGATAACACTGTAGTTATATCCTTTAACAGTCCTCTGCGATCAAAAGCATGGATGACCAAGTCAACTGAGTAATTATTTTCTGAATTTGCTTCCCACTCCACCGGGATAATTCTTTCTGGTTTTTGCTCAATGGCTTTTTTTGCGTGAATACAGTCCCTACTATGAATCACGATCCCGCGACTTTGAGTGATATATCCAATAATTGATTCACCTGGGACTGGTTTGCAGCACTTTGCAATATTCGTCAACAAATCACCTACGCCTGAAACCGAAATATCAGACATCGACTTTCGTTTAGTTTTCTTCTTAAGCGCTGGAGTAATGTCTTGTTTTGCATCTGCATCTAAACTATCGGGTTGGAATAATTCTCGAGCACGATTGATGACAAGGTTAATCCCTAAATCACCCGTACCAATTTTTGCTAAAAGTTCTACTTCCGCAGCTAAATGTAAACGCGAAGCTAACTCTGAATAATCTGCATTTTTAATACCAACCCTAGCTAATTCTTTTTCTAACAAAAGGCGGCCAGCATTTGCATTTTCTTCTTTATTAAGTTTATTAAACCATTGATTAATTTTATGGCGAGTTCGAGTAGCACCAATATAACCGTTATAAGGAACCAGCCAATCACGACTAGGCGCCTCATCTTTTTTAGTCATGATCTCAATCACATCGCCGCTTTGCACTTTATAAGTCAACGGAACAATTCGCCCTTTAACTTTAGCACCTATACAGCGATGGCCAACCGAAGTATGCACACGGTATGCAAAATCAATGGGCGTCGAGCCTGAAGGCAAATCCACCACCTTTCCCCCAGGGGTAAAGGTGAACACCCTATCTTCCGATACTGACGTCTGGAACTCATCCATTAGCTCATCAGGATTGGCGTCGGCTAACTCTGACTGCCACTCAAGTAATTGACGCATCCAAGCAATTTTCTCGTCAACACCAGCTTTAGCAATATTTGCGCCTTCTTTATAAGCCCAATGGGCAGCAATGCCTTTCTCTGCTTCTTCGTGCATTTGGAAGGTTCGGATCTGAATTTCTAAAACTTTTCCTTCAGGGCCTAAAACTGCCGTATGAATAGAGCTGTATCCGTTTTCCTTAGGCGTCGCGACATAATCATCGAATTCTTTTGGGATATGTTGCCACTCTCCATGAACAATACCTAAAGCGGCATAACAATCTTGCACTTTTTCAACCAGAATACGTACCGCCCTTACGTCATAGATTTCCTCGAACGGTAAGTTCTTGCGCTGCATCTTTTTCCAGATGCTGTAGATATGCTTAACTCGACCAGAAACATCGCCATTGATATTTTCAGCTTTGACCTTTTCGGTCAGCAGTTGGATTACATCTTCAATGTATTTCTCACGTGCAACTCGCTTTTCTTTAAGGCTCTTAGCTATTTTTTTGTAGGTATCAGGTTCTAAATATCGAAAAGCATAATCTTCCAACTCCCATTTTAACTGACCAATACCTAAACGATTAGCCAATGGAGCAAAAATGTCTTTAGTTTCAAGCGCAAATGCCACTTGCAGTTCACGGCTGGCTTTTTTGATATGGCGCAAAGAAATAACCCTGTCAGCAAGCTTTAACAAAACCACTCTGGCATCATCAACCATCGCCAACAGCATCTTTCTTAGGCTTTCTATTTGCTGACTATCCTGCTCAGCGCCTGTCTGCTGTTGCAGGCTTCTAATGGCCTCCATCTGACCAGCGCCATGCACAAGATCTGCAACTGGCTTTCCAATCTTATCCTTGATTGTCTCAACTTTAACCGAATCTGAAATAACCGAAGGCAGTAAAATCGCCGCCGTAAGCGTTTCTGAATCTGCATTAAAGTGCGTCAAGACCTCAGCAAGCTCCAAACCAGCCGATACCGTATTCAACTTCAAATTAGGTGTTTTCGATACATTCTTCTGAGCAAGTTCAACCGCCAAAGCCATCTTCTTCTTAGCTTTGCTAGTTAACTCCAGTTGATTCAGCTCAAGCCAAGCCTCGAACTCAAATTCGCCCTGCTCCACCAACTCAAAAATATCGTGATCTTTGCGCTTCATTGTTTATGCGGTTATAAATTAAAAGTATTTACTCGAACAAATGTTTTAACAAAATCAAACCAACAAAAACACCCTTTTATAAATATATTTAGTAAGATAATTGTAAATAAGTTATCTTTACTAGATGCAAGAGATTGCTCAATGACCAAGGATGCACCTTAAGGAATTCTGCGTTATTGAGTAGCAACACTAATTGCCATTCACGACTGGGCACGCTTAAACTTAATTTTTAATGGGCTCATAATAAGCCTTAACACTCGAATAAGTTCGAAAAATAAGCTGAGGTGAAAACAAAGTCTCTTTCACTAAAGCTGCTTTATGTAACACTTATATCCGCATTAACGTCTTTTAGTGGAATGGCTTAACAATTTTAATTAATGACCGGAGAGCAACATGTCCTTACGTATAAATGATCAAGCACCAAATTTTCATGCTGACACTACCCATGGCAAATTAGATTTTCATGAATGGATTGGAGATGGTTGGGCTGTGCTATTCTCACACCCAAAAGACTTTACTCCTGTATGCACTACCGAACTTGGATATATGGCCAAAATCCAGCCAGAATTTGAGAAAAGAAATACCAAAATAATTGGTTTAAGTATTGACCCATTAGATGATCATGAAAGGTGGATCAAAGACGTAGAAGAAGTAGCTAACACCACAGTAAATTACCCAGTAATAGCTGACACAGATCTGAATATAGCAAAACTCTATAACATGTTCCCTGCAGATGAATCAGGGACTGCTGAAGGACGAACAGCATTGACAAATGCCACTGTTCGCTCTGTATTTTTAGTAGGGCCTGATAAGAACATCAAGCTGATGATTACTTATCCAATGACAACAGGAAGAAATTTCGACGAAATTTTACGAGTTATAGACTCTATTCAATTAACCGCAAAATATAAAGTAGCAACTCCAGTTAATTGGAAAGATGGAGAAGACGTGATTATTGTTCCGGCTGTATCTAACGACGAAGCTGAAAAAATATACCCTAACGGCTGGGAAACTGTTAAACCTTATTTACGTAAGGTTAAACAGCCAAACTAATATACCCTACAACTAAAGCTCAGGTACGCAGTTAGGTACTTGAGCTTTTGTGATAATCGAACTTATAAGCAGCAAGCAGTAGATTTTTATTATCATGTCGAAAACGATTATAAAATCTTAGATCTTTTCAAACAAGGCAATGGATTCAGTGTGCGAAGTATGCGGAAACATATCCATAACCCCAGCTTTAACCAGCTTATATCCTTTTTCTTTTAGCTCACCTGCATCACGAGCCAAAGTGGCTGGATTACAAGAAACGTAGACGATACGCTCAGGATTAAAGCGAGCAATGTTTTGTACTACATCTAATGCTCCACTTCTTGGCGGATCGATAAGGACTTTGTTGAAGCCTTGTTGTGCCCATTCTTCGCCAGTGAAGTCTTCTTGCAAATTAGTAGCGTAGAATTCCACGTTATCTAGGCCGTTATGCTTGGCGTTCATGCCGCCACGTTCGACCATGGCATCTGAACCTTCTACTCCAATTACGTTCTTGGCGACTTTGGCAAGAGGAATAGTAAAGTTACCTAAGCCGCAAAATAAATCTAAAATACGGTCTTCATCTTTTGGCTCTAACCAGTCGATGGCTTTTTTGACCATCTGCTGATTAATGCTGGCGTTTACTTGAGTAAAGTCCATTGGATGGAATAATAACTCCACTTCAAAAGCATCAATTTTATAGGACAACCATTCACGCTCGTCTGGTCCATAAAGTAGATGAACCGTGTTAGGCCCTTTAGGTTGCAAATAAATATACAAGCCATGCTCTTTTCCGAAGTCTGTCCAAAGAGTTCTATCTTTATCGGTTAGCTCCTCAAGATGACGAACAACTAAAGCAACTTGATCGTCACCCATTGCAACTTCTAATTGAGCCGTTTTGTTATTAGTATCTAACTCGGTAATCATGTCACGTAGCGGACGAATGATTTGCCCCACTCGCTCATCCAAAACTGCACAGGATTCGATCTGGGCTAAGAAATTACTTTTCTTCTCACGAAAACCGACTAAAGCACCGCCCTTTTTAGGCACGAATTTCACACCAAGACGTGCTTTACGGCGATAACCTAGAACATCTGCTTGCATTGGCTCGACTAGCTCGTAATCTTCAGCTGCGCCAAAATGTTTAAGCTGTTCAACCAAAACCGATTGTTTATGTGCTATTTGCGCTGAGTTAGCCAAATGCTGCAAACTACAGCCACCACAAATATCCGCATGGGCGCAAGGCGGTGTCACACGATCATCTGACGCTTGGTGTACCTCAACCGCAAGGCCTTCATCAAACTTGCCGCGCTTTTCGGTATAGATAAAATCAACTTCTTCGCCAGCTAGAGCGTTATCAATAAAGGTAGTTTTGCCATCAATAGAAGCAATACCTCTACCTTCATGGGAAAACGCATGAATACTGGCGGTAACAGGATCTTTAGGTAATGGTTTTCTGCGGCGACGTCTGGCCATAATCTATCTCTTTAAATGTTATCTTCGGCGGACTATATATTATCGAGCAACGACTATTTCCAAGCTTCCAAGAATTCATTGAAATGGTCTTTACCTTCATGGTTAAGAGTTTCTTCACGCAAATAATCTCGTAACTTTTGCGCCTCTAACTCATAGTCGTCCATGGTCAAATTGCCGCGCATTATCTCAAAACGCAGATAAACAAGATAGGTATTTAAGACATCAGTTTCACAATAATCGCGAATCGCTTTAATATTGCCATCGTTATAGGTTTCCCACACTTTAGCGCCACTCATGCCCATCTTGCCAGGATAGCCAAGCATTGAAGCTAATTTATCCAATGGTGCGTTAGCTCGGCCGTTATATAAAGCCAGTAAATCCATTAAGTCGGTATGTCGAGCTTGATAACGATTTAAGTAATTATTCCATTTAAATTGACTATCAATTTCACCCTGATCCCAGTATTTTTGCGCGACCACATTATGCTTCATAGCGCGATAATGCAGTACTGGTAAATCAAAACCAGAACCATTCCAGGAGACTAGCGTTGGCGTAAAGCGCTCAATCCCATCAAAAAAGCGTTGGATAATTTCTTTTTCATCAGCATTTTCATCGCCAAGCGTCCATACTTTAACCTTATCGCCATATCGAAATACTGCGGATATCGCCACCACCTTGTGTAGATACAAAGGTTGAAATGTATGCCCGGCTTGTTGATAGCGCATATGCTCCATAGCCGAAACCACATCTTCATCTGACAAACCATCAAAGTCATTCAGTTCACGGCCTGCTTCAAAATCTGGAATGGTTTCAATATCAAATACGAATATGTTCATTTAGCGCCTCTTGAATGGCTAGAAGGAAGCTTGCGTCCTTACTCAGCTCAAGGTAGATTAGACTTGTTTAAAGGATTATAACTAAATTTTAGATGAGCGCATTTATTTTCAAGTTTAAGCAGCACCAAAGCTATGGTCATTTTCATATGAATCTATTGTCTTTAGTTTACAAGCTAAGTGGTTTATTCATTACTTTTATTGCTTCCTCAAACCTAATCGCTGCCGAATCTTTAAACCCAACAAAAGATTCTATTTTATGGGTAAGTGCTTACCAAGATGAAAAGCTTGATCTCGAATTGAAAGGTTTCAACTACTCCTCTCATAACCAGTTTTTAATAGATTTTATAGATTCGAATAAATTATCTTCTATTTATGAAAAGCTTGAAACAAAAAATTATCGATATATTATTGCTGTTGCCGATCGAGCTTGGCAAACCATATCTCCTCTGAATATCGATATTCCCAAAGTCGGTATTGGTATAAGTTCAGAGTTATTTAATACTGCAAAACAAGAAAATAAAGACAAGCAGTACTTAATTAGCAAAGAACAGCCAGTCCACCGCCTATTCGCCTTGCTTAATGCTATGGACTTTAACCATACTCAAGCAAGTGCTTTATTTTTTAAGGAGCAACAGTCACTCAAAAAGACTTACTTGCAACTGGCTCAAAGTCTTAGCATACCGTTTAAAGCAATTAATACTAACAAACAAACTAGCATCATAGAAACGATCAATAGCATCCACAACTGTTGCCGAATATTGCTCCTAAAAGATACCGACTTTTCAAACTCGATAATTAAGCTGAAATCATTACTATTCGAAAGTTACCGTCGAAAAATCATTACCATCGGAAGTAATAAGCAGATGCTAAAACTCGGTGCCATGTACGCCATCTATACTGAGCCTCACCAACTTGGCCAGCAAGCAGCTATAATTACTTTAAATGTAGCTTTAAAAAATGATATAGCTCGCTTCCAAACGCCTGAAAAATTTGTGATAGACTCCAATCATAAAATAAAAAATAGTATTGGAGGCAGTTTGGCTAAGAAGTCCATCGGAGATTTATTACAGAAGACAAAGTTAGCAGAACAGTTTGCCAATAGCAGGAATGGAATATGAATAAGTGGAGCGTTAGTTCAAGAATTATATTTCTTTCTTTAACGCCGACGATATTAGTCGCCATTCTGATGAGTATCTTTTTCATCAACAGCTATTCGCAAACCGTGGATGACTCTACCATTAAACGCGGAAAAAGCATTGCCACCCACTTGGCCATTAGTGGCGAATTCGATATCGTCAGCCAAAATTTTATCAACCTAAAAAACATTAGTACTCGAGCTAAAGAGAATGACCTCGACATACAAGGCATAGTTTATTTCGACAAAAATCATCGAGCAATATCCTCTGCTGGTGAACTTGAATTAATAGAGAGAATTCCTTCCATTGATCTAACCAAACTATTAGCGGAAGTAAATTTTGATGATGGATCATTGCTGAACGAACATGAAAATGGGCTTGTCTTCTATGCTCCAATTGTGAGCTCATTTGTAGATTCTAGCCATAGTTGGAATTCCAACAATTCCGGGAAAATTGATCCCGAAAATATACTGGGTTATGTTGCTGTTTATTTAGACCAAAAAATTGCTAACAGCACTAAAAACAAAACCCTCTTTGCCAGCCTTTTTATTGCTCTATTAGGACTTACTGTTGGCGGTTTGTTAGCTCGCAAACTTGCCTCTAGTGTCACCCATCCACTCCAAAATATGCTGCGTGGAATAAATCGTATTCGAGATGGCCGCTTGGATACACGTCTAGCAGCAAGCTCTAGCACTGAATTAAAGCTTTTGGAACAAGGCATAAACTCCATGGCTGAGCAGATGGAGCATAATCAGGAAGAACTAAAAACGGCTGTGAAACAGGCAACATCAGATTTACAGGATACTCTAGAAACGCTTGAAGTAAATAACCTAGAATTGGATTTGGCTAGAAAGCAAGCCCTTGAAGCTAGCCGAGTAAAAACTGAATTTTTAGCCAATATGGGGCATGAAATACGAACCCCGATGAATGGGGTGATTGGATTCACAGATTTATTACTAAAAACTGAACTTAACAATAAACAGAAAGACTTCATGCTTGATATCAAGCGTTCGGCATCTAACCTGCTTTCTATCATCGATGATATTCTAGACTACTCTAAAATTGAAGCCGGAAAAATGTCGTTAGAGCGCTACCCTTTTGATCTTCGTGAATGCGTTGATGATGTCTTTAGTATGTTAGGCCCTAACGCTAATAAAAAAGGCTTGGAACTGGTCTCCTTAATTTTTTCGGATGTACCTCACTCATTGTTGGGTGATCCTATCCGAATTAAACAAATCATCACTAACTTAATTAATAATGCGATCAAATTTACCAAATCTGGAAGTATTGAATTGCATGCAGAGATTGAATCTGAAACAGATAATGATTTAGTTCTAAAAATTCAAGTTAAAGACACTGGTATAGGGCTGAACTCTGAACAGCAAAACTCTTTATTTAAAGCCTTCAATCAAGCCGATGCTAGCACTAAGCGTATCTTTGGAGGAACTGGACTTGGATTGGTTATTTCGAAATCACTGGTTGAAAAAATGGGGGGTGAAATCAACGTTACTAGTATTGCGGAGCAAGGTTCAACCTTTTGGTTCACTATTCAATGTGAGCGCGCTGAATCAGCCGCTGATCCCGAAATCAGTTCAGCATTTTTAGCTCATAAGCCTGCTTTAGTGTTTGATTCACATCCTGCAACACGTCTATCTATCACTCAGATGCTTGAAGAGTTACAAATGTCTGTGACCAATTTCGATACCATTGAAGACCTTGCGACTGAAATCGATCTTTATCAACTGAACGGAAAAAGCGTAGAAGTTATTGTCATCGGTGGACAACATTTTAAACGCCGACAATCTCAGCTTGAGTATATTTGTCAGCAAGCCGAGTTGCTAAGTTGTCCGGTAATAAGTTTTAGCACCTCGCTCGATATGTCGGCTTTAGAGCAACTGCAATCCCTAGGCGTAACTCGCACTTTACGCAAACCAGTAACCCACAGGAATTTATATAATGCTTTATTGGAAACATTGCGCAATCAAGTTGCTACAAATGAAGAAGTAGAGATTAGTTATGACCTCGATATACTTAAAAACTTATATGTCCTAGCGGTAGATGATAATGCCGCCAATTTGCGCTTGGTAAATATTCTCTTAACCGACTTAGGCTTAAATGTAGATACAGCTGAAAGCGGCATTCAAGCCATTTCTCTAAGCAAAGATAAAGTCTATGATCTTATATTGATGGATATTCAAATGCCTGAAATTGATGGGTTAGAAGCAACGAGAACCATCAAGGCCAATAACACTAATTCAAAAACACCAATAGTTGCCTTAACGGCACATGCAATGGCTAATGAAAAGGAGCAATTACTAGAAGCTGGTATGGATGATTATATGACCAAACCCGTATCGGAAAATGATCTTATAAAAACCTTATTCAAATGGACCCAAGACGAACCTGTAGAAGCCTTGGAACCATCAATTGAAACCAGCGAATCAGAGTCCACGCTTGATTGGAAGCTTAGCCTTAAACTTGCAAATGGCAATAGTCAGCTAGCAGTTGATATGTTAAAAATGTTAGTCGACTCAAATTTTGCAACCAGCAAGCAAATTCACGCTGCATTCCAAGCACAAGAATTTGAAAATCTACTGCATCAAGTTCATAAATTACATGGTGCTAGTTGCTACTTAGGAACTCCAAGGCTTAAAAGGTTAAGTTCTGAATACGAAACCAAGTTAAAGAAACAACAATTTAACTCACTTGAAGAAATTCATAGTCAACTATTATCGGAACTGAATAAAATCAATTTAGAGGCAGAGCCCTACCTAAAAGAAACGAGTCTTAATTAAATTTTATAGTTGAGTGATCTTGATATCTGCAGATGTAGACTTTGGTATACTACGAATCTGTTCTGGTGTTAGCTCCCCAATTAAAACATTATTCTCTGCCACTGCGATAATTTTAGTAGCTAAGATTGTACGCTCAATAGCATAGCCGCACTCTAGTTCTAGCTGAACCTTATGATAATTCGGCGTATAACCAAAATAACGTTGCTTGCCATTTTCTAGAGTTTGAGATGAACTTTCCCACAGAATATTTAAAATTTCTCCAACTTGTTGCGAAAGCTCTTTCGTTTTTATATTAGCGGCTAGCTCATGCAACTGCCGACTACGTTGCTTCTTAGTCTCTTTGTCTATTTTATTGGGTAACCTAGCAGCCTTGGTTCCTTCACGATCAGAATAACTAAAAATGTGCATGTGTCCGAATGGCTGACTCCTCACAAACTCTAAAGTTTCTTGAAACTCTTCCTCAGTTTCACCTGGAAAGCCCACTATTACATCAGTGGTCACATTGAAGTTTGGTACATACCTTCGAGCCTCCGCCACAAGTTCAGAAAAAGTTTCTGTTTTGCAACGACGAGACATTCGTTTTAAGACTGAGTTGGCACCGCTTTGAATCGGTAAATGCATATGCGGCATCAGGCGTGGATTTTTAAACAACTCAAAAAAACCATCTCCTAAGTCCCAAGGCTCTACAGAAGCGAAGCGTATGCGTTGAATAGATGTTTCATTTAATATAGTTTCTACTAGTTCATATAAACTAGAATCAATATCTGAGCCGTAGCCACCAACATGCACCCCAGCCAATACAATTTCTGGAACACCCTGTTGCTCTAGCTGTCGAATTTCGACAAGCAAATCTTCAACGCTGCGACTTCTTTCTTCACCACGCGCAACAGTAACAATGCAATAGGTACAACGATAGCGACAGCCATCTTGTATTTTAATAAATGCTCGTTCACGATTTCGAGAGAATAGAGGACTTTCGCCTGGTTCGGTTGCAAATTCTGGCATGACGGGAACATCGAGTAGTTCTTGAACTTTCTCTACCAAAACATCTTTATCACTATTGTCTACCACCAAGTCCACGCCCATAATTTTCTCGAGTTCCTGTGGCTCTAGAGAAGCATAACAACCGGTTACCACTAATCTTGCTTGCGGATTGGTTCGGTGATATTTACGAACCATTTGACGAGATTTACGAGCAGCCTCTGAAGTGACAGCGCAAGTATTAAGTACCATTAAGTCAGCCTCATCAGGCTGATTCACTAAAGAATAACCAATCGTCTGAAAAGTCTGAGCCCAGTTTTGAAGCTCTGCTTCATTCAGGCGGCAACCCAGTGAACTTAAGTGTACTTGCATCTAAATTACAATATGAAACGAATAAGGGCGTGAATTATATCTCTAAAGTCTATATTTTTCATCCAAAAGGGATAAGTTTCTGCCATTAAAAAAGCGCCCTAAGGCGCTTTCATAATACCGGTTGAGATTAATCAACCTTATGCAAATGTACATCGGTTTGTGGGTAGGGAATAGAAATACTCGCAGCATCGAGAGCTTTCTTAATTGCCTCTAAATTGTCGAAGTAAACACCCCAATAATCTGAAACATCGGCCCAAACGCGAAGTGTAAAGTTAACGGAACTGTCCGCTAATTCAGAAACCGCGATAAATGGTGCGGGATCTTTGTGCACGCGTCCATCTTTAGTGATAACGTTCATAATAACTTCTTTCGCTTGATCAATGTCATCGTCATATCCAATACCAATAGTGAAGTCTATACGTCGAGTTCCTTGGTCACTGTAATTAACGATTGAGTTAGTTGAAATTGGTGCATTTGGAATAATGATAGTCTTATTATCGGGTGTCAATAATACTGTATTAAAGATTTGAATTTCTTCAACTTTACCTATGTGGCCCTGTGCTTCAATAACATCACCTACTTTGTAAGGTCTGAAAATCAAAAGCATCACGCCGCCTGCAAAATTTTGCAGGGTACCTGAAAGCGCCATACCAATAGCAAGACCAGCACCACCCAAAATTGCAACAAATGAAGTCATCTGTACGCCAAGCATAGTGACCACGGTAACAATCAATAAAATCTTTAATATCATGCCCGTAAGGCTTAATAAGAATCGCTCTAAAGTTTCATCGTAATCTTTTTTGTCAAACAAGCGCTTCATGGCACCTGTTATCATTCGAATTATAATTAAACCAACAATAAAAACTACAATAGCCATTGCTAGCTTTGGTGCATATTGACTACCAAGTTCCATAGCTTTATCCGCTAAACCACTCAGCTCTTTTGTATCAACAGGTAAACTCATTTTCGTCTCCAAAATAAAAATCTGTGAAATTGTAATCAGTTAGCCACAAACAGGCAATCAACCACTTGTTATTTTACAGTATTTTATACTGTTGCTTATAAATTGTTCATGACTCATGCTAATATCAACAAAAGTGTCAATATTTGGAGCCCATATGCGTTACTTCAGCTTAGTTATATTACTGCTAATTACTAGCTGTGCCTCTGTCAACCCAGGCCAAGTGGACTCAAAACTGGCCAGCTGGCAAGGAAGCAACATCTCAACGTTAATCCAAGTATGGGGTTTACCAACCAATGAGCGAGAAATTCAAGGGTTAAAATACGCCGAGTGGAATAGTCGCGAAATCAAAAATAAACCTGCCATAAATATTGGGGTTGGCGGATTCGGCAGTCGGATATTTGGCAGCATCGGCACCACTATTTTTGGCGGACAAGAAGAATCTCACTGCTTAGTACAAGTGGGCTATAAAGAAGATGGAACTGTCGTTAATTCTAGCTGGCAAGGTGATCCAAACACTTGCCATGACTCGATACCCGAAAAAGAGCAATCATAACTTAGATTTCTATTCGCTCTATGTACTGAATAATCAGTTGCAATTCATCTTGATGATAATAATCATTAATATCTAATTGATAAGCGACTCGGATAAAGTCGGCTTTATCTGACCATTGTTCCAGCTCTACTCTAAAAGCAATTGCTGATATAGCTTGTTCTGAATTAATAGGTTGTAGTTGCAACTTAAGATGATTTTGTCCAACAATGCGTTGACTGAGAACTTTAAAATCGCCATGAAACAACGGTTCTGGGAAGGCTTGTCCAAACGGTCCTAAAGCCTCTAACATCGCCACTGATTGCAGGCTTAATTCGCTAGAGGCTAGCTCACCATCAGTTTCTATTGCGTTTTCAATACTGTTACCATCGAGTAAAACTTCGACTGCTTGGTCAAAAGCTTGCTCAAAAATTGTTAGGTTTTTCTTCTTAAGACTTAAACCTGCGGCCATGGCATGGCCACCGAACTTTTCAATCAAGCTCGGGTGCCTTGCGTCAACCAGTGCCAACGCATCTCGGATATGCACTTGTTTAATTGAACGAGCAGAGCCCTTTAGCATCTCATCGTTATCATTAGCAAAGACAATACAAGGCTTATTAACCTTATCTTTGACTCTAGACGCCAATAAACCCACAACGCCTTGATGCCAATGCTCTTGATACATACAGATAGAGTGCTCACAAGCCAAACTAAAATCTTGCTCAGCAAGTATTTTAAGAGCATCTTGCTGCATATCTTGCTCCACTTCCTGCCGGTCACTATTTAAACTATGCAAAATTTGTGCATATTCATTCGCGGTGGATTTATCTTGAGCTAATAAACACTCTATCCCCAAGCTCATATCATCTAATCTTCCTGCAGCATTTAAACGGGGGCCAATGGCAAACCCCAAATCTGAACTCTTAACTTTAGCTAACTTTCGTTTCGATAAATTTAATAGTTCTAATATCCCTAAACGAGCTTTACTAGCTTTAATCAAACGTAAGCCTTGCTTGACTAGGATTCGATTATTAATATCTAAAGGAACCAAATCAGCAACAGTCCCTAACGCCACTAAATCTAGATAATGGGCCAAGTTTGGCTCTTCTAAACGATGTTCACTAAACCAGTTTTGCTTTCTTAAATGTGCCCTAAATGCCAATAACAAATAGAACACCACCCCTACTCCAGCCAAGTTTTTACTGGGGAATTTGTCATCTGGCTGATTTGGGTTAATGATGGCATCAGCTTGCGGCAGTACATCACCTGCAAGATGATGATCGGTGATTAGAACTTTTATCCCGTAAGATTTGGCCTTTTCAACACCTTCTATACTCGATATGCCATTATCAACAGTGATAATCAAATCTGGCTTTTGTTCTTGAGCTAACTCAACCAACTCTGCTGATAGCCCATAACCATAATCGAAACGATTAGGAACTAGATAATTTATATTTTTTGCACCAAACTTTTCCAAAACCAATTTACATAAAGCCGAACTAGTGGCGCCGTCAGCATCGAAATCACCAACGATTAAAATTTTATTTTGCTTGGATACGGCTTCAAATAATAACGCCACAGCTTTATCAATATCTTTCAAGGAGTCAAAAGCTAACAAATTAGTCAAGCCATAATCAAGCGGTTCATCAGGGGCAACTCCTCGATTAATTAGTATCCTATCTGATAAGCTATCTATTGCAGCATTAGAATCGGCTGTTGGTTTTCGGTTAATGATGGTTTTGATCATATTAACTAGCTATTTAAAAACATTGTAAGTTTCAAAAACTGGTGCGGAAAAACTATTACCATTAGATTGTAGTAAGCGTTTTACGGCAAAGTCGAATGCTAAGCCATTGTATTGACGAAGCAAGTTTAAATCTTGCTGCCATTTGACATCTAATAAATCATTTCGGATCAAACTTTTAATAGAAATCAAAGGCATTACTGCAGGTAGAGGATAGTCACTGCCATTAACCAGCCTAGAGTGCCAGTCCGTATTTTCTAACAAAAATCGTAGCTTTTCAGGAGCACGATTAATTTGTAAGGTAGCCGATAACTCTCCATATAAATTATCTGAATATTCGTCCATTAAACGTTTAAATAACTCAAAGCTATCGGTCATAGGTCTAGATGCTTTATCTAGATCTTGGTTTTCACCTAATGTTGCACAATGCGCCACCACCACCTTCACACCGTTATCTAAAGCTCTCCTTAAACGCAATGGATTACCTAGCTCTTGTGTATCGGAGCCTTGTACCGCCTTTTCAGTTCCGGCATGACAAATTAGAGCCAAATCGAGTTGAGCCATTTTTTGATAAAAAGCCGTGCACTTGGCTGACAGAGGGTCCATATTTTGTGCAGGAGGCAACCATTTAACTCCAACCGCGCCCTGAGCTTTTGCCTTTTCTAAAGCATCAATCGCATCCGTTCGATAGGGATGAATTGAAGCCACCCATTCAAAATATTCAGGATGTTTCTTAGCAATAGAAGCTGGGTAATCATTAGGCACATAAAAAGTGCTTAAATCCTTAACCGCTTGTCCTTTCTCATTATGATGATAGTCAAAGGCCAAAAGCATCGATTTAAATCCTCGTGGCAAATCATAATGCAAGCTCAATAATCTAGAAATATACTCAGAATCAGCATGTTCAGGATTTTCGATACAAGCTGCATTCATATAAAACTTAAATTGAGCCTGTTGAATTGGATGCAGCCAACTTTGCATATTTGGATTAACCCAGATTCCTGAATTAGCATCGCCTAAGCCAATAGTATGCACATGACTATCGATGACCTTGCTTGGGTCAATATCCTGCCATATGGTTTGCCAAAGAGTTGTATCCTTAATTGCCTGAGGAAGTCCTTGCTTGCATGGATTTTGAAGAAACCCATCCCAATGTTTAGACAGTTGCCAATATCCAATTCCACCAACGGCTCCTAAACCAATTAATCCTTTAATAAGTCTTCTTCTTTTCATTTGCTATTTAATTGCTATGATTATAGCTACACATTCGCATAAGCGGTTAAAAAATACCAGTGGAAATATCATTAGAACATGCAAATTCCGCGATAAGAATTCAGTCTTATCAAGACGGCGTTATAACGCTCAATAATGAAGCATATAAATGCTCTCTTGCTTTGAATAGTGAACAACTATTACATATCGAGTTACCAGAAACAGCTAAAGAATTAAGTATTGAACAATTAAATCAATTAGAATTTAACTCTTACGAAGTGGCTATTCTTGGAACAGGAAACACATTGATATTTCCAGAGTGGGAATTATTAGAATCAGCTCAATGTTCAGGCAGACCATTGGAGGTAATGGCCACAGACGCGGCCTGCCGAACCTTCACCGCATTAGCGGAAGAAGGCCGGAAAGTGCTAGCTATTTTGTTTACTTAGAAGCTTAGTTTTTAGCTTGATCTTGGCTTCTTAAGTTATCTAAGCTTTGAATCAATACTTCAGCCGGCTGATAGCCACCTATTAAATTACCATTTTCAAGTACGATGCTTGGTGTACCGCCTAAGCCAAATTTTCTCACCAATTTCATGTGTTCAGGTAAAGGATTCTTGCAGCTAGCTTTGCTAAATTTTTGGTTAAGCTTAGCATTGGTCATTGCAGCTTGACGATCTTTTGAGCACCAGATGCCTTCTAATTTTTTAGCTGCAGAAGATTTCAAGCCAGCTCTTGGAAAAGCTAAATAGCGGATGGTAATTCCACGATCTAAATAATCCTGTCTTTCACGGTGCAATTTACGACAATAGCCGCAATCAATATCGGTGAACACGGTAATTACATGTTTTTCGTTAGGCGCTTTAAAAACAACCATATCCTCTTCATCCAATTGAGCGATATCGTCTTTTCTCATAGGAGCTTTTAAATTGTTCCAAACTTGCGTTTGTTGACGATTTAAATTCACGCGTTTCTCTAAATCGATAGCAGTGCCTTGAATAAAATAACGACCATCTTTAGACAAATATACTAACTCACCATCCGCTTCTACCGCATAGAACCCAGGCATTTGACTATCATTAATCAAATTAATATTTAAACTTGGGAATCGCTGCTTCATCAGCTCTTTTATTTCTTTCTGTTTTAACTCGCCAGCATTCGCCGCTAAATTAAATGTAGCTGCAATTAAAATAAACAGCGCTATTATTTTTTTCATAAGGTTTAACCAATAATACAATTTTGTTTCCTAGCAATAGTCTTGCTGACTATATGCAGCCATTTTAGATGTTTTACAGCAAAAAGAGGCCCAATTTACAAACATTTACACGCTCTGACAATATAAAAAATCTATAAATTGATAGGCTTTATCTTCAGAGCTCATAGGAATTATTTAACAGGAAAGAATAAGTGAGTCATCAACTCTTCTTCTGGCGTGTTACCTGGATCAGAAACATATTGCTCCCAAACGTTACCATTAGGCACTAAATTGTTACCGTACACAAATTCCGCTAATTTTTTATATGAAGATGCCATATCCATATAAGGGCCTTTGTGAACTAGCTTTACAGCTTTACCACCATAGGTTTTCTTAAACTGAATTTCATCCCCTTCGTCTGTTACAATCACCTTATCAACCGGCAATGCAGCTTCAAAAGCCCAGAACCCTTCCTCAGGGCTGCCGCCAGTTGTAATAGCCAGAGGAGAGCCGGCAAAATTAATACCGTTTTTCGTCATTAGCCCTATAATTTTGCCGTAGGAAGCTGCCAACTCTTTTGAAATCAGGTCTCCATCAAAGTCTGCTCGGCTAGCAATATATGCTATATCGAAAGGTTCAACTTCTATAACTTCAGGCTGATACATGTCATTAGTTCTTACTTGTTCTGACTTATTACTTAAATTTGCTTCTATCATAGAGACTCCATCTGGCATGGCTTCTACTTTGGCTTTTAAATTATCCAAGCCTTTGTCGTACATATCACCAACGAAAGAATCCATCATTAAACCCATGTACTTTTCAACAGGACCATTTAAGCTTGTATCAAAACCCCAGGTAACTTTAGTACCGCCTTCTACAGGCTCTAATTTATAGCTTGCATAAGCTGGTGGTTGGCCATCAAAAATTAATTTTAATTTAATATTTTGATAAGGATTAGATTCGACAATCTCTTGCGTGCCTTTCCCTGTTTTTTCTCCATCCCAAGCCAAGATTCCGCCTACGCCCATTTCGGGTCCACTGAATTTATAATCACCATTGGGATCCATTTCAAACCAAGGAGACCATTGATTAAAGTTCTTGGTGGTATTCAGATAATCAAATAACTTTGCTTGAGAACTATTGATTAGTGCTGAGCGCTCTACGTGCGCTTCTTTCGGCAGGAAAAAACTTGCCATAAACAATAGCAGTATCAGCACTGCTATTACCATTAATATTCTTCTTAAAATTGCCATACTCTATTTCCCCAAATAGTATTTCAGAGCCAATAAGTTAGCATAAACAGCTAATATAGTTAATTGGATTAAAATTTTTTACGTATAAAAAAAGCAGCTCGAAAGCTGCTTTTTTAAAACCTTTAAGAAATATTCTTAAGATAAAAGAATTATTTCTTTTCCAATTTTTCTTTGATACGTGCAGAACGACCTGAACGCTCACGCAAGTAGTAGATTTTCGCTTGACGAACATCACCACGACGTTTAACAGTAATACTGTCAACCAATGCGCTGTAAGTTTGGAATGTACGCTCAACGCCTACACCCGAAGAAATTTTACGTACTGTGAATGCAGAGTTAAGACCACGGTTACGCTTAGCAATTACTACGCCTTCATAGGCCTGTAAACGCTCACGGTTACCTTCTTTAACTTTAACCTGTACAACTACAGTATCACCAGCACCGAAAGTCGGTACTTCTTTTGTCATTTGTTCAGCTTCTAACTGATCGATAATATTCATGGCTGTGCTCCTCACTTGAGCTCTACTTTTCAATAGAATAAAAACTAATAATATTTGATGAGCTTAACTTTAAGTTTCTAACTCATCGATAAATTCTTGCAACAAAGTTTGCTGTTCATTGTTTAATTCAACGCCATCCAACAAGTCTTTGCGTCTTGCCCAAGTCCTGCCCAGAGATTGCTTCAGCCTCCAGCGACGAATTTTCTCGTGGTCACCGGTTAGCAATATGTTTGGAACCTGTTTGCCCTCAAAAAACTCAGGGCGCGTATAGTGTGGATGATCTAACAAAGCAAGTCCATCACCACTAAACGAATCCTCAACCGCCGATTGCTCATGCCCGAGTACCTCAGGCATTACGCGAACAACCGCGTCGATTACGGCCATAGCCGCAACTTCCCCTCCACTAAGAACAAAATCTCCTAACGATATTTCTTGGTCGATTTCCGACTCAATCACTCGTTCATCAATTCCTTCATAGCGCCCTGCTACCAGTAGCAGATTTGGCTTTTCAGCCAATTCTTGAACCAGTTTTTGGTCTAACCTCTTACCTTGCGGTGAAAGATAAACCTTGTGTACCGGTTCGCCATCTATTGCCAATTTTGAATCAGCAAATCGAATCGCTTGGGTTAATGGCTCAGTCATCATTAACATACCTGGCCCGCCCCCATAAGGTCGATCGTCAACCGTACGATGCTTATCACTAGTAAAGTTTCTTGGGTTCGTAACTTCAAAACCAACTTTACCTTTTTGAATAGCTCTTCCTACTACCCCTTGCTCAGTAACCACATCAAACATTTGTGGAAACAAACTGATCACATGAATATTCATCTGATACAGCCCTAAGAGTAGTCGGCTTGCCAATCAACCGTGATTAATTTCGCGGCTAAATCCACCTTCATAACACTGTAATCCAGTACAAAAGGGATAAGAATTTCTTCTTTTCCGTCGGCTTTTACCACCAACACATCATTTGCACCAGTTTCCATCAGTTTTTTAACCAGACCAAAGTCTTCACCTTGTAAGTTAACCACTGACAGCCCCACCAGATCACGCCAATAATAATCGTCGCCTTCCAGTTGAGGAAGTTGTGATTGGTCGATGGCCAACTCATTACCGTGGTAACTCTCCGCCAAATTCCGATCATCACAACCTTTTATGTGAGCCACTACGGTTTTACCCTGCTCACGCCCATTAGTAATTTCAAGTGGCAGCCACTGGCCTTTCACTTTCATATACCAAGGGTTATAGGAAAGAATATTTTCCTTAGGATCGGTATAAGAATAAACTTTAACCCATCCTTTGATGCCAGAAGCACCGTTAACTTTACCCACTACTAGTGGTTTAAAATCTTCAGGTACTGACATCATGAGTTCTCTTTACTAAAGGGAACTAATTATGCAGCTGCGTTATCTTTCAACAACTTAGCAACACGAGCGCTTGGTTGTGCGCCTTGGCCAACCCAATGCTCAACACGATCAGCATTAACGCGTAAACGCTCTTCTTGACCGCGAGCAACAGGGTTAAAGAAACCCACACGCTCAATAAAACGGCCATCACGCTTCATACGTTGATCAGCAACTACTAAGTGGTAAAAAGGGCGTTTTTTAGAACCGCCACGAGCTAAACGAATGACTACCATCGTTTAAATCCTCTGTTTTAAGTACAAAAAGACCCTGAAAACGCCGTATTTCGAGGTTTTCAAAGGTTTGCAAATTTTTAAGAGCGCGAATTTTACATGAAAAGCTTAGGTTTGGGAAATGCTTTTTATCAATAAATAAGCTATTTCCAGAGGAATTATATAGCTATATTTTAAACCTAATGGCTTGTTACAGTTTCTCACAGACCGAAATTCACTTAAATGCTAAATTAGTATTATAAAATCAAATAATTAACTACTCGAAGGATAATCCATGAATTACGTTTATATTGGCATTGCTGGCCATGTTACCTGCATTGATAAATCTACTGGCACTGAAGTTTGGCGTACTAAACTTAAAAAAGGCAGTTCTTTAACTAACCTCGTTAAAGAAGGCAATCAAATCATTGCCTACTCTGGAGGCCATTTATTCGCTATAAACGCCCTAACAGGAGATATCCAATGGGAAAACGAGCTAAAAGGCCTTGGTTACAGCTACTGCATTATCGCAGGCTCGGACCAAAGTTCCGGGGCATCCGCTAGCGCCGCCTCAGCCCAACAAGCTGCCGCTGCCGCAGGTGTAGTGGTAACAACTTCTGCTACTACCTAATGGCTTGACTTAAGAATGCCTTGGCAGTTTAATCCTTTTATTACTCCACAAAAGGAATTCGGTGTGAAGAAAGTAATTCTATTCCTAGTCACTAGCGTAATTATTTGTTTTGCTAATTTAGGTCAAGCCAAAGAAAAGTTTTATGTCCCTAATGATGAAGATATCGCAATTGTCGATAATCTGTATAAAGAGAAAAACTACGCGCAAGCTTTTCCTATGTATGAAAAATTAGCGGAATCTGGTGATAAACACTCTCAGTATAAACTTTCCATCATGTACCTTTTGGGACTTGGAACTGAAAAAGATTTTCAGACTGCATACGCTTGGGCAAAGCTTTCTAAATCAACCAAAAATGAATATTTTGTTGAATACTTCGATAAGTTAGACCAGAAAGTAGAGGCTGAACAACGCGAAAAAATCGAAAATAAAGCCCTCGATTTATACCTTGAATATAACGACTTAGCAGTATCAGAGCGTTATTTAAAGCACTTAAAAGAAGATTTCCCTAAATGTACTGGCAGCCGATTACGAAGTGTTCATGCTTGCAACAAGATAACGGTTATGTGTGGAGGTTGGATTGGAAGCAACGGCAGTTTGCAATACCTATCGGCAGAAAAAGAATGCAAAGAGTTTGTGGCTAAAATAAGTCCTGAAAACCTAAGGGCTATGAAAAAAGCTATTAATACGCTCGAATACAAAGTGAAAACTTTAAAGATGCGTAGAGGAATAGTTACGGTTAAAGAGTCTGAGTAATTGGTATGAATAAGTTCAGTTTATTTGTTTTTCTGCTTTGCATTTCAGTTAATAGCCATGCAAGTGAACTCAACAAAAAAACCTATGCTGAACAAGCATATCAATGGGGCGAAACTTTTGAAACAATCACTACAAATTTAGGCAAACCAACAAAAACCTCTTCAAAAGCTTTAGAACTTAGATATAACCAAACCCTGTCTGAGTTAGTATCTTATTATTACCCTCATTTGACTATCACCCTCTGGCAAGGTCAGTTTGGAGAGGAGTCAAAACTAAAAAGCAAAGAGTTGTTAGAAAGTGTATCTTTCAATAGTTGCCTTTCTATTAAAATCTCACCGTGCTTTATCGGCCTTTCAAAAAATGAGTTAATACAATACTTTGGCCAGCCAAATAAGCAGTTCAGTACTAACAAACATATGGTATATATGGTTCCATTTGGAGATGGAGGCTCAGCCCCAATAGGATTTTATTTAGAAAATAGCTTAGTCGTTAAAACTAAAATCAATACTTATTTTGAATAGAGAAATTGCCTAGAACAAGTCAAGCTACTCAGCTCAAAGACTCTTGCAAACGAGCCTTTGTGTTAAGAGTATTTATATGCAGTTGTCGATTTTAGCGACGGCTAAAAGGTGGCATCCCACCCGGACCTCCCGGCCCGCCCATTCCACCCATACCAGGTGGTAACTTGCCTTGCATGCCGCGCATCATTTTCATCATGCCGCCTTTGCCTTTCATCTTTTTCATCATTTTTTGCATTTGAGTAAACTGCTTTAATAGACGGTTTACATCTTGGATCTGAGTTCCTGAACCACCCGCAATTCGCTTTTTACGCGATCCCTTAATTAATTCTGGACGAGCACGCTCTTTTGGCGTCATGGAATTAATAATGGCCATCATTTGACCAGTCGACTTATCATTCATGACCTTTTGTTTTGCAGCTTCTGGAATTTGTCCCATACCCGGTAACTTATCCATTAAACCTGCCATACCGCCCATATTTTGCATTTGCACTAGTTGCTCACGGAAATCTTCAAGGTCAAAGCCTTTGCCTTTCATGATCTTCTTGGCAACTTTCTCGGCTTTTTTCTTATCGACCGTGCGCTCAACTTCTTCAATTAAACTTAGGACATCACCCATGCCTAAGATTCGAGAAGCAACACGCTCTGGATGGAATGGCTCTAATTGATCGAGCTTTTCACCCATACCGATAAACTTAATCGGCTTACCAGTAATTTGACGAATAGACAGCGCCGCACCACCACGTGCATCACCATCAGCTTTGGTTAAGATAACACCCGTTAATGGCAAGGCATCATTAAAAGCTTTCGCAGTATTGGCCGCATCTTGCCCGGTCATGGAGTCAACCACGAATAAAGTCTCAGTTGGATCAATCGCGGCATGTAGTGCCTTGATCTCATCCATCATTTCTTCATCGACTGCTAAACGACCTGCGGTATCGATAATGACCACATCCATAAAACTCTTACGAGCTTCTTCAATCGCATTTTTAGCAATATCAACTGGCTTTTGCTCAGTCGAGCTTGGGAAGAAACTTGCTCCTACTTCGCCAGCAACCGTTTCAAGCTGCTTAATCGCCGCAGGGCGATAAACATCCGCGGAAGCCACCATCACAGATTTCTTTTCACGATTGATTAATAGATGAGAAAGTTTACCTGCGGAAGTAGTTTTACCGGCGCCTTGTAAGCCCGCCATTAAGATCACAACTGGAGGTTTAGCTGCTAAATTGAGTGAGTCATTTTCCTCACCCATGGCTTTAACCATTTCATCATTAACAATCTTGATGAATTCCTGACCAGGATCGAGCGCTTTACCAACAACAGTCCCTACCGCTCTTTCTTTAATCGCGCCAACAAATTCTCGCACAACCGGTAAGGCAACGTCCGCTTCTAAAAGCGCCATTCTCACTTCACGTAATGTGTCTTTAATATTGTCTTCGGTAATCTTGGCTTTGCCCTGAATGGACTTTAAAGCACCCGATAGGCGATCACTTAAACTTTCAAACATCAATCTTCCTCAATCCCAATACTTTCTTTATTAATAGATATAATTATTGGGAAATTAATTTCTAATTCAATTGGGCGCATTATAGCGGATCATTTGCGATTTTGTGATACTATTTGCCATTGAATTGTAACTAGTGGCTTTTGCTATAAAACCTTAAATATTTCAATAAGTTAAAAACATGTCATTAAGTATTAATATTATTACCGCTTTAGCCTATTTTAGCCTGGTAGGCTTTTTTGCCCATCGACTCAGAAACCCTGAGGACGATTTACCTAGCTGGAGCAAGTTTTTACCTTTCGCTCCTATGGCACTACACTTATATTCGCTTTATTTATCGATTGAAACAGGTGCAGGCCAAAATCTATCGATTTTTAACTTGTTATCGCTAACTGCATTTATTTTAATTCTATTAATAGCGATTTATCGTTTCCGAAATCAAGCACCTCATTTAATGCTTTACGCCGCACTTTTTGCCGCTTTAAGTTTATTCGCCAGCTTAATTCCACATAAGCCTTGGGTCTTAGAATTAAGTGGCGACACTATCAGTATTTGGCATATTTGGTTAGCCATTATTAGCTTTAGCCTCTTACTAATGGCGGCTATTCAAAGCACTTTAGTTCTATTGTTAAATAAGAAGCTCAAAACACAACCCGCAAAAATTCATCCGCTGACACCACCGTTGTTGCAAATGGAACGCTTTAATTTTGATTTGGTTATGATTGGCTCAGCTTGTTTAACATTAGCGTTGGCCTTAGGATTTTTCTTGCCATCAGAAGTCATTGAGTCACAAGCATTACATAAAATCATCTTAACCATTTTAGCTTGGTTCAGTTTCTGTACATTTATCCTAATGTATAAAGTCTCAAAGATAAGTGGTATTCAATTTGCGCGCTATTCCCTTATCGCTTTTGCGTTGTTAGCCGTAGGATTTATCGGCAGTAAGCTCGTTATCGAATTAATATTACAAAGAGGCTGATCCTTGGAATCGCTGTCGACAGGCACTCTATTTATATTTTTAGGCATTTTATTGCTTTTATCAGCCTTCTTTTCAAGTTCTGAGACGGGCATGATGTCGCTCAATCGGTACCGATTGCGCCATCAAGCCAAACAAGGCAATAGCAAAGCAAAACGAGTCTCAGAAATGCTTAAACGCCCCGATAAGTTATTGGGCTTAATTCTGCTTGGCAATAATATTGTTAATATCTTAGCTTCCGCTATTGCTACCGTGATTGCCATCAGATTTTGGGGCGAAGGTGGCATTTTTGCAGCAACCTTGATGCTAACTTTTGTGGTATTAATTTTTGCCGAAGTTACACCCAAAACATTAGCGGCTTTGTTTCCAGAAAAAATTGCTTTCTTTGCAGCCCCTACCCTAAAAGTTCTAGCAAGTATTTTTTATCCTGCAGTTAAGCTTATAAACTTCTTATCCAATGGCATTTTAAGAATGTTTGGCGTTCAGCCCGAAAATGAAACGGGTGATCAACTCAATCAGGAGGAGTTGCGCAGTGTTGTGAATGAAGCAGGCGCCCTAATTCCCAGTCGCCACCAAAAAATGTTACTCAGCATATTAGATTTAGAAAAAGTAGCGGTTGACGACATTATGATACCCCGCAACGAAATCGCCGGCATCGATCTCGATGATGATATTGAATTTATCTTTGAACAAATTCGTAACTCGATTCATACACGCTTACTAGTGTTTAAAGAGGATATCGATCAGGTACAAGGATTCTTACACGCTAGAAACTTTGGCCGAGTATTAGAAACTGAAAACCCTAAGCCGGAAGACCTTCTTGAGTTTTTAGACCCCATTTATTATGTACCGGAAGGCACTCCGCTGCATACCCAACTAATGAAATTTCAGCGCAAACGTGATCGAATTGGCTTAGTCGTGGATGAATATGGCGATATCGAAGGACTTGTGACCTTAGATGATATTCTTGAAGAAATAGTTGGTGATTTTACAACCGAGATTTCAGCAATCAATAAAGAAGTACAACCACAAAACGATGGTTCATTATTAGTTGATGCTACCGTTACCATACGAGATCTAAATCGAGCTACTAAGTGGGAGTTACCAACGATCGGACCTAAAACCTTAAATGGTTTGATTACAGAACACTTAGAAAGCATTCCACAGTCAGGCACTTGTTTAAGATTACACGGCTACCCGATGGAAGTGCTACAAGTAAAAGACAATTTAATTAAAAGCGTTCGCATTATTCCGAACCTATATAAAACCTCATAACTATGACTAATAATAATAATTTTTTCTTTAATCTTTATAAAAAAACCATTATTGATAATCCTTGGTTCTCCATCATTGCGATTATTCTGATAACCATCATTGCTGCCACGCAATTACCAAAATTTAGACTTGATGCTTCTGGTGAATCTTTAGTTCTTGAAAGTGATACATCCTTGGCATACTACCGCGAGACCACTAAAAAGTATGGTTCCGATGACTTTTTAGTAATTACTTGGCAGCCAAATAATGGCTTAATAGACCCGACTGCTTTATCAAAACTTGAAGATTTAACTCAGCGTCTCACCAAAATACAAACTGTAGCTAACGTAAATAGCATCCTAAATGTACCATTATTAGATGGTTTAACGATAGACGTAGAAGCTTTAAGCAATATTCCAACATTAGTTACTAAAGGCGTAGATAAAAATAAAGCACTTAATGAATTCACCAACAGTCCAATTTATAAAAATCTATTAGTAGGTGAAGATGGAACCACTAGTGCTATTCAAATTAATTTTGTACGTGATGAAAAATATTTTTCATTATTAGAAACAAGAGATGCGCTTAGAAAAGAACGCGCGACTCGGAATTTAGAGACAGAAGAAAAAGCTAAGCTGGATAAATTTGAGCAAGATTTTGACGATTACAGTCGTGTAACTTCTGAACGTACCAGAAACATAATCCAAGAAGTTAGAACTATCATGGATGATTATCGAGATGTAGCTAACCTACACCTTGGTGGCGTATCAATGATAACCAATGATATGCTCGATTTTATCCAACATGACATTACTGTTTTTGGAATCGGCATCTTGTTATTTATTATGTTGGCGCTGTTCGTATTTTTTGGCAAGTTACGCTGGGTGGTTTTGCCTTTATTCTCTTGCTTAACAACAGTCACCATTTTGGCTGGCTTATTAAGTTTTCTTGATTGGCGAATTACCGTTATTTCTTCAAACTTCCCGTCAATCTTACTCATTGTAATTTTAGCCTTATCAGTTCATTTAGTAGTTTTCTATCGCGATTTTATTGCGCGAAACCAAAATGCAACCCTTAAAGAGCGTGTAATCGCTACTGTTTCTCGGATGTTTTGGCCTTGTTTTTACACCGCTTTAACTACCATTGTTGCTTTTATCTCACTACTGATTAGTGGAATTCGACCCGTGATTGATTTTGGTTGGATCATGACGATGGGAATAGTATTAGGCTTTATTCTAACCTTTATTATCTTCCCAAGTTTTATCCAACTCATGAAAGCTGATAAACACCATAGCGGAACGAGTATCACTTATAAAATCACTAACTGGGTTTACAATTTCACCATTAACTTTAAGCCGGTTATTTTTATTGCCAGTTTAGGGATTATCATTCTAAGTGCTATTGGAATTTCAAAGCTAAAAGTTGAAAACAGCTTTATTGATTATTTCAAATCAGAAACAGAAATTCATCAAGGCATGAAAACCATCGATCAAAAGCTTGGTGGTACTACCCCGCTCGATATAATCATCGATGCCGACTTGAGCGAGGTTGATGATGATTTCGATGACGAATTTGAAGATGAAGACTTTGGCGATGAATTTGAATCCGAATATGATCCAGGTTATTGGTTTACTGCAAACAAATTAGCTCAATTAGAGCGAATACATGACTATATCGATAACCTTGAAGTTACAGGAAAAGTTTCTTCTTTAGCCACAACGGCTAAAGTATTAAAAGAGATGAATAATAACGTTATTCCTGATCAAGTAACACTTAGTCTTGCTCATCAAAAATTTCCAGATGAAGTTAAAGCAGCACTTCTAACCCCCTATTTGTCTCAAGATGGAAATCAAATCAGGATTAATATACGAGTAGAAGAAACCAATAAAAATTTAAAACGAGCAGAGCTCATTCGTACTATTCGCGAATACATTATAAATGAGGCGCAAATAAAGCCAGAGAATCTTCACTTTACCGGCATGCTGGTCCTTTATAACAATATGCTGGAGAGCTTATTTGAATCACAAATACTAACTATTGGCGCTGTATATATTGCTATTTTATTAATGTTTTTGATTCTTTTCCGTTCGTTTAAAATTGCCATAATTGCCACCATCCCAAATGCTTTATCGGCGGGCATGGTGTTAGGAATAATGGGGTTGCTAGGAATTCCAATGGATATGATGACCATTACCATAGCAGCTATTGTCATAGGTATAGCAGTTGATAACTCCATTCATTATGTGCATCGTTTTAGAGCAGAATTTAACGCTGACTTTGACTATTTGGCTACCATGAAACGTTGTCACGCCAGTATTGGTAAAGCCATTTATTATACCGGTGTTACGGTCATCGCAGGCTTTGCAATTTTAGCTTTGTCGGACTTTATCCCATCGATTTACTTTGGCCTGCTAACCGGCTTAGCAATGGCGGTGGCATTGTTCTTAAACCTAACGCTATTACCATTAATGCTAGTGACGATTAAACCTTTTAAAGCAGAATAAGAAAAGGCCACTCAATGTGGCCTTTATTCTATTTATGTTTACAGTTCTATCTCGACACTATTAGCTGCATTTCGCGCCTTCTCTCGTGCCTCATCAATAGTTTCTCCATAGGCTAAAGCTACGCCCATCCTGCGGCGACCACTCACTTCTGGCTTACCAAATAATCGAATGTGAGTGTTATCTTGCGATAAGGCTTCCGCTAAGTTATCGAAACTTACTTGCTTAGACTCCCCTTCCACTAATATCACCGCAGAAGCGCATGGGCCGCCTTGGTTTATTATCGGAATAGGCAGTTCTAGAATCGCACGGGCATGTAAAGCAAATTCAGAAAGATCTTGTGAAATTAGTGTAACCAGCCCCGTGTCATGCGGTCTAGGTGACACTTCGCTGAAAATAGCCTCATCACCTTTGATGAATATTTCCACGCCAAATAAACCATAACCACCTAAATTATCAGTTACTGCCTTTGCCATTGCTTGAGACTGTCTTAAAGCTTCATCTGACATAGCTTGTGGTTGCCATGACTCGCGATAATCGCCATCTTTTTGGATGTGACCAATAGGAGCACAATATTGAGTGCCATTAATTGAGCGCACCGTTAGTAAAGTAATCTCATAATCAAAATCAACAAAGCCTTCAACAATGATTCGTCCTTCGCCAGTACGACCACCTTCTTGTGAATAATCCCAAGCATGCTCAATATCAGCTTCAGTTTTTACAGTAGACTGCCCTTTACCGGAACTACTCATCACGGGCTTAATAACGCAAGGCAAACCAACTTCTTCCAATGCCGCCCTATACTCTTCATAAGTATCAGCAAACTTGTATGGTGATGTTTTAATATCTAAAGTTTCCGCTGCCAACCGGCGAATACCCTCTCGGTCCATGGTCAATTGAGTAGCCCTAGCTGTTGGTACGACATTGTATCCTTCACTTTCTAACTCAACTAACTTGTCAGTGGCAATCGCTTCAATTTCTGGCACTATTAAATCAGGTTGTTCTTTATGCACTAAATCAACTAACGCATTACCGTCTAACATATTAATGGAATAGCTACGGTGGGCGACTTGCATAGCAGGTGCATTGGGATAGCGGTCGACAGCGATGACTTCAACGCCAAATCGTTGCAGTTCAATAACGACTTCTTTACCAAGTTCACCTGAACCTAGCATCATGACTTTTTTAGCCGTAGAAGATAAGGGGGTTCCAATTGTTGACATAAGTGTCTCTGAATAAATGTTATTACGCTAAGTCTACCAATTTAAGAAGCTTAGAAAAACCATGAGCATAAAAAAAGGCTCCCAACGGAGCCTTTATTCACTTCCACACTTTAGTCTAGCGGGATACGAATTTTCTGCCCCGGATAAATCAGATCTGGGTTTTTAATTACTTCTTTATTGGCTTCAAAAATTTCAGTATAACGAGCGCCGTTACCTAAAAACTTTTGAGAAATTGCCCATAAGGTATCGCCTTTTTGGATTTCATAGAACTCAACTTCTTTTTCCTGCTCTGGCGCTTCAACTCCAGAGGTGTCTACCTGAGAAACACCTTCAGCATTGCCGGCCATTAACACCGCTTTTTCTACCGCATCTGCTGAACTTGCTTTGCCGGTCATTACGACTTTACCTTCGTCACTAACCTCTACTTTTAAATCTTCAACACCTGGATTATCTTCTTCAATATGCTTTTTTATTTCTTCTGAGGCATCATCATCTCTGCCAAACATCTTTTTACCCATATTAAATGCGAAATCAAATAAACCCATTTTTATTTCCTCTTGTTCTAAATTAACCAAATTACTATATAGTCTAGATATTGAAAAAACAAAGCTTTATGTCTCAATATCACAATCTATTACATTTCCTGTAATCGAATTAGAGAGTCATCTTCCAGTCGATACCCTGTCCATTCCGTTTGGGCATTTGCACCAATCTTGTCATAAAAATCGATGGCCAATTGATTCCAATCTAATACCGCCCAATCAATTCGACCACAGTCATATTCTTTTGCGACGTCAGCTAATGCTTTAAAGAGTTCGAAACCAACCTTCTTACTTCTAAAATCAGGTTTGACGAATAAATCCTCGAGATAAACGCCATGCTTTCCTAGGAACGTGGAATAGTTGAAAAAGTATAAGGCAAAGCCTGCCACTTCGTCGTTAACTTCTGCAATCAAAGCAAATACTTTAGGGTTGTCACAAAATAATGTTAGCTCAATATCTTCTGACGAGGCAATGGCATACTCTTCTAGCTTTTCATAGATGGCTAGCCCTTTGATCAAATTCACTAAGGTTTGCGCATCATCTTTTTTAGCTTTGCGTATATTAACCATAATTTATTACTTACTTTAGCTAACTAATTTTTTAAATTGCGAACGAAACCAATCAAACTGATTATGGGTTAATTCATCTACTTGAGTAAATTTACTCACTGCAACTATAGCAATCAGAGCAAGAATGAAACCCGGCAATAATTCGTAAAGGTCAAAGATGGCTAGTCCATGTTGTTCAGAAGAAAGTTGCTTCCAAATCAATACCGTCACCGCTCCTGTTATCATGCCCGCTAGCGCTCCCCATCGAGTCATCTTTTGCCATAATAATGACAATATGACCACTGGACCAAATGCAGAACCAAAGCCTGCCCAAGCATAACTCACTAGCTCTAATACTCGACTTTCTGGATCTAAAGCAATAAAAACGGCAATTAAAGCAATTGCGATAACCCCAAAACGGCTAACCCAAACTAATTCTTTTTCGCTAGCTTCTGGGCGAATTAAGCTTTTATAAAAATCTTCGGTTAATGAACTTGAAGACACCAATAACTGGGAATCGATCGTGCTCATAACCGCTGCCAAAATAGCAGCTAATAAAAATCCTGCTAACCAAGGGTTAAATAAAGCTTTGTTGACCAAAATAAAAATTCGCTCAGGGTTTTCTGCCAACATAGCCATTGCGTTAGGGTCATTCGAGAAATAAGCAATTCCAGCCACACCAATAAAGACTGAACCCATTAGACTCACAATCATCCAGCTCATAGCAATCTTACGAGCAGAGGCTATGGTATGTACGCCTTCCGAAGCCATAAAACGAACCAAAATATGGGGCTGTCCAAAATAACCTAAACCCCAAGCTTGTAATGACAAAAAACCTATAAGAGTTAACCCGGCTGTCCACTCTAGTGCACTTGGTTTAACCTCTTCAATATTATTCAACAATGGCTCAAGTCCATTGAACTCGATAACCATGGTAACAGGGGCGACAACTAATGCTGTAACCATTAATATGCCCTGAAAAAAGTCAGTCCAAGAAACGGCTAAAAAACCGCCTAAAAAGGTGTAGCCTACAATGACTGCCGCGCCAATTAATAAAGCTTGCTGATAGTCCATTTGAAAACTGTTTTCAAATAAAGTCGCACCTGCAACCATTCCTGATGCAGTGTAGAAAGTATAGAAAACGAGAATAACTAATGCCGAACTGACGCGTAAGATTTTAGAATTATCATGAAAACGGTTTTCAAAATAATCTGGTATGGTTAAAGAATTATCAGCAATCTCCGTATACAGCCTTAATCTACCTGCTACGAATTTCCAATTGATGTAAGCACCAAGAATAAGACCAATGACAATCCAAGCCTCAGTAAGCCCACTCGCATACAAAGCACCTGGTAAGCCCATTAAGATCCAACCACTCATGTCCGATGCAGCGGCACTTAACGCCGTAACTCCACTACCTAGCGAGCGACCACCTAAAATGTAATCCGATAAATTATTAGTTCTGCGGTAGGCCCATAAACCTATCATCATCATGAATAGTAAATAACCACCAAAAGTTATCAGCGTTGCTGTCGGCATTTTTTCTGCTCCTTACACTACTTAAAGTAGTTCTCTAAATATTGGTCGAAGCTCATCACTTCATTTTGCTCTATTTCTGCTTGTTTTTGAATGGAAGCGATAGCTTCTTCTGCAAACAAATGCCGATTAACTTGATTAACTGGCTTTGAGCTAAAATCGTCTTTATATTGTTTAGATAAATCGTATACAAATCCATAATAACCGCTTTTAGATGCTGCTAATTCTTGCATAAACTGCCCAGATAAGGTTTCATCCGGCGACTCAACCATTACAGCAACTTTTTTCAATGAGTCTGAGTATTGCTCAGTTTTGTTAGCTTCATCTAATAGCTCAGCAACTGGCAACATTTCATTTAATATATTCATAGTAGTTTGCTTTAAAGGAACAGAGCGATTGTGCATTAACAAATGTAAATCAGGTTTTCGCCCAAAGTTTACTACCCGCTTAAAGTTCTCATCATTTTCTGCATTTTCCCTTTGAGATTGCTCCTTGCTTTCTTGTAACAAACAGAACAATAGGAATACATCCAGAAAATCGATTTGATATTGACTAATTCCAACTGAATCAAATGGATTTAAATCTAATGAGCGAACTTCAATATATTCGACCCCGCCACGTTTTAAAGCTTGAGTTGGCCTTTCACCACTATGAATTACTCTCTTTGGACGAATCTTGGCGTAGTACTCGTTTTCTATTTGCAACAGGTTAGCATTCAATTGTCTATATTCACCATCGACTTTCACGCCCAATTCCTGGTAAAACTCATCAGGAGTTCGAATCGCTTGCTCTAAAGCATCAACATAATCATTAATATCATTATGGCAAATAGTAAATTTTGACTGGGCATTATTTTGATAGCCTAAATCACTCATACGCAACGACGTTGCATGCTTTCCCATTAAGGTGCAATCCGAGTAATCTTCTAGCAATGAGCCAGCGCGGCCTTTCATAAAGGATTTACAAATTGCTGGTGAGGCACCAAACAAGTATGGTAGCAGCCAACAATATCTCAGATAATTCCTTATAAGGCCTAAATATTCAGCCGAAATAAAATCTCTTAACTTACCACTATCTTGTTTGAAGACTTGATACGTAGGCCAAAAATCGTCTGGTAATGAAAAGTTATAATGAACCCCTGCAATTGTCTGCATATATCGACCATAGCGATACCCTAAACCCCGACGGTAAACGTGCTTCATTTGACCTACATTAGAACTACCATAATCGGCTAGAGGTACATCCTTTTCTTTTGTCATAATGCAGGGCATTGAGCCCGCCCATAGCACTTCATCCGCCATGTCCTGATACATAAATTGATGTATATCATTTAACCATTGGCGTGGTGCTTTTGGATCACTGGAAACCGGGGTTATTAACTCAGGAAGGGCTTCAGAATAATCTGTAGTTAGATAACTATTAGTCAATGCAGAACCCCAAGACTCAGGGTGAGCTCTTTGTGAGAGATAACCATCCGCAGTAACTCTCAAACTTTCTTTCTCAATCCCTCGATTCAACCGAGTTAACGCTTCAGACAGATTATTAGCTACATATTCAAGGGCTTTTGAATTCAGCTCAGGTTTTAGCATATTGATATTATTAGTAATTTTTGAGATTTATTAGCCACAGTATGCCAGTTTTAATCCTTTAATTTAAGTAATTATAGTAATTTATCTATAAATTGAATTTTATTAAAATCAAATCTAAAGCATTGAAAAATATGAAATAATCCCAATCTATTGTTACATAATGATAAAAAAATAAGGACATTCGGTGAAATTATTCGTAAAAATGCTTAAGTGGCTTTTCATTATTTCCTTAGTACTATTTGCACTTCTGCAAATCGATGATAGACAAAGCCAAGAATCCATTAATTGGAATCAAGAAGTACAAAATATAAGTAATTCTGAGAGCCAAGCCTTTTATTTACAGTTAGGGATGTTTGCACCAGCAGATAAAGATCCTATTGCGTTTGGTAAACTTAGATTAGATGAGGCAGAAAAAGTTTATGGTGATTATTTATCTTACGTTGAAAATGATAAGTTTCCCATAGATTTTCAGGATCCGATTGCTAACAAACTTAACTTTAGTTATCCAAAGAACTTTTGTTCACTGAATGAAAACGATTGCGTCAAAACAATCAAGGCAACTCCAGAATTCTATAATTCCTTTGTGCAATCCAACCAAATTCTTCTTAAAAGATATAAACAATATTTAAAGCTTAAAGATTTCCGAGTCACCACTAATCCAAACACTATGCTGTATTTTACCGATAGCCAGCCTCTTCCAACGGCAAACAAATTACTACAGTTAGATATTCTTATTAATAGCAAAGACTTGGAAAAGGATACAGTAGGCTTGATAAATGCAACTCGATTAAAGCTTGCACAATCTAATACCCTATTATCCAAAATGGTTCATCATGCAATTACCCAATTAAATTTAGACTTTTATCATCAGCTTTTAAAAGCCGGAATTATCAAAGGCAAACAGCCCTTAGCAAATGCTACAAAAGAAGAACTATCTTTGGAAATGGCTATAAAAACAGAGCATGCCGTAGCCGCTGATCAAATACGATTGCTAGATGAAGGAAGCGGTATTGGAATTCTTGAACCATTGAAACAATTATGGTGGCGAGCATTACTGAAAGAAAACATATCTATCAATGAGAACTACCAAGTTATGCAAAGCTGGTTAGCCTTTGCAAATCTACCCTCTGAAGAACAAGCTGAACTTGGTAGCGTTAACACTCCTGACATTTCGTTTTTAGAAAAACATAGGAATTATGCGGGCTGGGGGCTTTCAGTCGTAGTAGCAAGTGCATACTCTGATTATTCTAAACGTATACATAACCTACAAGCTAAAATTAACCTTATAAACTGGTATCACCAAAACAAACCGGAAAGCATAGGAAGTATAAATAGTAATGAATTAATTTCATTAAATAACTTTGGATTAAAAGCTCCATTATTGGACACAAAAAATTCGCAACTGTGTTTAGACGTGCCTCAAAAACATCCTAAAAATCATCATTGCATTTGGATATAAAAAAGGCGGTCATTTTGACCGCCTTTTTTAATAATGAATCTAACCTACAAACTTTCTTGCATTATAGAACATACGCTGCCAGCCGCCATCTTCCGACCACTCATCAGGTCTCCATGAATTTTGAACTGCACGAGCAACACGCTCCGGGTGTGGCATCATAATAGTCGCGCGGCCATCTTCTGAAGTTAAGCCGGTAATACCATGTAATGAGCCATTTGGGTTAGCTGGATAAGTATCAGCTATATCACCATAGTTATTAATAAAGCGAGCTGTTACTAAACCAGAATCGTTAGTTTGAGTAGCTAATTCTGCTGACTTAAACTCAGCACGACCTTCGCCATGGGATACAGCGATTGGTAGACGTGAACCTTCCATACCATCCATAAATAGAGATGGCGATTTAGTGACTTCCAACATGGCAACACGTGCTTCAAACTGAGCTGATTGGTTTCTCACAAAGTGTGGCCAATGCTCCGTACCAGGAATTAACTCTTTTAAGTTGGACATCATCTGACAGCCGTTACAAATACCTAAACTGAATGTATCGTTACGCTTAAAGAATGCTTCAAATTCATCACGGGCACGATTGTTAAACAAGATAGATTTTGCCCAGCCTTCACCAGCACCAAGAACATCACCGTAAGAGAAACCGCCACAAGCAACAGCGCCTATAAAGTCATTCAGACTTACTCTGCCTGAAAGGATGTCGCTCATATGTACATCAATCGCTTCAAAACCCGCTTTAGTGAAAGCTGCGGCCATTTCCAACTGACTGTTAACGCCTTGCTCACGCATAATTGCAACACGCGGGCGAACCCCTGAATTGATCATTGGTGCGGCAATATTTTCATCTGGATTGAAGCTTAAATTAACTGATAAACCGGGGTTGTCTAAATCCAATTTAGTCGCAAATTCTTCTTCAGCACATTTTGGATTATCACGAAGTTTTTGCATCTCGTGAGTCAATTGCGACCAAATTTGACGCAAGTCTTTCATTTCACGAGAAACTACATCTTGACCGTCTTTAGTAATACTTAAAGTTTTAGTTTCCGCAGGCTCGCCAATAAAGTGCGCAAATTGTGATACATCGTTATCTGCCAATACAGCTTCGATTTCTGAGCGTTTGTCTGCAGAAACTTGTAATACTGCGCCTAATTCTTCATTAAATAATAACTCACCTGCAGTACCTTTAAGGTTGGTTAAGTCAACACTTACGCCACAATTTCCAGCAAAACCCATTTCAACCAAAGTTGCTAAAAGTCCACCATCAGAGCGATCATGGTAAGCATGAACTAAACCATTTTGATTTAAGCTTTGAACTGCGTTAAAGAAGTTACGTAGATCGTCAGCCGAGTCAACTGAGGCTGGAGTTGAACCCAGTAATTTATACACCTGGGTAAAGGCAGTAGCGCCTAAACGGTTTTTGCCACGACCTAAATCTAATAGTAATAATTCGGTATTACCTTTGTTGCTTTTCAATTCAGGCGTTAAAGATTTACGAACATCCGTCACTGGTGCAAATGCAGTGATAATTAATGAACTTGGCGCAGTTACAGACTTCTTCTTGCCATCTTCTTCCCAGACGGTTTTCATGGACATGGAATCTTTGCCAACGGGAATAGTGATACCTAGTTTTGGACATAAATCCATTCCCACAGCTTCTACTGCATTATAAAGATTAACATCTTCGCCTGGCGCACCAGCTGGAGCCATCCAGTTCGCAGATAAACGAATCTTATTAATATTATCAATTTTAGCTGAAGCAATATTAGTAATTGCCTCGCCTACTGCCATCTTCGCTGCCGCAGCCGAATCCAGCAATGCTGCAGGAGTACGTTCACCCATCGACATTGCTTCGCCGGTATAGCTATTATGAGTCGATGTAGTTACCGCGCAATCTGCCACAGGAACTTGCCACGGGCCAACCATTTGATCGCGAGAAACCATACCACCAACGGTTCTATCACCAATAGTGATTAAGAAAGTTTTATCCGCCACTGCAGGTAGTGCTAATACTCGATCGATAGCTTCATTGATATCAGAAACTTGCGGTAATTCTGTTGATGGTGCTTTTAAGGTTTCTGCCGTACGGTGCATTTTAGGCGGTTTACCGAATAATACGTCCATGGGCAAATCCACAGGCTTATTATCAAAGTGTTCATCATTTAAACCTAAGTGCAATTCTTCTGTTGCTTCACCCACTACTGCAAATGGGCAACGCTCACGTTCGCAAAGTTGCTCGAAGTGCTCAAGGTTTTTCGGAGCGACTGCTATTACATATCGCTCTTGCGCTTCATTACACCAAATTTCTACTGGCGCCATGCCTTTTTCTGCATTTGGAACACGGCGTAATTCAAAACTACCGCCCCGCTCACCATCATGCACTAGTTCTGGGATTGCATTGGATAAACCACCGGCCCCTACATCGTGAATAAATTCGATAGGATTGCGGTCATCTAGTGCCCAACAACGATCGATAACTTCCTGACAACGACGTTCCATTTCAGGATTGTCACGCTGAACAGAAGCAAAGTCCAAATCTTCAGCACTTGAGCCAGAAGTCATAGAAGAAGCTGCACCACCGCCTAATCCAATCAACATGGCTGGGCCACCCAGTACAATTACTTTGTAGCCTGGTTTAATTTCTTTTTTCTCAACGTGTTGCTCGCGAATGTTACCCATACCGCCAGCAATCATAATCGGCTTATGGTAACCGCGAACTTCTGTTCCATATTCAAATTCGAATTCTTCTTCAAAAGTTCGGAAATAGCCATTGACTGCAGGACGACCGAATTCGTTATTAAAACTCGCGCCGCCAATTGGGCCTTCAAGCATAATATCTAGCGCCGTTACGATACGCTCAGGTTTACCATAATCAGTTTCCCAAGGTTGTTCATAACCCGGTACTTTTAAGTTAGAAACCGTAAAACCTGTCAAACCCACTTTTGGTTTTCCGCCAATGCCGGTTGCACCTTCATCGCGAATTTCACCCCCTGAACCGGTCGATGCGCCTGGAAATGGCGAGATACAGGTTGGGTGGTTATGGGTTTCCACTTTAATTAAAACGTGCACTGGCTCTAAATGGTATTGGTACTCATTGGTTTCTGGTGTTGCGAAGAAACGATGAGCATTAAAGCCTTCAAATACTGCAGCGTTATCTTTATAAGCCGATAAAACGCCTTCAGAATTGTTAGCGTAAGTATTTTTGATCATTTTAAACAAAGATAAATCTTTGTCTTTGCCGTCAATTGTCCAAGAAGCATTAAATATTTTATGACGACAATGTTCCGAGTTTGCTTGAGCAAACATCATCAATTCTACATCGCTTGGATTACGACCAAGGTTAGTGAAGCTTTCGACCAAGTAATCAATTTCATCTTCCGCCAATGCTAAACCAATATCGGTATTGGCTTTAACTAGTGCTTCGCGACCACCAGCTAAAATATCTACGTTCGATAATTGCTTAGGGCTTTCTTGGACGAATAAAATTTTTGCTTGTTCATGCTCTGCAAATATACTCTGCGTCATGCGATCGTGAATTAACGGCATTAAGCGTTCAGCCACATCATCTTTAATCGCATCACCGTCAAGATTAATAAAGTAAACCGCTATTCCACGCTCAATTCTTTCAACTTTTTCTAATCCGCAGTTTTGCGCAATATTAGTTGCTTTTGAAGACCAAGGCGAAATGGTACCTGGACGCGGCACGACAATCATTCGTCGACCGCTATGCTCACTTGCAGAACGAGTTGGGCCATACTCCAATAAGCGCTCCAACACCGACAATTCATCTTGAGTCAGTTCAGTGTTAGTGTGCACATAATGCACATACTCGCCATAGATCTCAGCAACTCGAGGCTCAATGGCTTGGGTTTCTTTTAAAAGACGGGCTTTTTGGAAATCAGAATAAGCAGGGTTACCGCGTAAAATGAGCATAAAATTCTCTACCGATAGCTTGATTTACTCAGTCGCAGCTAGGGCTACGACAAGGAGCGCAAATTTTACTCTAAAACAGGGTTTTTGATAACCCTTTCGCGCTGATTATTGGACAAATAGCTGCAAATTTGTACTTTTGCTATAAATCCAAGCATAATGAGCACAATTATTTCTTAAGTTATTGAATTATCAATAGAAGTTGGTGTTTATTAACAATTCAAAGTCTCTGACATTGTTGAAACTAATGACTTTTGCGGGTGTTTTCATTCTGCTAGCACTCTCTGCTTGCCAGCCTAAGCCTTCTTTAAATCAATTAGAGCAGATAAAGCAAAGAGGCTATATCAAGATTTATACCCGAATCGCACCCACGACTATGTACGTAGGCGATGGCGGATTTACTGGTTTTGAATACGAATTAGTTAAGCAGTTTGCTGATTTCTTAGCGGTAGATGTACAAATTCTGACTGAAAATGATATCGGAAAGATGATTCGTGACTTAGAAAAAGGTCATGCCGATATCATAGCTGCAGGCTTAACTGTTACTAAAGAACGCGAAAAGAAGATACGATTTGCACCGACCTACCAAGAAATCGTTAGTAAACTGGTTTATAAACAGGGACAAAGACGGCCGAGAGACTTTTCTCAAGTAGAAGATGGATTGATGGTGATGGCTAACTCTTCTCATTCGAGTATTCTCAATGCGAATCTAGATTTATACCCAAATTTAACTTGGGAAATCTCGAGCTCACTTGGTAGTTACGAACTTTTAGAAAAAGTTATCGACGGCTCGATAAAGTATACCGTTGCAGATTCAAATGATTTAGATTTAGCTCGACAAATTGAGCCTGAATTAGCGGTCGCATTTAGTGTATCGAATGCCCAGCAATTAGCTTGGGCATTGACCAAATCCAAAGATGACAGTCTATATGCCAAGTCGATAGAGTTCTTTGCCCATATTAGAGCAAATGGAACCTTAGATTATCTTGTGGAGCGTTATTACGGCCACTTAAAGAAATTTGATTATGTGGATAGCCGTGAGTTTCATCGTGCAATCGACTCTAGGTTACCCGAGTTAAAACCCTACTTTATTGAAGCGGCTGCTAATGATTTAGATTGGCGCTTTGTTGCAGCCATGGGCTATCAAGAATCTCATTGGAAAGCTGATGCTCGCTCTCCTACTGGAGTACGCGGCTTAATGATGCTCACTCAAGATACTGCCAAGCAGATGGGTATTGCAGATAGACTGGATGCAAAGCAAAGCATTTTTGGCGGCGCAGACTACTTCCGATTAATGCTTAAAAAAATTCCAGAGAGAATTACTGAGCCCGATCGCAATTGGTTTGCCTTAGCCGGTTATAATGTTGGCTTTGGCCATTTAGAAGATGCTAGACGGTTAGCACAAAGCGATGGCAACAATCCAGATAAGTGGCAGGTCATTAAAGAGTTTTTGCCATTGCTAAGACAAAAGAAGTGGTATGACAAAACCCGTTTCGGTTATGCGCGCGGTAATGAACCAGTTCGATATGTAGGAAATATTCGTCAATATTATGCGGTGTTAGTGCAATTATTTAATTTAGATGGCAGTTCTAAGTTTAATACACATAATCAGCCTTCGCTGCTCAGTTGTGAACAACATGACTTGGACTTAAATATTGTCCCAAACGATACCAAACCTGTTAGTCATTCTCTGGTACTCGATATCGATATTCTCGTCGATGAGTCTGTAGAGCAGGCTTGGTATGTTGAAGATGCCAAATGTACAGAGAACGGCTTTAGTGTGACAGTTAAACGCACCCTAAATGAAGAAACCATCACCGAAAACTATCAAATTGAATTAGTGGATGGGCGCGTATTAGTCAATCAAGTGAATAACAAATTGACTCCTGAAAACTTATAAACTAGCTTTCGGCGCGACTCTTAGAACTTCCTCTATTGTGGTTATACCTTTGGCCACTTTGAATGCCCCGCTAACTCGCAATAAATTCATGCCATCCTTAATATTTTGCTGACGAATTTCACGTAAATCAGTATTTTCACTAATCATAGATTTAAGATCATCGGTAACTTGTAAAAGCTCATAAATCCCTTGGCGACCTTGATAACCAGTGTTGCGACAATAATCGCAACCCACTGGTTCGTAAACAGTTTCCGGAGTGGGCACTTTCTGGTTATCTCCAATCAATGATTTCCAGGCGACTAAATCCACTTGATTTGGCTCTTTACAGCGCTCGCACAATGTTCTCACCAATCGCTGCGCCATAACACCAAGCATGGTGGCATTTAATAAGTAAGGTTCAACGCCAATTTCCATTAAGCGTGTCATCGCTGAAGGTGCATCATTGGTGTGCAAAGTTGATACCACTAAATGACCGGTTAAAGCTGCCTGTACAGCCATATGCGCTGTTTCGCGGTCACGTATTTCACCAATCATAATAATATCAGGATCTTGGCGTAATAAAGCTCTAACGCCTGATGCAAAGTCCAAATCAATATCATGATGAACCTGCATTTGATTAAGTTTTGGATCGACCATTTCAATCGGATCTTCAATGGTACAAACATTCACTTCTGAAGTTGCTAACATATCTAGTGAAGTATAAAGGGTCGTCGTTTTACCTGAGCCGGTAGGTCCAGTTAATAAAACAATCCCTGTTGGATTAGAAATTAACTCTCGCCATAAGTGCTCAGTTTCAGCTTCCAAACCTAACTGCGAAAAATCACGGTCCAATACTGTTGGGTCAAAAATACGGCCTACAAATTTTTCACCAAATGCAGTTGGTAAAGTTGAAAGCCTTAACTCAATTTCCATACCATCGGGATTTTTAGTTTTTACTCGGCCATCTAGAGGTTTACGCCGTTCCGCTAAATCCATTCGGCCAAGGATTTTGAAACGCGATACTACCGCATGGGTAATGGATATTGGTAATTGATAAACTTCATGCAATACACCGTCAATCCGAAATCTGACTTTACCAATTTCACGCCTAGGCTCTATATGAATGTCGCTGGCTCTTTGTTTAAATGCATATTGTAATAACCAATCGACGATTTGCACTACATGCTGATCATTAGCATCGGCTTCTTCAGTGCCTTTTAACTCAATTAGCTGTTCTAAATTACCAACGGTGTTGTCAGCTTGTAATTTAGTTTTGTTGGCACCTTTTATCGATGCCGATAGTTGGTAAAATTCTTTTTGATAACGCTTTATTAATGCTGGATTTGCCAATACTGGAGTAATACGTTTACGACTTGTTTGCTCCAACCCTTGAACCCATTTCAAGTCTTCTGGCTCTAAAACCGCAATAATAATATCATCATCATGAACTTCCATTGCCAAAATTTTATGCCGCTCGGCATAAGCTAATGACATCACTCTAGTGACCGAGTCCACGTCGATTTTTAAAGGATCAATTTTATAGTATTTAATATTCAACAATTGAGCCACATACTTGGACACTAACTCTTCGTCCAATATCTGCTTTCTATTGTTGTTCCAAGTAAGGCTTAAACTTGCAACTTGTTCAATTGGAGTTAAGTTAAGATCCGCCTGACGAACATGCACTCTAGCGGCTTGAAACTGTTCATCCGTAATCCAATCGTCTTTTTTTAGCGAATCCAAGATTTGAAAAGTTGAGAGCATAAATCCCTGCGTAAAATTTTCTTTATTGATTACCAGATTAAACTAAAATCTTAATAAAGCCAATGGTTTAGCATCACGCTTAAGAAGAAATTCGCAAAATTTCTTTTGAGTTTTGACAGGTAGCTTTAGCGATTTCTGAAGGCGTTTCTTCACGGATTTTAGATAGTTCGTTAAAAACATCAAAAATTTGAAATGGCGTATTATGAGCCTTTTTACAGTTATAAGGCTTCATATCAGGAGAGTTTGTTTCTAACACAATAGATGTTAATGGCAATTCTGCAGCTAGCTTTTTCAATTTCACTGCATTGGGATATGTCATTGCACCACCGAAGCTTAACTTAAAGCCCATATCTATATAACGTTGCGCTTGCTGTATGCTTCCATTGAAAGCATGCACGATACCGCCTTCTTTAAAATCTAACGCCTTCAAATATATCAATACATCTTCATGTGCCTTTCTAACATGCAATATAATCGGCAGTTTTACGGATTTTGCTATTTGAATTTGAGCACTAAACAAGTCAATTTGCGTTTTTCGATCGACTTTAGACTCATAGTAATCCAAACCAATTTCACCAATAGCCCACAGCGGCTTTACTGCAACTGCCAACTCTAAATCACGAAGGTTCTTTTTTGAATGCTGTTGAAGGAAACTCGGGTGAAGCCCTATGGCAGAATATACATTTTTCTTAAGCGCTGCTAACTGGCGAATAAAGCGCCACTTATCTTGAGTAATACCCGCAATTAAAACGCCTTCTATGCCAACTTTTGGCATACGTTCAAAAATAGAGTCGCGCTCTTTATCGAAGACAGAATCGTCTAAGTGCGTGATACTATCAAAAAGTTTAATCTCAACTTTTTGTGCTATTTTCTTTTTGTTAAAAAACATTAATACCCCTTTAATGTTTTCAGACGGTTACTAATGTTCCCGTGTTTCAAAAAACCTTACGTCAGGCCAGCGTTCAATAGCGAGATTTAAGTTAACCATTGAAGGCGCAAGATAAGTCCAATTATCGCCACCGTCTAACGCTAAATTTTGAGCGTTTTTGCGTTTAAATTCTTCAAACTTCTTTTCGTCTTCACACTCAACCCAACGAGCAGTGGCCACGCTTACTTGATCGTAAATACACTCTACTTTATATTCGTTTTTTAAACGATGTGCAACCACATCAAATTGCAGAACCCCAACTGCGCCTAACACCAAATCGTTTGATTCCTGAGGTTTAAAGACCTGAGTGGCGCCTTCTTCTGACAACTGCACCAAACCTTTCAATAAAGCTTTGTTCTTCATCGGGTCTTTCAGACGCACTCGTCTAAATAACTCTGGAGCGAAATTTGGAATCCCTTTAAACTTTAATACTTCGCCTTCTGTAAAGGTATCACCTATTTGTATGGTTCCATGATTGTGCAAACCAATAATATCCCCGGCATAAGCTTCTTCTAAATGCTCACGGTCACCCGCAAGGAAAGTTAATGCGTTATTCACTGAAATGGTTTTACCTAATCGAACATGATTCATTTTCATGCCCTTTTGGTATTTACCACTACAAATACGAGCAAATGCGATTCGATCTCGGTGCTGCGGATCCATGTTAGCTTGAATTTTAAATACAAAAGCAGAGAATTTTTCTTCTGTTGCAGTGACTTCTCTTGCATCAGACTCACGTGGCTGCGGACTTGGGGCCCATTCCACAAGGCCATCCAACATATGATTAACACCAAAATTTCCTAATGCTGTACCAAAAAATACTGGTGTTAACTTACCCCCTAAAAATTCTTTCAAATCAAACTCGTGACTAGCACCTTGTACTAATTCCAACTCTTCTCGCAAGTCATCAGCCAAAGGGCCAACAGCCTCATCTAAGTCAGGATTATTCAATCCCTCAATGATACGCTCTTCTTGAATTTTATGACCTTGACCAGACTGGTAAAGATATACTTTATCTTCAAGAATATGATAAACCCCTTTAAATTGCTTACCCATTCCTATTGGCCAAGATACTGGAGAACACTTAATTTTTAAAACGTCCTCAACCTCATCCAGAACTTCAATTGGATCACGAATATCTCGGTCCATTTTATTCATAAATGTAATAATTGGAGTGGTTCTTAAACGGCAAACCTCCATTAATTTAATGGTTCTGGCTTCAACACCTTTTGCTGCATCAATTACCATCAAAGCTGAATCCACCGCAGTCAAGGTACGATAGGTATCCTCTGAGAAATCTTCATGACCTGGGGTGTCCAGAAGGTTTACTGTTCTTCCCCCATAAGGAAATTGCATGACCGAAGTAGTAACAGAAATACCACGCTGCTTTTCTAGCTCCATCCAATCAGACGTTGCATGCTTACCGCCGCGCCCTTTTACGACACCGGCTTCCTGGATTTGATTACCAAATAACAAGACTTTTTCAGTAATGGTGGTTTTACCCGCATCAGGGTGCGAAATTATCGCAAAAGTACGGCGATTTTCGATTTGCTCTACAAGTTTGGACATTAATAAGGGTTAGAAAACTTAATCTTGGCGCGATTATAATGCTTTTTGCATCACAATGGCATCTTCTCGGGTTGAATCTTGCTCTGAACTACTCCGATAGTAGTTTTTGCGGAGCCCAATTTGCTCAAAGTTGAGCTTTCTGTACAAATTTAGCGCTGATAAGTTAGATTTTCGGACTTCAAGAATAACCATTTTCATTTGCGCTAACTCCGCTTCATCTATCATGGCTTTGATTAATTGTTGACCGTGTCCATTTCCTTGTAGTTCAGGGTCAATAGCAATATTTAACAAATGGCATTCATCCGCTAAAAAGTTAAATACGATAAATCCAACCATTTTTCCTTGTGACGTCAGAAAAAGGCTAGGATAGTTTTGCTGTACAGAGTCTTGGTGTGCTTTTTTACTCCAAGGGTGTTTACTGGCTTTGTTTTCAATCTTGAAAACTTCAGCAAGATTCTTAGCTTGAAGAGGCAAGATATCAATATTAAGGACAGGAGATTCGATTAGAGTAGCTGCGATTTATCGGTTACTTGCTGTAATAATTGCCACCACATCTTTTTATCTTCTAATAGCTTAGGTGCTGAGATTTTTTGGGGTTGATTAGACTTTTTAGTGGTATCGATAATTAATAAATCCTGTTTTTCAAGTTTCGACAAACTAAAATCTGATTCCAAACTTAATTGAAATAAGCTTGCTGGAAATTCTTGATTCTGCCATTGTTTCCAAGCAAATTTAAGTTGCTTCCAAGCCTTTTGCAAATCAGCTTTCGGCATTTCATCACTCACTAAAATAGCGAACTTAGCTTTGGGATTATTTACTAATGCTTTCACCCCATGAACAGGTTCATCTATACTGGTTTCAGAAGATTGAATCTGTACAGATTCCGCAGAAGCGTTAACGACTTTATCGTCTGACCCAACTTCCGCCGTATCAATTTCGCGAGGAATCCAACGCGGTACGTCTACCGCGTCAAGATATGCATTATTCCAACTCATAATATTTTAGTGTTTTACCAAAGACAGTAAATCGTCATCCAAAATATCGTGCTTTTCATCTGCTAATTTTTTAAAGGCCACAAAAGCCTCTTTTAATTCATCATTGTTATTAAATTTGTGGCCTAATTCGGCTAGATGACTCTTAAAAGCATTACGCCCTGAATGTTTACCCAAGACCATTTTATTATTAGCCCAACCCACATCTTCAGCACGCATAATTTCATAAGTTTCTCGGTGCTTCAAAACACCATCTTGATGTATGCCTGATTCGTGAGCAAAGGCATTATCGCCCACTATTGCTTTATTTGGCTGCACAGGGAAGTTAGTAACTTTAGATACTAGCTGTGATGTTGGAACAATATGGCTGGTATCAATATCCGCTTCAACGTTGAAATAGTCACCGCGAGTTTTTACCGCCATTACTATTTCTTCCAATGAAGCGTTTCCTGCACGTTCGCCAAGACCATTAATAGTACATTCCACTTGACGAGCGCCAAGCTGAACAGCTGCCAATGAATTAGCAACCGCCAAGCCTAAATCATTGTGGCAATGGACCGAGAAAATCGCTTTATCCGAATTAGGTACACGCTCAATTAATTGCTTAATCGTATTCGCATATTGATCTGGCATGTTATAGCCCACTGTATCAGGGATATTAATAGTTCTAGCGCCTGCATCAATCACTTGCTCAATGATTTTGCACATAAAATCAATTTCGGAGCGCCCTGCATCTTCACAAGAGAATTCCACATCATCACATAAATTACGTGCAAACTTAACCGAACGAACCGCTTGCTCAATTACTTGTTCTGGCGGCATTTGTAACTTATGTTTCATATGCAATGGCGAGGTTGCAATAAATGTATGAATACGGCCGGAGTTAGCGCCTTTTATAGCATCTCCTGCTGCTTGGATATCTTTATCCATGGCACGTGAAAGCGAGCAAATAGTGCTATCTTTGATATTATCAGCAACCAATTTTACAGCTTCAAAATCACCTGGACTAGCGATAGCAAAGCCAGCTTCAATTACATCCACCCTCATTTTTTCCAGCTGACGCGCAATTTCTAACTTGTCTTCTTTGTTCATCGAAGCGCCAGGACTTTGCTCACCATCACGCAAAGTAGTATCAAAAATAACCAATTTATCTTTTTGGCTCATAATTTCATTCTCCGACAGCAAACTGAACAGCTTGCTGGTTAATAATCATGCGATATTACAACTAATGCCTAATAGGATAGCAAATAAGGCAAGATAAGGTAAAAAGAATGTGACTTGTCAGACCAAAAAACCGTAATTATTGGGGATGGAATTGGTTTCGTCCTTTATCTTTAGCTTGATACAAGGCTGAGTCGGCATCTCGTAAACACCTTTCAAGAGAATTATTCTTATTTAAGAAACTCCAACCTAAACTAACAGTAACTTTTCTAAATGGCGACGCTTGATGTTCTATATCTAGAGCTTCAACTTGCTCTATCATTCTTTGTGCGACGGCTTGTATGATTTTTGGGTTAGTACTTGGCATTAAAATAACAAATTCCTCTCCACCATACCTGGCCAACAAATCGCCCTCACGAACATTTGCAGCAATAGTGTTTGCTACTAATTTTATGCAATCATCACCTTCTAAATGTCCAAAGTTATCATTAAAGAGTTTAAAGTAGTCAATATCTAAAAAAATGACACCCGTATTTTCTTTATCAAACACCTCTTTTGATTCATCAAAAAAGCGTCTATTTGATAATCCAGTTAATGAGTCTTGATTAGATATTTCTAATAATTGTTCTTTAGCTAGTAACTCTTTTTCTTTTGCATAATCGGCCAAGAGTTTTCGGGCAAAAGTTTTTCGTACTTGTAGTTGTATAAAGTAATTAGATAAAAGACTTAAAAAAATAATCGTTGTAGAATCAAAGAAAATGTAAGCCAATTGCTGTTTGGAAAAGCCAAGTTGATAAAAGAATATCAACCCACTGAAATATACTACTAAAGAGCTCGCAAATGAATACCAGAATCTGGGTTGGATCACGATGTTATAATAAGCGATAGTTATCATATAACCAGCAGAATAATAGACCAATCCTTTCGAGTGTGCGAAATACTTAATAAAAAATATCGAAACACTTATAACCACTGCAGATAAAACAATAAGCAGATCGATTATATTTTTATAACGCTCTTTGGTAAAATAATTTATCGATATAACAGCCGTTATTATTACAATCGCCCTTACAGCAAAAGCTCTAATATCTTGCCAGCCAAAATTTAAAATATCCCCTATCCCGTAAACTGCTAATAGAAAAAGTCCTATATAAGTCGTTACTTTGAAATGTTTACTTCTAGTATCAAAATTAGCATCAAGAAAAGAACGTTCAAACTCTGGCGGTGCTGGCAAAATTTTATAATCAGTAGAAGAAATTAATTCAGCTTGCTTTAATATGCTCTTGTTAATTTGAATATCCTTTTCAATAATAGAAATGCTTTCTTAAGCTATCAAAAAAAAGCCCTCAGTCCAACAAATTATAGGATAAGGGCTTTGCAATGCTTTATATTTTACAATTAAGCTGCTTTTGACTTTTTCTTCTTTGGTTTTTCATCAACTACGCCAGAAATTTGCTCATGCGAATAATCATCAACTTGGATCACATCCATACGTGCCTCTTCAGCATCTACCAAAATTTGACGTTCTTCTTCGTTGATGATGCCCTTTTCAATGGCTTGTTCGATTCTCTCCATATTAGTAGCGTTTTTATCAAGCTCTTTAGCCTTCATAGCTTTGCGCAATTTACGACGAACTTCATCTGCGGCTAAAACTTTAAAGAATGCTTGCTCAACTCGACCAGTTACATCATCAGCTTCTTTGCCTACGAATGAGTAATTAGTCAGTCGATCTCGTAACTCATTGTTAGTTAGCATTGGTTTTACAACCTGACGATCTAAGCGATCACTTGGTTTGCTGTAGCTTTTACCGTATGGGAAAGCAACTAATCTTAAGAATTTACCTACCCATTTATTAGGGAAATTTTCATAAAACTCATAGAACGCTTGCTGCATTTTCTCTAGGGACTGTTCAATATTCCATTGAACGTATGGTAAGTCTGCAATCGGGCGTTCATTATCTTCATAATACTTCAATACCGTTGAAGCCATATACAGTTCGCTTAATACATCCGCTAGACGTGCAGACAAGCGCTCTTTTCGTTTTAAATCGCCGCCTAGCATGCCCATTGCTACATCTGAAGTAAGCGCTAAAGCAGAACTCATACGAGTAAGTTGTTGGTAGTACTTACCAGTTTGACCTGCAACCGGTTTCTTAGCGAATAAACCGCAGCTTAAACCTAATCCTAAAGTACGTGCAAAGTTACTAACTCCGTAGCCAATATGGCGGAATAATAGACTATCAAATCGCTTAACGCCCTCTTCTTTGTCTTCCATCTGAGCCGCCAACATTTCACGGAATACATAAGGGTGGCAGCGCACAGCACCTTGTCCAAAGATCATTAAATTACGCGTAAGGATATTGGCGCCCTCGACAGTTATACCGATAGGCTGACTCATATAGCCATTTGCTAAGTAGTTGCGCTCGCCCATAATAATGGCGCGACCAGCATGAATATCCATCGAATCATTCATTACTTGGCGACCCATCTCCGTCATGTGATATTTAGCTATAGCCGAAACTACTGATGGTTTGACTCCTAAATCTACTGCGCCAGCAGTCATAGTGCGCATCGCTTCGATACGGTAAGTCATTCCTGCAATTCGTGCCATGGCTTCTTCAATACCTTCAAAGCGTGCAATTGGCGTTTTAAATTGCTCACGCACTAGAGCGTAAGCTCCTGTTAACCGATAAGATAATTTGGATACAGCTGTACCCATTGCTGGTAAAGAAATCGAACGACCTGCTGCTAATGACTCCATCAACATACGCCAGCCTTGACCTGCGTACTCTTTACCACCTATAAGCATATCCAACGGAATAAATACGTCTTTACCCTTAGTAGTACCATTCATAAAGGCTTGGTTCATTGGTAGGTGCCTTTGACCTATCTCCACACCAGGATGGTCATGTGGAATTAAGGCACAAGTGATCCCATAATCTTCTTTTTCAGAATCGCCAAGCAAACCATCAGGATCATATAATTTAAAAGCCAATCCAACGATAGTTGCTACGGGTGCAAGCGTAATATAGCGCTTGTTCCAATCCAGTTTAATACCTAAAACTTCTTTACCATCATGTTCGCCCATACAAACCACACCTTTATCAGGAATGGCACCTGCATCGGAGCCGGCCACTGGAGAAGTTAAAGCAAAGCAAGGAATTTCCTTACCTTCAGCTAAACGCGGTAAATAATAGTCTTTTTGTTCTTGCGTTCCATAGTGCAATAAAAGCTCGCCTGGACCTAGTGAGTTTGGGACCATGACGGTTACAGCAGCACTGCCTGAGCGTGTAGCAATTTTAGTGACTACCGTCGAATGGGCTAATGCTGAAAAACCTTTACCGCCATACTCTTTAGGAATGATCATGCCTAAAAAGCCTTTATCTTTAATAAATTGCCAAACTTCAGGTGGCAAGTCTTTACGCTTATGGACAATATCCCAATCATCAAGCATTTCACACAACTCTTCTGTCTCATTGTCCACAAAAGCTTGTTCTTCATCCGTTAATGTTGGCTTTTCGATATCCAGCATTTTTTTCCAGTCTGGATTACCCTGAAATAAATCACCATCCCACCATACATCGCCAGCTTCCAATGCAACTTTTTCAGTTTCATTCATTGGTGGTAAAACTTTTTGCATAAAGTTGTAGGCTTTACGAGAGATCCAATCCATACGTAAATCAGGTAATAAATAGAATAAAGCTACAAAGCCATAAACAATAGCTGAGACATAAAACCCCCAGGCCAAATTGCTGCTAAAAACAATTAGTGCCAAAGCAGCCAAATTCGCCAACATAACTTTTTTCATTGGCCAACGGTTATAGGCGCAAACGCCCGCAACCAACATCATTAACAACAACTGCCACAATCCAGTCATTTTATTTTCCTCAATCTACAACTTTTATACTTTCAGTTAACTTTATGTTTCTAGCTTTATGCTTTCATACCTGCGGCTAAAAACGGAATGATTTCATCAATAACATCTTCTATCTGCATTTGACGGTCAAAATCAGCCGCCGCAATTTCACGAAGTGCGTCACTACCTGCTAAGGTAAAAATTAGACTTCCCAGTGTATAGTGCAGGCGCCAGAAAATCTGGTCATTGCTCAAGGTTGGATAAGCCTTTTGGAACAGCAAAGTAAAACGGACCAGTACATAGCCATACTTTTCCGTGACATAGCGGCGTAAATGACCTTGCGTTTCGGCATAAGCGCGCCCTAATAGACGCATAAATATGGAAATAGACTTCTCGCGCTTGGCTTCTATGCTAATCAAGGGCCTTACCAACGCTTTTAACAACACCTCAGTATCTAGCTGATTACCGACATTTGCTTCTAATGCATTCAGTTCCTGTCCTAACTCATGACTGTAATCTGATAGGAATCGGTCGAAAACATCTTGAATAAGAGATTTTTTAGAGCCGAAGTGGTAATTAACACTGGCTAAATTAACCTTAGCACGTGCTGTAATAGTCCTTAAACTAGTTTCGGCAAAGCCTCTTTCGGCGAATAACTGCTCCGCAGCATCCAAAATTTTACTTTTAGTAGAATCGTTCTTGCTCATCAATATGCAATTAAATTAAACACTTGTTTGAAACATACGTTCAAATCATGCAAAAGTCAAGGTCCCTTCAATAGCAAGTATGACTTGAGCTTATCTCTCAAATAATATTATTAAGTGTTAAAAAAAACGGCGGGGAAGAGATATTTTTTTAATAAAATGAAATGATAATTTTTGTAATCGTGAAATTTGAAAAATTTAATTTGTGGGTAACCAACTTTTAAATTCAAAATAATCAAATGGCCATTCAATTTCTTGATCTAAATTTTCGTTTTTTAGAACAGGAATTTTCGTTCGATATTTTTCTAAATTACCTTCATCATCAATGATGTCACAAACGACCAATTCAAAATTAATTGCACCATTATTTTCGTGAAAATATTGAGAAAACATTTGCTCAACTTTTTCGCACAAGTGGCAACCAAAAGTTGTAAAAAAAATTATTTTTTGCATTATTCTTAAAAAAACTTGAAAAAAGTTAGAAAAAACATCAATTAATGCGACTTTACCATAAAATTTAATTAACTTTCTAAAATTCTTCTCGTATAATTTGATTGGAAATTAACCAAACATTTCACGACAGGGGAAACGACCATGGCCAAGAAACAAACTTCTGCAGCAGCTCTAAAGTCAGCTGAATCTGCACAAGCTAAAGCAGTAAAAGCTGCCGCTAAAGATAAAGCAACTTTAGCTAAAGCAACTGCCAAAGCTAAAGACGCTGCAGCGAAAGCTAAAGCCAAACCAACTAAAGCATCTAAAGCTGCAGCCAAGAAAGCAAAAGATGCAGCAGCAAAAGCTAAACGTGCTGTAGCTTCATCTGCAAAAGCAGTGACCAAAGCAAAAGCTGTTGCTGCTAGCGCAAAAGCTGTTGCCACTAAAGAAGCGGCATTAGCAAAAGCAGTTGCTAAGTTTGAAAAAGAATGGGCTGCTAAAGAAAAGAAAAAAGCTGCCGCTGCTGCTAAGAAAAAAGCTGCTGCTGATAAGAAAAAAGCTGCTGCTGCTAAAAAGAAAGCTGCCGCTGCTGCTAAAAAGAAAGCTGCCGCCGACAAAAAGAAAGCTGCTGCTGCCGCTAAAAAAGCTAAAGCCGCTGCAAAAAAGAAAGCAACTAAGAAAAAATCTCCCGCTAAAAAGAAAGTAGCTAAGAAAAAGGCCCCTGCTAAGAAAAAAGCACCCGCCAAAAAGAAAGTAGCTAAGAAAAAGGCTCCTGCTAAGAAAAAAGCACCTGCCAAAAAGAAAGTAGTTAAGAAAAAGGCGCCTGCTAAGAAAAAAGCACCTGCCAAAAAGAAAGTAGCTAAGAAAAAGGCTCCTGCTAAGAAAAAAGCACCTGCCAAAAAGAAAGTAGCTAAGAAAAAGAAGTAATTCTTAATACTTCAATAAAAAAACCGGCATATGCCGGTTTTTTTTATATTTTAATCAATCTTTCGGTGCTGTATAAGCCAACAACGATGATGGTTTCGACTCTTTTGAAAGTCTAATGGCAAAGTTTTAGCACTAATTTCATGAATTTGGTATTCATCCATTAATTCTCTATCCATATCAAACTTTTTAAAGTTGTTTGAAAAATATAGCTTTCCTTTACTATCTAGAAGTTGCATAGTTTTTCGAACCAATTCAACTTGATCCCTTTGCACATCAAACGTATGGTTCATTCGTTTTGAATTAGAGAATGTTGGTGGATCTAGAAATATTAGATCATACACTTCGTCCGAACCAACATCCTTTAGCCACTGCAAACAGTCTGCTTGGATAAAACTGTGTCCATAAACGTTAATATCATTAACTGAAAAATTCTTCATGGCCCAATTAAGGTAAGTTTTCGACATATCAATCGTAGTAGTTTTAGCGCCACCTTTGGCGGCATAAACACTTACTGAGCCGGTATATGCAAACAGATTCAAAAATCTCTTACCTTGAGATTCCGACCGAATCATTCTTCGGGTCTTGCGATGATCTAAAAATAACCCCGTATCCAAATAGCGATTTAGATTCACGTGAAACTTCAGACCTTGTTCGTTTACCAACTTAAACTCATCACTATCACTATGCTTTTCGTATTGCTGGGTTCCCTTTTGGCGCAAGCGTTGCTTTATGTGAATTTTTGCCTCAACAATTTGCAATACTCCAGACACTACGCGTTTGATTTCATTCAAGCGCTTTAAGGTAACTTTCTCTGGTATTTCTTTAGGCGCAGCATATTCTTGCACAATGACTTCATCTTCATAAATATCAATTGCCGCAGAATATTCAGGCAAGTCCGCATCATAAAGACGATAGCAACTCACATCATTCTGTTTTAAATAAGACTTAAGTCGCTGTGCATTCTTACGCAATCGGTTTTTAAGCATGCTAGCACCATCAGATAAGCTCGCTTCCCAATTAGGGTTTAGCTTATTAGGATCAAATGGTTGATATGCATTTTCTGGCTTGATGTCAAACAAATACAATTGACAATCTAGCGCACCGTTCTTGAGTTTATATTGCTTATGAGAACGAATCCCCATTGATTTGGCGTATGCATTTTCAGTAGTAATCATGGCTGCCTGCCAACCATCAAATTGCTGTTTGAAGTAATCACCTAAATTTTTATAAATATCTGTTATGGTTTTCTCGTTACCTAAACGTTCTCCATAAGGAGGATTGGTTACAATTAAACCTTTCTCACCTAATTCTAAAGTCGCTGGAGAGCGAATATCTTGCTCTTTGACCGTTATAACATCTTGCAAACCCGCATTTTCAGCATTGGCATTAGCCATTTCCAAGCTTTTTCGATGACGATCTGAGCCTAATATTTGAATATCAATATTCAATTTATTCTTATTAGCTTGACGTTTAGCTACCGCTAGAATTTCTTGCCAAGAATCCTGGTTATGCTGTTTCCAACGCTCAAATGCAAAGTGTGGATTTAGAATGCCAGGTGCCATACCAGCAGCCATCATAGCCGCCTCTATTAAAATGGTGCCCGTGCCACACATAGGATCATGAAAGTTATAACCCTGTTTGGCTAACTCAGGCCATTTAGCACGAATCAATAAGGCAGCAGCTAAATTTTCTTTTATCGGTGCAGCACCTTTCGAATCGCGGTATCCGCGCTGGTGCAAACTTCGTCCCGCCAAATCTAAGCCTACTTTCAACTGAGTTCCATTGACTAACACATGCACTCGATAATCTGGATTTTCTTTATCCACAGATGGACGTTGTTCGTATCGTTCTTGGAAGTAATCTACAATCGCGTCTTTAGCTTTAAGGGCGCCAAAACCAGAATGTTTAATTGAAGCGCTTTTACGTGCAGAACAATCCACCACAAAGGATTGAGTTAAATCAAAGTGCCAGCCCCATTCGATTCTATTTATTTTATTATACATTTCTTCTGCAGATTCAAACCGGTCATGCAACAAGCATAAATATATACGATTGGCTAAGCGCGAATATAAGCAAGCTTTATAGCCCACTTCAATTTCGCCTTCGAAGGTTAAGTGAGTTGGATGCTCTTTGATATTTTGAGCGCCAAGCTGCCCTAATTCATCCATCAATAGCCCTTCCAACCCTGGCGGACAAGAAGCATAAAACTGGTGTTGATTTTCTGACATAAGGATAAGGCCCTTAGTAGCCGATATTATTGGTTAAGAGCTTTAATCGCTTGCGCGGCTTGCTGCACAAGCTCAGGGCCATGATAAATAAAGCCCGAATATATTTGTACCATGGCAGCACCTGCCTCGATTTTATCTACTGCCGACTGAGCATTAGTAATACCGCCAACACCGATAACAGGAATTTTGTTATCCATAGCTTTGACTAGCTGACGAATCACCTCAGTCGATTTATCTGCTAATGGCTTACCACTTAATCCGCCTTGTTCGGCGGCAAATTGCATGCCTTCGACCTTTGAACGATCAAAGGTGGTATTGGTCGCGATTATGGAATCTAATTCGAACTCTAAGAAAGCTTTGCCCAATTCATCAATATCATTTGCATCTAAATCAGGGGCAATTTTGATAGCTAATGGTTTGTAAAATCCATGTTGCTGTTGAAGCTCTATTTGCTTACTTTTTAGATTCTCCAACAATATCTTTAAATTCTCGCCAAACTGTAAATCACGTAATCCAGGAGTATTAGGCGAGGAAATATTCACCACCATATAGTCGGCACGCGAATAAATTTTTTCCATCCCAATCAGGTAGTCATCAACCGCTTTTTCTACAGGAGTATCAAAATTTTTGCCTATATTGATGCCTAATATACCGTTACCTTTTTTCCCAAATTGAATCTCAGCAACATTTGCGAGCAATTTATCCACACCATCATTATTAAAACCCATGCGATTAATAATAGCTTCTGCTTGTTTTATTCTAAACAATCGCGGCTTAGGATTTCCATCTTGCGGTCGAGGAGTGACGGTACCTACTTCAATGAAGCCAAAACCAAATTGACTCAAGGCGTCTACGTATTGACCATTTTTATCCAAGCCAGCAGCCAGTCCAACGCGATTCGGAAACTGGAGCCCCATTACTTCAATCGGGTCATCAATTTGTGGTTTAGCCATCAATCCTGACATTTTAAGTTTATGTAAGGTATTAAGGCTATTTAAAGATAAATGGTGAGAAGTTTCGCCATCTAATAGAAATAAGATCGAACGCAATAAAGAGTACATGAATTTCCTAATTCAGATATAAATAAATAGTCGGCAATAAAAAAGGCCAGCATTAACGCTGGCCCTATTCTACTGTGTTTTCAAGCGATACTCACTATTTCTGAAGAGTTTTCTTAACAGGCGTTGCCTCGACCCATTTACCATCTTCATAAAAGGCGCTCCAACCGGTTGCTTTATCTTCATCAGTCAAGCTCGCCACGTATTGTTGTTGCGTTTTTCGGCTGTATTTAACGAAAGTACGGTAACCATGCGGATCTTTAACTGGAGCCGTGGTTAAAAACTTGTATTTTGGATCTAACTTATCCTTTACGGGTAGCAACTCATCAACCGCTGGTGCACGAGTTTCACGGTTACGCGGGAATTTACTCGCAGCTAAGAAAATACCTGCCGCACCATCACGTAACACATAGTGATCTTCTACTTTCTTACAAATTAGATCAGGCATTGGTATTGGATCCGCTTTTGGCGGCGCTGGTTGGCCATTAGCCAGCAGTTTACGAGTATTCTTACATTCTTCACTCATACAACCAAAATATTTGCCAAAGCGGCCTGTTTTCAGCTGCATTTCATCGCCACATTTATCGCAATCTAAAACCGGACCATCATAGCCTTTAATTTTATACTCGCCTTTTTCAACTTCATAACCCGAACAATCTGGGTTATTACCGCAAATATAAATCTTAGTAGTTTCATCAAGCAAGTAGTCTTCCATTGCCGATTCGCAAATTTTGCAACGCTTAATATCCACTAAATGAAGCGCTTCTTCCTCTTCATTAGCCGCAACAAAGTCATCACCAGGCATCAAATTCTTAGTGTTTTTACAGCGCTCTTTAGGCGGCAATGAATAACCATCGCAACCTAAAAAGACACCGGTTCCAGCATTACGAATATTAAAATGATGTTCGTTACAAAGATCACAGGTGAGATCAATAGCAACCGGTTGATTGCGACGCATTCCACCTTGCTCTTCTTCTTCATCAGCTTTTTTGAGTTTCTCTGAAAACGATTTATAGAATTCATCTAGGGTGATTTTCCAATCTTTATTACCGCTAGCGATTGCATCTAAGCGTTCTTCCATAGTTGCTGTAAAAGAAAAATCCAGTAAATCACTGAAGCTTTCTACTAAACGGTCTGTTACGATTTCGCCCATTTTCTTGGCATAAAAACGCTTCTTTTCAATTTTCACATAGCCGCGATCTTGAATAGTCGAAATAATTGATGCATAAGTGGATGGACGGCCAATACCACGTTTTTCTAGCTCTTTAACTAATGCAGCTTCTGAGTAACGTGCCGGAGGCTTAGTAAAGTGTTGCTTCGGATCGAGTGAATCTAGATTTAGTAATTCGCCTTCTTTTACATTTGGCAATTCTTCATCATCTTTAGAACGTTTTTGCATTGGTAAAACCTTAGTCCAACCATCAAAACGCATCACTCGACCTTTGGCTTTCAACTGATAATCATCGGCTTCCACTAATAAATTAGTCACATCAAATTCTGCAGGTAACATTTGGCAGGCTACAAATTGTCGCCAAATTAAGTCATAAAGACGTTCTGCATCTTTTTCCATATTGGCAAGATGGCCAACTTTTTTGCTGACGTCAGAAGGACGAATAGCTTCGTGAGCTTCTTGTGCCCCTTCTTTACTTGAGTAGCTCATTGCCTCTTTAGGTAAATAATTCTTGCCGAATTCTTCAGCAATATAATCTCGGCAATCGGATACAGCGTCAGCGCTTAAATAAGTCGAATCGGTACGCATATAAGTAATATAACCGGCTTCGTATAACCGTTGAGCCATCATCATAGTGCGCTTTACACCAAAGCCTAAACGAGTACTCGCAGCTTGCTGCAATGTAGAAGTAATAAAAGGTTTGGGAGCTTTAGATTTTTGCGGTTTTGACTCAATCGAACTAACTTTAAAACTAGATTGCTTTAATGCATCTACAGCCTTTTGAGTTTCGGCTTCACTTTTTGGTTTAAAAGCCTTGCCTTGATATTTATTCACTAGTAATCGAAGCGCATCGCCTGCCTGACTATTGGTATTGGCATGTAAGTCCCAAAATTCTTCAGGAATAAAAGCACGAATTTCACGCTCTCTTTCTACTAACAATCTCACGGCTACTGATTGAACACGTCCAGCTGATAATCCACGACCGATTTTTCGCCACAATAGCGGCGATACCATAAAGCCAACTACTCGATCTAAAAAACGACGCGTTTGCTGTGCATTGACATAATGCATGTCTAAATCAGATGGTTCTGAGAAAGCTTCTTGAATAGCTTTCTTGGTAATTTCATTAAACACAACTCTACGGAACCGAGAATCATCACCACCTAATAACTCTTTCAGGTGCCAAGCAATAGCCTCTCCTTCTCTATCCAAATCCGTTGCGAGATATATCGTATCTGCATTTTCAGCAAGCTTCTTAAGTTCTTTTAGAACCTTTTCTTTTCCAGGCAAAACTTCGTAATGTGCTTCCCAGCCATCTTCAGGGTTAATACCCATCCGCTCAATTAAGGCTTTTTTCTCACGAATAGCTTTTTGACGTACCTTCTCCTCAGGCGGGAGTTTACGTGTTGCGGCGGCTTTGGCCGCTCTTTCTTTAGCGCTAATTGGCTCTTTTTTGCTAGCGCCCGTCGGTAGATCTCGAATGTGACCCACACTTGATTTCACCACAAAATCTTTGCCCAAGTATTTATTAATGGTTTTCGCCTTAGCTGGCGACTCCACGATAACTAGTGATTTACCCATAAAAGAATTTTCAATAACCGATTGTTTTATATAGAATTTTTAGTAATTCATATCCAAAAAAACAGAGTTAAGCATGGCTAAAACTCTGTCGTTCCTTTTTTTATTAATAGCAACCAATGCTAGTGGCTGTCTAGTTTTTTATAATATTTTTTGAAAATAACAAAAGCCACTATATAAATAGTGGCCTAATTATTAATAGGTTTCTACGCCTGTCTAAGAACTTGGTATGCGGGTTGCTTTAAGATGGATTTAATCCCAAACCAGCCTACGATGCTAATAAAGATCATGGACCCTAGCGGCATAAGTAACCAGTATAGGAAGTGCCACTTGATACTTAAATCAAGAACTTGTGTATAAACACTAGAAACTAAAATCTCACTGGCTATTACTGCTAGCAGTCCTGAAAATAATCCAAGCAATGCCAGCTCCGCTACTAGACTAGCTCTAATGTATGGGCTTTGCGCTCCTAACGTTTTGAGCAAGGTTGCCGATAATACTCGCTCCTCACGATTGGCTTGTAGCACGGCATAAAGAACAGCAATACCCGCCAGTAATACAAACAACATAATAAACTCTACTGCTAATGTGACCTGGTCTAATATCTTTTGCACCTGCGCCATTATTTTATCCAACTCAATAATAGTTACGGTAGGCATTTGGCCTAAGATCTGATTTAACATTGGCTTTTGAGCAGAATCTAAATGAAAGCTAGTAATATAACTAGCTGGAAATTCTTTTAAGCCTCTGGGTTCAAATATGACAAAGAAGTTTGGTTGGAATGAATCCCACTGAATTTCACGCACGTTAGCAATTTGTCCCTCAACCTCTAAACCGCCAATATCAAAAGATACCTTATCGCCAATTTTGACCTTCATCATTTGCTGAATTTCGGTGGAGATAGAAATCTTTACTGCATCTGAATCTAAGTTAGTAGCCTCATCGCTCCACCAGTCCCCTTCTACCAGCTTATTTGCATTCGGAAGAGCTTCCATCCATGTTAAGTTTAGTTCGCGGCGTAGCGCCCTTGCTTGCTGATATTCATCTTTCGACAAAGCATCGCTAGCCAACTCACCATTAAGGTGAGTAACTCGCCCTCTAACCATTGGATAAATACCGCTAGTTTCAACATTGTTTTGCGCTAAAATCTTATCCAAAGCTTCAACTTCATAATTTTGCACATTAATTAAAAAGTGATTAGGTGCATTTTCAGGCATTTGGTTTTGCCATTCAGCTAATAACTCAGTTCGAATAAGATAAGTTGAAAGCATAATCATAAATGCTAACCCAAATGCGGTTATTTGACTGATAGTAAAAGCCGGATACCGTTTTAATTGGCCTAAACCAAAACGCACGGAGCTAGGGCTACGTTTGCCAAGCCAAATGCCCAGCTTGAAAATTAGCCAAGCAAACAATCGAATCACTAGGAAGGCAACGATAGAAACAACTAATAGTATTCCAACTAATAACCAAGAATCACTTTGCCACCACATCAATAGCGCCATTGAACCAATTGCAAGCAAGTAAATTATCCAACCTGAAACCGCCGTTGGCATTAGCTCTTTTCGTAGAACTCTTAATGGTGGAACTTTAGCAATTTGGAAAAAAGACGGTAAGGCAAAACCGATTAACACGACTAAACCAGACAAAGCAGCAACTGCTACTGGAATCCAACTTATCGGCACCATTGGCTTTGGTAAATAATCCGCAAATCGCCAAATTATAGCTTCTTGGATGGCAAGCCCAATCACTGCACCCAAAATCACTCCTACCAAACCAATTAAGCTTAACTGCCATAAATACAATTGATGCACTTGACGAATTTGCATGCCTAGACAGCGATAAATGGCCGCATAATCAAAGTGGCGACGACTAAAACGTCCAGCCGCAACTGCAATGGCAACCCCGGCTAAAATCACAGAGACTAAACTAGCGAGCCGCAAGAAAGACTCAGCACGACTTATCGAAGCTTGTAGCGCTGGCGTACCTTCTTTGCCGCCCGTAATACGTTGGGTATCATTTAATTGCGGTTTTAACCAGCTTATATATTCATCTCTCACGGCTAATTCGCCTGCAATAAGCAATGCGTTTTGCACGCGACTGCCCGGCTGAATTATTTGCGCAGAATCTAAATCAGCGGCATTAACTAAAATGCCAGGAGCGACATTAAACACTTCACTGGCTTGCCCTGGACCAGCCACAACCACACCAGAAATTTTGAGTTGCGTTGCCCCAAAATCGATTAGATCACCGGTTTTTGCTTCTAATAAACTTAGTACTCTTGGTTCCACCCAAACTTCTCGTGATTTTGGTTTTCCTTGTAACTTATCACCCGTTGCAAATGCTTCTTGAGCAATTTCTAATTGACCTTTCAGTGGGAATTTATCTTGAATAACTCGAACTGAAACCAATTGAAATTTATCACCTTTAGATACCACAGTACTGACACTTTGCCCAACAGCTGCGTCTAGGCCACGCTGCGATGCTTCATGCAACCATTCCCTAGGAATTTCACGTGGCGAACTTATCACATAGTCTGCACCTAAAAATTCACTAGCTTGCTCGCCCATAGATTTTTGAATGCGATCCGTTATGACGCCAATAGCTGTCATCGCAGCTACTGCAATCATCAATGCAAAAAATAAAACCTTTACTTCACCAGCACGCCAATCGCGCTTGAAGTTCTTCAATGCCATTGAGAACATATTTAACTCACCTTTGCCGTATCGTTAAGATGGTCAACGGCACTTTCTAGGTTTGTTGCATTACTTTTAATTTTCCCAGCATCTAGTGCTATTTGTTTTTGGCAGCGATCAGCTAGTTTCAAATCATGGGTAACTAGCACTAAAGTTGTTCCAAACTGTTGATTTAATTCAAATAATAACTCAATGATTTTTTCTCCATTCGCGCTATCTAGATTCCCCGTAGGCTCATCCGCGAACAATATCTTAGGTTCTGAAGCAAAAGCACGGGCAATTGCCACCCGTTGTTGTTCACCACCAGAAAGTTGATTTGGATAATGAGTAACTCGATCTTTCAACCCCACTTTCTCTAAAATTTTTAAAGCAGCTTGTCGAGCTTGCTTTTGACCTTTTAATTCTATCGGTAACATGACATTTTCTAATGCAGTTAGTCCTGGAAGCAAGTGGAACGATTGGAATATAAAACCTACGTATTGAGCCCGTACCGCTGCTCTTTGATCTTCATCTAATTCATGAAATTTATGACCAGCTAACAGCACTTCACCACTAGTCGGCACATCAAGTCCGGCTAACAATGAGAGTAAAGTAGATTTACCAGAACCCGAAGCACCGACGATAGCAACTGAATCACCTTCATTAATGGTTAAGCTTACTTCGGATAATATTGTTAACTCTTGTTCTTGCGATACAACGGTTTTAGTTAATTGATTACTTGATAACATGGATATTTGTACTTATTAATCTTTTGCTTAGAATACCTTAACTGATGCTATTTAGTAAAAATAGTTGCTAGATAAATGTTACATTCCGTGTCGAATTGACAAAATTATTCGGAAATCAACTTAGCTTCTCTTGAAAAGTTATCCACAAAGCCTCACCATAATTAAAATAGCTTGCTAGCTACAATGAATTTGCCAGCACTGTTTTAAAGTTGACTACACATTATTGCATAACCTATGAAAAAACTTTTTTTTGTCCTTCTACTATTATCGCCTTTATCTCTCTCAGCAGAGGCGACCAATCAATATAAGAAAATTCTAGTACTAGGCGATAGTTTAAGTGCTGGCTATAACATGCCTCTAGAAAAAGGTTGGGTTAATTTACTGCGCCAAGAACTCTCTAAGCGAAGTCACGAGATAACCGTTATCAATGCCAGTGTGAGCGGCGACACCACTGGTCAAGGTTTATCACGGTTAAAACCTTTATTAGCAAAGCATAAGCCTAATTTGGTTATTTTGGAATTAGGTGGCAATGATGGTTTGCGGGGCATTGCACCACCGCTAATCAAACGTAACCTAGCCACTATGATCGATATGGCAAAAGATTCAGGTTCAGAAGTTTTATTATTAGGCATGCAAATACTGCCCAACTACGGCAAACGGTATACCGAAGCTTTCCATCAAAATTACTTAGATTTGGCTCAAGAAAAAGCAATTAGACTCATTCCATCTTTTCTGGATGGAGTTGGACAAAAACCAGATTTGATGCAAAAAGATGGCATTCATCCAAACGTAAAAGCGCAGCCATATCTCTTGAAAAACATCACTTCAGCTTTTTCATTTTAATCAAAAAAGGCTCCGAAAGGAGCCTTTTTACTTATAACCTAAGTTTAAGCAATCGCAGCAACGGCTTTTTCAAATCTATCTAAACCTTGTTCGATTTCTTCATCAGTAATATTAAGCGCAGGAGCAAAGCGAACTACATTTAGCCCTGCTACTAAGCACATAACGCCATGTTCCCAACCAGAAACTAAGAATTCGCGCGCTTTACCTTGCCACTTTTCATTACAAACTGCACCAATTAATAAACCTTCGCCACGAACCGAATCGAATACACCGTACTTTTCTCCAATAGCTTCTAAACGCGCGCTAATCTTTGCACCTTTTTCTTTAACACTGCTTAGCATTTCAGGAGTATTAATTTCATCGATGACAACATTAGAAATTGCACAAGCCAATGGATTACCACCATAAGTAGAACCGTGAGTTCCAACGCCCATACTCTTTGAAATTTTTGTTGTGGTTAGCATAGCCCCAATAGGGAAGCCTCCGCCCATAGCTTTTGCTGTAGTCAAGATATCCGGAGTTACCCCTAATCCTTGATAGGCGTATAAATGGCCAGTACGACCTACGCCAGTTTGTACCTCGTCAAATACCAATAAGGCATTATGCTTATCGCAAAGCTCTCTTACTGCTTTTGCAAATTCTGGATCTGCTGGGATAATACCGCCTTCACCTTGCACTGGCTCCATCACTACTGCGCAAGTTTTGTCCGAGATTAGTTCTTTTAAAGAATCAATATCATTGAACTCACCGTGAGTTATGCCCGCCGGTAATGGTTCATAACCTTTAGTGTATTTAGGTTGACCACCAACGCAAACGGTAAATAAAGTACGTCCATGAAATGCTTGCTTAAAAGCTATAATTTCGCTTTTCCCTTGGTCAGGGTAGTTATCATTAGCGTATTTTCTAACTAGTTTAAATGCTGCTTCGTTAGCTTCGCCGCCTGAGTTACAGAAAAACACTTTGTCGGAAAAAGTAGCATCATTCAGTTTTTGAGCTAACTCTAATGCTGGTTTATTAGTAAACACATTACTTAAGTGCCAAATCTTTTCAGATTGTTCTTTTAGTGCTTTCATCATCCCAGGGTGGTTATGACCCAAAGCAGTCACAGCAATACCACCAGCAAAATCAACATAGTCTTTGTCATTTTGATCCCACACCCGTGAACCCTCTCCTCTTTCTGGGATAATTGCGGCAGGGTTATAGTTTGGCACCATCACGTCATCAAAAGTGGCGCGAGAAAAATCTTTAGTAGAATTAGACATAAGTCACCCGGTTATCATCTAAATTAAGCTGTATTAATGCGCCATATAATCCCTCTTTTTATATAAAAATACTAGTCTTTACTGGAAAATCTAAGCAAATTACTACAAACTGACACTTTCCTTTTTTGGCTAGTTTTTTTATTATCACTGGTCTTGTTCAAATTTTGCCCTAAACATCCATAAATTAAGGATTACAGACTTATATGATGGTCATTCGCCCAGCCCAAACTAATGATTTGGAAGACATACTTGAGTTAGCAGCTGCCGCTGGTACGGGGCTAACCACCTTACCGAATGATCCCGTGAGAATTAAAGATAAGATAGTTAGCTCTATCAAAGCATTTTCTGCGGAAATTGATGTCCCAGGCCCTGAGTATTATTTCTTCGTGTTAGAAGATACTCAAAAGCAAAAAGTAGTCGGCACCAGCGCTTTAGTTGCAGCAGTAGGCATGGATGAAGCTTTCTATACGTACAAATTAAGTACTGTAGTTAATACCAGTCAAGACCTTGGCATATACAACAAGCATCAGATTTTAGTACTAGGCAATGATTACACTGGCTGTACCGAGATCGCGACCTTATTTTTATCACCTGATTATCGTGGTGGTATCAATGGTCGGTTACTTGCTAAGTCACGTTTTATGTTTATGGCCGATTTTCCAGAACGATTTGCTGATACGGTCATTGCAGAAATGCGCGGTTTTTCAGATGAAGATGGTAAATCGCCATTTTGGCACTCTCTAGGCAAACACTTCTTTAATATGCCATTTGCCAAAGCCGATGCCATCAGTGGCTTAGGCTCTAATCAGTTTATTGCTGAATTAATGCCGCAACATCCGATTTACGTCAATATGTTGTCGGAAGAAGCTCAAGAAGTGATTGGTAAAGTTCATCCAAAAACTAAACCTGCCATATCGATGTTAAAACGGGAAGGATTCCGTTATCAAAATTATGTGGATATTTTTGATGCCGGACCTACAATTGAAGCGCCAAAAGACCAAATTAAAACCTTTCGCGCTAGTAAGCTGATGGAAATAAAGATCGGCCGCCCACATATGATTAGTGATACTCCGCCAGAACCCTTGATGGTCAGCAATCGACAATTGAAAGCCTTTAGAACCGCAATCGTAGAGTCCGATTTTGAAGGTGAAATTTTATATGTGGATGAAACCACACTAAAACCATTAGATGTCAACGAAGGCGACTTAGTGCGCGTAGTACGCCTGCGTAACAAGCCCAGCAAATAACCTTACCGCTTTAACACATAACTCTTGGAGTGAAAGTATAGATGTCCTCTAAAAACACAGCATATGAATTTAATTTTGACGGCTTAGTCGGCCCGACTCATAACTATGCAGGTTTATCTCACGGTAATGTTGCCTCTACCGCTAACGCAAACCTAGTGGCCAAGCCTAAAGAGGCGGCACTGCAAGGCTTGCAAAAAATGAAGGCATTGCACGATATGGGGTTAAAGCAGGGTGTTATAGCGCCGATGGAGCGCCCAGATGTGTTTACTCTGCGTAAATTAGGCTTTACGGGCACAGATGCTCAAGTCATCATTAAAGCGGCGAAACAAGCGCCGAAAGTGCTTGCTGCGTGCAGTTCAGCTTCTAGCATGTGGACTGCAAATGCTTGCACCATGGCACCTTCTAGTGATACTGCTGATGCTAGAGCTCATTTCACTCCAGCGAACTTATCGAACAAATTTCATCGCTCTATCGAACATGAAACTACCGGCCGTATCTTGCAAGCCATGTTTAAAGATGACAAACACTTTGCTCATCATTCTGCCTTACCCAATGGGGATCATTTTGGCGATGAAGGCGCTGCCAACCATACTCGTTTTGTCGATGTTAACTCAAGTAAAGGCTATGGTAAGAAAGGCGTACATTTTTTCGTTTTTGGCAAATATGCTTTTGATAACTCTAAACCAGCGCCGCACAAGTTTCCTGCTCGACAGACCTTTGAGGCAAGCCAAGCTGTAGCTCGCTTACACGGCCTAGATTCCGATAATGTAGTATTCGCGCAACAGTCTCCAAATGTTATCGATCAAGGAGTTTTCCATAATGACGTGATTTCTGTGGGCAATGGCAATGTACTTTTTGCTCACCAAAAAGCATTCCTCAATCAAATGCAGGTATATACCGATTTGGAGCACGCTTTCGATGGCGAGGAATTCCATGTGGTGGAAGTTGGTGCTAATGATGTACCTGTGGAAGATGCCGTTAAGTCTTACTTATTTAATAGCCAACTGGTAACTTTACCTTCTGGTGATATGGCACTCATTTGCCCAGGCGAATGTGAAGCAATACCATCAGTAAAAGAATATCTAGACTGGTTGGTCGAGCAAGACACGCCAATTAAAGAAGTAAAAATCTATGATGTAAAACAATCCATGCAAAATGGCGGCGGCCCTGCATGCTTACGTCAAAGAGTGGTATTAAACGAATCAGAAATGGTAGCCATGAATCAAAATGTAATTATGTCAGATTCATTATTTGGCTCTTTAAATACTTGGGTTGAAAAACATTATCGTGAAACTCTAACCGAAGATGATTTAGCCGATCCAAATTTATTGGTTGAATCCAGAACTGCTTTGGACGAATTAACACAAATATTAAACTTAGGATCGGTCTATCCATTCCAAAGAGTTTAAATAGAAAGTTTAAGCGTAAGATCAGTCCGCTTTTCAGACAGGTCGATTTATTGCAGTAATATCATTGACAAAACTGTAATAAAAATTATGTAAAGAGGAAACTCATGAGCAAAATTAAAGTATCGATCATTGGTGGCGCCGGTTACGGTGCAGCAGAATTACTTCGCCATTTAATCGTCCGTGACGATGTGGAAGTATTACGCGTGTCGAGTAAAGATTATATCGGCAAAACCATTGGTCAGGTTCACCGTTCTCTATTTGGTTTAGCTAAAACCGATTTAGTGATTGAAGATATTACGCCACAAGAATGTGTCCAAGGCGCTGATATTGTATTTTTGGCAATGCCGCACATAATTACTGCGCGAGTGGCTATGGAGTTATTCGAAACTGGCGTTCGCATTATCGATTTATCAGGTGATTTCCGTTTAGAAAGCCTAGAAGATTATCTGCGCGACTATGCTCCTGAGCACCCATGCCCAGAGCGTTTAGGAACTTTTGTTTATGGTATGCCTGAATTAAACGAAGAAGCTATTAAAAACGCACAGTACGTAGCTAGCCCAGGCTGTTTTGCTACTGGTATCGCTGTTGGATTATTGCCATTAGCAAAAGCTGGCATCTTAACCAACGGTAACGTTCGCACTGTTGCGATGACAGGTTCTTCGGGCTCTGGCGTGCGCCCTATCGAAGGCACTCACCACCCTATTCGCGTAAACAATTTAAAAACTTATAAAACTTTACACCACCAACATCGCGCTGAGATCTTACAAACGCTTAACAAAGGTGGCGCAGTAAACACTTCTTTAGATTTCGTTCCAGTATCAGCACCTTTGGCGCGCGGTATCTTAGCGGTATCTCAATTGGATTTACCGGAAGAATATACAGAAGCAGATATCCAAAAAATGTATGAAGACTTCTATGCACCACATCGTAGCGTTGTTGTTATGCCTTTAGGTCAAAGCCCAGAAGTGGTTGCGGTTAAGAATACTGTTCGTGTTGAAGTTGGAATTACCGTTCGCATTGACGAGTTAACTGGCCAAAGAACTTTAGCTTGTACCAGTGCTATTGATAATCTAGTGAAAGGCGGCGCAGGCCAAGCGGTACAAAGCTTTAATTTAATGACTGGCAAAGATGCTTCCTTTGGTCTTGATCAGCCTGGCATGTGGCCTTAAATCCAGCTATGAGCATTTCTAACAAGCCCGTAGCGGTTGTTAAAGTTGGTGGCGATGTCCTGCAAGGGCAAACCGAGCGTGACGGTATCGCTGCCAATGTTAAAGATTTAGTTGATGCTGGTTGGAACGTCATCGTTTTACACGGTGGCGGCCCCCAAACCAATGCCTTACAAGAAAAACATGGCTTAGTTCCAAATAAAGTCGCTGGCCGTCGCATTACTAGCGAAGCTGACTTATTAGTTGTAAAGCAAGCCATTTGTGGTGAAGTGAATGTTAGTTTGGCGCAGGAGCTACAAAACGTCGGTGTTAATGCATTTGCTTGTAATGGCGCTTCGGGCAAGTTAATTACAGCAGTTAAGCGCCCTCCTCGGGTTATGTCGGGAGCGGGTGATAAGCCGATTGATTTTGGTGAAGTTGGTGACGTTACTGGTATTAATACTAACGTTATTAACACTTTGCTGAGCGCTGATTTGGTGCCGGTTATCGCTACTTTAGGCGTTGAAGCCGAATCAGGACGCGTTTTCAACATCAACGCTGATACTACCGTGGTACAAATCGCTCGTGCTTTAAAAGCTGATTTATTGTTACTGACCACCGCGGTTGGAGCTATTTATCACGACTTGGATAATCCAGAAACTCGCGTGGCTAAAATCAATGCAGAGCAAGCAAGAGATTTGATCAAACAAGGCGTCATTCAAGGTGGCATGATCCCGAAAGTTGAAGAGGCTTTGTCGGTGCTAGCTGATGGCGTTAAAAACATTGCAATTGTTGGCCCACAAATCAAAGGCGCATTTATTGATGTCGCTAATGGTGAGGGAAATAAAGGAACAAAGATTAGCTTGAGTTGATAAGAACAGTTTCTACGTTAGTACATTAAAAAAAGCCCGCTTCTGCGGGCTTTTACTATTCTACTCTAAACTCAAACCTATACTTTAGGCCCTGTTGCGCAATACCAGTAGATTTAAAAACCCAATTTTCAATGGCATCCCTTGATACTTCTTCAAAAACATTTTGCGGCTGAGCGCCTACCACCTCAATATTTAAAGGGTTACCAGATTCATCTAGATCAAATTCAAAATCAACATATCCACTAATTCCTGCTTCTATCGCTGATTTTGGATACTTTGCCGGAACGGTAGTCATAGGAATGGCTGTATTAACAGGTGGAGCAATTGGTTTAACCGGCGCATTTGCCGCAGGAGGATTAACTGGTGCTATAGGGGCAGTAGGAAACCTCATATTGGCACGCTCCTTTTTCAATTGACGCATAGATTTTTCTAACTGCTCTTTTGCCCTTTGAATTTCACGCTGATACTCGCCTTGGTTATTCTTTAAATGATCGTGAGTTTTTTTCAGTTCTTTTTGAATGGTCTCAAACTCTTTTTTCGATAACTTGCCTTCTAAAAAGTCAGTTTGAATATCTATCTGACTTTGTTCAATTTCCATAAAGGCTTCTTCCATACTTTCAAAGCTCCGGGCAATTTCTTCTTGCGCTCTTTCCATTTCATGCATAGCTCTTTCCATCTCAAGCTCTGCATGTTCCATTTCTTTTTCAGCTCGTAACATATCCTTCTCTGCACGACGCATTTCTTCTTCTGCACGTTCAACAGCTTCCTCAAACTCACGCTTTTCAAGTTTGGTCATAGGACGCTTGTTGCCATTTTCATAGACCCACCATTCGCCATCTTTTTCAACATAAGATTTACCATCTATGCTCCACTCAACGCGATGCTCGCCATCTTTATCGAGCTGTTTAAAACTATTCATATTGATAGCATAAAGAGATGTCGAAGCGATGATAGCAATGGCTCCCAGAGATAGTGCAAATTTATTGGATTTTCGTTTTACGTTTTTAATACTCATGATTCGTTCCTCTAATTGATTAAACATTTTCCATGAGCAAAGCAAGCTAACCGAGTGTGTGGCAGAAACGGTTGAAAGTAGTGCATGACCATAAGTTTTGTGCTCAGGTTCTGGAGCACGGTTAAGTACAAGGTAGTCGCAATAAACTTCTTGGTCATGACGAAAGTTTTGTCGCGAAATATAAATCAATGGGTTAAACCAAACTAAACAAACTAAGATGTCCCAAAGTAAATTCAGCCATAAGTGCTTTTGGCTAATATGGTGCTCTTCATGCTTTATGATCAATTTGATCTGTTCGGCCGTTAATTCTTTTTCTAACGGGATTGGGAAGTAAATTTTTGGTTGAATAAAACCATAAACCGCTGGTGAAAAACCTTCTTTATCGATACCAATAATTGGGTATTTTGAATTTATCTTTAAATTATGAGGAACGCTTATACTTTTTAATTCTTTTCTTAAGGATTGGTGTTGCCTTGCAAGCCTTATTAATAATAGCGTACTAACTAATAACCATAAATAAGCGGCATAACTCCAGGTATCAAAGCTTTGGCTAGGTTTCACCACATAGCTGTTAATAATATAGTTTACCGTTTCTGCTGGCGGCTGACTAAACTCTAGATAGCTTATTAATTTAGCGACTCCCAAACCTATCGGGATAGAAAGCCATAACAAATAAGCATTGTAATTCTTTGTGGTCTTTCTGATAGCCAAGCGGGCAATCAGAATAACGGCCAGTAATAGACTTAACTCAATATTTGACTGCCAAAGATAAGCCAATAATTCGCTCATCAGCCCTGCTCCTTATCTAATAAGGTTTTTAGATAGTCCAACTCTTGTTTTGATAATTGTTTATTCTGTACAAAAGTGGCTAATAGTTCTTTTACGTTGCCTTTAAACACTTTATCCAAAAAGCCATTACTTTCTTGCTGGATAAACTCTTCTCTTTCGATATTCGGATAATATAAATATTTTCGGCCCTGCGTCTCAAAGCCGATTACGCCTTTCTTAATCATTCTGTTTAAAAAGGTTTTTACCGTTTTTTCATTCCAGTCTTGCGCTTTTAAGCGCTCAACCACTTCTTGACTGGATAAAGGAGATTCCTGCCACAGCACCTCCATTACAAATTGTTCTGACTCACTCACTCGGTTAGACATTCTTTGCCCTTAGCTTTTACTTTTAGCTATGATTACAAATGTAATCTTCAAGTTAAGATTACACCTGTAATCTTAACTGTGCAACTATTATTTTGTAATTTAAAGAATTCGTACAGATTGGGCTTTTAGTTGATAAAGAGTCATTCCGGCTTCAACACTCGAAGGATCAAATGATTCTCCTGCATCTTCTGCCATATGCTGCAAAAAACTCATGGTTTCTTCTTTAGTTAAAACCTTAGCGCTTAATTTGCCGGTAGCATAGGCTTCTCGGCCTACGGCATAGATAGGGATTACAATGACACCATCAATAACTTTGATTCTAATCAATCCATCATCGCTAGTTATATCCGCCCAACAGCCCTTCTTTTTGCAAACTTTAGTTATCTTTCCTTTTAAAGTGATCTCCTTGTTTATAAATTCACTTGGGCTAGCTAGCACTGCATTAAGAGGTTGATACAGATCCATATTCACTTGCTCACCCAAAATTATTTCTTTAGCCTGCACGCTGCTTATCATACTTAAAAGCACAATTGTAAAAATTGAAATTACCTTCATGAAATCACCAATTTATCTGTATATACCAACATAATAATCTATCTTTATAATTTTTGATATCGACCCATAAGCTGGATAAGTCATTGAATGAAATAAAGCCTAAGGGTTTATTCTTGCACTTTATAAATCAATCCCTTAGAGTGCTTTTAACTTTACCTAAGCGGAAAAATTAATGAACCTCAGCGTAAAAATTCTAATCTTTATGGTGGTTGGCGCAATTGTCGGAACTATCATGCACCAATTTTCGGCAAATGCCTTTGTGAACGATTACCTTATTAATGGCATTTTTCATGTCGGTGGCAAATGGTTCATCAATGCCCTAAAAATGCTTATGGTTCCATTGGTATTAGTTTCGTTAGTAGTTGGTGTCTGTTCATTAACTGATCCGGCCAAGCTTGGTCGCTTAAGCTTGAAAACGATCGGACTCTATCTGTTAACCACAGCAATTGCTTTGGTCTTAGCTCTTACTATGGCTTCTATCTTCCAACCCGGTGTTGGGATGCCGGTAGGTGATGTTAACTTCGTGCCTAAAGACAAACCCCCGCTTACTGATGTCTTGATCAATATGATTCCGACAAATCCAATAGCGGCCATGACAGAAGCCAATATGCTGCAAATCATTATTTTTGCCATAATTTTGGGTTTAGCCATTTCATTTTCAGGCAACAATGGAAAGCTAGTAAAAGACTTTTTTGAAAGTGCAAACCATGTGGTCATGGGCATTGTGAACATAGTGATGAAATTTGCGCCTTACGGTGTTTTTATGCTGATAGCCAAAACCTTTGCGACCTTCCCCTTTAGCGATTTGGTTGGAGGATTAGGCAAATACTTCATCCTGGTGATAATCGTTTTAATCTTGCATGGGCTTTTAACTTACGGTTCTTTGATAGCATTACTTGGTCGCATGAATCCAATAAGCTTTTTTAGAGGAATGTGGCCTGCGATGATTACCGCGTTTGGTACTTCAAGTTCTAATGCCACTTTACCAGTGACCATGCGCTGTGTAGAAAAGAATTTAGGTGTCCACAAGAACACCTACTCTTTCACCTTACCATTAGGTGCAACGGTTAACATGGATGGTACGGCGATTATGCAAGGTATTGCTACCTTATTTATAGCGCAAGCTTATGGAGCCGACTTAACCATGGCCCAGATGTTAACCATCATATTAACGGCAACATTAGCGTCTATTGGCGCTGCAGGTGTTCCTAGTGTTGGATTAATTCTTTTAGCTGGAGTTTTAACTCAAGTTAACTTACCTGTTGAAGCCATTGGAATGATATTAGGCATTGATAGATTACTTGATATGACCCGCACCGCGGTTAATATTTCAGGTGATGCTGCAGTAACTGCTATTGTTGCCAAATCGGAAGGTGAAATTGATATGGATGTGTATAACGACCCAGTTATTCACTCCAATTTCGAAGAAAAATAATTAAACTATAAATGGATTGAAGATGAAAAAAATAATAATACTTCTTACTTTAATAATGATTCAGGGATGCTCTAGCATCCCGCTTTCTACCATGTGGAAAATGAAGTCTTTTGATGAAGAAGACTTTAGTCAGTTAACCCCACAATATGTCAGAGTTAAATTTAGGAGTGATAAATTTGTCGATGTGCCACAAAAAGAATTACGACTTGAAGTCAAGTACCAAGAAAATAAGGAGCAGAAGACAGCCTCTTTTAAATTGGAAGAAATAGACTCTGGCTCAAAAGAAATTGAAAAATGGTTTGGCAATGATTTTAGAGAGTATTACTCAATCTTACGATTAGTGCCAGAATCTATTGTTCAATTTAAGCAGTTTCAAAAATCCGCTTTTCTAAAACAAGAAGAAGAAAAACACATAGAATTCATAATTGCATTTGGTTTTGCCGAAAATGAACCTGACTCTTATTTGATGAGTATTGATTTACTTCTTGACCCAGACACTGGCTACTTTACTTTATTTGATGAAGTCCCCTTTGGAGTTAATAATATTGAAAAATTACAGAAACAATTATCAGAGTAAATATTGTTTATAAAACTCTAATTCTGCTTCAAACGCCTTAATGATGGTTTCAGGCTTTCTGAAACCATGCCCTTCCCCTTCAAATTCAATATATTCGTATGACAGGCCTTTTGCTTCTAAGGCATTTACCATAGCTTCGGATTGGCTTGGTGGTACCACTTTATCGTCTAACCCTTGTAGCAATAAAATTGGGCAAGAAAGCTTATCTGTGTGCTCACTTGGTGAACGGTCTAAATAAACCTGCTTCGCCTCTGGCAACGGCCCTACAACAGAGTCTAGATAACGAATCTCAAACTTGTGACTATCTTGTGCCAACGATATTAAATCTGCGACACCGTAACGGCTCATTCCCACCCGGAATTTATCATGGAATGTTAATGCACATAGTGTGGTGTAACCCCCAGCGCTGCCGCCACGAATCGCTAATCTATTTCCATCAACCAAACCTTGATTGGCGAGATGTTCTGCCATAGCAATGCAGTCATCAACATCAAAAATCCCCCAATTCCCACGCAGCGCATCACGATATTCACGACCATAACCCGTACTTCCCCGATAATTTACATCGGCGACCGCAAAGCCGCGACTGGTCCAAAACTGTATCTGCAAGTTAAATCCAGCATCGGTCATACCGGTAGGGCCACCATGACTCATGACAATTAAGGGAGGCAATTCATTGGGTGATTGATACTCTGCATTTTGCGGCGGATAGAAAAAACCATGAGCTTCTTGTTGATGAGATGTTTTGAAGCTGATGTGTTTGGCCTGCGAGATATTCGATTCTAAATAAGAAGACGAGTTCTCTTTCAAAGCCTTCATTTCTTTGGTCTGCGTATTGTAACAATAGATATTCAGTGGCTTAGTGGCTGTCGAAGCCATAAAGTATAAACAGCTTCCAATAGCTTGAAATTGGCCATTGAAATAGCGGAAGTCATCTTCCACTTGCTGAATAGAGCCGTCAGTTAAATTTATCTGGTAAAGGTTTTGTTTGCCGTCTTTGGTTCCTATTGCGTAGGCTTGATCGCCAATTAGTTGGAAGCTATTGCAAGCAAATTGCCACTGGGGAAAACCAAACTCAATTGAATCAACTTCATGCAATAATTGCTCGTTTTTATAAAGATGCCACCAACCACTTATGTCAGAAACATAAAAAAGCTCATTGTCTTTAGACCACTGAGGATTATAAATTGAAATTTGATCGCCACCGGCGAATTTTCGTGCATTGCTAGTCACACCAGAAGCATCAATATCTGCAATCCATAACTCAGTTGAATCCCATGGCATATTAGGATGGTTCCATTGCAACCATGAAATTTGTTGGCCATCTGGGCTTAAGCGTGGGTTAGAGTAAAAGTCGGCGCCTTGCGCAATTATCGTTATCTCTTCTGAGTCTAAATTTATGCGTATTAGCTCATTAACCACTTGATGCCCCGTTGAACCAACAGGGTGATACTCGCGAACACAGACCGTAAATTGCCCTTTTACATCGATATCCCCATCAGCATAACGAAGGCCATACTTAGTATCACTTACTGGAGTTAACGATTTGATCTTTGAACTATTCAGATCCTGACTATAAAGTCTTTGGTCCTTGTCATTTGCAAATATGATTAATGACTCACTTCCCCAAAAATCACCTGAGCCATATTCATGTACCCTTGTACGAACGCTATACTCATCAGGAGTGATATCTATCGTTTTTCCTTGTTGGTACTGAACAATCACGCCACGCCCTTTATCTTGGGCACGCGATTCCAACCAAAACAATGCCTCTCCAATGGTTTGCATTTGACCTAAACGATTGGATTTTGCAGCCAACATTTGAGAAGTCACTTTCGAAGGCCATTGCCCATAGGCAGCTATTTTTTTTGATTTTTCATTCATGATTTATAATTTTATTTGATATAAGACTTCATCTAGCTTAGACAAATTTAACTCTTGCCAACGGGGATGATTAGTCAGTAGTGAATTCCGATCCAGTTCTTCAATAGAAGCTGTTGGGAAAAACTCTTTAAGCTCATCTTTTTTAATATAAAACGGCGGTCCACCCATTTGCTCAGGATCATAATCCATAGTGACCATAAATATGTTAGCTTCGGGTTTTAATAAAGACTTTAGATGCTGTATGTACTGAGCTCTCATTTCTTCAGGTAGAGCCACTAATGCAGCACGATCAAATACTTGTGAAAACTCCCCAATTTCATTGGTAGTTAAATCAAAAAAATCAGCTAACCAAACTTCGTAACCCGCAAATTGATACTGTATTGCTTCACTAGTATTTTGATAATTTATTTGTTCAGGCGTTAGTTCATTTTCTTGAATAAACGCTTTTACCGCTTTTGGATTGAATTCAATAGCAGTAGAGTATATTTGATTTTCTGCCAAAAAGATGGGATCTAACGACTTCCCCGATAATGGTAATAAAAGCTTTTCTTTAGGGTTAATAGTCGTTAAGTGTTTTCGGAGCAAAGGATGAGCATCAAACACATGAAACGGCTGTGAGTCACGATGCCAACAATTATCCCAAAACTCGAAATCCATAAGTTTATTTATAAATATTTGTCTGACTGGATCTTTGAACCCAACTCTTCACAAAGCGATCTAAGAATCCGTGTAAGCTAATAGAAAGCTTATCGGATAAAGGACGTTTGATTTCGTATTTAACAGAATAAACGTCTTTGCTTTTAACTGCTTTTGTAATCAGGTCATCACTAGTAATTACTTCATCAATCAACCCAAGTTCTAATGCTTGACTACCATACCAGTGCTCACCGGTTGCTACTTTTTCGATATCAAGCTCAGGGCGATTTTCAGTAATAAAGGACTTAAACAATTGATGGGTATCTTCTAATTCTTCTTTAAATTTATCACGTGCATGCGTCGTGTTTTCACCAAACATAGTTAGAGTACGTTTATAATCACCAGCCGTATGTTGCTCATAATCAACATGAGCTTTTTTCAGTAAACGATTAAAGTTGGGGATTTCTGCAACGACTCCAATTGAGCCGATAATGGCAAAAGGTGCAGAAGCTATTCTGTCAGCAACACAGGCCATCATATAACCGCCACTAGCCGCCACTTCATCTACCGCTATAGTAAGCTTGTGACCGGCTGCTTTAATGCGCGCTAATTGCGATGCAGCGAGGCCGTAGGTGTGCACCATACCGCCAGGACTTTTCAGGCGAACCATGATTTCATCCTTTTCATTGGCGGTTGCTAAGATTGACGTTATTTCTTCTCTTAACGACTCAACTTCACTTGCTTCAATATCACCATCAAAATCCAATACGTAGAGCCTGGGCTTAATTTCTTCAGCTTCATCTTCTTCAGCCTTATTCGATTTAACCTTTTTCTTTTCGGCTTTAGCTTCTTTCTTATCTTGCTCCTTTTCTTCTTTTTGTAGAGCTTTCCATTCTGCTTTGGATAAGACTTCACTTTGGATCGTGTGCTTATAGTCTTTGATCTCTTCGCCTAAATTAGTGATTTTAATGTCACCTTTCATGCTGGAAACTCGTTTTTGGCCAGCACTCAAAATAAAGCCAATAATCAGCACAATGGCCACTACTACAGTTATTGCTTTAAGTAAAAACAGACCATATTCAGTTAAAAATTCCAAACTTATCTCCAATAATTATTCAGGCACAAAAAAGCCCCTGCCATATTTATGACAAGGGCTCTCGATCCTAAAGGATTATTGCTTAAGGTTCAACGAGTGCTGGATCAGTAACCACCACTTGCGAGCCACCTGTAGCAATAAAGGTAGCAATAGCCGTTTGCATTGCTGTCGTTTCCGCCAAGAACTCAGTTGCTCCACCGGCGCCCGCTGGGCTTAATGGAGTTGCGTGGTTGCCAGAAACAAATTTTAAGAACGCTCTATCCGTTGCTGAAGTTTCGGTTACCGTGCCAAGACCATACATTGCAGCCATTGGAATTGAGCCCGATAATGGGGCTGTCGCGACGGCATTAGGAACTACAGTATCACCTTGCACTTGCAGAGCTAGCGTTGGAATATTGTTTGCCTGAGCCATCGCTGCGTAGTTAATGGGGTCACCAGAATCAACAGCTGTTTGTGCTGCTACTAAGAACTGTGGCAATGTTCCTTGCAAGAACTCAGCACTTGCAGGATCTTGACCTGCTGCTGCTGCAACACCGGCACGAATACGAGGACCAAAGGATTGCGAAGCATTTAGCATTTGAGCAATAGAGCCCGAAGCGGTGGCAATTACACTTTGCTGTGCCATATCAGACATAGCCGTGTAAGTAGAACCTACAATACCACCTAAAGAATGTCCCATAAAACTAACTTTAGTTGGATCAAAATCTGGAATCATATCGCCATCAACATCCATCGCTGGAATCGCTTTTTCTAGCGTTAATAAATCTAGTGAAGCTTGGCGTAAGTTATCACGCGCAACAATTAAGTTAGCTAAATTAATGGTATGGGTTCCTGATGAATCTGGAATCATGTCTTGACCAGGTGCACCAGTTGCATTATCAACAAAATCTACACCAAAGGTTCTTTCACGAACAGCACCTGGAGTGTAACCTTCAAATACGCTTATTAAACCCATAGTAGCCGCTTGCAAGCCTAAATGAACAGGGTTGTCAGCTGCTATACCGTGTAATGGTTGGTCCATAGATACTACCGCAGTACATGCACCTGCCATCGTATCAGCGATACCCAACATTGCAGTACGATCACTGGTTATACCGTGTTGGAAAATCATTACTGGATAAGGCTTAGGGCATGCAGGGTTCTTTGGAAGTGATACCATCAATGGTACCATTTCATCACCGCGTTTTTGCGCTAATGGATTAGCGTAAGTTAGATTACCACCCGCTAAAGGATTAGCCATAAAGCCATTAGCAGGATTTCCACCAATCGGCACCATATCTGCAGCAACCCAACTATCATTAAGAATAGCTAATGGATTTGCTAATGAAGGAATACCTGATAAATAAGGAAGTGTTAATTGACCTTTATATAAGTTTGCAGCACCAATCCCAGTAAATGGAGTAGTGTCTGTCATTAAGCTTGAGAAGCTGGTTGCTGGGAATACCGTATTACCCGATAAAGCAATCGGCAAATCAATATAGATTCCTTTAGCAGCTACCATAGAATCGGCGATTGATTGAACCGTAAATTGGTAAGATAGAATTGCATCTTCACGCTCAATACCAACGCTTGAAGCGGCGTTTAGCATAGCGTCCACTAATTGACGAACACCTTCTAAAGCGGCAGCTGCACCTTGTAATGGCTCAGTTGATTTCGCTAAGTTATAGGCACTATCGCCAACCAATGCAGCTCCAGATGAATCTTGAAGACCATTAGTTAACACCACCATATAAGAAGCTTGAGCTTCTAGAGGTCTTAAAGGCACAACCGCTATCGTTAATGGACCGGCCATTTGTACAATATAGTCAACACCAAATGTTAGTTCTGATTCAATGCCAGTGACTGGCCCTGTAGGGCCCATTATCCCAGGTGCAACTTCTGGTCTAAAAACAGAAGTTTTAAACAATCTAAATGTTTGCCCAGGTACCAAAGTTGCTGCATCTAGCGTAGCTCCATTATCAGTAAAACTGATGGTAAAAGGAGCGTGCGTCGACCAACCATCTAATTTATTGATGGCTTCAATCGCTGGATTCATGTCGGGGTTGGGAATATTTAGAGTAAGATCTAGAGTATCTAAAAATAGTATGTCGTTGGGAATCGGAATATTACCAGATGCCGGTGAATAAACTGGAGACATCTGCGCAGAAGGACCTGAGCCCGAACCTGAACCAGAACCTGGAATCTGAGGCTCCGCTGGCCCGCCGCCGCCACAAGCTGCTAATACTAAGCTACTGGCAAGAGCTATCCCGTGTAAAACTTTCTTCATTGGTTACTCCCATTTGGTAAATATCAAGGACTTATAGACCTTATTAATATAATTTATTGTTTTATCAATACGATAAGATGTTCCAATCCTACTCTGTATTGAGTACTTTTGGCAAGTGGACTTACCAGATTATCAAATTGCTAGGAAAATTAACGACTTGCGATTTCATCAAAGCTTTTCAACTCAGCTTTGGCACGGTTCCACAACTCACCACTTTCATGGCCATATTTCCATAGAATTTCAATCGCTTGGTCGGCATTTTCATCTCTAATCGCTTGCGCTAAATCTTTATAGTATTTATGTGCCAATTTTCGAGTTTGTTCCCAACCGAAGTAAAAGCGCCCTATTTTGTAATAAATCGCTTCGAAGCCGTTAAGCATAAGTGTGTATATAGGGTTACCAGATGTGCGAGTGGCTAAATGGTGAAACTGCCAATCATAAGCAATGTAACCCTCAGCGTTATTAGGTACTTGATCCACTTTATCCAACATCTCGAGTAATGCTGCTGGATCATTCTTAATCGCACGACGTAAGAAAATGCTGGCTGTTGAGGTGCGCGCCTCTAACAAGTTATCAGCCAACTCTATGGAACCTTCATCGTCGAGCTGAATAAGAGTGTCTAACACATTAAGAGTTGCAGACTCCCAAATGTCATTAACTTTTGTTGGCTTTCCATGTTGAATAGTTAACCAACCATCACGTGTCAGCCTTTGCAGAACTTCACGTAAAGTGGTGCGCGTAACACCAATAATTTCGGCTAATTCGCGCTCAGCAGGCAAAATAGTCCCTGCGGCAAATTTACCATTCCAAATGGATTCGACGATATATTGCTCTGCAAAAGCGGCAGGCGTTAAGGCTTTAGCTGTAGCCATTAGTGTCCCCAAAAACTAAAAAGATAATAAATAGTGGTACGAGCACTTATTTTGAATGTTTGTAACATATAGTCAATGCCATTTCTAGCCAATTGCCTAATAAAGCGCCAATAATGCATTAAAAAAGCTAATTAAGATGAAAAGCCTGATTTTTCAATCGAAAATACTGGAAAATAGCGCCTAACTCCATAGAATAGATAGCCATAAATTTTATTAAAACAATGACACAAATATGAGCTATAACGTTCGCAATGCAATCTTTGATAACTTTCTAGGTAATGCGCCGGATTGGTACAAAGTTACCATCATAGGATTTCTACTAATTAACCCATTAGTTTTATATGCATTAGGTCCTGTCGTTGCTGGCTGGGTGTTAGTGGGTCAGTTTATTTTCACACTAGCGATGGCCTTAAAATGCTATCCATTACAACCTGGCGGTCTCATTGCACTCGAATCAGTTTTTTTGGGATTGACTTCGATTGATACGGTCTGGTCAAAGGTAGTAGGAAATTTAGATGTGCTGCTATTATTAGTATTCATGGTAGCGGGCATCTTCTTTATGAAGCAGTTGCTGCTATTTATGTTTTCGAGAATCTTGCTAGGCGTAAAATCTAAAGTATCACTCTCGCTAATGTTTTTATTGGTATCAGCTTTCTTATCAGCATTTTTAGATGCCCTAACCGTTACAGCCGTAATCATTTCAGTTGGCGTGGGCTTTTATGGTATTTACCATAAGGTTGCGGCTGGCATTGATTACAAAGATCGAGAAGATATCAATACCGACGAAGAAATCTACGAATTGCATAGAGCAGATTTAAGGCAGTTCCGTTCTTTCTTACGCAGCTTAATGATGCATGCCGTAATCGGAACGGCACTTGGTGGCGTTTGTACTCTAGTCGGCGAACCACAAAACTTATTAATCGCCAATACCGCTGGTTGGGCTTTTGGTGAATTCTTCTTACGTATGGCGCCAATAACCATGCCAGTTTTGGTTGCAGGCATTTTAGTTTGTATTTTCTTAGAAAAAACTAAAATTTTAGGCTACGGTCGAACCTTACCTGCTTCTGTACGCGAAGTCATGGAAGATGACCAAGCAAAACGTGATGCAAAAAGGACCAAAAAAGATGATTGGAATTTAATCATGCAGGGCTTGGTAGGCGTTTGGTTAATTGTTGCGCTTGCATTGCATCTAACTGACCACGTTGGCCTGATTGGGTTGTCTGTTATTGTTTTGGCCAGTGCATTTACAGGTGTCATTGATGAGCACGCCATTGGTAAAAGTTTTGAAGAAGCATTACCTTTCACTGCTTTATTAACCGTTTTCTTCGTAATTGTTGCTGTGATTTTCGATCAGCAATTATTCACGCCAATCATTCAATACATTTTCACCCTAGATAGCGACTCACAAGTGGCCGCTTTCTACCTCGCCAACGGCGTCTTATCCGCTATTAGTGATAATGTTTTTGTTGCGACTGTTTATGTTGGTGAAATTAAACAAGCTGCGATAAATGGCGTAATTAACCGTGATACTTTTGACTTACTTTCTGTAGCCATTAATACAGGTACGAATATCCCAAGTGTTGCAACACCAAACGGGCAAGCAGCCTTCTTATTCTTATTAACCAGTGGCCTAGCACCATTAATTAGATTGTCGTATATGCGAATGGTGTTAATGGCATTGCCATACACTATCGTTATGACCATTGTTGGTTTATTCGCAGTAATGTATTTCTTAAAGCCCGCAACGGCCACCTTGTACGAAAAAGAGCTAATCAATCATCATACGATTGAGCAGTTAAAAGATAAGGATTCAGGTAAGGCTCACTAACTCATTGATAACAAAAAAAGCAGGCTTTAGCCTGCTTTTTTAATTCATTCCCAAATTGCTTCAGTTAACGAATCTAATTTTTTTTGATGCGCTTCTAGCTCTTCCTCATTTGCTTTTATAATTCTTAATGGCTTTCGTTCCGATGAAATCTTTCTAACTTTAATTTCTCCCGCTTGCCCAGCGCTAGCACTAGCTTGGTTGCCAAGAGTCAAATTAGTTTGACCACCAGTCATCCTTAAGTACACATCGGCTAGAATTTCAGAGTCGAGTAAAGCGCCATGCAATTCGCGATGATCATTTCTTATATCATAACGATTACACAGTGCATCTAAACTATTGCGTTGCCCTGGGTGCATTTGGCGCGCTAAGGTTAAGGTGTCCAAGACCGTGCAATAGTCGCTCATGGAGCCTTTCCGAGCCTCTAGCAACGATAATTCATGGTCAAGGAAGCCTATATCGAATGGGGCGTTATGAATTACCAGCTCTGCACCGTCAACAAAGGCTAAAAAGTCGTCGGCGACATCTTCAAACAACGGTTTGTCCGCTAGAAATTCATTCGTAATACCGTGAACTTCGATCGCCCCTTCATCGATTTCACGATTCGGTTTCAAATATTGATGATAATGGTTGCCGGTTAACTTTCTATCGACTAATTCAACACAACCAATCTCAATAATCTTATGACCTTCAGACGGCTCTAAACCTGTAGTTTCTGTATCTAATACAATTTGTCTCATAATTTATGTTCTAATTATTCTGGTTGGTTATTCGCAGCAACTTTACGTCTTGCAGCGATTAGATCTTGCTCAGCTAATACTTTATCAACGCCAAGGTTTGCTAAATCATCCGCAATTTCATTTTCTACATGCCCACTGTGCCCTTTTACCCAATGCCAATTTACTGTATGTCGACTGACTTCTGCATCTAAAGCCTGCCATAAATCTTTATTTTTAACGGGCTTTTTATTAGAGGTTTTCCAGCCTTTAGCTTTCCAACCATCCATCCAAGTTTGGATGCCATTTTTGACATAACTGGAATCGGTGGTCAGCTCAACTTCACACGGCTTTTTTAAAGCTTTCAAAGCTTCTATTGCAGCCATTAATTCCATTCGGTTATTGGTAGTTTCTAGTTCGCCGCCGTAAAGCTTCTTCTCATGCTGCCCATATCGCAATAAAGCGCCCCAACCGCCTACTCCAGGATTCCCTTTGCAAGCACCATCAGTAAATATTTCGACTTTTTTCACGTTATTCCACAACTCTTAAAATTGACTTGGGAGAAACATTGGCCAAATTACCACTCATTGCCACGGCCAAATCTTTATCCAATGGCTTTATGGGATTCATAGTTGCCACTTTTTTCTGTGCCTTGATCATATAAGCGATCGGGGCAGAAAGCCAAGCTTTTGGCATATCGGATTTCTTCTGAAAATGACTAAAGCCACGCCACCAAGGGCAACCAATGACTTCACACTCGTGCACTTCAAAGCCTAACAACCCCAACCAATCTTTAAACCGGTTCATGCCTATATGCTGTGCAGCCAACTGCTTGCGAGAATCACTCAAGCCGGCTTTAGCTTTTAAATACCAGGGATTATTCGGAGCATATAGCAGCGCATATAAATTCCCTTGAGGCTCTAGCGTGCGATGAATTTCACCCAGCAAAATTGAGCCTGTTTTTGTGTAATCAAACCCAAAACTGACTACACTGGCTTGAATAGAATCTGCATCTAAGGGTAATGACTCAGGATCAGCATTGACCTCATGAGCCAAACTCGGGCCCAACTTGACATGTACATCAAAAACATTATCAGGCATATTCAAACATTGAGTAAGGCTATCTAAAGTTAATAAATAACCGCCTTGATAGCTCTCTAAACGGTTCTGCAACCATTCTTGCCAGATATAACGAATACGGTTTCCAGCAGGCAGTAAAGGCCAGCTGAGCTCATTTAATAAAGCCACTATAGATTGACTTCCTTATTACAACTTATTATGTTCATGCTAACCCGTCCCAGATTCACAGGCAAGTTTGTCCTATTATGAAAATTCACCCTATTAGAGCTTTTAGTGATAATTATATTTGGGCGCTCCATGATGAAACGTCTAATAAAATTATTGTGGTTGACCCAGGTGACTCAGTCCCTGTAATCCAATATCTCGAACAAAATAACTTAAGTTTAGATGCCATCATTATTACCCACTACCACAATGACCACATTGGCGGGGTTGAGGCTTTAAAGGGTCAATACCAATGCCGAGTTTATGGCTCTTCATATGACGACTTAAATTTTTGTGATACCTATCTATCTGATGGTGATCAAGTATCACTTTTAAATGGCTGTTTAAATTTTCAAATATTGCATGTACCTGGCCACACATTAGGCCACATCGTATATTACGATAAATCAAAGCAATTACTCTTTTGCGGCGACACCTTGTTTCGAGCAGGTTGCGGCCGTATGTTTGAAGGCCAGCCTCAACAATTTCACCAGTCTTTAATGAAATTGGCCAAGTTGCCAAGTGAAACTCAAGTCTTTTGCACCCATGAATATACCCTAGCTAATTTAAAATTTGCTCGTTACGTAGAACCTAACAATTCTGATATCGAGCTACTATCCATTGAATGCGAAAATTTAAGAAACCTTGATAAAGTAACACTTCCTTCATCTGTTGGTAGTGAACAAAAAACTAATCCCTTTTTTAGATGCCACATTCCAGCAGTTGCACTAAGAATTAATCAGTTGACCAATAGAAATGATCAGCAGGACTTTGAAATTTTTGCTAGTATGCGTCGCTTAAAAGATAATTTTTAACATTCAATGACAACAAATCAAAGACTTATAGCATTAGTTCTTTTGGTAAGCCTTACTTCTGGCTGCGCTTTAACGCCCTTTCAGAAAAGTAATACTGCAGAAACCCCTATTATAGATAATTCTGTTGAGGTTCAGCCAACAGATAACAATACTGAAATCGCAGTAGATGAAGCAACTTCTGAACTGCCAGCCGTAGTAGTCAAACCGGAAATTGATTTGTGGCAGTACATCAATAGTAAGCAACAACTGACTAATATACAGCACCCTCGAATTACTCAATTTGAAAAGTATTTCCTAAAACATGCTCACATGCTCAATAATAAAACTGATAAGGCGGCCCCTTACCTATACTTTATTATTCAAGAGTTAGAAAAGCGTCAAATGCCACTGGAATTAGCATTTACCCCTATGGTCGAATCTAACTTCGATCCTTTAGCACACTCAGTAGTACAAGCAGCCGGGCTCTGGCAATTCATGCCTAGAACTGCAAAAGGATTTGGCTTAGAAATCAACGAATGGTATGACGGTCGCAGAGATGTTGTTGCATCGACTAACGCCGCACTTAATTATTATCAGTATTTAAACAAATTATTTAAAGGCGACTGGTTGTTAACGGTTGCTGCTTATAACTATGGTCAAGGCAATGTCTTAAAAGCCATTAAGCGCAATAAAAAATCGGGCAAACCTACTGACTTTTGGTCTTTAAAATTACCAAAAGAAACTAGAAGGCACATTCCAAAATGGTTAGCGCTATCAAATGTTTTAATTAACCAAGATAAATTTAATTTAAATTTAACACCTATCCAAAATAAGCCCCAATTCTCCAGCGTAGAAGTCTCAGCACCCATAAATTTGGTACAGCTAGCGACATTAACCGGGCTAGAAAAAAATAAATTTTATAAATTGAATCCAGCATTCAATAAGTTATTTATTCCGACAGAGCATAAGAAAGCTGACTTACTAGTGCCTATAGAGTCAATGAAAGGCTTTGAAAATCATTTAGCCAACTTACCCAAAGCCATGTTTAACGTTAGTTTTAGCTATAAGATTAAAGCCGGTGATAGCCTTAGCAAAATCGCAAAAAACAATAAGACTAAAGTTAGCACCATAAAAAAGTTAAATAACTTAAAAACGGATCGCATAAAAGTAGGACATACATTAAAGTTGCCAGGTGCAGTTGAAGTCAGTGCAGAAGAAAATGCTTTTTTCTCGAAGTTGAGCGACTACCAGAAGAGACGTAAGTATCGTATTTACAAAGTTAAATCAGGTGATAGCTTGTGGAAAATAGCAAAGAAATTTAAAGTTTCCACTCAAAAAATTGCCCGCTGGAATGGGCTGTCAACCAGCAAGATATTGCGAATTGGACAATCTATAAAGATTTGGCCTTCATCATAAATTGGCACAAAAAAAAGAGCACCTAAGTGCTCTTTTTTATTGCAAAATATTAGCTTCTAAATAACACTTTTTCTTTCTTAAAGAACTGAGTGACAAAGTATAGTAAAGCTCCTGCTATAAGTATTGTCGAAAGCAGAAGTACCGCAATCATTCCATAGTCTACAGTACCTTTAATTAAATCCTTCATAGCCAATGCAACGTTAGTAACCGGAATTAAGGCTGTTTTCCAGTTTAATTCCATGCCTGGTACAAAAGCCACTATGACCGGTACAAAACCCATCATCATAATCGGTGACATATACGCTTGAGCTTCTTTCATGTTTTTAGCATAAATGGAGGCGCTCAACATCACTGAGGCAAATATACTGGTTAATGGTATTAATAAAACACCAATCAAAAGAATATCAAGTGTAGAAATATTGGACATAAAGCCCAAACCTTTAAGGTTAAAGCTAGTGGTAAATATATAAGCCCAGAATAGATAACTGAGCAGGGTAACAGCGACCGAGGCAAAACTCGCACTAAAGATGACGCCAAACTTTGCTAATACAATCTTACTTTTCTTCATTGGAGTTAATAACAAGGTTTCCAACGTTCCCCGCTCTTTTTCACCCACACCAACTTCAAGTGTAGGGTACATTGCTCCAGCAATAGCCAATAAAATCAACATATATGCCGTAAAGGGCCCAGCTAACTCGCCTATTTTTTCACGAGAAGAAGCATAGTTTTTATTAACTACGTCCACAGGCTGATTGAAAGCTTTTAAAGAACGATTTGGGATATTGTAAGCCTCCCCTAAAGCTTTACGTTCAGTGTTATTGTAGCTTTCAAACACCTTATCTATTCGGCTGGATAATATACGATTTAAATTCGAAGCACCCTTATAGTGTAAATTTATAGATTGCTGCTCTTTTGACTCTCTAGGAGCTAATGAGTTTTCAGGGATTTCAACGATATAGTCAACGCTCTTTCCGAGAATTTGGTTTTCATAATCTGAAGATTGTAAATCCACTTCAACAAAACCCTTCTCTCTGGTAAACAGTGCTTTCAATCCAGGCATTTGTTCAACATTTACAAAAGCAATTTTAATATCTTGTGCTTGTGCCTCAGCATTACGATCAGCACTAAATTTACCCACAAAAAAGAAAATAATTGGGAAAATAAGCGTAGGCAATAAGATTGAAAGTATTAAGGTTCTTTTATCTCTTAATAGCTCAAGTAGCTCCTTCTTATAAACTAACCACATTTTATGCCACCTCTTTTTGTTGTTCTACAAGCTTTAAAAATGATGAGTATAAATCGCCTGTGTCAGAGATTTGTCTAAACTCTTCAGTTGAGCCAAAAAACTTAGACTCGCCTAAGTCGATTAAGCATACTTGATCGCATAACTGCTCAACCTCATGCAAATGATGAGTAGAAAAAATTACCGACATCTCAGTCCCGCGATAAGACTCAATAAAATCTAAAACCGTTTTTGCAGAAATAACATCCAACCCTGTAGTTGGCTCATCAAAAACGAGAACTCTAGGATTATGAATAACAGCGCGCGCAATAGATGCTCTTTGTGTCATACCAGTTGATAAATCATCAGCACGTTTACTTGCGAAAGAATGCATGTCTAGCAGTGTGAAAATCTGCTCCACTCTTTCCGCCAAAACGTCCTTAGATAAGCCATGCATTCTGCCAAAATATTCTACGTTTTCTTGGACGGTTAAACGGTGATACAGCCCCGTCTTACCCGATAAAAAACCAATTTGCTTAGTAGCATAAATGGGATCTTTAGTAACATCCTTTCCATCAATTAAAATTTGTCCGGAAGTCGGTTGCAAAGCAGTTGATAGCATACGTAAAGTTGTCGTTTTACCCGCTCCATTTGGGCCTAGAAGACCTAAAACCTTACCAGGTTCGACATTCAAATTTACGTTTTTAACCGCATGAAAAACACCATCACCTTCTCGCGGATCTTTTACCTCTTTCTTTTGCCTAGCTTTTGCTTCTTTTTTATCGTAAACAAAAGTCTTAGCAAGGTTTTTAAGTTCAATCATCTTTTTCCCCTTGTTTTAATACTTGATTCTTTTTCTTGGTAGTGATCATAGCGACTACTTTAGTGGTGATGAGTTTTCGTACATCTCCAAGTTTGGGCCGGCTATCTTCTGTAAACTCAATAGGACGGCATAGTCGCATGGTTTGGATACCAAACCTTGAAATTAAAATACCAACACCAATCCCTTGCGCTACTTTTGTAGACACCGTAGCGGCAACACTTTTGCCCAGTAATTCTACACTAGCATCAGCAATCAATTCACTGGCCCCTGCCAACATTAAATTAGTAGCCACTTGCTTAGTCAGTCCTAAGCGACCAAACGCCGTTTGGGGGCAGCCATATATTCTTGAAATTTCCTGCAACATCTTACTTGAGCGCCAAGCAACAAGCGCCATATCTGCTGCTGCTAGTGGGCTTAAAGCAACCATTATTGCTGACTCAGTAGCATGTTTATTTATCGCTTCCAAAGCCAATTTATCCAAGCCAGCCAAAACTTGATCACTATATATTTTAATGAGCTCAGAGTCATTATGAGATTGCTGAGCTGATTGCTGAAAAATTGCTAGTGATTTCGATATATCGACCTCTTGTTGAAATTCTTGGCTAATATCTTCTAATTTCGACCTTGCTTTGCCATAGGTCTCATTAGCATCAAGTGTCTTTAGCTCAGCCCGCAAAATTTCTCTTTTTGACAGCCTTTTTGACTTCACGCGTCCTTTTATTAATGATCCAATACCCGTAACTAATACGACTCCGACTAATGCTGATACAATTCCTCCAAGAATTGGATTGATTGCAAACATCTGCTGTATAAATAACCAAGCTTCGTAAATAGCCGCTGAGGTAATAAGCCCCGTTAAAGAAACTACAAAAGCTTTAAATAATTTAGTTTTGCTTTTAGGTTGCAATAATTTTGAGCTGTTAATACCTGCTGGTAATTGTTTTAACTCATCATTTAATAGTGAATCAAGGTTCTCTAAATTTTCTTTATTAACTTCCGTATCAACTTGTTCCGATGCAAATTTTATTGGCTTTTCATTCATAAAAATTTATCTCCTACCAATAACTCGATCAACCTATCCATTCTTTGATGCGGTAATTGCCTATCTGTTGTCAAATCGGGAATTGCAAAATTGATGAAATTAAACTCTTGCTCATTCCATTGCTTTCGTGTCATTGGCTCCACTGGAATTTTACCTGGATAATTAACAACATCTTCTCCATTGTCTAATTCAACACCTTTCACACATGAAATTCTTTTATTGTCATGCTCAGCTGTTACTGACTCAGAAACTTGAATAGCGCTAAATACCAAAGTATTCACATTTACTCCTTGGTAACTAACTTGGTTTTCCGCATCCATTAACATTTGCGCGAGAAATGACTTCATTGCCATATGTTGTTCAGGTGGCACCTGGTCAGATTTAGTGGCTGCAATAATCAGCTTATTAATCTTAGGTTGGAACATTCGCTTTAACCAGTTAGTCTGCCCATAATTAAAGCTTGTTACTAATTTGGACAAAGTCTGTTGCAGTTCTTTGTAAGAATCGAATCCCTGATTTAATACTTTTAAAACATCAACTAATAATACCTGGCGGTCGACTTTAGAAAAGTATTCTTTAAAAAATGGCTGGACCACATTATCACGATAATATTCGTAGCGTTGAACCAAAATTTTATATGCTTCCCCATTCTTGTCGACATTCGCATTTGCTGGAATCGGGAAAAAATCTAAGACGGGAGCCCCCTCTAGATCACCGGGCAATATAAACCTTCCAGGCTGAATAAATTCGATGGCTTCTTCACTAGTTTTACATTTAAGCAAAAATTGCCTAAAAGATTCAGACAAACCTTTTATATCAGTTTTACTAATCTGGCCAGTATCACTACTAAAACTATTTAGCCATTCTAAAGACAAATTTGCCTGTTTGCCTTTTGAAACCCAATCATTGAATAGTAAACACCAATTCTCGTAATCTAAATTCAGCAAAGGCAAATCTAAAAGCCATTCACCCGGATAATCGATTACATCTATATTTAAATGGCTAGTTTTTTGAAGTTTTTTTATCCATTTGTTTTTTATTTGATACTTAACACTGATTCTAATTTGACTGATATTGCGAGTAGAAGAAGGCCACAATCTATTTTCTATAGCCTGCAACGACTCAGCATATGGAAACTCTGGTATATGCAGATCATTATAAGGGATTAATTTAACCGCCAATACACGTTTTTCTGCATGAGCAAGCCAAAACGGTAACGTAGTCGATGATTTTTGATGGAGCAACTGATTAACTAATGAAGTGATAAACGCAGTCTTACCGGACCCGCTAAGGCCAGTAACACAAATACGGACATTCTTATCTAAACCACGCTCAACAAGCTCAACAGCTTCTCTAATCTGTTGTTTAACGCCCACAAAGCTCCCCAGCTTATCTTTTAATATAGTATTGATTATAGCCTATTGATAAGGATATGTTTGTTAATAAAAGTAAGGATATATGTCCGAAACTAACGCACACCTATTTCTTTTGCGTAATACTGAAATTCGGCAAAAGTTAATGATTCGAGCTGCTTAAGCAAAAGGCTTTTGATATCCAATTGGTAATAAAGAACAAAAGAACGATAAATATAATTATTGCTCTCTGTTGCCTTAACACTTGAGATTAATGCGTTTTTTAGTAGTTCAAAAGTTTCGCTATCGAAAATGATGCTTTTTTTAGCAGCAACTTTGCAGAAATGATCCGTTATTCGCCATTCACTAAACCCCTCGTCACTTGCTTGTTTAGCTTCTTCATACCGATAATAGTAATTGAGTAATGCCTCATTTGCCCAATAAGGCGCTCCAATAGCATTTGTTTCACTACAGCCCTTTGAGAAATGATTATTATTTTCTGTCCTTTTAGGATCAATGATACCTAATGATGTACTAGTAATAGTCCCATCTAGGGCTTTTACTAATGGGGATAATGCACTTTTATCATCATTTGCAAATACTATGACTTTAGAATTTAACTTTGAAAACACATTGGTAATACTAAGAGGTTTTAATATTTGTTCTGCTATTACGTTGATTTGCTTTTCGGCATCGTCCCTATGGAATTGTAGGAACATCCATGTTTTATCGCTATAGAAGTAATCTATAGCTAACTGCTGTTCAAGATTAGAACAGTTTAAAATCTGACATACATCTAATTGCTCTTCCATTATCAATGTAACCCCCCATAAGGGACCATCAACTGAAGATACTTCAATGAGCTTGCTGTCTACAGCTGCAGTAACACTAGAAGGGTTTTCATGTCCAGAGTCTAAACCTGTTACGGGAACCGAGTTGAAATATTCAAGATATAAATTATGAATGCTTTCTATCGACAGTGAGGGTAATAAATTTATAAATTCATCAATTGCTTCCAGGCTATTAGGAACTCGAAATTTTTGTAACAACCTTAATAAAGATTTATTACTCTCCCGATTGATCAGGTATTTACTATACAAATTTGATTTGATATTTGCGATATTTCCAGGCGAGAGGATCTTTGCAGAAGAATCGTAATTACAATATAAGCCCTCTTCATTTAACAAGAACTCTCTTTCATAAAATTCATCGGATTCACATAATAATAGTTGAGCAAATACTTTGGTCCAATAATGCTTTTTATCTTTAAGGTCATCTACGCTAAATTGAATAGAGCTCAAATTGCTACTATTTTTGTTTAATGCTTTGAACTTAGACCATTGACTGTATAAAGAGCCAAGCATTTTTTGTTGATTGACATTTCCCAGAATTAATACATCAATATCCGCTGAATGTTGTAAGGGTTCTTGATGCTCTTGTATAAAATTAAATAGTAAATCTATTGATTGAGGGCTGGCAATAAAAGAGAGTTGACTGAAAACATTGCCACTATTGAACATACAGTTAATGCCATTTTCATAGCAAAACAACTCTACTGAATTAAAAAGAGGCTTGTTTGGAGTTAAATCTTTAGCTGTTATTAAAACAGTTACGTCTTCATCTTCGGAGCTAATAACTCTTAAGCGAGTATCGTCACCTATTTTTTCATCTACTGTTATTCGTATTTCCTTGGCGGAAATTGGAATAATTGCTAGCAAAGAAAATATTATTACTAGTTTAAATAAAACTTTCGTCATAAAAAAAGGCCTCGATGGAGGCCTGTTATTTAGGTTGATGGCTCGCTGGCTTCTGCTGCAACTTCAGCCTCAAGGGCTTCAGCATCTTTCTTTAGTTGCTCACGAATATCTTGCTTTTGCTTAATAAAAGCCATCCAAGAGGTAGCATTTTTTCTGGTTTTATCGATACCTTTAGCTTTGTTAAGCGCTGAAATAGCAGCGCTTTCATTGCCAAGATAAAATTGAGCGGCACCCATTTGGAGATATGAGTAACCTCTATCAACAGATTTTAAATTCCCTTTTCTTACAGCTTCTTGGAAGTATTTAATAGCCTGCTGATACTTTTCTTCTTCAAAATAGTTTAGGCCAATCTTGTAAGCAAACTCACCCGAATTTGACATCCCGGAAAGTTGATCATAAGTTTTAATAGCTGCATCACGCTCTTTTGCACTGTCATAAAACCTTGCTAATAATTTCAAATTTTCGAGATTCTTTGGAACTATACCTTTAGTAAAACCTTCTTCAATAACTTTAGCAGCTACCAAGGGAGCTCCAGAATTAGAATGCATAGAAGCCAAATTCTTATACTCTTTGGCAGTAGTCCATAAGCCTTTTTTGTAGCCTAATTCGTAAATCGCTAAAGCCGTATCTTCTTTTCCTCTTTGGAACTCAATTGAGAAAAGTTGCTCCCAATACTTCTTATTATCTGGATAATAGTTAATCATCTCAGAAAGGATTGTTGCACTACCAGCCATATCCTTCAAATTATAATGAAGGCCGAAAAGCATTTTATAAAGAGACTCTTTGTCTTTACTCTTTGTAGTTTTGCTCAAAGCAATATATGCCGGGCAAATTGCATTTTTGAAGTCATTATCTTGATAATAAAGTTGCGCTAATGCTTTGTAATCTGAAACTGGTGGCTTGATCACCTGATCAAAATATTGTTTCATCCAGCTAATAGCATTTTTATAATCTTTTTTACCTAAATAAGCCCAAGCAACTTGCTTTTTCATAGAAAGAATTGCCTTTACTGGCAAAGCATCTAAATTTACAACTTCACGTGCGTACTGAACCGTTTGATTAAAATTTTCAGCTTCAAAAGCTAAACGAGCTAAATATTGATTAACAATAGATAAAGCAAACTTATCGGATGAAGAACTTTTAATCTCTAACAAACTAGCTTTGGCTTGAGCCTTTTGGCCGTCTGCCATCTGTTGATTAATAACTTCCATTTTTTTATAAGTAGCTGGATTTTTGAAGCCAGTTACTTTTCTATCTGGATACTTCCCTGTTTCTTTAGCAAGAACAGAGCAACTGCCGGTATATTTTGTACTTAAAGCTTGAGCACCAGAGAAAGGTATAGAAGCTAAAAGCAATGCCATGAAAACTTTAGTTTTACTCATATCAATACCTCTTAGTTATCTAGCTGGAATTCCATGGTATAGCGCATATTTTTCTGCACTACAGGCTGGCCGTTATATTGCTTTGGCTTAAATTTCCAGCGGCGAATCGCCCGACGAGCTTCTTTGTCGAATACTCGGCGTGGTTTTGATTCCGTTATCTTAATGTTTGCAGGAGAACCATCAGGTTGTATATCAAACACAAATTTAACATACCCTTCGATACCTTTAATATTAGCATCTTGAGGGTATTGTGCTGGAACCGTACTTAATGGAATTGCATCACCATCACCAAAACCCGCAAAACCTGTACCTTGTTGGCCTAATGAGCCAGCATAAAGACCTTCGCCTTCAAAAGTAGCATCAAGGTTATCAATTTGAACATTTACAATGTTGGTAATTACCTTATTTTGCTCTTGTACTTGCTGCTGTGGCGGTGGTGGCTCTTTTGGAGGCGGTGGCTTCTTCGGAACACGACGTTCTTTACGCTGAACTTCTTTTTCCTCTAAAACTGCGCCAATATCAATAGACGTATTATCTCGCTCAGTAGAGCCTTCACCCGTACCGATGAGACTATTCATTAACAAGAATAGGCCTACTACGATACCAAAAGAAATCAATGCACTTATTGCTACTCTGCCCATCTTATTTCTCCTGATCTATAGCGTTACAAACTTTCGCGCCAGTTTTACGTGCTTGGTCTAATACATCTAGAACCACACCAGCGCGCGCCTCTTCATCTGCCTGAATGACAACCGAACCTTCAGGGTTTTCCACTCGAAGTGAATCTAACTTGGATTTGATTTCTGCAGGCTGGATTTCAGTTTTATCCATATGGATACGACTTTTATCATCGATTGCGATAAACACGTAAGCATTATCGCAAGGGGATGCTGTTGTTCCCGAGGCTTTATTAACCTCTACACCAGCTTGCTTAACGAATACCGTAGTCACGATGAAGAAAATCAACATAATGAATACGATATCCAGCATAGGCGTCATGTCGATATCGACATCTTCTTGCTTCTTTTTAGTATTAATTGCCATTCAATCTATACCTAAAATCTAGTGGTGTGGAAGGCTATCAGCGAACTGATGCGACTTCACAAATGCAGCTTGCTCTAAACGGTTGCTTACAAACAAACCAGAAAGAGCTGCAACCATACCCGCCATTGTTGGGATTGTTGCTTTAAAAATACCAGCTGCCATTTGTCTCGCACTACCAGAGCCTTGACCAGACATACTATCAAATACGTCGATCATACCTGTAACGGTGCCAGCCAAACCTAATAAAGGGCACACTGCAATAAGAGTTTTGATAAACAAGAGATTATTGTTTAATGAAATCTTTGCATCCGAAATCCAATAATCTCTTATTCTATGGGCTTTCCAAGACATAGTGTCTTCGCGTGCATCCCATTCAGCAATCTTCATACGAGCTTGCTTAGGGAATTCGCCATAGATATACCAAATTCTCTCTACAATAAAAGTCCACATTAGGAATAACACACCAGCGATGAACCAGAGGAGATTTCCCCCTTTGGCTATAAAATCTAAAATGGTGTAAATAATTTCCATGTGCCTACCTTAAGAGTTGTTCTCTTCGTGTTGAGCCATCAAGCCTGTACTTTGCTCTTCCAAAGTATGAATGATGTTCTTACTCTTACCAGCAACAACTGCATGTAGAAGCGTTAATGGAATCGCACAAATCAAACCCCAAACCGTAGTTACCAAGGCTTTAGAAATACCGTCAGCCATAATACGAGGGTCGCCAGTACCGTGCAGGGTAATCGATTGGAATACGTCGATCATACCAGTTACTGTACCTAATAGACCTAATAATGGACCTACCGCTGCGATTACTTTAATTAAGTTAATACCACGCTCGATTTTCGGCGTTTCTTTCAATACTGCTTCATCAAGTTTCAACTCAAGGTTTTCAGTATCTTCGTTCTTATTCGCCAGATAAACCTTCATGATACGACCAAGAGGATTGTTCTTAGGCGTAGAATTTTTCTTTTGACGACTAATTGCAGGGCCAGTTACGAAGTACAATGAAACAAAGCTGAATGCCCAAATTAATAATCCAATCACTAATAATATTGCAACCGCGATACCCGCTGCGCCCATATATTTGATTGTTGTTAAACGCTCTAACAATCCAACTTTAAGCTTTTGAATTCTTAAAATACCACCTTTAGATGGATCAACATATAAACTGCCGTAACCACCCGCTGTAGCTGAATCGTAATCAGAAATGGTATCTAATACTTTTGTTGCAGGCTGTACTTGAAGTTGATTAATTTTTCCATTTTCAAAATCTAAGTATTCGCCGCCTTGTAATAAGTTGAATGCACCAATACGCTTAACCGTTTGAGATTCAGTAATACCTTCTTTATTTACCACGTCAGTAGTAAATGAAGTTGTTTTACCTTGCTCTGTCATTTCTTGTAATAGCAATACATAGAAATCACGTAATTCTGTCATGCTTGGAGTACCAGAGTCATTCAACCCAGCTAGTAAAGCACCACGTCCAGGGTATTGAGCGCTAATAATTGAAGCCGTCATATCACCTTGAATGCCATTAGCAGCCTGACGAACCACACCAAATAACTCACCCAAGTTACCTTGCTTTGCACGTAACTCTTCTTCTAACTCAGTTAAACGAAGCTCATTTGCTTGGAATTGAGCTTGCAAACGGTTAGCGGTAGCTTCAGCTGCTGCTAATTTAGCACGTGCATCACGTAATTTACGCTCCTGCGTAGCTTTATTAGCGCGGAAATCAGCTTCACGTTGTGCGTTAACTTGCTGCTGTAATTGCTCTTGATTACGAACTTCGCGTAATAAATCATCAAGAGTTGTAGCTGCATTCGTAGATAAGTTAGCTGTTAAGCCCACAATTGCAGCCAAAGATAAAGTGATTATTTTTTTCATTGCGCTGCCTCCGCTACTGCTACTGGGATCTTAAACATTTCAACTGGAACAATACCGTCTGACATTTTTATAGCTTCGCCAACTTCCTCGATATATTCACTTGGTAAATCGACCCATTGCTTGTCTGCTTTATTCCAGTAACGACCACTAGAACGATCTTTAGATAAGTAGATATAAGCAGTTCGACCAACGCGCAAGAAATCAACTTCAACATTTTGACCGTCACGGTCAATTGAACCTGAATCTGCTTGCATTACGTTTCCGTAGCCCATCTCAATTTGATAAGCCTCAAGAATTTTACGATATTTTTCAGAAACCGAAACGTCTGCATCATCCATCATACGATTTAACTCAGCGATACGTTGCGTTCTTTTGTCTAAATTAAATGGGATATCAAGCGCCACAAACTGTTCTAATGTGTTAATCATCTCATCCATTAAAGGAAGTACACCTTTTTCAGTTTCATCGATAGATTCCATCTCAGAAGCCATATTGGTGATAGAGGTATCTTGGCTAGATACTTGACGTCTTAGCTGAGTATTAAATGTCTCTAAGCTGTCAACTCGGCTTAATGTATTACGATACTCAAAAGCAGCATCAGCAGCTTGCTCAGCAAGTCTGTCAACTTTAGCTTGAGATCCTACAGCCGCTTTATCGATACGTTTTTCAACGCTCACCGAAGATTCGAATGGCCCAGCAACAGCTGTTCCTCCTAAGAAAGCGCCAGTGATAACGGCCAACGCTGTTTTATTCAATGTTAATATTTTTTTCATATACATACCCAAATTTCAACTTAGAAATCTATTGTTATCAACCGTATAAACGGTTGCTTTATAAAAAAGGGTTAAAAAAGATCCTTTCTTATAAAATTCTTTTAAAATAGCCTTAGATTGGCCACTCTGAGAAAACAAAGAGACCAACTATAAAGTCAAAGCATATATCGGTCAACAAACTAATGAGGCTTTATGGCGATTATTTCGATTAACCCTCGGTTAAATTTGTTGTTCTAATTGTTAAGAGTGCAAAAAAACAAAAAAGTGCCTATTTTATAAACAATTAGAAGTTAATACTGCCGCTAACTTTAATGTATTTAGGGCTATCAAAACTAAATGGCTTCAAGCCATTTTGATCCAAGCCCATCTGACCCGCTTGTGCCTGACTAACGCCAAGCAAGTTCATCAAATCAATTCGAATAACTACGCCCACTTGATCCCAATTAGATTGGTATTGCACTCCTATATCTAATGTAGTTGCATCAAGTTGGCTAAAATCATTTGAATTAATGTTCTTAATTGCACTTAGCTGATCAATTTGGTGCTCAATATTAGCATCTAAAGACCAGCTTTCACTAAGCTGATATTGGCCTTCTAGTGCTAGCTGTTGCGATTTTAGCGACGCTTCATTTACTAATGGTGAAGATGGTGAGGAGAAATCATTCAATTCTAGTCCAGAAATATAATCCGATTCGCCTTGCGAAGCACTCGCACTTAACACTAACGAATCACTCATCTGTCTTGACACCTTAATTTGAATCGCAGAAATATCATCTAAAAAGCCAGCCTGGTTCAAATCATGATTAAAAGGAGAGAAATTAACCGTCTCCAATTTATTACTATTATTAAAATCAAACAAATAATTCAGTTGGTGGTGTGAAGTATCCACTAAATTACTGGCTGCGAGCGATTGATAATCGTTATTTTCCTTTAAATAAGCGATGCTGACTGCCCAGCTTTCATTTAATTTTTGTTCAAAACCGACATTCAAAGCTTCCTCTTGCAAGCTAGGAAAACTATTGGGGCTATCATCAAAACTGATAGAAATTGGTACTTTGCGGTTACCGTAGTTCACGTAAAAGCGAGAGGTTTGATCGGGAGAAACAAGACTAGTCCCTAATTCCCAATCATAACTTGGTTGCTCATTAACATTAAATTGAGAATCAAAATCAAATTGATTATCAGAAAGTCCTAAGCGGTTTAAATCAAATGATACCGACCACTGTCCGTTAGGGTCTGCTAGTGAAGAACTGTCGCTCTTTAAGCTCAATAAATGACTCTGTGTTTCTTGTTCTATATATAAAGAGGTTGATTTCAAGCCTGCAAGATTAGAATTCAGGCTTTGCTCAGACAGTTGAGAAAATTCTTTAAACAAATCATTAGGCAAAGGCATATCATCTTGCGCCATCATAGGAGCACTAGATATCCCTATCAAACTGGATAAGATTGCGATTATCTTCTTCATTTTGCCTTATCTATTCAATCGTATTTAGCGCTAGAAAACATCTTATAACAAGCGCTTTCAAGCATATTATTTTCGGCTCAACAGTAAAGTGGGCTATTTATCCTATAAGAGGTGGCCCCAAGCCCCGCCATTAAAGGGCGAATCCCCAAAATTAACAACCAGTTAAATTTCGGCGAGTATTCCAGTATAGGTAAATAAAATAGCCCTTTCAACTTGATCTCTCTGATTTTTCTTAAGAAACACAAGTATTTACATTTAGCTTACAGTAATTATGACCCAGCCATGTAAATAAAATTACAATTTGTTAGCTTTTTAACACATCGGCCAGTTTTCTAGGTGATTCCAAAGAAACTTGTTATGATAAGCCATTGAGTCTTAAAGCAAAAATAACAATGAGTTTTGTATCTGAGTTCAGAACCTCAATTACAAAAGCAATCATTCTAGCTTCGATAATCTTCATAGTAGGTTGCGAGCAGTCAGTAGCGCCTGCCCATAAGAAAAATTCGCAGCTTCTGATTTATTGTGCTGAGGGCAGCCCAATAACCTTGAATCCACAAACCAGCACCTCTGGAACAACCATAGATGCTGCCAGCGCAACTATTTATAACCAGCTAATTGATTACCAGCCTGGGACTACTGAACTTAGACCCAGTTTGGCCACAGAGTGGACTATTGATGAAACCGGTACCAAATACCGCTTTAAGCTTAGACAAGGGGTGGAATTCCATTCAAATCAATACTTTAGTCCGAACAGAGAATTTAATGCCGATGACGTGATTTTCAGCATCAATCGGCAAAAACAACCAAGCCACCCTTTGCATGCCCTGTATGGTGCTAATTACCCTTATTTTAAGGGACAAGGGCTTGGAACCTTAATTCGAAATATCAAAAAAATTGATGATTACCAAGTAGAAATTGAACTCACTCGCCCCGAAAGCCCATTCCTTTCTATATTAGCAACTCCTTTTCTACCTATTCAGTCAAAAGAGTATTCTGACTTTTTAATGCAAAAGGAGCAGCTAGAGTTATTTGATAAGAACCCAATAGGCACTGGCCCCTTTCAGTATGTAGCTTATGAAACCGACTCTTACTTAAGATTCAAACGCTTTGATCAGCACTTCGCATATATAAGCCCTATAAAAAATTTAGTCTACGCAATAACCCCTGATCCTGCGATGCGATTTGCGCGATTTTCAGCTGGTGAATGCGACATGATGCGCTACCCTTTACCAGTTCATATAAAACTTGCCAATCAAGATGATTCGATCAAATCTATTCAAACCTCAGCACTAAATGTCGCTTACTGGGCTTTCAATACTGAAAAAGAACCCTTTAACAATGTAAAAGTACGCCAAGCACTTAGTTTGGCAATAAATCGAAAAGCGATTATACGCTCGGTCTATGATAACCAAGCGATTCAAGCCGAGGGTCCTTTAGGTCCAAGCTCCTGGGCATATGACAATGAGTTAACAAGCACCCAATACAACCCAGAAAAAGCCAAGCAACTACTATTAGAAGCTGGCTATTCCTCCGGCTTTGAATTAGATATATGGGCTATGCCTGTTCAAAGAGCTTACAATCCGAATGCTCGTAAGATGGCCGAAATGATCCAACAGGATTTATTAGAAATCGGCATACAATCTAATATTGTCAGCTACCAATGGGGTACTTTTTTGCGTCGAGTTAGGCTAGGCCATCATCAAACTGTTCTACTTGGATGGAATGCTGACAATGGAGATCCGAACAATTTTCTTACTCCATTGCTAAGTTGTTTAGCCAGCCAAAATCGAAGTAACTATGCTCGTTGGTGTGATCGCAATTTTGACCAGCTAATATTACAAGCCCGACAAGAAACTTCGCCCGAGAAACGTAAAGATTACTACATTCAGGCGCAAAAACTTTTTGCAGAAGCCAAGCCTTGGTTGCCCATTGCGCATACCCCAAACAACATGTTAATTCAAAATGAAATAAAGGGTGTGACTTTATCGCCATTAGGTACTTTAAGTTTCGAAGGGGTCCACTTCGCACAGGAATCAACGGATATAAAAAAACTGCCTGATTCTCAAAAAAACAAGCAGGAACAACTCTAATGTTGCTATCGCTGTTTCGAATACTGATCACTGCACTAGTTAGCTTTTTAGGCTTAACCATTCTAACTTTTGGCATCAGTCAACAAGCGACAACGCCTTTGCATGACTATCAGTCGACTCATTGGTTCCCACAATATTTTGAATACTTAGGCTACTTATTAACAGCCAATTGGGGCAACTCAGATTTATCAGGCAACGACGTTTTCACTGAATTATTAAAACACTTTCCCGCATCTATCGAGTTACTAAGTTTTTCGCTAATACTGGCTATATTTGTTGGGCTATTTTTTGGAATTATGGCTGCCAAAAATCGTGGTGGCTGGCTAGATAAAGGGTTAATGAGCGCAACCTTAGTCGGTTATTCGATGCCGGTATTTTGGTGGGGATTATTACTAGTTTTATTTTTCTCACTTTACCTAGGTATTAGCCCAGTTGCCGGCAGAATAGACTATGCTTATTATATTCAACCAATTACTCGTTTTATGCTGATAGACACTTTAATTAGTAACCATAACTATGGTAGTGCCGCATTTTTCAACGCTTTAAATCACCTGGTTCTCCCCGCTGTAACCTTAAGCTGGATTCCCATGGCAATAATGGCGCGCATGACTCGCTCCTCTTTAGTTAATATTTTGAAATTTGAATATATTCGCACTGCTCGTTCAAAAGGCTTACCAGAAAATAGAATTATATGGATACACGCCTTAAGAAATGCCATGCAATCGTTACTCACCATTGGTGGATTGCAGATTAGTATCTTAATGACTGGCCTCATTATTGCTGAGTATATTTTTGCCTGGCCAGGAGTCGGAAGTTGGCTACTTAGTTCAGTATCTCGGCAAGACTACCCCAGCATTCAAGCCGGAATTCTTGCACTTTCCTCCTTAGTAATCCTATTTAATTTAATGCTAGAAATAATGGCTAATTATTTAGACCCAAGAAAACGCCGCCCTTTGTCATAAGGATACTTAAATGAATTACGCGAAAGTAAATGGCCTCTCAATGCGTTTAAAACACTTTAAGGCAAAACCCTCTTGGTTAATGTTTAGTAAGAACAATGGGGCTTTATTCGGCTCTATCATATTAGCGGCTGCCGTTCTTCTAGCGATTATCGGTCCTTGGATAGCACCTTTTGATCCTGCACAACAATTTAGTAGTCGTAGCTTTCACCCTCCTGTGTGGAATCAAGGTGGCAACTTTACTCACTTTTTAGGAACCGACGACCTGGGCAGAGACCTGCTCTCTCGACTATTACACGGCGCTCGGCTATCGTTATTTTTAGCAGGGTTTATTGTATTAATTGCAGCCGGAACTGGGGTATTAATAGGTGCTATTGCAGCTTTATTGCCGCCATTGTTGCGCAGTATCTTAATGCGCATAATGGATCTACTACTATCTTTGCCTTCACTTTTATTAGCGATTGCCGTAGTAGCAATCATAGGTCCTGGATTGAGCAATGCTGTTTATGCGGTTATTTTAGTTTTAATTCCGCAGTTCGTTAAGCTCACGCAAAATAGCATTTCACAGGAGCTATGCAAAGATTATTGCATAGCAGCCAAGCTTGATGGCGCTAACTCTATACGATTACTTACTAAGCATGTAGGCCCGAATATTGTTCCAGCAGTGATTGTGCAGCTAACTTTTAGTTTTTCAACAGCATTATTAGATATAGCGGCATTGGGCTTTCTTGGTCTAGGAGCTCAACCCCCCTTAGCCGAATGGGGGACTATGTTAGCCGAATCACGCTCGTATATTCAGTACGCTCCTTGGACAATGGCTTTACCGGGGCTTGCCATATTCTTGACCATTCTATCAATCAATTTGGTAGGCGATGGGCTTCGCGATGCCCTAGATCCCCAATTGAACCAATAAGGTTAGCCAGTGCATTTATTACATATTGAAAACCTCAGCGTAAATTTTAAAACCGATCACGGGTTAGTTACCGCTGTAGACAAGTTCAAGTTTAAAATTGATCCCGGGCAAGTTATTGGAGTAATCGGTGAATCTGGCTCTGGAAAAAGCGTTATGGCATTAGCTATAGCCGATCTACTATCTCCGTCGGCAATAGCACAGGCTGATTTATTTACCTTAGAGGGCCAAGATTTAAACCGGATGTCGCCATTTGAGCGCAAACGCTTGATAACCGACAATATTTCTATCATTTTTCAAGATCCAACCTCTAGCTTAAACCCAGCGCTAACAATCGGTTATCAGTTGGATGAAACTGTACGTTCTCATGGTGGTGGCAACTCTAGGCAATGCCGCGATCGCTCATTAGAGTTATTAGCCTCCGTCGGGATTCAAGATGCTAAAAGGCGCTACAAAGAATACCCTCATCAATTATCAGGCGGTTTGAATCAAAGAGTAATGATCGCTATGGCGCTTGCATGCAAACCAAAATTATTAATTGCAGATGAGCCGACTACTTCGCTAGACGTTACCGTTCAATCTCAAATTCTTGATTTATTGATGCAGCTTAATCAAGATCTAAATATGGCTTTAATGCTTATCACTCATGACTTTTCTATCTTGTCGGAAACCAGTGAAAAAGTTCATGTCATGTATTCAGGGCAAGTGGTTGAGTCGGCAAAAACCTACAAGCTCCTTACCGAGCCTTATCACCCTTATACTAAAGCACTGCTCGACAGTGTTCCACACTTTGGCATGCACTATAAGAAAGGCCGCCGCCTGTATAATTTACCCGGTACAACCCCCCCTATGAGGCATTTGCCTGTTGGCTGTAACTTGGGGCCTCGCTGTCCTTATGCCAGTCGTCAGTGCGTTGAAATGCCTCAACTAAAAAGCTTGCACGGTCGCCAGGTCCGTTGTCACTTCCCTTTGATTGAAGAAGCCAAGCAGGAAAGTAAATAATGGCGAATTTATTTAAAGCAAATTTATTAAGGAAGTCATATAAGGTCTCCAATAATCCTTTTAAAGAACGTCATTTAGAAGTTTTAAAAGGCGCTAGTTTTTCAATAAACCCAGGGCAAACGCTAGCAGTAGTTGGAGAGTCTGGTTCTGGAAAATCTACTTTAGCTAGACTTTTGGTTGGTGCAGAAAAGCCTGATTCTGGACAGTTATTTTTTAATGGCGAAAACATCTTAGAAGATAAGAAGTTCCCTTGGTATAAAGAGATCAGAATGGTTTTTCAAAACCCTCGCACATCTTTTAATCCTAGGGCAACCATTGCACAAATTCTTGCCGAACCCCTGCTTAATGCAAAAAACGACAACCGCATACAAATTCAACAAAAAATCCGCCAAGCTCTAGAGCTAGTTGGACTTCGTTCTGAATATGCCGAACGTTATCCCCATACTTTTTCTGGAGGCCAGCGCCAAAGAATCGCTATCGCTAGAGCATTAATGCTAAACCCTAAAGTAATAGTTGCTGATGAACCCGTATCTGCTTTAGATGTTTCAGTTCAAGCGCAAATTATTAATTTACTCTTAGATTTACAAGAAGAATTACAGCTTGCATACGTATTTATTTCCCACGATTTAGGTTTAGTACAGCACTTTAGCGATAAGGTGTTAGTAATGCATAAAGGTGTACAGGAAGAGTATGGCCCCGTTAATCAGGTGTTTAGCCAACCGCAATCCCCCTATACTCAAAAGCTACTGGCAGCTTCGGCTGGATATAAAAAAGCGGTTAAGGATTAAAACAAAATAAAAAATAGCACAAAAAAAGCCTCGTTAAACGAGGCTTTTTTTGTTGCTTACAAGTTATTGTATGTCGCTCTTTTCGCGAAGCTCGCCAACTAGATTATTAAAATCATTACGTGAGTTAAGGTTTGCAAGTAACGATTTAAGTTGTTGCTTTTTAGCATCATCCAGTAGCGATACATCCGGATAATTTACTTTGCGCAATTCAATTACCGCTACATCACCTGAAAATAAATTTTCAACTGCAATTAACGGCTTCTCTGACGGAGCAACTTGCTTAAACAAAACAGAAGCTAGCTCTGGACTTAAACTCGCATCACGAGAACCAAAACTATTGTTCTCAATCCAAACAATTTCCTTGTCCGCCAATAAAGCATCGACCGATTCGTCTGTTTCTAAAGCTTTCTTAATAGATTCAGCGTATGCATTAGTATCAGCAGTAATTTTTTCTTGAGTGAGCGTATTTACAATTTGTGTATCAACTTCAGTAATTGGTTTAATACCTGCTGCCTGATGGTCTTTAACAGCAATATAAGCAATAGCTTGTTCGCCGATATTAATCTCATCAGAAATTTCTTTTGACTGGATATTACGCTCACTAAATGCCTGTTCAATTAAAGCTGGATGATTTAAATCTAATGGCGCAGCACTTGAAGGGAAAAATCCACTTTCCATTAATTCAAGCTCAGCAGTTTTAGCTAAAGCTTCAATTGTTTCAGTACTAAACAAAGCATCATCTAAAAGAGCTTTCTTTTTAAAAAATTCTGTTTCAGCTTGGCTTTGAGCAATGCGAGATTTAATTTCTTCAGCCACATCCACTAGGGCTTGAGAATCCCCAGCTTTACGTTCAAGTAACTTGATAATGTGATAACCGAAATCTGTTTTAACCAGCTCAGATACTTGCCCAGGAGTAGTCAGTGCTAGGGCAGCAACTTCAAACTCTGGAACCCAACCTGAATTACCCGCGTGCGCTTGCGTTTCTGGCAATACACCACCTTCAGCACCACTAAAGCTATCGCTAGAGTGTTCTTTGGCTAATTCTGCAAAGTCTGCACCAGCATTTATTTGCGCCAATAAATCTGCCGCTTTACTTTCAGCATCTGACTCTTCATTAGCGATTAAAATATGAGCCACTTGAATATTATCTGGCGAAACAAACTCCGCTTTATTAGTATCATTGTTATAAAAATCTGCAACTTGCTCATCTGTTATTGAGACTTTAAGTGCTTCAGCTAATTTATCTTTCGAGACTACCAAGTATTGCAAATTAACTTGCTCAGGCTGTTCAAATTCAAGTTTATGCTCATCGTAATAAGCTTGTTTTTCTTCATCCGTTACGGTTACATCATCAGAAAACTTAGCTTTAGGAACGGTCAAAACGCGAGCATCGCGAGTTTGTTCTTGGATTCGGTAAAAAGCTTCGATTTCTTTATCTGTTACAAAACCAGTTTCAGATACACCTTTACTGAATTGATCACGAACAATTTGATTTTTAGCAATAGCATATAAACGAGAATCGCTAATACCATTTTGTGCCATGATAGTTTTAGCCGTTTCCGGATCATACTCACCGCCTAACTGAAACTCTGGCATGCTATGAATCTGTGCAACAATTTGCTCTTTTGATGCAGTTAAACCCGCATTATCAATACTGTTGCTATAAACGCGATCGTTGATTAATTGATTACGTACCTGTTCACGTAATAATGCCTTACTAGCTTCGGTTGGATACTGTTGTTCGAAATTCGGATTTTGACGTCTTTGATTTTGAATGACGTTATCAATTTCTGCTGAAGTAATACTAACGCCATCAACATTCGCAACCTGCTCATTACCTGGTGCAACAATACTTGCCCCAAAGTAACCAGCAAACACAAAGAAAATGATGATGATCGCCAACACCACTTTCATCGCTGGTCCTTCCATTTTCTGCTGTATTCTTTCTAGCATCATAGCTATGTACCTACATTTTATTTAACTTACAAAAGCACAATTTTATAGAGCTTTAATTATATTAATTACAAAGGACTTATAAGAATTTGCAGAATGCGGCATAACTTGTGCAATGGCGCTAAGCATTTACTAGCAAATCTTTAACGAAGACATATAGCTTCGCAGAAGTCGCTTGAACAAAAAACGCGCCCTGAGGCGCGTTTTTAAATAATGGCGGAGCGGACGGGACTCGAACCCGCGACCCCCGGCGTGACAGGCCGGTATTCTAACCAGCTGAACTACCGCTCCAGCTTAGTCTTTTAAGATATGTTCAGGGTCACTTAAAAGACTGATTCTAGTTATCAAATGAATGATAAAGAATCTTGGTGGGTGGTACTGGGCTCGAACCAGTGACCCTCGCCTTGTAAGGGCGATGCTCTCCCAACTGAGCTAACCACCCAGAAAACGGCGGCTAGTTTACCGCGTCTTTAAGCGCTTTACCAGCTTTAAATCCAGGAACTTTTGCAGCTTTAATTTGGATAGTTTCGCCAGTTTGCGGGTTGCGACCTTGACGGGCAGCACGCTCTTTTACAGCGAAGGTACCGAAACCTACTAATGACACTGATTCACCTTTTTGTAATGACTCAGTTACTGCACCGATCATTGAGTCTAATGCGCGACCTGCAGCTGCTTTAGAAATGTCTGAACCTGCTGCGATTGCATCGATTAATTCTGATTTATTCACTCTCTTTCCCCTTAATTCTAGAGTTATTAAGATGTTTTTTTACTATTAAAACCAACTTGATTGTCATTGGTTCTTAATGAGGTTGTTTGTTATAGCAACTTGCACTTTGAGGTGTCAAGGAAATTTCGTAGAAATGGCGCAAAAACCTTTAAATACAAGGCTTTTGCGCAAATTTCAATCACTTACTACTACTAGTGAGGATGGATATCCTCAGACTTGCTAGACTTCTTAGTAGCAGCCTTAGGTTTACTTTCATCGGTTCGACTAATTGGCTCTGGCGGACGCTCCAAAGCAATATCAATAACTTCATCGATCCACTTCACGCAATTTATTTCTAAATCTTTTTTAATGTTAGCTGGTATATCTGCTAGATCACGCTCATTGTCCTTTGGAATCATAACGGTTTTAATACCACCTCGATGAGCGGCTAATAACTTTTCTTTTAAACCGCCAATTGGCAAAACTTCACCGCGCAAAGTAATTTCTCCCGTCATAGCCACATCTTTGCGTACGGGTATTTTGGTTAAGCTAGAAATTAATGCTGTGCACATGCCAATACCTGCGCTAGGACCGTCTTTCGGTGTGGCGCCTTCTGGAACGTGGACGTGAATGTCTTTCTTCTCATAAAAGTCGGGTTCAATACCTAGCGCTAAACAACGGCTCCTTACCACAGTCATTGCCGCTTGAATCGACTCTTTCATCACATCGCCAAGTTGACCTGTAAAACTAGTTTTACCTTTACCATCGACAATAACAGACTCAATCGTTAATAATTCACCGCCTACGGATGTCCAGGCTAGACCAGTGACTTGACCAACTTCGTTGTTGTCGCCCGCTTTACCATAATCAAATCGTTGAACACCAAGGTATTTATCGATATTACCTTTATGGACTTTAATAGTTTTCTTTTCTTTCTTAGCAAGCAGTTGTTCTTTTACCGTTTTACGGCAAATTTTTGCAAGCTCACGTTCTAAATTACGCACGCCTGATTCACGAGTATAGAAGCGAATAATACTTCTGATACCTGATTCTGAAAGTTGCAATTCATTCTCACGTAGACCAGCATTACTCATCTGTTTAGGCAATAAATAACGAGTGGCAATTTCTACTTTTTCATCTTCGGTATAACCTGGAATACGAATGACTTCCATCCGATCTAACAACGGTGCTGGGATATTCATGGAATTTGAAGTAGCGATAAACATCACTTCTGACAAATCATAATCCACTTCCAAATAATGATCGTTAAAAGTATGGTTTTGCTCAGGGTCTAGCACTTCTAGTAAAGCTGAAGAAGGATCACCACGCATATCCATTGCCATCTTATCAATTTCATCTAACAAGAATAATGGATTCTTAACTGTAGATTTGCTCATCTTCTGCATAATCTTACCCGGCATGGCGCCAATGTAAGTTCGTCTATGCCCTCTTATTTCAGCTTCATCTCGTACACCGCCTAAGGCCATGCGAACGTACTTACGACCAGTGGCTTTAGCGATGGATTGACCCAATGAGGTTTTACCCACGCCCGGAGGCCCCACTAAACACAACACTGGCCCTTTCAACTTTTTCACACGCTGTTGAACCGCGAGATACTCCAAAATACGTTCTTTAACTTTTTCCAAACCATAATGATCTGCATTCAAGGTGTCTTCAGCGTTAGATAAGTTGTGTTTAACTTTGGAGCGCTTCTTCCAAGGTACTCCTAATAACCAATCTATATAACCACGGACAACCGTAGCTTCCGCTGACATAGGTGACATCATCTTTAATTTTTTCAATTCGGCTTCGGCTTTTTCCTTAGCTTCCTTGGTCATGCCCGATTCACTAATTTTCTTTTCTATCTCTTCGTGTTCAGAAGCAGTTTCTTCACCTTCGCCAAGTTCTTTTTGAATAGCTTTAATCTGCTCATTCAAATAATATTCGCGTTGATTCTTTTCCATTTGATTCTTAACGCGACTACGAATCCGCTTTTCAACTTGCAACAGCTCCATTTCGCCTTCCATCTTGCTCATCAAGTGCTCAAGACGCTCCGAAGTATTATGCATTTCTAGGATTTGTTGCTTATCCTGAATATTGAGTGCCATATGGGCTGCTATGCTATCGGCTAAACGGCTTGGCTCATCGATACCCGAAAGCGAAGTTAAGATTTCGCTTGGAACTTTTTTATTCAGCTTTACGTATTTATCAAAATTAGACAGTGCTGCACGGGCCAAACCATCTTCTTCTGAAGGATTAAGTGATACATTAGCTACTGTCTCAACTTCTGCCACGTACATCGGTTCAGTTTCTGTATATTGAACTACTTTCGCACGCTGCACACCTTCCACTAATACTTTTACATTACCGTCAGGTAGTTTAAGCATCTGCAAGATGGTCGCAACACAACCATAATCAAAAATTTGATCTGGCTCTGGCATATCTTCCGACGCTTCTTTTTGCGCCACTAGCATGACCTGCTTATCGCCATTTGTCGCTTCTTCTAAAGCCAATATGGATTTTTCACGTCCGACAAATAGGGGTATAACCATATGAGGAAACACCACCACATCTCTTAGTGGCAATAAAGGTAGTTGCTTATTATGAGTTTCTACAATTGTTTCTTGAGTATCGCTTTGCATTGAGCTTTTATCCTGGTTCTTTTTATTAACCTACTATAGTTAATAATTATTACAGCATTCATTAGGGCTCAGGATGAGCCCTGTTTAAGAGATTGATGCTAATAGAAAAGTTATTCTGAAGCTGCTTTTACCTGAGAATCATAAATCAATAAAGGCTCAGCCTCACCTTTTACTACCGCTGCATCAATACACACCTTGCTAACATTTTCTAGCGAAGGTAATTCATACATGGTGTCTAATAAAATTTCTTCAAGGATAGATCGTAAACCACGGGCTCCCGTTCTACGTTGCATTGCTTTTTTAGCGATTGCTTGCAATGCATCTTTGCGAAATTCTAGTTCTACGTTTTCAAGCATCAGTAATTTATTGTATTGCTTAGTTAATGCATTCTTCGGCTCAGTTAAAATCCTGACTAAAGCATGCTCATCTAGCTCTTGAAGAGTTGCTACAATTGGTAAACGGCCTATAAACTCTGGAATTAAACCAAACTTTACTAAGTCATCCGGCTCAATATTCTTTAGCATCTCACCAATTGCTTTGCCATCATGAGTTTCTTTTACATCTGCACCAAAACCAATACCGCCCTTTTCAGTGCGTTCTTGAATGATTTTTTCAACACCTGCAAATGCGCCACCGCAAACAAATAAAATGTTACTGGTATCTACTTGCAAAAACTCTTGCTGTGGGTGTTTTCGGCCACCTTGAGGAGGAACCGAAGCCACTGTACCTTCGATTAACTTCAGTAAAGCTTGTTGCACTCCCTCGCCAGAAACGTCTCGGGTAATTGATGGATTATCAGACTTGCGAGAAATTTTATCAATTTCATCAATGTATACGATACCCCGTTGAGCTTTTTCAACATCGTAATCGCATTTTTGCAAAAGCTTCTGAATAATGTTTTCAACGTCTTCACCAACATAACCTGCTTCGGTTAGCGTCGTCGCATCAGCCATAGTGAATGGCACTTCTAACATACGGGCCAAAGTTTCTGCTAATAACGTTTTACCAGAACCAGTGGGGCCTATTAAAAGAATATTACTTTTGCCTAATTCAACTTCTTGGTTTTCAGAAGAATTCGGCTCATTTTCCAAGCGTTTATAATGATTATATACAGCTACTGAAAGTACTTTTTTAGCACGATCTTGACCGATAACGTATTCTTCTAGAAAGTCACTTATCTCTTTCGGCGATGGTAAATCACGAGAATTACTGCTCGCGGCAATATCTTTAACTTCTTCTATAATGATGTCATTACATAAATCCACGCATTCATTACAGATAAATACGCGGGGACCAGCAATTAGTTTTTTAACTTCATGCTGACTCTTTCCACAAAATGAACAATAGAGTGTTTTTTTATCAGAATTGTCGCTCATCAGACCCTCAGTCTAGTTGGACTTACGATTAATACCTCATAATGGGGATCAATCCTAAACCTTCAAATTATTTCTTTCTATATGAGATAACATTAACAAAATCTAGAGGGCAACAAAAGAAAAATACTGCCCATAGCGTAAATTTTCAGTAAATCTGCTCAAATCTGAAACAACTTGAATCTTTTTATGCTTCTGCCGTTCTGTAAAGTATGCTAATTTTGAGCTATTAGAGTCATAAGGAGTGATTCATGTTTACTAAACTTCGGGTGGTTTCGTTAGGGACTACTTTATTCACCACAGTCGCTGCTGCTACCCTCACCTCTTGCGCCTCTACAGCCAAAGAGCAATCAATTAATTTAACTACTATTAGTGCGAGCAAGGTTGATACAAATAACCCTGACCAAATCGGTACTCGACCAATAACGGTGATAGCTGACGTACATGGTGATTTTGCAACCATGTTTAAGCTATTAAAAAAAGCTCAAATCATCGATGATGATGGCAATTGGATGGCGGGGAATAGAATTTTAGTTAGTCTTGGCGACTTAATTGATAGAGGCCCAGACTCAAGACAAATTCTAGATTTTTACATGCTGCTAGAACAACAAGCTAAAGAAGCTGGTGGCGCGTTTGAAATGGCTTTAGGTAATCATGAAGTCATGAATATTCGAGGAGATTTGCGATACGTCTCAAAAGCCGAGTTTGCAGCTTTCGCAGGCGATGAACCAAAGGAATTAAGAAAAGAAGTTTATGAAGATTATTTACGATATTCAAAGAAGGATGATACCGAAGAGAGTTTAGCTAAATTTAATAAGCTGTATCCGCCAGGTTTTTTCGGCCACATTAATGCTTATGCACCTGATGGGAAGTACGGGCAGTGGCTGCTTAAAAAAAATATAATCTTAAAAATTCAAAATAAACTATTTGCCCATGGTGGCTTTTCTCAAGAACTACCTAGAACCAATAAAAACGTTGAGGAGATTAATGCTCAATTATTACAAGATCTAGAAGAGTACAGTCGCCTGTGGCGTGAGTTGATCGATGCAGGACTATTTAAATACTATTTTAGCAAGTACGAACAACGCGATGTTGCCCAAGCACTGGTAGATGGCAAAATACAAAGCCGCGCATTAAAGAAACGTTCGACTATAAAAAAGGCAAAGAAGTTTGTTAAGTTAGCCGACTCATTGCTTTTCAGCTCCTTTGGCCCTACTTGGTATCGCGGCAATATGTACTGTCACGAATACTCAGAGGAAAATACCGTCAATGAGGTTTTAAATTATTTTAACGCCAACCAAATATTCCTAGGTCACACACCTGACGATAGCTTACAGGTTCGTTCACGCTTTGGTGGCAAAGTCATTATGCTAGATACTGGTATGTCACAGGCTTATTACAAAGGAAATCCTAGTGTAGTCGACATTACTAATAATCAATTGAAAGTCCTCAATATTAATGACGATCAAAACAAGCAGCCAATGGTTGATCCCGTGCGTAAGCCAGTTAGTCCTAACGGCTTTACCGACGAGTACCTAATCAATTATTACCAAAACGCAAAAGTAACCGCCCAGAAAGAGTTAGGCGACTTTTATACCAATCCAATCCGTTTAACATTCGATTTGAATGGCAAGCAACATAGAGCCATCTTTAAATACTTAGATACCGATAAGAAGCTTGAAGATAAGCGTTGGGGTAAAGCTGGTAATTTTGCGGATAGATATATTTATGATTTAGCTGCTTACAAACTAGACCGATTATTAGGATTAAATATGGTTCCGTTTGTTATGGAATACAAGCATGACGGCAAAGACGGAATTTTACAGTATTGGGTAGAAGACTCAGTGAGTAACACCCAACTAATCGAAGAAAAGCGCAAACTTAAGGGTTATTGTACTAAAGAGTCGGGCCGAGAATTAATGCAAATATTCGATTGGCTTATTTACAACGAAGATCGAAATACAGGCAACGAACTTTATACGGAAGATGATGCGCAGCTTTGGCTGATAGATCATACTCGGGCATTTAGAGTAAAAAATAGCTTACCAAAGTATGACAATGAGGTATCAGAACGCTTAACGCCGCCAAATAATATATCTTCAGCCTTTAAAGAGATGTTATTGAAACTCGATAAGGAAAATTTGAAGAAAGCTCTGGGCAAACACCTTCATCGAAAACAAATTGATTCCATCCTAAAACGAAGAAATTTAATCCTAGAGCGCCTTAATTAACTATTAAGGCTGCTCCACTTGAATATTTAATTCTGTATCAGCCTGCAGACCATCAAAATCGTAAGCTATTAAGCGAATATCGATTGATGAAACATAGCCTACTGGAGGTTCTAATTTTAATCGTAAGTTTGTCGAATCAAACTGACACCAACTTGGTAAAGAACCATTTATAGGCTCAATTCGATAACGAATAGCGTCTCCTAAATCAGGGTCTACAAAGGTATTTTCAGGAATAGTTAATACTGTCCTAGCGCCTGATGACACTACTTGCGGCTCCATAGGATTATGTAGTACTGGAGGTGAATTAGGTTCAGAGTCATCCAACTGCTTTTGATTGGCACTACGAATATACATCGCCACTCCAAATAACCCCAAGGCCATAATAAAGTTAAAAGCAATAAAACCACTAATGCCTAAATCAAAATAGGTTACTCCAATAAATACGGTAGCAGCGTATAACAGATCTCCGAATCGATAAAAGAAAGCCTCGATAACATTCTTGCTTAAGTACTTCTCTTCACGAGGAATAGGCAAAAATAAAGCATGACGACTCGTATTTTGGATTGAGTAATTAACACTGTTTTCGGCAATCAAAGTCCATTTGGCGATAGTGAATACGGGCATTAAGAACAGTAGGCCATAGTTAATCATCATCACAAAAGGTAAAATCATAATTGAGGTACCCACTCCAATCCATCGGAATAATCGGGTCACCACAAAAAGTTGAAGTACCAGTCCTATTAAAGTGAACCAACCAATATAATTGGAATAAAACTCAGTCATAAACAATTCAGGAGCTTTTGTCGTAGTAGCCACTGCTTGTTTAACAAACTTGGCTAAAACATACTCACCCATTGAGTTAATCCAATTTAATAACGTAATAAATACTGCGATAGCCAATAAATATTTACGTTTAAATATCAATTCAAATCCGCGGTGCCATTCTGCTTTTTGCGCTTCTTTCTCATACTTATCAATCGGTTTTGCATCTTCTGGTATGGACTTCATGCTGATTTTGATAATGGTTGCTAAAGCCAATAACAATACTGTAGATATAAATATAAGACCCAATACGCCAATAATAGGATATAACCAACCAGCAGCTTTAGCGCCAAACCAAGCACCGATTGAACCGCCAACGGCTATAATCGCAAAAAGTCGCTGCCCGCTTTTGACATTAAAGCAGTCTGCACAAAATGACCAATAGAGCGACACTAAAATAACGCTAAAAACACCTAACCAAATATAAAAAGCAATACTGATGGACCAATTGAAAGCGACGCCAACAGCGAAAATTGACAAGCAGCCGGCAAATATCACCACCACTTTACGAATGAACAAAGTTTTGTCTTTAGCGTTTGAAAACTTATAAAAATATTGAGTAAAGAAAGGAATGATGAACAGCAAGACCACCGCTTGAGCCGCCGTGGTATAACTTTTTAATTCCGCAGTGCCATCTTTTAAAATCAAGGGATCGCGAATAACTTTTAACAAGTAGTAGGCGAACATTAAGGTAAACAAACCAAAAAACAATAGCAACACGCTTCTTCCTTCACCAGGTTTTACCCAAGCAAAACGAGAAATTAAACGCTCAATGAAACTTAACCGCCGATATTGCTTTTCCATGCTTTTGGTGTCCCCAAGGTTGAAAGCATATGGTGCAGTAAACCTTCTAAGATTGGACAATTCAATTGTAAACTTGTTACAAATTATTTAGCATTGAACCGCTTTTGGAACAGATATAAAAAAAGCCTGCAAAAACAGGCTTTTAATCTTTATAAAACTTTACTTTCGCGAATTAATAACCGAATCAATTAGGCCATATTCTACCGCTTCTTCAGCCGTCATAAAATTATCACGATCCGTATCTCGCTCTAAATCTTCAATAGGACGATCACAATGGTTGGCCATAATTCCATTTAAACGCTTTTTCAAGTCAATAATTTCTTTTGCATGAATCTCAAAATCAGACGCTTGCCCTTGGAATCCGCCTAATGGTTGGTGAATCATCATACGAGAATTTGGCAAACAATGACGCTTACCTTTTGCACCACCAGTTAATAAGAAGGCACCCATACTGGCCGCTTGACCAATACAAACCGTGCTGACATCAGGCTTAATAAACTGCATGGTGTCATAAATCGCCATCCCAGCTGTCACAACACCACCTGGAGAATTGATATACAAATAAATATCTTTCTCAGGATTCTCTGACTCTAAAAATAGCATCTGAGCGACGACTGAATTGGCCATATAATCTTCTACAGGGCCTACTAAGAAAATGACGCGTTCTTTTAATAAACGCGAATAAATATCATATGAGCGCTCACCACGAGAGGTTTGCTCAACTACCATCGGAATCAAACCGCCAGCATATGGGTCGGTAACAATTGACTCTTGATTAGTAATAATAGGATTTTTGGGGTTGTTCATGCATTATCCTTTTGGGTACTTTCTTTTATATTTTTAATACTCATAAAAAAAGCGAGCCTTAGCCCGCTTTTTAATTCTACTGACGCTATGAATTACTTTTTATTCATAATGTCATCAAACTTTACAGACTCTTCCGATACTTTAGCTTTTTCTAGCACCAAGTCAACCACTGTATCTTCAAGTACTAATGATTCAACTTCACGTAAACGTTGAGGGTCGCCATAATACCAGTCGATGACTTCTTGTGGTTGTTCGTATACAGCTGCTAACTCTTCAACTTGAGCGCGTACTTTTTCTTCGTCCGCTTTTAACTCTTCGCTTTTAATAATTTCAGCAACAACCAAACCTAAAGTCACACGGCGGTTTGCTTGTTCTTCAAATAAATCTGCAGGTAAGTCCGGAGTGTCGGCACCCTGTGGAGCACGCATTTGCTGTAACATCTCTTGACGCATACGATCGATTTCTTGATCAATCATTGCTTTTGGAACGTCAAACTCATGAGACTCAACTAACTTGTCCATTACCTGGCCTTTTACTTGAGCTTTTAAAGCGTTACGAAGTTCACGCTCCATATTGTCTTTTACATCAGACTTTAAAGCATCAATATCTTCAGCTGCTAATGCTTCGGCTAAATCTTCTAAAGAAGGTAACTCTTTTGCATTGACTGTATGCACGTGAGTAGCAAACACGGCATCTTGACCTTTCAACTCTTCAACGTGATAGTCTTCTGGGAAAGCAACTTCAACGCTCACGTCTTCACCCGCTTTTGCGCCAATGATTTGCTTTTCAAAGCCTGGGATCATGCTGTCAGAACCAAGCTCTAACGGGAATTCTTTTGCTTCACCACCAGCAAATGCTTCACCGTCAACGGTACCAGTAAAGTCGATTACTACTTGATCGCCTTTCTTAGATTTGCGCTTAACTTCTTTCCAAGTTGCACGCTGACCTTGCAATGTTTCAAGCATGCCATCTAAATCAGTATCCGTTACTTCAGCAGTCTTAGCAGTAATCTCTAATTTATCAAATGCAGTTAATTGAACTTCAGGATAGATTTCAAATTTAGCAGTGAACTTAAGGTTCTCGCCATCTGTGTTTTCTACTAGCTCTAATTGAGGGTAGCCTGCAGGCATTAATTTTTCTTGCTGTACAGCTTCAAAATAATGACGTTGCATTACTTCGCCTAATACTTCTTGACGAACTGAAGCGCCATAACGCTTCTTAACAACACTAAATGGCACCTTACCTGGACGGAAGCCATTCATTTTCACATTACGCGCCATATCTTGTAAGCGCTTTTGTACTGCACCGTCAATGTTCTCTGCAGGAACATCTATTGTTAAAATTCTTTCTAAACCTTGGCTGGTTTCAACTGAAACTTGCATTATTAATCTCCGTAAGATTAAACCTAATAATTTTCAAACGGCAAAAAGACAAAGCAATAGTCATTACTTTGTCATAATTATTGATGAAGGATTATCTAAGAACCATTTACTTGAATTGATTAGAAGTAAATGGTGCGAAAGGAGAGACTCGAACTCTCACGCCTCGCGGCACTGGAACCTAAATCCAGCGTGTCTACCAATTCCACCACTCTCGCATATGTCGTACTGCTTTTAGCGGGCTTACGCCCCGACAGCCCTCATCGAACCGTATTATGTTATTTCACGCTTCTGATTTGGTAGTCGAAGCTAAAAATATGGGGTGGACGATGGGATTTGAACCCACGACAACCGGAATCACAATCCAGGGCTCTACCAACTGAGCTACGCCCACCATAATTCGTTGCATCATTTGTTTGCCCGAAACGCAAATGGCGCGCCCGGCAGGAGTCGAACCTGCGACCCACGGCTTAGAAGGCCGTTGCTCTATCCAGCTGAGCTACGGGCGCATTTGAATCGATACCACATAACAAATGACTAAAAAATTGGTCGGCGATGAGAGATTTGAACTCCCGACATCCTGCACCCAAAGCAGGCGCGCTACCAGACTGCGCTAATCGCCGATTTTGCCTTATTCGGCCCCGTCTCTTAGTAAAAAACTTGTGAGAACTGGCTAACCCGAACAGGGAGCGCAATAATACTGACTCCCAATAAATGCGTCAACACTTTTTCAGGCATTTTTTAGTGATATTTGCTAATTAGCAATAAAAGCTGAATAAGGATTGAGCAAAGAGCTAAATATTGCGACAATATCGCACTTTCAAACGCTCATTTGAATTATTTTAGGTAGTTATTCACCATGTCAGCACAAATTCTTGATGGCAAAGCCATTTCTGAAAAAGTAAAGTCTCAATTAGCCGAAAAAGTCCATGCACGTCTGGATAAAGGGCTACGCGCGCCGGGTTTAGCGGTAGTATTGGTTGGCGGCGACCCAGCTTCTCAAATTTACGTCGGCAAAAAAGTCGAAGCTTGCGAGAAAGTCGGCTTTATCTCACAAAAATTCGTGATGGATGAAGACACTACTCAAGACTCATTATTGCGCCAGATCGACTCTTTAAATGACGATCCCGCAATTGATGGCATTTTAGTGCAGCTTCCATTACCAAAACACCTAGATTCCAATGTCATTCTTGAGCGAATTAAGGCCGATAAAGACGTTGATGGCTTCCATCCCTACAATATGGGCCGTTTAACCCAAAAAATGCCCACCATGCGCCCTTGTACTCCCTATGGTGTGATGGTGATGCTAAAAGAAACTGGCATCGACTTGGTAGGCAAAGATGCAGTAGTCGTTGGCGTATCTAATATCGTAGGCCGACCAATGGGCATGGAACTATTGATGGAGCGCTGTACCGTCACCTTCTGCCACAGCAAAACCAAAGACTTACCGAAAAAGGTCTCCGAAGCGGATATTGTTGTAGTTGGTGTTGGAATTCCTAACATGGTCAAAGGCGAATGGATCAAACCTGGCGCCATCGTAATTGACGTAGGCATCAATCGCTTAGAAACCGGTAAACTTGCCGGTGATGTTGAATTTGACGTAGCCAAAGAACGCGCATCTTGGATCACCCCTGTTCCAGGTGGCGTAGGCCCAATGACCGTCGCCATGCTAATGAGCAATACATTATTTGCTTGCGAGCACTTGCACGACTAATTAATAATGATTGAACAAGCCGCCACTCTCAATATGAGGTTAGCGGCTTTTTTATGCGCCTATGAAGGAAACATGGAAAAATAGGTAAAGTAGCTAATGACCCATATTGTCATCCATATGACTAACAATGTTCTTCTAGAGAAATTTTTCATAAGAGTCATACTTAGTAATCTTGCAACATAGGCAAACAAAAGAAACCGTATAAGTCTTGCTGGAATACTGATCAACATAAACTGCCAAAAACCTACTCCATTATCAAAGGCTTGCACCGCAAAAGTTTTATAAGGAAGTCCTTGGCTTGGGCCTAATAAAATTGCAGTCAGGCCATCCTGCCTCATCCAACTCGCGACTTTATTCATTAAGTCTGTATTGATGGCTGGAACCAATTCTATAAGTTGCCACCAAACTGTTTGATAAAAGGCTCCTAGCCAATAAAGTAAGGCGCCTCCAATCAGTGCTCCACTTAAGGCCCATAAACAATACTTCCACAAAGGTTCTTTTTTATTTAGCGCAAAGTAACTGAGTAAAACATCGGGCAAAATAAAAAACAGAGTGGCTTCGGCAAAACCCCAAAGCCCACTGAATAAATTTTTATTATCTCTATTTGACATAGTTATTCATAACCCCAATCAGGGTATTTAATAGAGTCATGCATTTGTTCAAAACTAGCTTTTAATACCTCAAAGAAATCAGCTTGATATTGCTGAAAACTCATCGGCTCTGAAAAGGCTATATCACAAAAGAAAGGGACTAATACTGCATCACCTTTAGGCATCACTTTTCCGAGCCCATGTAAATAAACAGGATAAATAGATACCTCTGGACACTCTTTGGCCAACTTTGTAATGCCATACTTCAACTCAGACATTTTTTCAGGTTCACCGCGGGAACCTTCAGGAAAAAAGATTAAAATTTTTCCATGCTCAAGAGCCTCTTTGCATAACTCAATAGGATTATCCGATTTCCCATCCATTTTATTCCTAACTATTGGCAAGATGCCGATAATCTTCAAGGCAAACCACTTCACCCATCTATTCTTAGTAAAGTAATCCGCCGCCGCCACTGGTTGGATTTTTGACAATAACCTTAATGGCATCATCGAAATCAAAACCATGGTATCAAGATGGCTATTATGATTGGCAACTACAATAGCCTTGCCATTTTTGGGTAGGTTAATAGGACTGTGATAACGCAGCCCTATCACGATTTTTACTAAAGGACGAACTATCACAATAAAGAATAAAAACCTTAATACTGTATTACTCGCCTTTAAGATATTTTGCTTTAAGGTATTCATAGTCACTCCTAGTAAAAATAGTAGTGCATCAAATGGAAAAATAGCGGCGCGGTAAAAGTTAAACTATCCAAGCGATCTAAAATCCCGCCATGACCCGGTAAAAGTTGTCCCGTGTCTTTAATACCGGCATCACGTTTAATTGCAGACATAGAAATATCACCAATGAAGCCTGCTAAAGAAATACCAAAACCGACTAACATACCCTGCCACCAAACCATCGGCGTTAAGCTATTTGCTAATAAAGCACCTAATAACCCGGTAAAAATTAGGCCACCAATTAAGCCGCCACGAGTTTTATTCGGGCTTACCGTTGGCGTGATAGGAGTATGGCCGAATAATTTGCCACTGATAAATTGGCTCACATCATTAAGCTGAGTAAGCACTACTAGATATAGCAACAAAGCTGCACCTTCGGATGAAACTCTCAAGCCATTGGTTAGCTCTACTTCTGCACCTTGTAATGGCAATACCACTAAAAAAGCTAGATGACTTAATGTAAAAACCGTTAACATCAAGCCCCAATGAATATTACTCGCAGCTTTTAAGTAGTTTTTGGTTTCACCAGCCAACACCATTCGAAATGGCATAAACAAGAATGCATAAATAGGGATGAAAATAATAAACATTCCATACCAGCCAATAGCGACCCAATAGTATTGCAAAGGAATGATTAAATAGGCCCAAAACAAAACTTGACGATCTGCCTTACGAGTAGGAGTCATCGAAAAATATTCTTTAAGAGCCACAAAGCTCAAAATGGCAAAAAGATAAATCGTGGTTATAGGACCAAATAATAAAGAAAGCCCAAACACTCCTATCATGACCCACCAAGAATTAATCCGTAACTGCAATTCGTTTTTCATTGAGCCGCCGTCTGCTGTCACAGCTTTGCGTTTATTGATAAAAAAGCAAGTAACCGTGGCTAGCGATAAAAATACCACCAAGGCAAAAAATACTTTGAACACAGGGAGCATGGTTGCGAAGTCAAAAATCATAATAAACTCCTTCTATTGGTTGTCTTGGATCACAGCTTTAACACGATTAACTATCGTTAATACGGCAAATAAAGTTGCAATCATTAAAATAGGATTAATAAAAATAGATAGACTTGGAAATACAGCTAGCCCAATAGCTATAAGTGAAATTAACAACGCACGATCACTTTTTCCCATTGGACCTTGATATTGGCGTTCACTAGAAACCATGGGCCCCATTACGCCAACAAACTCGGTCAAAATGGCGATAAAAGCAAAAGCTAGCAAAGCCAATATGCTAATTTCAGGAACGATGGTTAAAGTCGCTATCAATGCTACATCGGATAACACATCAGCGACTTCATTAAGGTAAGCGCCTAGCTTAGTCTTTTGTTTATGCTCTTTCGCTAACATCCCATCTATCGCATTCAGCGCCATGCGAATTAATAATAAGGGTGCTAATAGCCAAAGTAATGAGACTTGTTCAAGCAGAATTAACGCCATGCTTGAAACAATAGAAAGCAACAATGCAAATAGAGTAACTTGATTGGCACTGATGCCTTTAGCCGCTAACCAGTTGACCGATGGTCTTAGGCTATTCTGAAACTTAGGCTTTAATTGATATACGCTTAACATAGTAAATCCTTGGTTGTGTGTAGCGACACAGCCAGAATCACAAAAAGCATAGCTATAGACAACTTATTAAAATAAAGTATTATATGAATAACTTTAAAGTATATTATTTATAACCTTTTAATTATGGGCAGCCAAACATCCGACTTAATTCTGGCTATAAAGAGCCAGCTTAAAGCTAAGGGAATTACCTATAAGGAATTAGCAAGAGATCTTTCCATGAGCGAAGCTAATGTTAAGCGCATGTTTGCTCAGCAAAAATTTAATTTAGATCGATTAGAACTTATCTGCGAGCGGCTTCATTTAGATTTGATTGAATTGGCTCAACTCGCACAGCAAAACAAAACCAAAATATCGGAGCTAACCTTACAACAGGAAAAAGAGTTGCTGTCTGATAAAAAATTACTGCTAACGGCTTCATTGTGTTTGTCTGGTTGGAATTATGATGAGATGTTACAGCGGTATGATTTTAATCAAATAGAGTTAATTGGCTATTTAACTAAGCTTGATAAAATCAAATTTATTGAGCTGTTGCCCTTTAATCAAATACGCAAAAAGGTCAGCTCTAGATTTGCTTGGCAGCCGGGTGGGCCGATACAAAACTTCTTTGCCAAGCACATTCAAAAAGAATTTTTTCAATCGGCATTTAGCAAAAAAAATGAAAAAGTTGTTTTTATTTCAGGAATGCTCTCTGATGATTCCAATCTTAAAATACAACAATTAATGGAAGAGTTAGCATTAGAATATAGAGCGCTTCTTAGGCAAGATAAAGGTTTAGATCTTGATGACAAAAAAGGAACCAGCCTTGTAGTTGGATTACGAGACTGGGAGTTATCCGTTTTTAGTCAACTGCGTAAAGGTTGACTATTTATTTACGACGCCAACTAGTCCCACTAGCACCATCTTCCAACTCGATGTTAAGTTCATTCAACTTGTCTCGAATCTCATCAGCTTTTGCCCAATCTTTATCGGTTCGAGCTTGTAAGCGCTGTTGAATTAAGTCATCAATTTCAGCATCAGAAACATCCGAGTCCCCTGAGCCAGACTTTAGAAACTCTTCAGGATCTTGCTGTAATAAGCTTAATACGCCTGCCAGCTCTTTTAGCTTGATAGCAATGGTCGCAGCTTTCGGCATATCAGTGGCTTTCAAGCGATTCACTTCTTTAGCTAAATCAAATAGTACTGGTAGCACTTCAGGAACATTGAAATCATCATCCATCGACTCAACAAATTTAGCTTCTGCTTGAGTAAGAAGATCTATCTCTTCGCCAGAGGCAAGAGTTAAGTCCACTCCACGTAAGGCCGTGTATAAACGCTCTAAGGAAGCATCTGCTGCTTGTAAATTGGCTTCGGTATAGCTCAACTGACTGCGATAATGGCCGTTCATTAAGAAATATCGTACTGATTCTGGACGATACTGCTGTAGAACGTCCCGAATGGTGAAGAAATTACCCAACGACTTAGACATTTTTTCAGCATCAACTTGCACCATGCCGGTATGAATCCAAGTGTTGGCAAAAGTACAACCATTAGCCGCTTCTGATTGAGCAATTTCATTTTCATGGTGCGGGAACTGTAAATCCGAACCGCCACCATGAATATCAAAAGTCTCGCCTAAGCATTTCTTCGACATAGCCGAACATTCAATATGCCAACCAGGACGTCCTTTACCCCATGGCGAATCCCAAGTAGGTTCATTCGGTTTGGCAGCTTTCCATAAAGCAAAGTCCATCGGATCACGCTTTTCAGAATTGACTGCAACGCGCTCACCGGTATTTAGTTGCTCTAAATCTTGCTTTGATAACTTACCATAATCTTTAAATTTGGGAACATAGTAATTCACATCGCCTGACTCTGTAACGTACGCATAATCTTTTTCAATAAGCGTTTCGATAATCTCGATAATGCCATCCATAGTTCCTGTTGCGGTTGGCTCTAAATCAGGACGCTGTAAACCAATGGCATCGAAGTCCACATACATTTCTTGAATAAAACGAGCAGTCAACTCATTAAATACTTCGCCATTTTCATTAGAGCGCTCAATGATTTTGTCATCAATATCCGTAATATTGCGCACATAAGTCACATCAAATCCTTTGAATCGAAGATAACGGCTTATCACATCAAACGAAGCGTAGGTACGGGCATGGCCAATATGGCACAGATCATAAGTGGTGACGCCACACACATACATAGATACCTTGCCATCGACTAATGGTTTAAAGGTTTCTTTCTGACGCGTGAGGTTGTTATAGATCTGTAGCATGGTTGTTCTCTTTATTTATTTAAATAGTTTCAATTTAGCTTTTTGCGCTCAAAAGCATTATTATATGCGGCAAATTAAGCTTGATATTGTAGCCATTGAGCAGCATCTAGGCTACGGCAATTTTTAAATTTATAGGTAAAATTATGTCTACAGTTACCCTCACTACGAACCATGGCGATATCGTTCTAGAATTAAATAAAGAAAAAGCGCCAATAACCGTTGAAAACTTCCTCAATTATGTTCGTGCAGGCCATTATGAAGGTACTATTTTCCACCGAGTTATTTCAAATTTTATGATCCAAGGCGGTGGTTTTACCCCCGATATGGAGCAAAAAGACACCGAAGCACCTATCGAAAATGAAGCCAACAATGGCTTATCGAATGTAAATGGTTCAATTGCCATGGCTCGTACCATGGATCCTCATTCAGCTTCGTGCCAATTCTTTATTAATACTAAAGATAACGATTTCTTAAACTTCCAGAACGAGTCTATGCAAGGCTGGGGTTATTGCGTGTTTGGTCAAGTAATCGAAGGCATGGATGTGGTTGAAGCGATTAAGGGCGTTGAAACGGGTTCACATAGTGTCCATCAAGACGTGCCGGTTGAAACGGTGATGATTGAAAAAGCGACTATTAACGACTAATGATTCATTTTATATCTGATCTACATCTTTGCGAAGAGCGACCTGATTTAACGGCGCTCTTTTCTAAATACATGGCTGAAGTCGCACCTAAATCTCAAGAACTTTATGTATTAGGCGATCTATTTGAAAGCTGGATTGGCGATGATGATGACTCAGAATTTGTCGAGTCAATCATTCAGCAATTTAAAGCTTATTCAGACTCGAGCAAAAAACTTTATTTCCAACACGGAAACCGAGACTTTTTATTAGCGGAAGAATTTGCCAAGAAGACTGGTGGCGTAATTATTGATGAAATTCATTCATTAGCTATTGGCGAGCAAAACGCAATTTTAATGCATGGCGATTCGCTTTGTTGGGATGATGTGGAATATCTTGAGTTTCGTAAAATGGTTCGCTCCGATGTTTGGCAACAACAACTATTATCGCAACCGCTTGCCGTTAGACGTGCGATAGCGGCTGACTTGCGCCAAAAAAGTAAAAATGCCCAAGAAAATAAAGCGGAATCGATTACTGACGTGCATCCAAAGGCCGTAGAAGAAGCTTTAGCTGAGCATAATGCCACTATCCTAATTCATGGTCATACTCATAGACCTGATTTTCATGATCTAGAAGTGGATGGTAAGCATTGCCAACGAATTGTACTGAGTGACTGGGGCGAAAAAGGGCAATATTTAACTATCAATGGAACTGATATAGAGAGTCATTATTTCAATTAAAATAAGTTGGTTGTTTTAAAGCAACCAACTCACATCCGAATCAGCTTTAATGGTTCGGATACCCTCTCCATCTCTAAACACCAAACCACCTTTATCGCCTCGGTGATATAGCTTATCACCATCGCGCTCTAAAGCTGTACCCTCTTTAATACCCACCACATATTTATCAGGGTTAGCACAGGTGTATTCATAAATACGTTCAGCACGTGTTTCGCCATTATGGTTAGGTGGCTGATAGTCTGTGTAATGAGGGTTAATTTGGAATGGCACTAAACCTAAGGCCTTAAAACTTCGAGGCTGAACAATCGGCATATCATTAGTGGTGCAAATGGTTAAGCCCGCCATATTGGAGCCAGCGCTCCAGCCAATATAAGGCGTACTCGAATTTACTTTTCTACGGATCGTATCAATCAACTCATTATCATATAGCTGCTTTAATAAATAAAAAGTATTACCGCCACCTATCGCAATAGCATCGGCCTCTTCAACGGCTTTTATGGGATCGTCGTATTGATGAATAGATGTAACAGATTTGTTTATTCCTTTAAATGCATGATTCACTTTCTGCTCATAAGCATCATAACCAAGGGCAAAACCAGCATAAGGGATAAATAAAATATTACTGATAGACTCTGACAAAAAGCTATCAATCATTGGTAAAGCGTGTTCCAAATAATCGGTTCGCCCTTCTCTTGAAGCGCTTAGTAAAAGCAATTTTGACATATTAATTCCTTACGTAATTTTAGGCTGGAACACCTGAGTGAAAGCGAAATAATGGATCAGGAGATTCGATTAGCTCTTTTTCTTTTTCCAAGAAAAACTGCACTCGTTCTGTAATATCTTCATCGGAATAACGTTTAGCTAATTCCAGATAATCCATAAAATGACGCGACTCTGACTTTAATAAAAATTTATAGTATTTAGAAAGTTCAGGTTCACTTTCAGCAAAATATGGCACTAAAGCATGAAAACGCTCACAAGAACGAGCCTCTATAATAGCGCCGATAATAAGCCCATCAATTAGGCGTTGCGGCTCATCCTTTGCGGCATATTTATGCAAACCTGCTGCATAGCGTGATGGCTTAATCGCCTTGTATTTAATGCCGCGTTTTTCGATAAATTCCAAAACTTGCTCAAAATGCAAAACTTCTTCACGAGTTAATTGTGATAATTTTTTTAATAACTCGATATGTTCTGGATAGCGAAACATTTGCTTAACTGCCGTAGCAGCTGCTTTTTTTTCACAGTGCGCATGATCAATCAGCACCGTTTCTAATTCAGTTATCGCTTTTTCTAACCAAACTTGTGGTGTTTTACACAATAAAAAATCGTGAATTGGCGCTATATCAGCCATAGTGTTCTTAGGTTCACAAAAGTTGTGTCATTATAGCTTTTTGACTTGCGCTTTAAAACGCTTAATCCATTCATTATCTGCACTGTGTGTCGATTCTGTTTGATAACGAATTTTTATATAATACTTGATTGGCGTTGCAAATTTTTTGTGTAATTCAGTATGCTCAGCAGAAAGCAATTCTAATAGCGCCATAGGTCCAAAATGATCTGGGATTTCCACACCAAACTTAACCAACTTAGCTTTAATCAACTCATAATATTTTTCGATCTGATCACGACGACTCGATTTCCGCAACAACCAAAAACCAAGCGTCAAACCGCTCAATAGCAAGGTGGCTACTAAAGCGTATCCTAAATAACGCCATTGATTTGAGCGAATCCCAAGCTTGGATAGCCAATCATTTTGTTGCTCTTGACCATAACTCATAAGCGAATCATCCCAAAAGCTTTTAACCGCATCCCAGCGCATACGTAACTTTTGTAAGAAGTCTTGAGGTAAATCAAAACCAATTGTTTTATCGCTGAACCAATCATCTCTGCGATTGGCTCTATTCCTTAGATCAGCTTCGACTCTAGTGGGGTGTATAGCCGCAGTGGGATCAATTCGCACCCAACCTTGATTGTCTATCCAAACTTCTGTCCAAGCATGAGCGTCTGATTGTCGAATTAAATAAAAGTCACCATAAGGATTGTACTCACCACCTTGGTAACCCGTTACTACTCTTGCAGGAATTCCTGCTGCACGCATTATAAATACAAAAGCGCCTGCATAATGCTCACAAAAACCTTCTCGAGTGCCCAACCAAAAACCGTCTACTACTTCATCTTCTAAAACTTCCGGCGTTAAAGTATAGCGAAATTCTTGCTGGTTAATGATATTCAGTATGCGTTGAATAAAGTCATTAGTAGAACCTGATTGATTATACAATTCTTGCGACCATTGACGTGTTTCTGCATTACCAGTTGCCGGTAGCTGCAAGTTGACTCTGCGATGAAACTCCGAAAGTGCCACACCTTGATATTCATAACGTACAGCTTCTGCTGCATAACTGAATTGACTTGTGATCTTTTGAGGTCGACGCCAAGTAAAGTCGTTAAATAAAAAAGTTCCTTTAGGTGACTCTGCTAATTGTTCCAAGCCAAACAACCATCTAGATTTATTAGGCTCCATTTGGACACGATAGCTGTATAAAGGCTCATAAGAAGGAATATTAGCAGTCCGTGTAGGCGAACGAGCACCCTCGCGCCAAGTCAAACCGTCATAATTAGAGAATACCATGCCACGCCAATACATATCGCTAGCGCTAGGTATCTCACCTTCAAACTTCACTCGAAAAGCGGGATCGTCAAAAGTCGTTAAAGAACCGATATCACCTGGGCTCATACTATCCGAAATACCAGTTCCTCCTTGGCTCGAATCAGGCATAGCCCATAAAGGACCAGGTAATCTCGGAAATAGAAAAAATAGAACTAACATGATTGGCAAAGCTTGCAATAAAGCTACCCCAGATATGCGTCCGAGATGCTTAATTCCTTTTACCCCTTGAATTGAATTAAGCGCCACAAGCCCTGATAAAATCGCAGTCATGGCAACTAATAAATAAAGCCCCATGGCAATAGATTGATTAAATAAAAAAGCCATCACCATTATAAAAAAGGAAATAAATAGTGTTAAAGCCGCATCACGATAGCTTTTAGATTCAAGTAATTTAAAGCCATACATCAAACATATCAATCCGACGCCAGCATCACGCCCACTGATAGTTCTAAAATATAAAAACACTCCAGCTAAAGCCGAAAAAACAAAAATAAGAACTAACCAGGATGGCAGCTTTACCTCAAATTTATACGTAAGCCACTTAGTGGCTAAGAGCAGCAGAGTAATTCCCGTTATCCATACAGGAATCTCAAACCATAAAGGGAACAAAACTATTGCCTGAATGGCAATCAGCATTGGTATGATGCCTTCCCTTTGGATATTGAGTTCCGGTGCTTGCAAAGAATAACTCCTAAAAAAGTGCTAGCGCTTGCAAACAATCATGCAAGTGCTTGTTGCCTTTCGATAACTCGAAGGATTGATTAGGTAGTTGGAGACCAAAATCTATGCCCTTACGGTCAGCTTGAATTAATTCATAACATAAATAAGACAAAGCCAGTTCTTTTTCATAATGCGCTACCGCTTGCCAACTAAACAATTGTTGCTCACCAACCTTTTCTTCAAACTCTTTTACCAGCATCCCTCGCTCACGCGCGTAAGCTTTCCACATTACCTGTTTCAAAGGATCTCCAATTTGGTATTCCTTAACTCCATAAAAATCTTCACTACCTTTAATCGATTGACTGCCGTCTTTATCGCCTACGGCGCCATCAGATAGTGGCAACGGTGGTTCAATTGGCTTTGGGTACACTAGTACTTGATAGGGCGATCTAAACCAAGACCACACTTGAAAAATCCCAAATGGAAACACACTGGTAATTAAAATACGGGGAAGTGAAAACCACCCTCTTTTTACACCTACAAATATTTCTTGATGAGTCTGAATTCCGTTTGGATGTACATCCAGCAACTTTAATTGCTTTTTATTTCCGCCTAAACCTACGCTAGCTCGATATTGTTCAGTTTGATTTACCAGTTCTATGGCTAAGGTTGCTTGTTCTCCAGCAAAAACTGGTTCAGGCTTTAAAGTTCTTATTTTAAGTTGACGTAAATTTCTATAAGTGTAGAAAATTGACAAAGCACCAATAGCCAACAGCACAAAGCCCGCCATAAACCCCATATTATTTTGATAATTGGTAGCCGCTATCAAAATCAACACAATTATCCCTAACATTAACCAACCATAACGGGTTGGAAGAATATAGATATTCTTTTGTCGCAACTGAATTTCTGGCTGTGCAGCTAACCTAGCATCAACCCAGCGATAGAATTTTTCATGGATTCTTTGAATCAAGCCCATTGTGATAATTCAGCTAGGAACTTTCACTTGCTCTAACAGCTCATCCACTAATTGATGCACTGAGCCGGAGCCTTTTTGTGAAAACTCCAAACGATGGGCTGCTGTGGGAATAAAGATTTGCTGAATATCCTCGGGTAATACATAATCACGACCATCCAAAAACGCCCAAGCCTTTGCCGCTGCAATCAATGCTAAACCACCACGCGGAGATAATCCATGCTCAAAATCTGGGCTTTGTCTCGTAGCTTTAATTAAGCCAATCACGTAATTTAAGAGATGCTCACTAACGGTAATTTTTGTTACTGTACTTTGTATCTCTGCCAATTTCTCAAGGTCTAACAAGGGTTCGATCTCATGCAAGTTCTGTCTTCCAGACTGGCCTTTCAATAACACTCTTTCAAAACTCGGATCAGGGTACCCTAACTCCAGTCGAAACAAAAAACGATCGAGCTGCGATTCTGGCAAAGGATAAGTACCAACTTGATGCGAAGGGTTCTGCGTAGCAATTACAAAAAAAGGATCGGGCAAAGGAAAAGTTTCACCTTCAACGGTAACCTGCCCTTCTTCCATCGCTTCCAATAGAGCACTCTGTGCTTTAGGAGTAGCTCGATTAATTTCATCACCTAAAATTAACTGACTAAAAATCGGGCCTGCGTGGAATTTAAATTGACTATCGTTTTTATCATAAATGTTAGCACCAATAATATCCGCAGGGAGAATATCGCTGGTAAATTGAATTCGCTGAAACTCCAAACCGAAGACTCTCGCTATGGCTTGACCTAAAGTGGTTTTACCCATTCCTGGTAAATCCTCAATCAGTAAATGCCCTTTTGCCAATAAACAAGCCACTGACAATTTTACTTGATGTGATTTCCCAAGTACTACTTTATTGAGCTGATTTAATACTGGTGTTAAAGCGTTATGCATAGCTTTCCTATTTTTTTAATTGCTAAATGTAACAGACTATTAACAGTAGCTTTTATTTCAAATGAATTCAGTTTGCATTCATTTATAAAGCTACAAAATTACTTTCGACATAAACACTAATATACATGAGGAAATAATAATGTCATTAAAGAAAGTATTTTTAGCAACCACTCTGGCACTAACATCGGGATTAGCACTTGCGGACAATGTTAGCTATGACTATTTGGATTTAGGTTACCTTGATTATGACGGTGCTGACGGCTTAAATTTTGAACTATCTAAAGAGTTTGATCAGAATTTTTACGGCCGTATCGATTATACCGATTTAGATGGCGATTTTGGTGGCGACTTTAAAGCTACTCGTTTAAATTTTGGTTACAAAACAGAGATTAGTTCAAGCGTCGATTTCTTAGCTGAATTAGGCTATGAAGATATTGATGTTGGATTTGCAGATGATGATGGTTTTAATGCCCGTTTAGGATTCCGTGGAATGGCGTCAAAAAACTTTGAGCTTGGTGGCTATGCATCCTACTCAGATGTTTTAGAATCCACTGACTTAACCGTCGAAGGTCGTTATCATTTTAACAATCAATTCTCTGTAGCACTGGAAATTGGTAACGATGATGAGCTAGATGAGCACTATGGAGTTAGTTTACGCTATAATTTCTAAGTTAATCTTCATAAAGCCGCCAACAAGGCGGCTTTTTTAATAGCTAGGGTTTTACTTTATTTTTTAGTATGATTCTGGCATCGAATGAAATTATGGATCTCTTATGAAAAAAACAATGATTGCTTTATCACTTGCTTGCGCAAGTTTTGCCGCAACAGCAAATGATAAATTAAGTTATAACAACTTCCAATTTGGCTTAATTCACAGCGCTGGGGAATTAACCGGTGATAAATCAGGCTACAACTTTGACATTAGCCTAGATTGGACTGACTCTTTATATTGGCGTACGACTTATAATACTCAATCAGCGGATGTTTGGGCGGGTGGACAAACTGCCGATGTTGATGCTACCGAGTTCAGCTTGAATCTTGGCTATCATACGGCAATGACTCGCTCATCAGATTTATTTGGTGAAATAGGTTACTTAAAACAAGACGCAGAAGGTGTAATCCCGCAAACTACCTATGGTAATGATGGTGATGGTTTCCAAGTAAAACTTGGCGCTAGAACTCGTTGGAGCGCAAATTGGGAGTCTTCTATTTTCGCTGGTTATAAAGACGTAGATTTATCTACTTATGTTGACGAAGCCAATTTCGAAGATGATGATACCATTTTTGGTGCCGAACTAAGATATTATCTTAATAGAACTTGGTCTGTTGGCTTAACCATTGGCGAAGAAGCTACAGGCGCCACCTCGCAACTATCTTTAAGAGCTAACTTCTAAGCTTAAAAATGGTGGCTAATGTGACTCAAGCCACCATTTGTATAATTTTCTGACACTTTTGTTATCCAGTTCACAAATGGCACCCCGCTAGTGCGATATTGCGCACATTAAGCCGCCATTGAAAGTGTTAAATTTTCTGACAATCCAAAACCAAACATAATTTGGAACAGAAAAAGAGAAACATTATGAAATATTTAATTGGCTTGATCGTATTATTGGTAGCATCAAAATATATAATTTCGACCCCTGATGTAATGAGTTACTTCAATACAAACAAAGAGTTAGTCATGGCTTTAGCGATCACACTGGCATCGCGTCCACTGCTAAAACGTATCTTTGAGTAAACTAAGTATTTATTAGAACAAAATTGTCATAGTCCTCTGATATAGCGGCTCTGCCGCTATTTTTTTAAGTACACAGGGTTGTGAGCTTAAAAATAAGCCCAGCTTTTAGCTGGGCTTTACTTTATCATTTTTTAAAATCAACTAGTTATAGAATGTATCTTTTTGTTGGGCCATAGTAACTAGCTTTTTGGTTGGGGCAAATCGTTCACCAAGTTGCTCTTGGTAGTGCTCAAGACGTTCAACAACCTTATCAATTCCTAGTTTATCCATGTAGCGGAAAGGCCCACCTTGGAAAGGTGGGAATCCAATGCCGAAAATAGCACCTACATCACCATCACGCGCATTGCGTATAATGCCCTCATCTAAGCAACGGGCGGCTTCATTTAGCATCATCAAAATACTGCGCTCAGCGATTTCATCAGCTGCTATTGATTGAGTTGGCTCTATTCCAAGTAACTGATAAACCGACTCATCCACTTCTTTCGGCCCTTTCTTTTTAGAGCCGTACTTATAGAAGCCTTTGCCATTCTTCTTACCCAAACGGCCGTCACCGATAAGCTTTTCAAATAATTTAGGCGGTGCCATACGCTCACCAAAAGCGCCTTCCAAAATTGGTGCAACCTTAGTAGCCACATCGATACCCACCTGATCTAATAAGGTAATGGGGCCTATTGGGAAACCGGCTTTAACTAGAGCCTTGTCCAATTTTTCAACCGCGATCCCTTCAGATAGCATATGACCTGCTTCGTTCATATAGGGCGCTAAAATACGATTTACATAAAAACCAGCACCATCATTAACCACTATGGGGGTTTTACCTTGTCGCTTTCCTAGTTCAACACACGTTGCCACTACCCAATCTTCAGTCTGAGGAGTGTTTATAATTTCCAATAGCGGCATCTTTTCCACCGGTGAAAAGTAGTGCAACCCTACCACTTGTCCTGGGCGCTTAGCGGCTTTGGCAATATCGGTAATTGGAATTGATGAAGTATTGGTGGCAAAAATTGTTCTATCAGAACAATTAGCTTCAACTTCTTCTACCATTTGATGCTTTAATTCCAATTTTTCGAAAACCGCTTCAATCACCATGTCGCAATCATGGAATCCGGAATAATCCACGGATCCCGTTAAGCGAGCCATGGTTTTCTTTGCATCTGCATCACTGATAAAGCGACGCTTTAATTTTTTACTAATAAGCTTCCAAGAATAATTCAAAGCTTTGCTAATACCTTCAGCATTTATATCTTTTAGACGCACCATTTTTCCAGCTTTATCTGCCGAAACATATGCGATACCAGAGCCCATTAAACCGCCGCCCAATACGCCAACTTTGTCCACTTGAACAGCTTCAGCATCCGAATCTATGCCCGTATCTTTTTTGAGTTCTGTAGTGGCGAAGAAAATACTAATTAAGGCTTTAGCTTCTGATGACATTACCAGTTCAGCAAAATTCTTGGCTTCAACGGCATAGCCAGCATCTTTCCCTTGAGAAACACCTTTTTCCACACACTCTAGGATCTTTTCAGGAGCAGGATAATTACCTTTAGTTTTTTTCAGCAATTGCTTTTTTGCTTGATCAAATAATACATTTCGGCCTAATGGATTTTCTTCTAGCGCTAATTTTTGCAAGCCTTTTAATGAAAAATAAGACTGCTTCTTTTTTACGCCTTTGCGTAGCTGCTTCACTCGCTTACGAGCTGCCTTCATTAAGTTTGCGCTTGGTACTACTTCATCCACTAAGCCAGACTTTAATGCTTGCTTTGGAAACACTTGCTTGCCCGTTAGCATCATATCTAGTGAAGCAGCAATTCCAATTAACTTTGGCAAACGCTGAGTACCACCTCCGCCGGGCAACAAACCCAGTTGAACTTCTGGTAAGCCTAGCTTAGTTGCTTTCGAATCAGTACAAACGCGGCCATGACAAGCTAAGGCAAACTCAAGACCGCCACCTAAACAAGCACCGTCAATAGCTGCAACTACTGGTACCTTCAAACCTTCTAATTTATTAAAAATAGCATGGCCATTACGGCTTATTTGCTCTGCCTCTTCAATAGTATTGGCTGCATTAAGCATATTAATATCAGCGCCAGCAATAAAACTTTTGGGCTTTCCGCTTCGAAAGATAATCCCTTGGATGTCTTTTTGTGAAGCGACTTCATCAATTAAGTTTTCTGCTTCATCAATAAATTCTTGTTTGAGTACATTTTGCGCTTCACCAATTAAATCAAAGGTGATTAATGCGATGCCATCATCCTGTAATTCAAATTGAAAAATGTTGTCCTTAGCCATTAGTCAACCTCCACTATCATTGCTGCGCCCAAGCCGCCAGCTGCACAAGCGGTGGTTAAACCCACGCCTCCACCGCGACGTTTTAATTCATTTAATGTTTGAGTAATCATTCTTGCGCCGGTTGCTGCAAATGGATGACCATAGGCAATAGAGCCACCATTAACATTGAATTTATCCATATCAATATCGCCAATCTTGGTTCTTTGCCCTAAATTTTCTTTTGCCCATTGAGTAGAACCAAACGCTTGAACATTAGAAAGCGCCTGAGCGGCAAAGGCTTCATGCATATCAATCAAGTCCAAATCTTTTAATTTCATCTTAGCTTTTTTCAATGCCAATGGCGTAGAGTAAGATGGACCCATTAACATATCATGATCTGCCTGATTGGCTGAGAAGGCATAACTCTTAATATAGCCCAATGGCTCATATCCCAATGCCTTAGCCTTAGATTCACTCATCAATACTACTGCTGCCGCGCCATCGCTTAAAGGCGTCGAATTAGCCGCGGTTAAGGTTCCGTATTTACGATCAAAGGCTGGGCGTAATTTAGCGTAGCCCTCAAGGCTAGAATTAAAGCGCACAATATTGTCACGGCTTAAAGGTTCTTTAGTATAAGGAAGAACATGAGCAGTCATCACCTCATCGTCTAATTTACCTGCTTCCCATGCTTGTGCTGCTAAAGTGTGTGAGCGATGAGCTAATGCATCCTGCTCTTCCCGAGTAATACCGCGATCACGCGCCATCTGTTCAGCATTTTGCCCCATGCTTAGACCCGTAGAATATTCTTTAATCGCAGGTGGCACAGGTAATAAATCTTTAGGGCGTAGATTTTTCAAGATCGACATTTTCTGACCAAAGGTTTTGGCCTTTTGCAAATCAACCAATGCAAGAGATAGTTTTTTGCTGACTCCAATAGGAACAACAGAAGAAGAGTCTGCACCACCAGCAATACCCACACTAACATCTCCCAGCATAATCGACTCAGCCAAACTGGCGATAGATTGAAAACTGGTCGCGCAAGCACGAGAAACCGAATAGCCGTCCGTTCTTACGTTCATAGGCGTACCCAAAACAATTTCACGAGCAATATTAGGTGCTTCTGGTAAAATCACCACCTGACCAAACACCACGCGCTCAATTAACATTGGATCCAGTTCTGTCTTGGTGATTAATTCATTCACAACCATTTTGCCCAATTCAATCGCATTTATGCCACGGTAATGACTGGACTGTTTTGCAAATGGAGTTCTTAAGCCCGAAACAATGGCAACTCGGTCTTGTTTGGCTTTTCGAGCTGCAGGCTTTTTGGCCGGAGCTTTATTGGGTTTTGCAGTAGATTCTGCGCTCATAGAGTGACTCCAAATAATATTCTTACAACTGATTGTACCTGATGAATTCATTTTTTCAAACAAACGTTTAAATCCAACGGTGACGACGTCATAATCCGTAAATAGTTACTATTAGAGCCTTACAATGTTAAATAATTGCTTCAAGAAACAATTAGTTGCAATTTATTGCAGAATACAGGTACACAAGACGGCTTAACTTCTTTAGATTATAATGCCTATTACTGCTAGGTATGGATAGAACAATATTTTGAATCAAGAATTACAAAAATCACAGGTTTCAGAGGCTAAAACACTTTTTTCTGAGCTAGAGCAATACTTAAGCTCTCGAATTATCGGCCAAAAAGCGCTAGTGCACAAAATACTAGTGGCCTTGCTAGCCGATGGCCACTTATTGGTTGAAGGTGCTCCAGGTTTAGCTAAAACCCGTGCTATTAAAGAACTTTCCACCGTTATTCAAGGTGACTTTCAACGAATTCAGTTCACGCCTGACCTTCTCCCTGCGGATTTAACAGGTACTGAAATTTACCGCCCACAAGATTCGAGCTTCAGTTTTCAGAAAGGCCCTTTGTTTCACAACTTAGTATTAGCTGATGAAATTAACCGTGCTCCAGCAAAAGTACAGTCAGCATTATTAGAAGCCATGGCAGAAAGACAAATAAGTGTGGGAAATAACAGTTTTGAATTACCTCCGCTATTTTTAGTGATGGCCACACAAAACCCTATCGAACAGGAAGGCACCTATCCTTTGCCTGAAGCTCAACTCGATCGATTCTTAATGCACATCGAAGTTGGCTATCCCGACAATGAAGCTGAAGCAGCAATATTGGCATTAAATCGTCGAGAAGCGCTTAAGCAAAGTAAACCCGATATCAATGAGTTAAGCCAAGAGCAGCTATTTAAAGCCCGAGAGGAAGTTATTTCTATTTATATGGCTAAAGAAGTTGAAGAGTATCTAGTGCAATTAGTTTTGGCGACTCGTGAGCCGCAAAAGTATGACGGTAATCTAGCCAATTATATTGAGTTTGGAGCTAGTCCAAGAGCAACTATCGCACTTGACCGTTGCGCGCGCGCCAATGCTTGGCTTGATGGTCGTGACTATGTTACGCCTGGCGATGTTCAGTCAGTATTATTTGATACATTACGCCATAGAATTATTTTGAGCTATCAAGCTGAAGCTGAAGGCATCAATAGTAATCATATTATTGAACAATTAATCCAATTGGTTCCGGCGCCATAAACAAGCGACCTTATGAGCAAAACAAATTCTGCCAGCCGCATTTCGATGCAAGCTGAAACAATTGAGTTAAGTTTGGAGCAATTAATTGCCTGCCAATTTATGGCCAATGACAAAATCCCTTTGCCAAGCAAAAAGACCAAAGCTCATTTAGTCGGCGGTCATTTATCGCCCTTTAAAGGTCGAGGTATGGAGTTTTCCGAGGTTCGCCAGTATCAAGCTGGCGATGATATTCGAACTATCGACTGGCGAGTCACCGCGAGAACGGGCAAGGTCCACACTAAAATTTTTCAAGAAGAGCGCGAGCGCCCGGTATTTATTTTGCTAGATTTACAGGACTCGATGTTCTTTGGCTCTAAAAACCGATTTAAGTCTACGCTAGCGTCTTTACAGGCAGCAAGGGCCTTTTGGGCAGCTTTTAATTCGGGAAATCGAGTTGGCGCCCTACTTAATAATGTAAACGATCATATAGAACTTAAACCCTCAAATAGACGAAAAGATGGCTTAAGATTGCTACAAAAAATCCTTGAGCTTCATAATCAAAGATTACATCAGCTATACCGAAACCATACTCCAGACAATGGCTTTCAAATTAACAAAACAGCTCTTACCGATTCCTTAGTACGACTACGTCATTTAACTAAAGGTGGTTGTTTAATCTACATCATAAGTGACTTTATGGACTTTTCTAAAGATTGTGATAAACACCTATCCCACCTTGCGCAAAACAATGATATTTACGGAGTCATGTTATCCGACCCAATTGAGCAAGATATTGCAGTGGCTGGCCATTATAGAGTTACCGATGGCCAACAAACGCTTGGTTTTAATGCTAATAATGCAAAGAACTTAGCGAATTACCAACAGCACTTTCAACAAAGAGTTGCACAAATCAAACAACGTTTTATCGATAACCGTTGTTATTTCACCCAACTAAGTACTGCTCACCCGGTAAATCATTTACAGCTAAACCCTCTAGCTCATGAGAGGCAAGCCGCGATGTTTAATGCTGAAAAGGTGAGCCATGGCTAATCCAGAATTATTGGCTAAATTAAAGGATGTTCATTTGCCAGCGGAAGTCAGCTGGTGGCCATTGGCGATTGGTTGGTGGTTGCTAATATTCTTTTTTATTAGCGCTCTAGTGGCTTTTATTATTTACCGGGTTCATCAAACTAAAAAATTTCGCCTTAGTAAAATTGCTATAAAAGAGATTGAAGCAGTTGCTTCCTCTGATGATGAAGACTGGTTAATCCAACTTGAAGTTTTGCTAAAGCGAGTAAGCCTTGGTCATTTCCCTAAGCAACAAGTCGCGTCATTAACACAAGATAGTTGGATTCAGTTTTTGATACAAACAGGAGCAAATGTTTGGAATGATGAATCTTTAATTTTACTAAAGGATTCTGTTTATCAAGATGCCAATAACATCTCTTCAACGAATAAAGAGCAGCTGTTTGCGCAGTCTAAACAGTGGATCCTGATGCTACCCAATGGTGCTAACCGTGTTTGAACTTGCATGGCCTTGGGTTTGGTTACTATTACCGTTACCCATTTTAATTTGGTGGTTAAGCCAGCGCAAAGAGCAGCAAAATGCCTTACAAGCACCCATATTTTTGCAATGGCAACACTTCAATCAAAAGCATCAAGATTCAAGCTTTAATTTTCCTTGGGTCTTATTTTTAATTTGGATATTACTATTATTAGCAGCAAGTCGTCCGCAATGGGTTGGCGATCCAATAAGAATGCCAGCAAGTGGCCGTGACTTAATGGTTAGCATTGACGTTTCAGGCAGCATGGAAATGAAGGATATGGTGGTTGCGCGTAAACAAGTGGATCGATTAGTTGCCGTAAAACATATTTTGAATGACTTTATTGAGCGTCGTCAAGGCGACCGAATTGGTTTAATTCTATTTGGTGAGCAAGCCTACTTGCAGACTCCATTAAGTTTTGATTTAAAGACCGTACAGATTATGCTTAATGAAAGCGAGATCGGCTTAGCAGGCCCGTCTGCCACAGCCATAGGTGACAGCATTGGCTTAGCGGTCAAGCGCTTAAAGGATAGAAATGCTAAAAACCGTGTCTTAATCCTACTAACGGATGGAGTTAATAACGCCGGAATAATGGAGCCGATGCAAGCTGCTCAATTAGCGGAGCATGCCGGAGTTACTATTTATACCATTGGAATTGGCGCGGATGAAGTAGTGACCAATAATGGTTTATTTAGTCGACGTTTTAATCCTTCTCGTGAATTAGATGAAGAGTCTCTGACTCAAGTTGCTGAGTTAACCGGCGGTCGCTACTTTAGAGCTCGTGATACTGATGAACTTGATCAAATTTATCAAGTTATTGATCAATTAGAGCCGGTAGAAGAAGATGCTGAATCCTATCGCCCTACTAAAGCTTTATTCTTTGTCCCCTTGTTATTGATATTAGTGTTGAGCTTCATTAGCAAATTAATCAAGTCGATTCGAGTGCCGAGAAATCGAGCTCAACTCAGTTCTAAGGAGCCCAACCATGTCTAACTGGATTTATGAAGTCTTGGGAGTTCATTTTATTCGGCCCTGGGCTTGGCTATTGCTTATACCGGTAGCCGCTTTATTCTTTTGGCAAGTAAGTCATAAAAACTATCAAAGTAATTGGAGCAATTTAATAGATCAGCATTTACTAAAGTGGATCTTACCTAACAGTGAAAACAACACTCGTAAAAAAATTAGCAATAGCCTGCTATTAAGCTTTTGGCTACTATTGGTTCTTGCTTTGACTGGACCTAGTTGGCAGCAGCTTCCGCAACCTATTTATTCTAACAACGATGCAAACGTTATCGTGCTAGATTTATCCAGCTCGATGGATGCGCATGATATAGAACCCAATCGCTTATCCCGTGCAAAATTTAAGCTTTACGACTTACTTGAAAGGATTGCCGAAGGTAATACCGCTTTAATAGTTTATGCCGGCGATGCTTTTATATTAAGCCCTTTAACCAGTGATGAAAAAACCATTGAGAATCTAATTCGCCCTTTACAGACAGAATTGATGCCCATAAAAGGAAGTCAACCGCAACTTGGTATTAACAAGGCCATAGAGTTATTACAGAATGCCGAGCAGGTTCGGGGCAATATTATTTGGGTCACAGACGGGGCAGAACCACATCAACTCAATGAGATTGAGTCACAACTGAATAATCATCAATACCATCTAAAAATTTTAGCCGCTGGCACTGAACAGGGAGCACCGATTAAAATGGCTGCAGGGAGATTCTTAAAAGACTCTCAAGGTAATATTGTAGTGCCTAAACTAAACTATGCAGAACTTGCACAGTTTTCTGATAAGGTCGGAGCTAGTTTAACGGCGATATCTGCGGATGGCAGTGATATAGAAATTTTAAGCCAAACTATCTTAAATCCGTTGGAAAGCAACTTCCAAAAAGAAGATATCTTTGCTGATAGCTGGAATGATTCTGGCTACTGGCTCGTGATTGTTTTAATCCCAATTGTGCTCTATTCATTTAAAAATAAAAATATCCTAGCTTTACTGTTAGTTACTTGTTTTGCTTCTATTGCTCCCTTCCAAGCAGTTGAAGCTTCAGTAAGTGATAAGTTGTTTTTAAACAAGGATCAGCAAGGTCAAAAACACTACAAAAATGGCGACTTGCAAAGCGCAGAAAAACATTTCCGTGATCAAAATTGGAAAGCTATCGCCGCTTATAGAAATGGTAATTATGATGCCGCCTCAAGTTATTTGTCACAAGCAGAGTCCGCTGATGAGCATTATAATTTAGGTAATTCATTAGCTATGGCAGGGCAATATCAAGCAGCGATTAACGCCTACCAAGAAGCTATCGATATTAACGCAGCACATCAAGATGCCATCTATAATAAAAAGGTCATTGAGGAGCTATTAGAACAAGAGCAACAAGAAAGCCAATCCGAGCAGGAGCAGCAAGAACAACAGCAACAGCAAGAACAAGAGCAACAAGAACAGCAAGAACAAGATCAACAACAGCAGGAACAAGAAAGCCAGCAGCAAGACTCTGAGCAACAGGAACAAGAAAAGAAAACTCAAGAACAGCAAATGAAAGAAATGTCGGAACAAGAAAAGCAGCAAGAACTTGAACAATGGCTTAAAAAGATCTCAGATGACCCGGGTCGACTAATTAGAAACAAAATGAAACTCGAATATAATCGCCGTGGTTATCGCTCTCAACCTTCAAAGACTTGGTAAAAGCATGAAAATTATAAAGTCACTAACAACTCTAACAATATATTTTCTCCTACTTTTCTCTATCGAGTTGGCTGCAGAAATTGAACTTACACTCGATCGGAACGATATTAGAGTAAACGAAACATTTCAGCTTACTATTCATGTCGAAGACCCAAAAACCTTATCGGCTCAGCAAACTTTAGAATTTCTTCCTGAGGAGTTTCAAGTTTTAGGAAGCGAGCACTTTCGCAAAAGCACCGTCATTGATCGTCAATTCGCTAACCGCATGGGCTGGACCGTAACCATGCTTTCTACACAAGCGGGTACTTTTAGTATTCCTAAATTCAGTATTGGCAATGAACAGTCACAGCCGATAAGCATTCGTGTTTTGCCTGCATTAAAAAACTTAGATGAGATAAATCCAAATTCAAAGATTAAGCTTACCGCGAGACTGAGTGACGAAGAGGTCTATGTTCAACAACAAATCATATATAGCGTCCGCATCTATAGCTCCGTAGCCAGTAGGCGTCATAACTTAAGTCCTCTACACGTCAACAATGCAGTCACTAAAAAACTGGGGGAAGCTTCGGAATTCCAATTATTACATGAAGGTGTTCGATACAACGTTAAAGAAGAAAAGTATGTGATTTTTCCACAAAAAAGCGGTGAATTAGCAATCCCACCTATTACTTTTCGCACCAATATTGTCGATACACAGGCCTCATTTGGTAGCCTAAGCCGCTACAGACCTATTGAATTAAAATCACAACCATTTACTGTTCAAGTAAATCCTAAACCAGCAACCGCAGAGCTACCATGGATACCCGCTAAAAGCCTTCAGCTTAGTGCGGAGTGGCAAGCTGATAGCCATAATTTTGAGGTGGGTAAACCAGCAACTCTAGACTTTTATGTTAAAGGAGTAGCACTACTGCCAGAGCAATTACCCAACATTGAATTTCCAGAAGTTCCTGGGCTTAAAATTTATCGCGACAAACCTATCATCCAAAACATAATTAATGCCAATGGCGTGAATAGCTACCATTTAGAGAAACTTGCAGTAATACCAAATGCCACAGGCGAAGTAACGATACCAGCAATAAAAATTCCTTATTGGGATACGACTAAAGATGAGCAAGCGTTTGCTGAAATGGCACCAATAACTATTAGCATAAACGCTCAATCCAATGCAGTAGCTCTCCCTACCATCAGTCAAGCAACTCCAACTAGTACCTTACCAATTGATGTTGAAAAAGTTGCTAAATCTAGCCCGCTTTGGCAAATTCTGGCCATTATTTTTGCTTCATTATGGCTACTCACGTCTATGCTTTATTTATTCAAACGCCCTAGAGCAATTAAAGTCGAAACTAGTGCTGTAGAAAATACAATTGCAAAAGAGTCCAACAAAGCTCAGTTAAACTTAAAACAGGCATCGTCACTAGAAGATCCGTTGCAACTTGCTCAGGCGGCCATCAACTGGGTCAATCAGCGTTCAAAGTTTAAGGTCACCAATCTTAATCAACTAATCAAAAGCAGCCCGAATCAAGAGCTGGCTGAAGAGCTAAAAAACTTACAGTCCGCCTTGTACTCAAAGCACAAAGCAGACAATGAGCGTTGGGATGGTCCTAAAATTTATCAGCTACTAACAAAGATTAAGTTTTCTAAAACAACATCTGCTAATCAACAAACACTACCTCCCCTTTATCCTGAGTAAAATACTGGTAGAATATCGTCAACAAAATAAACTGAGTTATCTATGAACATTTCGACTACAAAAGCCATTATCAGCGGTGGCGCTTCTGGACTTGGCTTTGCCTGTGCCAAAATGATTATCGACAATGGCGGTCAAGTCGCCTTACTAGATATCAATCAAGAGCAAGGTCAAAAGGCTGTTGCGGAATTAGGATCTAACGCCCACTTTATTGAAACAGACATCAGTCAAGAAATGCAAGTTGACTCAGCCGCCGATAAAGCTGCACAGCATATGGGAGGGATTAATTTAGCCATTGGTTGTGCAGGTATATTAGGTGCGGGTTTAATACACAGTAAAAAAGGCCCTATGCCTGCTGATTATTTCCAAAAAGTTGTGGATATTAATTTAGTTGGAAGCTTCCTCCTGACTAGAGCAGCATCTCGCCATATGCAGGAACAAGATTCTGTAAATGGTGAGCGCGGCGTTATCATTCATACCGCTTCCATTGCTGCTTATGAAGGTCAGAAGGGGCAAACTGCTTACTCTGCGACCAAAGCCGCCATAACCGGCATGGTGTTACCTTTAGCGCGTGAATTTGCCCGTATTGGCGTTAGAGTAATGGCTATTGCACCTGGAGTATTTGAAACCCCAATGATGGAAAAAATTACACCTGAAATTTGTGAGCAAATTGCTGCTGGTATTCCAAACCCATCTCGCTTTGGTACACCTGCAGAGTTCGCACATACAGTCCGCCATATTGTCGAGAATCAATACCTAAACGGCAATACTATACGTTTAGATGCTGCGGCTCGATTACAGTAACTTAAATATTTTCAGCATATGTTCAATTAAGGCATATGCTGAAAATGCACCATTTCCAAAAAAGCCTCATCCGTCGTTTTTTCTCTTTCAACTATTGTTAATTTATCTTTATTAAGTATTTGCCAATAGTTTTCAAACGCATGGTTATATTGCTTTTGAGTTTGCAAGAACTGTAATCGTTCTTCTTGCTGTTGTATTTGTAACTGCTTTAATTCATCTGGTACCACTAAAACACACATTCTTATCACCTTTAATTACTTGAATAGAATCATTAAACCAAACAAACATTGTTAATTGATGGGGCAAATATGGCGAATTATGGAATAAAAAAAGCCCAGCAATTGCTGGGCTTTATCATAAAAATCAAAAGTAGTTATTTCACTAGTCGATAACTTCGTTGCACCAGAATTTGTAACTCCCTTAACGCCACAGAGAATTTAGCAAACTCATGAGTGCTAGATTGCTTAAAGTCGGAAACCATTTCACTCCAACGAGCTAACAAATCATCATGTTCTGATAAAAAGTGGGTGATTCGAGCTTCCGCTGACTTTTGCTTTTTAGTCAATGGTAATACCGTTTCAATTAAGTTGCGTTGCTGATAATCCAATTCTTCACGGAAAGCAGCCCGTGCAAATGCTTGCCAATGGTTTCCAACCGGTTGAGCAATAATTTGATCTAAGAACCAGTGCAGTCCAATTTTGTTTCCTAATTTATAATAAACTTCAGCCACAAGCTGGATCGGTAATTTATACTGTTTAGCGAGCTCTATAATATCCATAGCGGAGAACATAGTGCTTAAATAAGATACCTGCTTAGCTAACTTTACTGGAACGCCTTTAGCAACCAATGCCGCCACTTCCTTTTCAATTCCTTGAGCTTCTTTTGCTTCAAGAGTTTTGTGAACGACACGCTGCAATTCTGCAACTCCATCACGGAAATACTTAACGATTGCTTCGATCGATTGGTCTTTACTGCGGTTACGAACAAACCAACGAGTAGCACGACGAACAATACGTCTGGCTTGGAACATCATTTGCACTTGCACATCTGCAGGAACTAAATTATCAAGCTCCTCGATACTGCGCCAAATACCTTGCATATCGAAGACTTCTTTTGCCATGGCATAACATTGCGCAACTTCACCAATATTAGCACCAACTTCATCCATCACACGAAATGCGAAGTTTGTTCCCATGAGATTCACCATCTCATTAGCAATACTCATAGCAATAATCTCATCCTTCAGTGGATGCTTCGCCATTTTATCTGAATATTTCTTACGTAATGGTTTAGGAAAATAATTTACGAGATAGCGTTCAAAGTATTCTTCTTGGGTAACCGCTGGTATCTTAAGCTCATCCTTCAATTCCATTTTGCCATAAGCTAAAAGAACAGAAAGCTCTGCTCGAGTTAAGCCACGCTTTTTTGCTTCTCGCTCTAAAAGTTCGTCATCGGAAGGCAAATTTTCTAAATCTCGATCTAACAAGCCACGCTTTTCCAATCCATGAATAAAACGCAGATGCTCTTTTACCATCGAGCTCGCTCGGCGCTCGGTGATACTTATTGATTGAATTTGACGATAGTTATCTTCAATCACAATATCAGAAACTTCATCAGTCATTCGCGCCAGTAAAGTATTGCGCTGCTTAACTGTTAATTCACCATCTTCTAAAATTGTATTCAGTAATATTTTGATATTAACTTCATTATCTGAACAATTAACGCCACCTGCATTGTCAATAAAGTCAGTGTTTGCGCGTCCGCCTCTTTGCATATATTCAATTCGGCCAAGTTGTGTACAACCTAAATTACCACCTTCACCAACAACTTTTGCCTGCATTTCTTTGCCATTAACACGAACATTGTCGTTTGCTTTATCGCCCACTTCCGCGTGCGTTTCCTTGGATGACTTAACATAAGTACCAATGCCGCCATTCCAAAATAAATCTACCTGCATTCTTAGCGCGGCATTTATAAATTCATTTGGAGATAAGCTTTTTACTTTGACTCCTAGCATAGACTGTATTTCAGGTGTTAGATCTATGGACTTGGCGCTTCGTTCAAAAATGCCACCACCTTTAGAAATTAACTTCTGGTTATAGTCAGTCCAACTGGATCTAGGAAGTTCAAATAAACGCTCTCGTTCTTTGTAAGATTTACCAGAATCTGGATTAGGATCTACAAAAATGTGCATATGGTTAAATGCCACTTGCAGTCTAATATGCTTTGATAACAACATTCCGTTGCCAAATACATCACCCGACATATCACCGCAAGCTACAACCGTGAAATCTTCCGACTGGCAATCAACACCCATTTCTCGGAAATGACGTTTTACCGATTCCCATGCTCCTTTAGCGGTAATGCCCATGGCTTTATGATCGTAACCATTACTACCACCAGATGCGAAAGCATCTCCTAACCAATGCTCATATTCCTCTGATATGCCATTTGCAATATCTGAGAAGGTTGCCGTTCCTTTGTCTGCTGCAACAACTAGATAAGGATCATCTTCATCATGGCGCACAACTTGTCTAGGCGGCTTGATTGTTCCATTAACAATATTATCAGTGATGTCTAATAAAGCACGTATAAAAGTATTATAGCAATCTATGCCTTCTGCAAAAAAAGCATCGCGACCGCCAGTTTTTGGCAACTGTTTGCAAACAAAGCCACCTTTTGCGCCTACAGGAACAATTACCGAGTTTTTTACTTGTTGCGCTTTTACTAATCCTAAAATTTCTGTACGGAAATCCTCACGACGATCAGACCATCGTAAGCCACCACGAGCTACTTTACCGCCTCTTAGATGAACCCCTTCGATTCTGGGTGAATACACGAATATTTCATACATAGGTACCGGTTTAGGAATTCCTACAATTTTATTAGGCGTCAATTTAAACGATATATAGCTTTTATCTTGTTCTGCAGAATCTTTCTGATAAAAATTTGTTCGAACCGTAGCACTGATCAACTCTAAATATTTATTTATGATTCTGTCTTGATCTAAACTATCGACTTTTGCGATTAATTTTTGCAAGTCACGCGCTTGAGAGTTGTATTTTCGAATACTAAATTTTGTTACAGGATCAAATTTCAAAGTAAAGAGTTTTACTAAACCTTTCGCTATTTCTGGGTATTGGCTTAGGGTTTCTTCTATCGAACTCTGACTAAAATTAAAGCCAATTTGCCACATGTACTTAGCATAAGCTCTTAACATAGCAACTTGGCGCCAATTCAGTGAAGCAGCTATTACAAGGCGGTTAAAACCGTCTTTTTCTGCTTGGTTTGACCAAGCTTTTGCAAATGCAGTTTGGAAGTTATCCCTAACGGCATCTAAATCAATTGCTTCAGGATAATGTATATTAAAATCCATAATCCAATAGGTGCCTAAATTTTCCGACTTAATTCTATATGGAGTTTCATCAATAACTGTCATCCCCATATTTTCTAGCATTGGCAGCACTTCGGATAAGTGCATGGGACTATTTCTATGAAATAGCTTGAATCGTAAATCACCCTGGCTTGATTCTTGTGTTTGATAGAGCAGCATTCCTAGCTCTTTACTTTCACTAAGATTTTCAATGTGCTTAATATCAACGATTGCCGAATGAACTGATTGTTGATTTTGATAACCTAATGGGAACGCATGATCATATTTGTTTAATAAATTCGCAGCTGTGCGGTCATCAAAATGATAGCGAATTTCATCCTTAAGCACTTCTTCCCAACTTAAAGCAGCCTCTTCCACTTCAGATTGCAAGTCGTCTAAATCAAAGTCAACCAGTTCAGTATTCTTAACAGGAACTACAAAATGAGTTCTTGCTAAGGTAGAGTCAGAGAATAATGTATTAAACTCAATATCAGCCGAACTATCGAATGCTTTCGCTAATATTTTTTCTATCCGTTTTCGAATTTTAGTATTGTAAGTATCCCTTGGGATAAAGGTAAGAATTGAAAAGTAACGCCCAAAAGGATCACGTCTTACAAACACTTTAACTTGGCGTCGTTCTTGAATGTGTAGTATCCCTAAACCAAACTCTAATAACTTTAAAGTGGGTGTTTGAAATAATTCATCACGTGGATAAGTTTCTAAGATGTTTTTTAACGCTTTATAATCGTGCCCGCCTGGCTGCAGATTAGACTCAGACAGAACATTAGCAATTTTTTTACGCAAAACAGGTATAAACTGCGGGTCCATATTATAAGCCGCAGAAGTAAACAGCCCAAAGAAGCGATACTCGCCAACAACCTCACCTTTATCATTTACTCGTTTAATACCAATATAGTCGATATGGCTTGGGCGATGGACAGTGGAGACATTGCTGGTTTTAGTCAATATTAATAAATGCTCATTGGATAACGCCAATTTCTGAGCGCCTTTTGGCGCTTGAGATAAGACGTATTCTTTATATTTTTTCTCGTTAGTTAAAATCCCTAGTCCAGAGCCTTTTACAGATTTTAATGCGGTTTGTTTGGTATTTTTCTTAAGGTCATAAGCTCTGAAGCCCATAAACACAAAATGGTTCTGCCCTACCCAGCGTAAAAACTCTAAAGCTTCTTCAATTCTTTCTGGTAATAAAGGTGGTGGATTAGTTTCTAACTCCTCGATTATTGATTGCATTTGATTACGCATCGGTTGCCAATCAGTAACCGTCGCCCGAACATCCGTTAGCACTCGAGATAAATCGGCTTGAACTTGGAATAATAATTCTTCATCTAAAATTCTATCGACTTCCAAATACATTGGCGTTTCAATATTGCCTTCACCCTCTAAATCTTTTTCGAGCCCGACAACTTTACCTGTTTTACTTCGACGAATACTCATAGGAACGTGCAAATGCAAATGTACATCGATGCCGCGACGATTAAGTTCCATACGAATAGAATCCACTAAGAACGGCATATCCTTATGATTCAACTCGATGATACTATGCTTTGCTTGCCAACCATTGGCTTCCATGGTTGGATTAAAAACCCTTAGTTTGCTAACTCCATCAAACTCTTGCATAAAGTTCCAAAGACTTAACATCGAATCATAAATATGCCTAGGGTCCTTCTCTAGGAATTCTTCATAAGAAACGCTATCGTAAAGAATTTCTGCAAACTCACAGATTAGAGGAGCTTTTGATTTAGCGATTTTACTTGTAATGAGCTTTTTAACTTGAGCTAATTGCTTTTTAGTATTAGAGCTTGCCATATTGAATTCCTAGTCCAAATAATCGACGATAATGACGGCAAAAATGATTCCCATAATTTTAGGACATTTAAAACAAAAATGGCACTGAATTTTTATATTATTCAGTGCCATTTGATGCTTGCTTAAAAGAAACGGTTAGAGCTATTTTCTATATAAAACCGCAGCTAACGCAGGCAATAGAACAATAGCACCTAACATATTAACCAAGAACATAAAGGTTAGTAATATCCCCATGTCGGCTTGGAATTGTAAATCTGAGAATATCCAAGTACTTACCCCGATGGCCAGAGTCAAACCGGTAAATATCACAGCATTACCCGTTAATTTCAAAGTCTTAAAGTATGCATCAGCAACACTGTCTCCAGCTCGAATAAATTTAACCATTCGAGTAAAGATATAGATCCCATAATCAACACCGATACCAACGCCAAGTGCAATCACAGGCAAGGTTGCCACCGTTAAACCAATTTCTAACCAAGTCATTAAAGCCTGCGCTAAATATGAAACTACAATCAAAGGAAGAATTACACAAATTGTACCGCGAATGGAACGGAAGCTAATTAAGCATAAAAAAGTCACGGCAGCGTAAACCCACATTAACATCGGTAACTGTGCTTCTTCTACCGCCTCATTTGTTGCCGCCATTACCCCTACTGGGCCGGTCGCTAATCTAAAGTTAACTTGTTCATTGGTATTGTCATCAATAAAGGATTTTGTGGCTGCTACTACTCGCTCAATCGTTTCAGCTTTATGATCATTTAAGAACACCAAAACCGGCATTACACTACAATTGGAATTCAATAAACCACTACTGGTTTCAATTCGTCCAATGGTTTCTGGCAAAATAGCTTCGTCGCTGGTCAACACTTTCCACTTCAAGTTGTTTTCAGACAGCATTCCGTTAACGATTTTTGAAACCTGAGGAAGACTTATTGTAGATTGCACACCATCTATGTTTGCAATGTGCCACTGAAAATCATCGATGGTTTTCATAACAGGATACATAGTACAACCATCATTAGGGACTTCAGCTAATATTGAAATCACATCGGTACCAATTGAAAAGTTATCGGTAATATATTTAGTATCCAAGTTATAAACTGAGTCTTGGCGTAAGGCCGGCGCACCGGCATGCAAATCACCAATTTTCATATTCTGCGATTGCCAATAGCCTAAACCACCTAACACAATACCCATTAAAACTAACCCATAAGCCATAGGCTTGGTGGCGAACTTTGAAAGTGCTGTCCACCACTTTTCTCGGACCACTTCTCGTTGCTGAGTGCTTTTAATAAAGCTCTCATCAAATTTGCTAAAAGATAGTAATAATGGCAGTAATATAAGGTTAGTCAGAATTAATACCGCAACACCAATACTGGCCGTAATCGCTAATTCTCGAATAATGTCTATTTCAATAAGCTGTAACGTAAGAAAGCCCACAGTATCGCTTATTAACGCTATCCCCCCTGGCACCAATAAACTAGCACAAGCGATAATAGCGGCATCGAAAGAGCTTTTACCTTCTGCAACATTATGCGACACACCATTAATCATTTGCACACCATGACTAACGCCTATGGCAAATATTAAAAATGGTACTAGTATCGACATCGGATCAATTCCGTAGCCTAGTGAGGTTAAAATGCCCAATTGCCAGATCACAGCCACAATAGAAGTTAACAAGGGCAAAATAGTTAATTTTAAGGAGCGTGAATACCAGAAAACTAAAATTGCTGTAATAGCCAGGGCCACTAAGAAGAACATTAGAACGCCTTGTGCACCATTGCTAACATCCCCAATCATTTTCGAAAAGCCAATGATTTTTAGGTTCACTTGTGGATATTTGCTCTCTATATCCGCTCGGATCTGCTCAAGCTCGTTAGCCACCTTTACAAAGTCTGCTTTTACCGATTGAGTATTACCCTCAGCATCAGTAGCATTAAATTGTGATAGTAATTGTCCTGAAACCATAGCCGCCGAAAAATCATTGGCTACCAATCGGCCAACTATACCCGCCTTTAATATGTTTTCTTTGACTATTCCTAGTGATTCTTCTGAACCATCAAAGCGAGCATGAACCACCGGCCCACCTTCTAAACCCAATTCGCTTGCTTCGATATAACGAGTATTAGGAGTAAATAATGACTGCACTTGAGGCTGACTTACGGCAGGTATTGCTGCTACCCGCTTAGTAGTTTCATTTAAAGCTTCAAAGAATTCCGGATTAAAAATATCGCCATTCTGATCTTCTAAAGCTAAAAGAACTCTATTAGCACCACCAAACTCATCTTGATATTGGATATAAGTTTGCATGTACTCATGCTTAAGCGGAATGTTTTTTTCAAAGCTAGCATCAACTTTTAGTTGAGATGCAAAATACAACATCACTAAAGTAATTGCCGCAAACAGCCCAATCAGTAGATTTCTTTTCTGGAATAACCCTCTGACTAAAGATTCTAATTTATTTTGATTCATCTAGTATTATCCCCAATTAATCTTTTGTTTCTTTTTTTGTTAGGTTCAATTTTTCAACGCCACCTTCTCCGACAATTAGTAGCTCTCCATCCAAATCTACTAAAGCCGCACGACCTTTAAGATCGTCCCTTTGTGCAAGTTCTATTGAGCTGCCAACAATCGTGCCGCTGGTACCTACTGCGATCCAGTCACCATTTATAAATTCAAGATCATGAATACCTGAATTGGTATTTAAATTGATAGCTTCCCAGGCAGATCCTGCATCACTAGAACGGAATAAGTTTCCTTTCAGTCCATAGGCATAAATTTCATTAGTTGGCGAAACAGTCACTCCAAAAAAAGAACCATCATAAGGTGAGGTTAATTTGCTCCACGTTTGACCATTGTCTGACGAAACAGCAAGCATGCCTGCACTTATTTCTTCACCATCTTCACTCTCATTAGCCACGTACTTTTCACCGGCCAGATAAATATTTTTGCTGCCAGCTTGATGAGCCAAGCCGTAGAAATGACTGAAGCCACCGTAAAAATCAGCTAATGCTTCTACTTCACGCTCTTTCCAAGAATCGCCACCATCATTGGACTCTAAGAATAGACCAAAAGCTCCGACTGCTATAATTTTGTTGAGCTCAATAAATTCAACATCAAATAATGCAGGGAATTCAATGGCATCTGTAGCTTCATGACTAAGCACCCACGTATTGCCACCATCCTTTGTGATTAAGATGGTTTGCTCAAAACCAACAGCCACACCCCATTTATCATCATAAAAATCTACAGCGGTCAGTACACTTTGAGTAGGAACTTGTTTCTGTTGCCAGGTTTCACCCTGGTCATCGGAAGTAAGGATATGTCCTCTGTCACCTACGGCTACTAATCGGTTATTCGATAATAGTTGAACATCAAGTAATAAGGAGTCTTTTGCTTTAATTGCCATAATAGATTCAGCGGCATTTAAAGATGGCAGGTGAAAAATACTAACTAGTGCTGCTAGCAATAACCCTTTAGTGATAACAGAAAGCTTCATAAATTCTATTCTTCCGATTTATTAATTATTGGTAACTGATACGACTTCAAATTTACTACATTTTACTCACAAATACTAAAAAGCGGTCAAATTTGACCGCTTTTTAACTTACTCTGTTGATTAACGACGACCCAATCGACGTAATGCTGAAGGAGTAAAGTGGTTCCCTCTAAAGTTAGCATTAAAGTCGTACATATCTTCTTGGTTGTCTAAGCCTATGACCAAATAACGGCCTGAAGGTAAATCATAATAAGCTTCTAACGTAGACCATAGTGTTGGCACTTCGTAATAATTAATCGCGTGTGCCATTGCAACACGCCATAAATCACCAGCTTCGTTATAGATATCTTCGATTGCTATTTGCCAGCTGTCTTCGTCAATATAGAAAACACGCTTACCATACTGGTGACGAGTATCATCTTTCAAAGTAGCTTCTAATACCCAAACACGGTGTTTTTCGTAACGAACTAAATCTTGGTTAATTACACCAGGGCGTATAATGTCGTCGTAAGAAACTTGATCCGAATGCAACTTATAAGTGTTGTAAGGGATATACATTTCTTTTTTACCAGTGATAGTCCAGTTATAGCGATCGGGAGCACCGTTATACATATCGAAATCATCGGTAGTTCTTAAACCATCAGAAGCGGTACCCGGAGCGTCATAAGCTACGTTAGGTGCACGCTGTACACGACGACGACCTGCATTATAGATCCACGCTTTACGCGGCTCTTTTACTTGGTCCATAGTCTCGTGAACTAGTAATGCGGTACCTGCCAATCGAGCCGGAGCGGTTACATATTGACGGAACAAAAATAATACGTTGCCATCCGCTAACTTTTGAGGAGTCATATCTGGTCGGTTATACACCTGATCCAATTCATCCTTAATTTTAACAAGCACATAACTTCCGTCTGGTTGAGGTGTAGCTTGGCCAGCTTCACGCTGAACCGCGACACCACGATAGCGCGTTAAGTGGTTCCATATTAATTCCAGACCTGTTTGCGGGAATGGGAAAGGAACACCAATTGCAGCACCTTTAATACCGTTACCACCATCCACTAACTCTGCGTTTGGTGCATTACGTTTAATCGCATCATAAACGTATTGAGGATAAGAAGCCGTTCGACGAGATTGGTAAACATCCATCTTGTACTGATCAGGGTATGCTTTAAATAAAGCAATTTGACCTGCTGATAAATTATCTTCATATTGCTGATAATTTTGCGCGTTAATAGTAAACAAAATTTGATCATCAGCGAATGGATCTGGATGATGATCTCCTGCTGAGTAACCATCAGGCGCCGAAGTAATACCCCCATTCCATGCTGGAATAGAGCCATCTTCATTGCCCGCTTTAATTGATCCCATTGGAGTGAATGTATCACTACCTAATTGCGCCGCTTTCTCAGCTGAAACTTTCGCGTCAGCAGTTGCCGCCAAAAATGTTGAAGCTACTGCTGTTGCCAATAACCATTTATTCATAATTTTAGCCATATTGTAACTAGCCCTTTCTTAAATTGAATAACTAACCGCTAGCGACACATAGTCACGGTCATGAATTAAGTTTGCACTTTCATTGCCGAAGAAACGGTTGTATCCGAAATCCACTTTCCAAGTGCTTTGGTAATCCCAGCTCACGCCAAGAGATAATGCTTTACGACCTTCAAGGAAGTTAGCAATAGGTGCAGGCGTGTTACCAGATACATCGTGCTGGAATACTATGCGAGGTGCTAAGTTACCGCCCCATAGTGCATTGTCATAATTCCAGCGCATTGCTGCACGATAACCCCAAGAGAACTCATCGGCAAAAGCATTAGTTTCTAAGCCTTCACATTCTGTAAACACGCGCGTGCCATCAGCAGGATTAGTAAATCCGCATGGAGAGGTTTGCCCCGGTAGGTACGCAGCAGACCAGAAGCCATCGCCAATTCCGTTACCGTTGAAATCATTTATACGCGCAGAGTTACCTGAGCGGAAGGTACCTTCTGCTTCAAATCGCAATTCATCTTGCGATGGCATATCAATAATTTGATTAGCGCCAACTTCTACTAAGAATACAGTTTGATCAGAACCCCAAAGTGAACCTAGTAATTTGGTAAAGGTTGCTTGTGCTTGCACTGTATCTAATAAGCGATAACCTGAAATTTCAGTACCAAAAGTAGTAATATTAGCTACTTGGCTGGTTCCGCGAGAGACAGGTCCTGGCGCTGACAAGCCATCTAATGGCTCTAATGTAGCAAATAGTAGTTCTGCGTCATCGACTTGAAGAGGCTCATCTTTTCGATAAGAAACTTCACCAGCAATTGACCAACCATTATCAGTGGCCGTGTTAAAACTGATACCACCCATTTGAATATCTTCTGGGTACTCTAAGAAACCTCTAACTGTTCCAGTTAAATCCGCTGAATACGCTGAGATAATTGGTCGACGGTTGTGGTAATTCATATAATAGAAGCCGAATTCAGTTCCGCCTTCCGTAAAGTAAGCTAATTTCAAGCCGTATTGGCCTTGATCATCTGCGTCACGAGTTGGCTCGCGTACTGCTACAGTACCCGGAGTTCCTTCTGGTATTTGAGCGAAGCCTAAATGTACATCTTGACCCGTAAATCCTAAAAAATCGCGAGTTGCAAAATAGGTACCTGGTTCGTCTACTTTTACCGGCTCCCACTCATATTGATAAAAACCTTCTAACGATAAGCTTTCAGTTAAATCAATTGAAGCCCATAACATACCGGATGGTATTAAAGCTTCTTTTAATTCAGCGCCGGGATTACGCAAGGTACGTAAGTTAACCGCATTAGCTTCATTCAAACTGTGTTGAATGAAAGTAGATTCGCCCCAGCTTACAACTTGTTCACCTAAACGAACTTGTAGCGTTGATGCTTCACCAACATCCCAAGTTGCCCAAGCGTAGAAATCCAAGATCTCAGCATCGTAGCCTTGCTCTGTTCTGGCAGTATTTCCACCAACAGCCCAAGCACCTGCAGGGAAGCCGTCTAAATCTTTAAATCGAGTAGTTCCATCCATGATTTCACGGTCGTAGTACCATAAGGCACGAGCAAATAAACCGTAGTCGCCATCTTTATGACGCATATCGAATTCATGCAAACCTTTAATTACATTCGAGAACATGTCTCCTTTATCGTAATTTAAGTTACCGTCGTCAGAGTTGTTCGACCAAGCGCCTTGCGGCAAGATACAGTTTGGATTGGCAGTACAAGAAGCATAAGTCGCAGCAATTGGAATACCATTGTTTTGCAATGGGTATAAATTTGCACGACCAACTAAGTTATTGTCACGATCTTCTACTCGCCAGCTAGCACCTAAACTAAAGGTACTATCAAAACTGATATCAAAATTATCCGTTTCAAACTCAACTGCTTGAGTCGAAGTCGCCGCTAAGGCAATAGCAACACTCGCTGCTACTTTAGATAAGGTTTTAAGAGGAGAGTTTTTTCGGTTTAACTCGTTCATTTTCATTAATTCCTTCCCCCGTGATAGGAATTTACCGTTTTTATGTGATTTCAGCGACATCATGTCTCAAGACATCATACCACTTGATAAACGCATACTAGCAGTAATTTCACTTATCTAGCAAGGGTTTATCTTATATGAGTCTATTTTTTAGCCAGCCGGCTGAACCCAATATGAACCGTATATCATAAACTGTCAGCAGAAGGTAAAGAGAAGTAACAAGGCGGGTGTAGAACGGGCTTATTGCAAAGCAGATCCGTCTGCTTTATCAATAAGTTAGGATAATTAAAGTGCTTTTTCAGTTTAAAACAATAAATCCTTTAAAAACTGCTGCACATTATTCACTCGCTCTAACGAATTAAGCATATCCATTTCCGGGCTTGAGTTAGCTGTTTTAGCCAAAATCAAAGCTGTTAGTAAAACCACACCGACGACTAAACTTACTTTCGGCAACCATTTAATACTCTGTCTATTTAATGTCATGTTTCTATCCTCAATTATCCTAATTTTCAAAAACAAACTTAATTACTATCTATTAGATGCTTCTAAACCCCATTTTGGATTAGAAGCATCGGAAAAAAATTTATAGAGCTTCGTCTCTATAACGGCGAATGTAGATTGCGCCTACGATAAAGATGGCTCCTATCGCTAATCCAATCCATAAATTCGAATCGGCTAACTGGCTTGAGTAACTACCCCAGCCGCTATCAAACTCCCAGCCAACCCGACCGGCAATATCTTTCAATTCAGATACGCCGTCTTCTTCTACCTGCGCCATCATGGCCATAGGTGTGGAGTATGCTTTACCTAACCCTGTTAATTGATTTCCAATCCAACTAATAAAGTAGCCTGATTTGAAAACAATACTTTCCACAATCAAAATCACAATAACGGGCAGCCATGACACTAAAAATGGAACTTTTTTAGTCGCGCTTGAAATAAACAACAAGTATCCAATAAAGGGGAATACCCACAAGGTTGCCATGACATTTGCCATCAATTGATAGGTGCTCGCCATAAGAATGCTACCAGGAGAGAACACCATTCCTGCTATATCGCTGTGAGACATAGCTGCAAATAATAGACCCAACAACATCATGCCAATATTAGTAATCAAAGAAATAACCCAAATTACTAACGGTAATAATAAAGTTACACTTACCACTTTAGATAGCACTGTCTGAGTGTCAGAAACCGGTAATGATTTCCAAAATAAGATACTCTTATCTTTTCGATCATCGTATAAAGCGCCCAAGCAATAGAAGTAACCAACAAAGCCCATTACCACTACTAAGTTGATAATATTCATGTAGTACCAAGCAGTAACGGCTAAGTCTTTATCGCCCTGGCTCGCGGTAGCCTCCCATAATGCTAAAAGATCCGTAGGATTGGAGGCGCCAATGCCCACTTTAACCGTATCATTAGTCAAAAATAGTACGGTCAAAAGAGTGGTAAAAAGAACAAGTATAGAAATGCCTATTGGCACCCACTGAAAGCCAGTTTTATGTTCCCAATATTCGCGCTTAAGTAATGTTAGAAAGGTATTCATTAAGCTTCTCCTTGCATCTTAGCTACAAACAGATCGGCAACGCTTGGTTTGCGTACCTTGCCCATTTCAGAAAGTTGAGGCTTGGCGACGCCATTAAACAGACACACTTTTTGTCCGAAGACTTCGCGTACTGATAATGGATTCATCGCCAAGGCTTGATCCTCAAACTCCTTCTCAACCATAACTTCAAAATACGTATCGGCAATCGCATCCATAGACTCATCCAGAACAATTTCGCCGTTCTGAATAAATACTAAATCACTTAAGATATGTTCAATTTCTTCCACTTGGTGAGTGGTAATAATAATGGTGCGATTTTCATCGAAATAGTCATTCAACAATTGTTCGTAAAATGCTTTACGGAACAAAATATCCAAACCTAAAGTCGGTTCATCTAAAATCAACAGATCCGCATCGATAGACATGATCAGTGCTAAGTGAAGTTGCACCACCATACCTTTGGATAATTCTTTTACTTTAGATTTTTGTTTAATTTTGGTTTTAGCTAAATAGCCCATGCAACGCTCACGATTAAAGCGAGAGTGCACACCTTCCACAAAATCAATGGCTTGACTCACTCTAATCCAACGTGGCAGCACGGCAACGTCAGCAATAAAACAAACTCGTTCCATCAACTCATCACGTTGTTTATGCGGATTCAATCCAAATATTTCTAACTCACCATCAAATGGTGTTAATCCTAGGATCGACTTTAATAAAGTCGTTTTACCGGCGCCATTAGGGCCGATCAAACCTAGAATACGTCCGGATTCTAAGTTCAAATTAACATTCTTTAAGGCTTTAAAATTGCCGTAATTCTTACTTAAGCCTTGTGCCTGTAAGATATTAGCCATTGTCATTTTCCCCGTTTGCTGCTTCTTGCTTTGGATTCTTGAATTTGTTTTCACCTTGCTTAGCAGGATTGATTAAATCTTCAATCGAAATGCCTAGGCGTTCGATTTTTTCTAATAATGCAGGCCATTCCACTGATAGAAAGTGTTCGCGCTCAGCTGTTAATAGTTTTGATTTGGCTCCCTCGGTGACAAACATTCCTAGACCTCTGCGTTTTTCTGCTAATTCGTTCTCTACTAATAATTGATAAGCTTTAGATACTGTTATCGGGTTTAATTTGTATTCTGCCGAAACATTTCGTACCGATGGTAAAGCTTCCCCTTCTGCAATGGTGCCTTCAAGGATCATATTGAGAACCTTGTCTTTCAATTGCAGATAAATTGGTTGGGTATCATCCCAGTGTACTTGCATACCTTAATTCCCGGTTGTCTATCGAGTTTCTTCATAATGCTTGAGGCGTTTTCATTTCAAGTGTTATGCCGATTTAGTGTTATACTAATATATAACACCTATTCACGTCAAGTATGGATTTAAGGAAAACTTATCCCTGAATTTATAAACATATGATTTTCTTAGATAATTTTTATAGAATAGAACCAATTAAATTTCAATGTGTGCTAAAAAAGAGCCGAATTGGCTAGGTGGTATAGCTTGAGTAACACACCTAAATGGGCCCTATTTGCCCTCTTATTGCTGACTATTGTCACCTTAATCGGCTGGTTAAATGCTAGTTATGCTTTGGCATCAGGTTTGCTACTGGGCTGGTTTGCGAATGGCGGCTATTCCCTCTTTTCTAATTCAAAACTTAATAAGTGGGCTTCGTTGCTACTTAAGGTGGCGATTGTCGCTTTGGGATTCACCTTGCCTATTGGTGAATTAGTCACAACGGCTCAATCTAGTTTTTGGCTTACTTTAGCCGTGATCGGCGGCACCTTGTTATTTGGCTTGACACTAACCAAGTTACTAAAGCTAAATAATGAGCAAGGCTGGCTGATCAGCTCAGGTACCGCTATTTGTGGCGGAAGCGCAATTGCTGCAGTGGGCAGTTCAATTAACGCCCATCAAACCAATATGGTGCTGTCTTTAGCCATCGTTTTTATATTAAATGCCGTTGCACTATTCACCTTTCCGGTTATTGGCCATTGGTTAGAACTCAGTCAAACTCAATTTGGTCTTTGGGCCGCCATTGGCATACACGACACATCTAGTGTAGTCGGCGCAGCCTCTCAATATGGCTCACAAGCACTAAACGTCGCTACCACTACCAAACTTTCACGCGCCTTATGGATAATACCCATTGCTATTATTGCAGCCCTACTCCATTCCAAAGATAAGTTAAAGGTCGCAATCCCATGGTTTATAGTATTATTCGTCCTAGCTAGTATTGCAGGAAGTTATTTTGAAACAGGAGCTGCAACAACCTACATCAAGATGGGGGCTAAAAACCTGTTTGCACTAAGCCTATTGTGGATGGGTGCCAGCCTGAATAAATCGAGTATTAAGAGTATTTCACCGAAAGCGCTGACTTTGGGCATCGTATTATGGCTTAGCGTGTCAATAGCAGGCTTGATTGTTATCTATTGGTTCTATTAATCTATGTTTTCCTTTCAATTTGAGCAGCTCAATCGTCAAGGCGAAATACGCCATGATGAATCGACTATTAATGCGCTAATTGATAGTGGTAACTCGTTATTTCTTCCTATTTATAAGCAATATATCGCGGCTGATAGAAATGGCTTAATCTGGTTAAGCAAAGGTCAGTTAGCGACTAAAGTAAAACGTCTTTCTTCAATTCACTATATCTATTTAGGCGTAATTAATCAGCAGCATTATTTTGCTTATCGCTTGCCAAGCTCAGAACAGTTAAGAGATATTTCCGAGAATAGTGACGGCTTAAGAAACTTATTGCCCAATTTGAGCCCGCAAGATGCCTATTTAGCAAATGTGGCCACTGGTTTAAATCAGTGGCATGCAAGCCATCAATATTGCGGTTTCTGTGGCGCCGAAACTTTCGCCAAAGAAAGTGGTTTTGTGCGTCAGTGCAGTGATAATGATTGCGCTAAGGAGCATTTCCCTAGAACTGATCCTGCAATTATTGTTGCTATTATTCATACGGATAAAAGTAACACCGAAAGAATATTATTAGGCCGCCAAGCTAGCTGGCCAGAAAAGCGTTATTCGGTAATCGCTGGTTTTGTAGAACCCGGAGAAAGTCTAGAGCAAGCCGTTCAGCGCGAAGCAATGGAAGAAGTTGGTTTAAAAGTCTCGCAAATAAAATACCAAGCATCGCAACCTTGGCCATTCCCGCAATCGGTTATGTTGGGATTTAATGCGGTTGCAGAAAATCCTAAAATAGAATTAAAAGATTTAGAGCTGGAGAGTGCTGAATGGTTTACCAAACAGGAAATAATAAGCGCTGTTAAGAATGGTCAACTCTTACTACCTTTTCAATACTCTATCTCAAGAAGCCTAATAGAAAGTTGGTTGCAAAGTTAATTCATTTAATCAAGTTATTGATGGCTTTATTAAAATTCGTTCAAGAATTTATTGCCTAACGATAAATTTATTGAAATCAAACTCACAGTATTTTTGCATGTAAGCCATGTAATAAAAATCAAACTGTAAATTAAGCTGACTAATTGAAATGAAAATAGTTATGTACTTCACATTTTGCGGCCAAGCACTTTTATTTTGCTAATTTTCCCTTGCCAAGCTAACAAGTAAAAAACTACATTGTAAGCAAGTTTTGAGTTGAGCAAGGAATAAGTTCGCTTAAAACTTTTATACAATATTGATTCAAGCAAAACAAACCGTAACTTAAGGAGAAAGTTAATGGCAAAATTTAGAGTGCTTGGGGGGGATTTCAAAGCTGGTAAAGGTCGCTTTACCTTAAGGAGTTTCTCGCTTCCTAGTTTTAACCTTAAAGCTTATTTCGAAACGGTTTCACTTAAAGATGTTGCCCATATCAATCGAGCAACATCAGAAATGGTGGAACTAATTCTTAAAGATTCTGAGCAGCCACAATCAGAAAACTCAAATGAAGTTACTTTTATCGCGACTTTAAAAGATAAACGTCGCTTTGTTGGAGTAACTCAAAGCGATGTTTTTTTTAAAGTGGTTGAATCTCACAGAAATATTAAAAACAAACGTTCAACTGGTGGCGCTATAGCAACCACTAGTTAGTGTTTATTGGGAAAGCTAGGACTTGCGAGATATCTTCAAGTCCTAGTTTGATCATCAGCAAACGATCCATACCTAAGGCAATGCCTGCACAATTAGGCAACCCAGACTTTAGCGCACCAATAAAATGTTGGTCGATAACTATTTCTTCCAAATTATTTTCTTTACGCCAAATATTATCTGCTTCAAATCGAGCCAATTGTTCCTCAGCATCTTGCAATTCATTAAAGCCATTGGCTAACTCGAAGCCCTCAATGTAAACCTCAAAGCGTTGCGCTACTTTTGGATTGTCCGGATCTATTGTTGCCAATGCTGACTGGCTGGCTGGGAAGTCAGTAATATAAGTGATTGTATTTTCTAACCCAAGATTCGGTTCAATTTGATCTTCAAATAAAAGACTTAAATAGTCATCACGCTCTAAATCATCGGGTAACTCCCCCAATAATCTTTCTGATTTACTTTTTAGTTCTTCAAGGGTTATTTGATAAGGATTAATATGTAAATAATATTCAAAAGCATCTTGATAAGAATAATTTACTCTAGTTCTTTTGCCCAAAATCCCAGCAAGCAGTTCGAAAGTTTCATCCATTAATTTCCAATGGCTAAAGCCCACCCGATACCATTCGAGCATACTAAATTCAGGGTTATGTCGAGTGCCAGACTCATCTAAGCGAAACGCTTTACAGATTTGATAAATCGAACCAGAGCCTGCTGCCAACAAACGCTTCATCGCAAACTCAGGAGAGGTTTGTAGGAAACCTTTTACTTTAAAAACACCATCCACCCGCATCGACTTCATATAGCGATCCGTAACCCCATGCTCCATCAACAAAGGCGTTTCCACTTCTAAAACTTTTTTCTCAGAAAAAAACTCACGCACCTGAGCATTCAAGTCAGCGCGTGCTTTAAGGGTTGCTATTAAAGAGGAAGGTTTCCAAGACATAATAATTTAATCTGCTTAACGCAGGAAAAATTTTGTTAGACAAGGCTTGTTGCTAATTGAAATGCGCAGTTGGCTCTGACCAATGAGCACAGTTCAATTAACAACCTAACGCAGAATAACGAAATTTTAACCAGTTAAGCGCGGGACACGTATTCGTTGGTACGGGTATCAATCTTCAGTTTGTCCCCAATATTCACAAACAAAGGTACTCGTACTACCGCACCGGTATGCATGGTTGCTGCTTTTGAGCCGCCACCAGAAGTATCACCTTTTAAACCTGGGTCGGTATCCGTCACTTCCAATACCACAAAATTTGGCGGGGTGATTTGAATCGGGTTCTCATTCCATAGCATGACGTGGCATTTATCTTGTTCGATAAGGTATTTAGCGTTATCTCCTACCGCTTTTGAGTCGGCAGAAACTTGCTCAAACGTATCTGAATCCATGAAGTACCAAAACTCGCCATCGGTATACAGATATTCCATAGAAGTATCCATAATATCGGCAGTTTCAATAGATTCACCGGATTTGAAAGTTTTTTCCACGGTACGGCCCGTAAGCAAGTATAATACCTTGGTTTTACTGAAGGCTTGGCCTTTACCGGGACGCACAAATTGGTTGTCTACGACGCTGCATGGTTCACCATCGAGCATGATTTTTATGCCATTACGCAGTTCATTGGTAGATATAGTGCCCATAATTCCTCTAAATTTAACTAAATATGATTCAAAACGTGCAGATTCTAGCTCAAAATGAGCCAATTTGGCAGGATAATGACTGGAAAAAGTTACTTTCCAGCGCGATTAGCGATCCTGTAGAACTATTATCTGCTTTAAATTTAACTATTGATGATCTGCCTTATACAATCGATCGTACGCAAAAGTTTAAAATGCTGGTGCCAAAACCATTTATCCAACGTATGGAAAAAGGCAACCCTAATGATCCTTTACTGTTGCAAGTTTTACCTTTAACCCAAGAAAACACCAATGTCACTGGCTTTCAATCTGATCCGTTAGATGAATCATCAGCTTTAGCAAAAACCGGAATGGCTGGCTTACTGCATAAATATCAAAGCCGCGTCCTTTTTATGCTTGCAAATCATTGTGCGGTCAATTGTCGATATTGTTTCCGACGTGAATTTCCTTATTCCGACAATCGTGCCAGCAAACAAGACTGGCAACAGTTAATTGACTATATTGACCAAAACCCAGATGTTAACGAAATAATTATCAGTGGTGGCGATCCCTTAGCCGTAAATGATAAGTATCTTACTGATTTTGTTAACTTTATTGAATCTATACCGCAAATCACTCGCTTACGAATTCATACTCGATTACCGATTGTAATCCCCCAAAGAGTCACTAAGTCTTTATTGAAAATAGCTACAAGCCGTTTGCAACTAGTGATGGTGGTTCATACTAATCATCCTAATGAAATTGATCAGCAAGTGGCTACAGCATTACAGAATTTGTCTAATGCAGGTTTTCATCTCCTAAACCAAAGTGTTCTACTAAAAGGAATTAATGATAGCTCCCATACATTAGCGATGCTAAGTGAAAAGCTATTTGCACACAAAGTTAGTCCTTACTACCTACATTTACTAGATAAGGTTAAAGGTACTTCGCATTTTGAAGTTGAGGAACAAACTGCCATTCTATTAATTAAACAATTACAATCTGAACTTGCGGGATTTTTAGTGCCTAAATTGGTTCGCGAAATCGCGGGCCAACCTAGTAAGACTCCGATCATTTAACTTTTAAATCAATAACTTGCATCAAAATGGCTAGATTTCAGTCAATGCATTAGTTAATATAGGTTCAATAAGAAGGATTAAGGAGCAAGTGATGGCACTATCACAAGGCAAACTAGGCTTAACCATTCGCGTTAAACAAGAGGCCAGTGTTAATGATATTCCTGACAGCATTAGAAAAATTCAACGCTGGTTAAAGGAATTGCCTGTAATCGATTTAGGTGAGAGTGCATCAGCAGTTTTTCATTTACTATACGATTTGAATCAGTCTTCATTTTCTCCCAAGCAAAGACTTCAATTATTAGAAACAACTCGAGATACTTGTGACCAATTAATAAGCTCACTTTCAGAAACTTATATTCATAGTCCTCTAAACTATGCTCCAAAGTTAAAGTCCGCCTCAGAGTTAGTTCATGCTTTAGCAAGTGAACAAATTTTTGGGTATAACGCGGTGATTGAAGATTTAGCTGAATCCGCGGAATCACTTGAAAAGTATTCAAAAACACTATTACCTGCGGCATGTGCTAATACATTAAAGTCACAAGGACTTGTTCAACTACAAAGGTATCAATTGTATAAAACTGTTGGCAGTAAAGTTTGGCAACAGCAAAATATTATTTATGCCTTAGCTAATGAGCAGGACATATTCGAGCAAAAACTCAAACATGAATCTAGCGATTTGCATTCCATTGCCCATCAATTTAAACGTAATATAGCGGTATCTACCTGCAATCCTTTTCAAATGAAGCATGGCGAAGTGAATGAATCTTATCAGATCCTAGAAAGCATAACGCCACTGATCGAATTAAAACCTAATGTCACAGCTCAAAGTTTATATGCTTATTCCACCAGTCTCGGTATCGCGCCACAACCTAGCGATGCTATTGATAGTGATAGTGGCGATTGGATTGGAGTAGATTTATCCAGGGCTGTAAACGCCGTGGAAAATAATGCCATTGAAAATAAAGACGGATTTTTTGGCTTATTCCGTAAAAATACTCAGCTTGAAATTACCGACAGCCTAAAAATTCACTTATTAGACCATTGGAAAACCGTTAAAAGTCGTAACTTTATTCGAGTCAACTCCGAAGATTCCACAGAAGCAGCAATTGGCATGGCCGCCTCGCATCACTTTTTAGTGGATCGTTTGGGAGAAGATGTTAGACAGCGTTTCTATGGTAAGCCTAAAGAAAAGCCCATGTTTGAAACCAGCGGCCTAAGCATACAAGCCGATGAAGATGACAGCCAACACAGTTTTGTTTGGCGCCGGGAAAACACTTTTGGTACCGGCGATGCGCCAAAGGCAAATGATGCTTTTGAGTCCATTTACAAACCAAGAAGTTATGAACAACTGAAGGAAGAAAAAGAAAACAAGCCCTTTAAAGAACTTAAAACTAAAAGAGGCTATGAGTGGGTGCATGGCTTAATTAAAGATGTTAGCCCTGCAGGCTTCTGTTTGGCTTTCTCACAAGCACCTTCAAATCATGTGGAATCCAACGAGTTAGTAACCATTCAGAACTATAAAAATGGTGAAATTCAATTTAATTTAGGCTTGATCCGCTGGAATCGCTGGCATAATGAAGCAACCTTCTTAATTGGAGTCGAGCTTATTTCGCCACAAGCCACTCCAGTGCGAGCAACGCTTGATTGGGATTATGCTAAACCTGCCTACCATCACAACGGCTTACTATTACCAGAAATGCCGAATGTCGGTGTTGATAGTAGTATCATATTGCCGCCAATGGGCTACCGCTCAGGACAAACAGTAGCCATAATGACGCCAGAACAAGAGTATAAAATTGAATTGACGAAGCGAGTGCTACAAACTTCTAACTTCTTACAGTTCCACTATCAACCAAAATAGCTTACTCTATAATCATTGCAGGTTAGTTAGTTTTTACTTTTGCTAAAAGTAAATTACTGCTAAATTTGTGCTTTAGTTAAAACATTTTTTTGTCAATCGCGCTAAGATTGGCTCCATAAAATTTCATAGAAGCTATCAATGACCGATAATAAAAAATCACACATCAATACTTTGATTTTGGCCTCTTCAGCTAATGAGAGCGAAGAGTTAGCAAATAAGCTAAAAAATTTAGGCCTAGCTATTCGCCATCAATTAATTAGTAATAGTGAAAAATTAAGCGAGCAGCTGAAAGAAAAAACTTGGCATTTGGCCCTTTTTTCTAGCTCACTGGATAATTTTCCAGTTAAACAAGCCTTAGCTTTATTAAAATCCCAAAAAACCGTTTTGCCGACTGTATATTTGGCAAACGAGTACGATGAAATCAAGCGCCTGAATATGATGCGCATGGGATTAAGTGACTGCGTTGCAAGAGATAATATCGACCTATTGGCTTGGATCATTAAACGCGAACAGCGCATGGTTTCAAGTCAATTAGATGCGCTTGAAGCTAATAAACAAATCGTCGAAACCAGCAAGCGCAATGAACTACTTCTAGATAGTTCAAAAGATGCTATCGCTTATATTGCAGAAGGCATGCATATCTATACCAACCCAACTTATTCAGAACGTTTTGGTTATGACAACGATGATTTGGTTGCATTAACCATTATGGACTTAGTTACTAAAGCCGATACTCAAAAACTTAAAAATTTATTTAAGCAACAAAAAGAATCTGCTGAAGAAGTTGAGTCCATTATTAATTGCAAACGTGAAGATGGTACTGAATTTGAAGCCATATTTATCGCTTCCTCTGCAGTTTATGATCATGAACCTTGCATGCAATTACTGGTTCGTGAAGTTGCCGATCAAACTGAATTAATGGAAAAGCTAAAAGAAGCTAGCTCTATTGATCAAATTACAGGTTTGTTAAACCGTCCGGCATTAGTAAAAAAATTAACTCATGCCGTAAACCACTCAGAAGAAAGTGGAATCGACTCAATCCTTTATTTCATTGAAATCGATGAATATCAAAGTTACCTTTCAGAGTTTGGTATCGCCGCTTGCGACGAATTACTTTCCAGTGTAGGTACCTGGTTAAATGAGAATAGCCCAGAAACCTCGGACAAAGGGCGTATTAGTGATAGTAGCTTCGCTGTTCTATTAACCGAGTCTGATAGCTTACCGAGTGAACTAGCGCGCAATCTATGCCAAAAAATTAAAGACACTAGTTTTGAAATTGCCGGGCAAACTATCAATATTACTTTTAGTATTGGCACAGTTACCACCACTGAAAATCAACTAAAAGCAGATAAATTCTTAGCTCAAGCAAACGCAATTTGTAATAAAGTTAAAAATGATGGCGGTGATGGCTTTAAGATCTTCAACCCTACATTGGATACACTTCTCAACGAAAAAGAAAAAGCTATCTATGACGAGTTTATTGAAGCAAAAGAAGCCGGTAATATTCGTGTGCTTTATCAACCGATGATGCCCCTCAAAGGCAGTAGCAACCGCCAGTACTTGTCCTTCTTTCGTTATCTGAATAGCGAAGGCGAATTAACCCTTGGCGATGGAATTTTCGATATCTTCGAGAAACTTGGAGTAGATGCTGATATGGATCGTTTAAGCATCAAAACAGCACTCAACGAACTCGTCGCCAAAGATAAAGACAAACGATTGAAACTGTTTACTAAACTTAGTCCTGGTACGCTAGTGACTGAAGATTTGTTAGAGTGGATGTTGGATAAAATCGAAAAAGCAGTAATCGAAACTAATCAAGTAGTATTATGCGTCGAGGCTGACGTGGCTCATTCGTATTTAAATCGAGTAAAAATACTTAGCGAAGCACTCTCTGATTGTGATATCGGCCTTTGTCTAAATAATGTAGGCTTGAAGGATAAAGAGTTGGTTGCTTCAATAAAACCAAACTACATAACTCTTAGTGGCGAATTTATTGATACCATTAAATCTGAAGGTTCAGAGAAAGTTGTTGGCTTAACCAACATCACTAATCAAAACAAAATCATGACCATAGCCACTAAATTAGAAGATGCATCAACTTTAGCACTTATTTGGCCATTAGGAATCGATTTTGCAATGGGTAACTATGTGTCAAAGCCGCTAGAAGGAATGAATTACGACTTCACTGAAAACGACTTTTAGTTAACTTTCGCAAATTCAAACAGATCAATCAAAGCAGCCATAGAAGCATATTTTAATACTGATTTGGCGCTTTGATTGACTGCTGGTTTTGCATGATAAGCCAACCCAATTCCAGCTTTTTTAATCATCAATAAATCGTTAGCTCCATCCCCTATAGCCATCGTTTGCTCTTTTTCTAGTTGTAGTTCTTTTGCCCACTCTATTATTGCTTTTTCTTTCTCATTTGCATTGATAATGCTCCCAACAACATTACCGTTTAACTTATTCTGCGTAATGCCTAATTGATTAGCTCTGATATAACTAAACTCAACCTCTTGCTTCAAAGCATCCGCAAACGGTGCAAATCCTCCTGAGGCAATGGCTAACCTAGAGCCATGGTCCATTAAATAGTCGCAAAACCGCTTAACACCAGGGTTGAATTCTAGTTGATTAGCTAATTCTGAAATCACAGATTGGTCAAGCCCTTTGAGGCAGGAAACTCTTTGTCGCAAGCTCTGATCAAAGTCAAGCTGTCCCTGCATTGCCAATTCGGTAACCGCTGAAACTTCACATTTCTTTCCAGCAAAATTCGCCAGCTCATCAATAACTTCGATTGGTATTAAGGTTGAGTCCATGTCGAAAACAATTAACTTGGGAATTTTCAAACTAAAATTTGAATAGACATAATCACACTTCAAACCATCAAGATTCTGTCTTAGCTTTAAAAAAGAATCTTCCAGAATTTCCACTAAAGTTATGCTGTGACAGTATTTACAAGCTCTAGCAGTTTGATTAATGATGCTAACATCATCATATCCAGCTAAATTCTGCAGTAATGTTTCTGACTTTATTTGTGAGTTAATAATATATAGATAAGCCATGATGATTATGGACTAGATTGCTCTAATTAGAGTTAGTTGTGTTATATTATTGAAAAAATTAAGGAATATTGCCAGTGAAGTTACCATCAAAAGTATCTCAATGGTTTCAATCCATCCCAACCTTTAAGTTTCTTTTTTTACTAGCCCTTTTTCTTTTGGCTAATGCCTTTGTGAATCAACAATACCTAATCTATAAAGAAAGCTCTCAACAAGACAGCCAAAAAACTGAGTTAATTAACTTCATAATCACTAGTGGCAGGCAACAATTAGCAACACTCATAAAAAATAATAAATTAGAACCCATAGATGAGATTCTAGAGCAGCAACTTGAATATGATTTACTGCATAAAATTGCTATTTATAATCTAGACGGCACTCTAATTAATAATGTTACCAAGCCTGAAAATAATAGTCTTGCACTCGTATCTAAAGTCAAACATCTGGTAGAAGATGAACAGAATCTTGGATATTTAGTGTTTGAATTTTATCAGGGGCAAAATATAGGCGTAAGCAACTACATTTGGCTGTACTATTTTTCAGCGGTATTTTGGCTATTATCATTTTTGCTGCTTCTGACAATGAGAAAGAACAAACCCACTAAAATTATTAGTGTTGAAAAGAGCGAGAACTCTTTAAGTTATAAAAAGGAGCTATTGCAACTACTTAAACGCAGCCAACAAGAATCCAAATCAGAGTCAAAAAACTTATTAATTATACACAGTAACTGGGAATCCCATCCTAAAAATTCTCGACAACCTATACTGTCACTTCTAAATCGTTGGACAAGGCACAATCAAAGCCATCTAGTATCATTTGATAAGAATCTATTAGTATTGAGTTTATCTGAAAAGCTAGATGCAGAAACCTTTAAAAAAATCCAACTTTTGGAAGCTTGTTTTATGCAAATAGGAATTAATCCTACCTTGTTAATACACCAGTTAGAATTTAATAGCGCTATTTATCAACATTTTTTTGGAGTTGTTGAACGTGGGGTTTGGTTAGAATCAAATCATCAACTAAAAGTAGCAATAGAAGACTCTATCGGTATCCAAGAAGATATAGAATTCGAAGTTGAATCCTATGGCTTAATGCACCTTTGCAAATTACAACCACTAAAAGCAGAAGACGCAACAGCAATAGAACGACAATCACGCTTCTACTTGACCTGATTTAGTACTTAATCTTAATCCTTAGCCTCAACTTGCATCGAATCGACACGCTGAAAGCCTCGAGGTAACTTGCTACCACGACGTCCGCGCTCACCGCGATAGTGCTCTAAATCTTTTGGTTTTAACGTTAAGTGACGTTTGCCCGAATAAATAACCAACGCATCATTCTCAGAAACCACCGCAACCGCAACCATAAATTCTTCGCGTAGCTTTAAACGTGCCGTTGGAATACTGATAATCTTATTACCCTTACCTTTGGCAAGTTCAGGTAAATCTTTTAACGGGAATACCAGCATTCGCCCTTCGTTAGACACCGATACACAATATTGAGCAACAGAATCATTAACTCGACGCGGCTTTAATACCTTTGAACCGGAAGGCAATGATAAGAAAGCCTTACCATTTTTTGTTTTGGTAACTAGATCAACAAATTTACCAACAAAGCCATAACCTGCATCTGAAGCAAATAGAAATTTCTGTTCATCCTCACCCATAATTGTCGCTAAGAATTCGGCTCCAGCAACTGGGTTCACTCGCCCTGTCACTGGCTCACCGAGTCCTCGAGCTGAAGGTAATGTGTTAGCCAATAGTGAAAATGTACGACCAGTGGAGTCTAAGAAAACCGCATACTGGTTGGATTTACCCTTACTCGAATCTAGATAACTATCCCCCGAGCGATAGTTCATACCTTGAGCATCGATATCATGCCCCTTGGCACATCGCACCCAACCTTTTTCCGATAAAACCACCGTAACAGGCTCAGTTGGCATTAAGTCAGTTTCTGAAAGCGCTTTAGCTTCTTCTCGCTCAACTATTCTTGAGCGGCGATTATCGCCAAACTCTTCCATCGATTCTTTGATCTCTTTCTTCAGCAATGTCTTCATTCGAGCTTTGGAACCTAAGGTTAATTGCAAGTAATCTGCTTCATCTTCCAATTCAGATTGCTCAGCTCTGATTTTAACTTCTTCCAATTTAGCTAAATGGCGTAATTTTAATTCTAAGACAGCTTCAGCTTGACGATCGCTAATCCCAAAACGCTCCATTAATTTTGGCTTTGGTTTATCTTCAGTTCGAATGATATGAATGACCTCATCAATATTGAGAAAAGCCACCAAGAGACCATCCAAAATATGCAAGCGGTCCATCACTTTATCAAGGCGGAATTGCAAACGGCGGCGTACCGTTTCATGCCTAAAATCAAGCCATTCTTTTAAGAACACTCGCAGACTTTTTACTTGAGGGCGACCATCAATACCGATCACATTCATATTAACGCGATATGTTCGTTCAAGATCGGTAGTTGCAAATAAGTGTCGCATTAATTCGTCAATATCCACACGATTTGAACGCGGGATAATCACCAAGCGCGTAGGGTTCTCATGATCAGATTCATCACGTAAATCTGAAACCATGGGCAGTTTTTTTGCCTGCATCTGCGCTGCGATTTGCTCTAAAACTTTAGCTCCTGATACTTGATGTGGTAACGCTGTCACTACAACCTCACCCTCTTCCATTTCAAATTTAGCGCGCATTCGAATGGAACCACGGCCCTTTTCATAAATATCTAAAATATCAGAGCTTGGAGTAATTATTTCTGCATCAGTTGGATAATCTGGCCCTTGTACATGCTCCATTAGCTCTGGAATAGTGGCCTTGGGGTGTTCCAATAAATGCACACAAGCATTGGCTACCTCAGTTAGATTGTGAGGAGGAATATCGGTAGCCATACCTACCGCAATTCCAGTAGTACCATTAAGCAATAAATTTGGTAGTCTTGCCGGAAGTACTTTTGGCTCTTGCATGGTTCCATCAAAGTTTGGAACCCAATCTACAGTACCTTGGTTCACTTCCGTTAACAGAACTTCGGAGTATTTGGCTAAACGAGATTCGGTATAACGCATGGCGGCAAATGATTTAGGATCATCTTGCGCACCCCAGTTACCTTGGCCATCAACTAACGGATAACGATAAGAAAATGGTTGGGCCATTAATACCATGGCCTCATAACAAGCTGAATCACCATGCGGATGGAATTTGCCTAGCACGTCACCAACAGTACGAGCTGATTTTTTATATTTAGCAGTAGCCTTTAATCCCAGCTCACTCATAGCGTAGACTATGCGTCTTTGTACTGGTTTTAAACCATCACCGATGTGTGGTAAGGCACGATCCATGATAACGTACATGGAATAATTCAAGTAAGCCTGCTCGGTAAATTCTGCTAAGGATTTCTGCTCAATCCCTTCGTAATTCATTTCTTCGGTCATTAATTGATCTCTTAAAATTTATCCATTAAAAGTCGGCGTGATTGCCTTTTTCTTCTAGCCAACTTTTACGATCACTCGCACGTTTTTTGGATAACAACATATCCATCATTTTTTCAGAATTATCACCACCACCAATGGTTAGTTGTACTAAACGGCGCGTTTCTTTGGCCATGGTAGTTTCTCTAAGCTGCTTAGGATTCATTTCACCTAATCCTTTAAAACGCTGAATTTGCACTTTACCGCGCTTCTTTTCGGCTTTGATTAGGTCTAATACACCCTCTTTTTCATCTTCATCCAAGGCATAATAAACCTCTTTGCCAATATCAATACGATACAAAGGCGGCATAGCCACATAAACATGTCCTGCTCTCACTAAAGGTCTAAAGTGTCTTAAGAATAAGGCGCATAATAATGTCGCAATATGCAGTCCATCCGAATCGGCGTCGGCTAAGATACAGATTTTCCCGTAACGCAACTTGCTTAAATCATCCGAATTTGGATCAAGGCCAATCGCCACTGAAATATCATGCACTTCTTGCGAAGCTAAAATTTGTGACGAGTCTACTTCCCACGTATTTAAGATTTTTCCTCTTAGCGGCATAATGGCTTGAAATTCTTTGTCTCGCGCTTGTTTCGCTGATCCGCCAGCAGAATCACCCTCAACTAAAAATAGCTCACTGGCCATTGCATCTTGACCGACACAATCAGCTAACTTGCCCGGTAGAGCTGGACCTTGAGTAATTTTTTTACGCGCTACTTTTTTACCCGCACGCATACGCTTATGGGCATTGGCGATAGCTCTTTCCGCTAATAAATCGCCAATAGTGGGGTTTTGATTTAGCCATAAGCTAAAGGCATCTTTCACCACACCAGCTACAAAGGTTGCGCACTGGCGCGAAGATAAACGCTCTTTAGTTTGTCCTGAAAATTGGGGGTCATCTAGTTTTACTGATAATACATAAGAAATGCGCTCCCACATATCATCAGCAGTCAACTTCACACCTCGAGGAAGTAAGTTCCTGAACTCACAAAATTCACGGATAGCGTCGATTACGCCATTTCTTAAACCGTTGACGTGTGTTCCGCCTTGGGCAGTGGGAATAAGGTTTACATAACTTTCAGCTATACAGTCACCACCCTCGGGCATCCACATAAAGGCCCAATCCACGGCTTCTGTATCGCCTTGCATAGAACCCACAAATGGTTCATCAGGCAGTTTTTCAAAACCACCTGCAGATTCAAGTAAATATGCGGTTAAACCGTCTTCATATAACCATTCTTCCTTTTCGCCATTCTTCTTATTATCGAATATTACTTTGAGGCCAGGACATAAAATAGCCTTAGCTTTTAAGACATGAGATAAACGTGAAACTGAGAATTTGTCAGAATCAAAATATTGTGCATCAGGCCAAAACTTTACCGAGGTACCCGTATTGCGTTTGCCGACTTCGCCAACCTCTTTTAAATTGGTTTTTTTAAAGCCGTCTTCAAAGGCCATTGAATATTGTTTGCCATCACGTTTAACAGTGACTTCGACTCGATGGGACAAGGCATTTACTACAGAAATACCCACACCATGTAATCCACCAGAGAATTGGTAGTTTTTATTAGAAAATTTACCACCAGCATGTAACTTAGTTAAAATAAGTTCAACCCCGGGCATCCCCTCTTCGGGATGAATATCCACAGGCATACCACGACCATCATCAATAACTTCTAGCGAGTCATCTTTATACAGAATCACTTGCACCGTTCGAGCATGGCCAGCTAAAGCTTCATCTACACTATTATCGATGACTTCTTGCGCTAAGTGATTGGGTCGGCTGGTGTCCGTGTACATACCCGGACGTTTTTTGACAGGTTCTAAGCCGCTTAGAACCTCAATGGCTTCTGCATTGTATTGCTGATTCGACATAAATAATTGATTATTAAAATAATAAGTATTGGGGTTTTTATTCTTTAAAAACTCAACATCTTGAGTTTTCATCGCACCTTATCCTATAAAGCCCGATCGAATAGCGCAAGTAAAAATAAAGCTATTTGCAATTACTGTTTATCTAATAACCAGTTGCTGTCTTATCTAAAGTTAACTCATAGTCTTCCAGACGATAGACCTGAGTATTAAGAGTGCCATCAGACTGGCAACGAAAAACCCGATATCCTGGTTTTTCATCGCTTACCGCAAATTCTTTAGAATTCGGTTTAAATTGAATACAGGTGGAAGGAACGGATAAGTACTGTATATGATCTTTTTGGATGTCGAGTGCTTGATGTACATGACCAAAACCACAAGCTTTGACATTAAGGTGCGTGGAAAGCATCTGAGTGAACTCTTCGCAGTTTTTAATGCCAAGAACATCTATCCAAGCGGCGTTACTATGCACCGGATGGTGGTGAGTAAATATAATGCTTGGTTTGTTATTCTTAGAGAGTTTCGAGGACAACCAATTCATTTCTTCATCATTAATTTGCCCAAAAACTTCGCCTTTAATCTGACTATGAGCGAGCAATAGCTGCCAATGAGGTGTCTGGAATTCTTTGGCCATTTGAATCTGCTGATTGACTGCAAACTCTTGTAATGACTCAAGTTCATCATGATTACCCGCCAAACATAGGATTGGACACTCAAAGCGACTCATGGCTTCAGAAAAAAATCGATAAGATTCTTTGGATAGATCTTGAGAAATATCGCCGGTAATTACGATAACATCAGGTTTGTTGTGATGGCGATGGACTTGCTCCAAAGTCGCCACAAAACTCTCACGAGTATTAACCCCCAACAAGCAACGATCAGCATCTCCAAACAAATGAGGATCTGATATTTGAATAAGCTCAAAAGTATCTTTAACAGCTTTCAAAGGTAATATATTTGACTCTACTTTACTCAACTAACTGATATTTCTATGATTTCTTAGGATTATTACTTATTTTTCAAGATAAAAAAGCCAATTGGGTCTTATACCGAGTGTCAATTTGAGCATATTCTAGACAAAAAGTTAGCCATTCACCTAAAAATCGATTGATCTGAGCCTTCTCATCCACTTGCTTCATCGATGAATTCGGTACTTGATATACCGGCGGCAACATTGGATCGTGCACTCCTGATAAAACCTCCACTAACTTTGCATCATGATAAATTCTCACACAAAACTCACGATTTAGATGTTTCTGAGAATTGCTCTGTTGCATGCTCAAAGTTTGAGTATAACGACTGACTTGGAGAAGTTTTATTTGTAGACTAGGCTGATTCTCAACATTAAATACCGCCACATCTCCCAGCTCGTCAATTTTATCTATTCCAACGACTAACTTAATTAGCTTTGCATAATTTGCAGCACAAATAGCCATAAAAGATCTTAAATCTGGACTATATTTTTTCTGTGGATGATTCATTTTCATTAACTATTTAAGTTTAAATTACCTTCATTCAGGAAAAACCACTGCAAAGCAATCAAGGTCATTGCATTATTAATAAGACCTGATTGTAGCATTTTCAAGGCTTGCTTCTTGGCAAGTCGTACGACTTTGATATCTTCATGTTCTGAGTCCAGTCCCGCAAATTCACTGACAGAGTTAGCATCGACCAACCCTAAAAACAATGACACTTGCTCATTAGAGCCACCCGGGCTTACCCAATATTCTTGGATTGGAAGCAATTTTTTAATTTTAGCACCAGCCTCCTCTACTGATTCGCGGTTAGCCACATCAGTTGTCACCTCATTTAGCTCTACCATGCCTGCGACTATTTCTAACAGCCAAGGAGAATCGGGGTCCTCTATTGCTCCAATTCTAACTTGCTCAACCAATACAAACTCTTGCAACATTGTGTCGAATAACAAAACTCCGACAGCCTTACCACGAAATAAAACCTCTCTTTGCACAGCTGTTTGCAGACCACCTTGATATAAAGCATGGCTAAAAGTTAACTTCTTTAATTGCATGAACCCCTTGTATAAAGTCTCTTGCTGGGCGACCTCAATATCTTTATTTGTAAATATTTTTTTCAAATCTCTATCCCATTGAATTTATTGAGTTTATTGCTAACTTGATGAGACTAGTCTAGAGTATTATCAAAGCAAGCAGAAGCTGTTTCATAATCTGTTACACTTGCTGCCTTGTTTGTAATATTAATAAATTTTATTCTTTAGTTCGAGAAGGGGATTCTATGCAAAACCTACGTGCTTATAATTTTGAACAAGCAAGAATTAATATGGTTGAGCAACAAATTCGACCTTGGCAGGTTTTTGATAACCAGGTATTGGACCTATTTGCTTCAATGCCAAGAGAAAAGTTTGTCCCAAAAGCGTATCAAGAATTAGCATATGCTGATTTTAAAGTTCCATTGAGCCAAAATCAATTTATGATGCCTCCGCGTGAAGAGGCTCGTATGCTACAAGCACTGAGAGTTCAAAAAAGTGACTTAGTGTTGGAGATTGGTACTGGTAGTGGTTTTGTGACCTCGCTGTTAGCATCAATAAGTCATAAAGTTTATTCGATTGAAATTATTAAAGAATACATTGACTTAGCCAAGCAACATTGCGAAGAGCTTGGTTTAAGCAATATTGAATTTGAAGAAGGTGATGCTGCAAATGGTTGGCCACATTATGGACCTTATGATGTGATTGTCATTACCGCTGGCTTTCATCAGCTGCCACAGGCTTTTAAAAAGTCTATGACAATTGGTGGGCGATTATTCTGTATCGAAGGTGATATACCGGCTATGCAGGCTAAACTGATTACTCGCCTTGAAGAAAGTAAATGGCACGAAGAAGTATTATTTGAAACACAAATAGAATTATTAATTAATAGCAAAAAGGCAGATGCCTTTAATTTTTAAAGAGAATTGTTTAATGAAGAAAACATTGGTAGCCCTTAGCGTTGCTTTAAGTTTTAGTGCAACAGCAAGCTTTTCAGAAGAATCAAAGAGCATTCATTCCAGTATAAATACCGATTTGATGACGGTTTATCAAGCGGCTCTAGCAAATGATACTCAATACTTAATAAGCCACGCCAATTTAAAAGCCACTGAGCAAGGCGTTCGCATTAATCGCTCCAGTTTATTACCGCAAATCAGTGCAAGTGCCACTCGTTCAAGAAGCGATACAGACAATTCAGGGCAAGGGTTAGACGGTAGCCCGTCGGTTCCTTTTAATAATATTAACAACTCAACAACTTATCGCGTGCAACTTACGCAATCTATATTTGATTGGGCAAATTGGGTTGCCTTGGATCAGGCAAGCTTGCGTTTGAAAGCATCTGAACTCAATCATGGTTCAAGCATGCAAAATCTTATGAGCCGAGCTGCTCAAGCTTATTTTAATGTGCTTTCTGCAGAAGAAAATCTATCCACCACTCAGTCGGAACTCAAAGCTTTGAAGCAGCAGTTAGATTTAACGCAAGAACAATACGAATCAGGTTTAGCTAATGCCACTGATTATTTAAATGCTCAAGCCAATTACGATCAGTCGCTAGCCAATGAAGTTTCTCTTAAAAATAGTCTTGCAATTTCAAAGGAATCATTACGTCAAATTACCAACAATTATTATATGGCTTTGGAAGGGCTTGGTGACGATGTCAACTTATCGGAACCTTCGCCGAATAATATCGATGATTGGACTCGCGTTGCCGCTCAAGAAAACCTAGGGTTAAAGGCCCAACAAGCCAATGTTAAAGTAGCTAAAAAAGAAATTGATCGTAACCGAAGCGGACACTACCCTTCGCTAAATTTAAATGTAAATTATAGCGACACCGATTCTGATACTGAAAGAACCTTTGGCGTAGCTGCACCTCAAAACACATCGAGTTTATCTGACGGCTATAATGCCGGCGTTACTTTAACAGTTCCTATTTTCTCTGGCTTTAGAACTAGCGCACAAACAGAGCAAGCGAAACAAAATTATTTAAGCTCGAGCCACCAGCATGAACAAACGGCTCGACAAGTACAAGCATCTGCAAGAAATGCGTTCACTAATTTGCAATCAGCAATTGCTTCGTTTAAAGCCTATAAGCGCAGCTTGGAATCCAACCAAAGCTCTTTAGAAGCGACTCAAGAAGGTTACCAGTCAGGCACACGAAATATTATCGATGTGCTCAATGCCACTCGTAGTTATTACAACGCACGTAGGAATTTAACTCGCGCCAAATATGATTACCTAATAAACGGTATTAATTTGAAGTTAGCAGCCGGAACTTTAACAGAGAGTGATTTACAAGAAGTAAACCAGCTTTTGTTAGAATTTTAAAAGCCTTAAGATAAGGCGTTCTGGATTTCGTTAACCACTTTATCCAAAGCGCCTTTATTCTTTTCAATAAATAATTTCGCCTTATTACCCATTTCGGTTGTCCGCTCTGGATTACTGGCTAATTCAGCTAGCTTTTGCGCTAACTCATCGCTATTTTCGACTATTTCTGCAGCATTTTCTTCGCATAATGAATCAAATAAATACTGAAAATTATAATAAATAGGTCCCGTAAGTATCGGCTTCGAGTAATAAGCTGCCTCTATGGCATTGTGCCCTCCAATATCCGCAAAGCTACCACCAATAAAAGAAACATCAGATTTCTGATAGGCAAGTAATAGCTCTCCCATAGTGTCACCAAGTAATACTTGATGTTGCTCTTGCCATAGGTTTTCATTTGAACGTTTAGCAAATGAGAATTTTTCCTTCTTGATCAAATCGGCTACATCACTGAAACGCTCAGGGTGTCTTGGAACTAGTATCAATTTAGCTTTTGCGACGCTTTTGAGTAATTTTTTATGAGCTTCTAATATAAGTTCCTCTTCACCTTGATGAGTACTAGCAGCAACCCAAACAAAACTATCATTCCAATAAGGATAGAAAACGGCTTCATTTTCAATAGGGAATTCTGCATCAAATTTGATATTGCCTGTAACTAATAATCTGTTTGATTTTACGCCTATGCGATTAAATCGTTTAGCATCGGCTTTATTAACGGTTAAGACATGACTAATCTGAGAAAACAGTCTCCTACTGGTTTTTGGAAATAACTCATACTTTTTAGCTGATGATTCGGATAAACGGGCATTTGCTAATATCAAAGGGATATTTCTCTTGCTAATATAATCTATCCAGTTTGGCCATAATTCAGTTTCCATAATAACGACTGTTTTTGGATTTATTCTATTTATAAAGCGTTTTATAGTCCCTGGTAAGTCGCAGGGAGAATAATAATGAATTACTTTATCCCCCATAGTTTGCTTCAACAACTTAGCACCTGTTGGGGTAGTTGTTGTAACTACAACTTTTAAAGCATGATTCGTTTTTAGAAGATTCCTAATAATAGATATGGCTCCACTTGTCTCCCCCATAGAGACCGCATGAAACCAAATATCAACACCTACATGCCTATTCACAAAGCCAAATCTTTGCCTAAAGGGTTCACGATATTGCGGTGGTTTCAAACTCTTAAAGAACCATCTAATGCACATTAACGGCGATAACATATAATAGATAATGGTATAAATTAGTTTAACCATAAGTGTTATTTTTTTTCTTCCTTGGCTTTTAAAGCTCTTTGTTTTCGAACTTCTTTTGGGTCTGCTATTAATGGACGATAAATTTCAATTCTGTCTCCTGCATGCAGAGTATCAGTAAGTTTTGCTAATTTACTAAAAATTCCGACACGAGCACTTTCTATGTTAATTTCTGGATAAAGCTCCAGGATCCCCGAATCATTAACAATCTGTAATATTGTAGCTGAACTATTAACCTTTACCGATAAAATCGTTTGTTTATCAGGTAATGCGTAAGCAACCTCAACTAAAATTCGTTCTTTATTCTCTTCAATTTGCATCACAGTATTTAATCCTTGTACACTTCTCTTGCTCTTTGCGTAAAGGCATCAACAAAGCTTTCAGCTAATTGATTAAAAACACTCCCAAAAGCTAATCCTAATAACTTATTAGAGAACTCGAACTCGATTAACAACTCAATTTTTGAGGCATCCGCTGACAATTTGGTGAATGTCCAATAGCCATTCAAAAATTTAAAGGGACCATCGACTAATACCATTTCAATCGCTGAAAAAGGTTTGTTTATATTTTTAGTGGTGAATTTTTGCTCAAAACTTCCTTTAGAGACGGTTAAAGCCGCTATAACTTCATCATCCTTGCGCTCAATGACTTCAGAATTTCCGCAATGGGGCAAAAAATCTGGATACTGCTCGATATGATTAACCAAATCAAACATCTGCTTACAGCTATAAGGAACTATAGCCTGACGGTTAACTTTCTTCATGATAAGCCGAATATTCTAAGTTGAACCGATTGTAGCATCTGTCCTAGGGTGGATGCTATAATTCTATCATTACCTTACTCAATCAAATAACTCACCTTGGCAAAGCAAAAGAAAAATAAATCAAACGCAAGCACTATTGCCTTAAACAAAAGAGCTCGTCATGATTATCATATCGAGAAAACCTTCGAAGCGGGATTGGTTTTACAGGGCTGGGAAGTTAAAAGCTTAAGAGAAGGCAAAGCCAATTTGTCAGAGAGTTATATCTTATTAAAAGATGGTGAGGCGTGGCTCTTTGGTTGCCACATTAGTCCACTTCTTAGTGCTTCAACCCATGTCATTGCCGATCCGTTAAGAACTCGAAAATTGCTATTGAACAATCATGAGTTAGCCCAACTATTTAGAGGCGCCGAACAACAAGGCTCGACCGTGGTAGCATTGGCTATGTACTGGAGTAAATCCCGTGCCAAACTAGAGATCGGTTTGGCCAAAGGTAAGAAACAGCACGATAAGAGAGCAACCGAAAAAGAAAGAGAATGGAATAAAACCAAAGAACGCATACTCAAACACCACAATACTTAAACTTGGTCACAAACTCCGCAGCTTGTATTTTGATTACAATCAATGACTTGCTACAATCTTAAACATCACTTAAAGCTAGTTAGATTTCATTAATGCGAAACCTGTTAACATTTATAACAATAGGCTTTTTTATATTAAGCTTATCTGCTTGCTCTTTCGTACAGGATAGAAGCCAAGATGAAGTGCAAATCGTTGATGCTGCAGACGCAAAAAGTGTTTCCAAGCCAAACAAGCCAACGCTCAAGCCTGCACCGATTAAGCCAGTTGAATACCGAGTGGTAAAGGGTGATACTCTGGGGGTTATTGCATCGAAAATGATGGGTTCTGCAAGCTTGTTTCGCCAGCTAGCTGATTATAATAATATTGATATCAATCAGTCTTTAACCATTGGGCAGCTCCTTTTAATTCCATCAAAATATCATAGCCCCACCACAACTATAACCGCATTCCCTTCAAAAACTCAGCCAGTAATAACGAATATCGCATCAAAAATCAATTTTGAAGAAATGGATCAACTATTGATTCAAAAAGAGTACAATCAAGCCATTGATTGGGCAATGTCTAATCCGCAACTTGCTAGCAGTGATGAGTTACAAAACAAACTCGTCCTTGCTACTCAGCGTCAAGTCGATATTGAGCGTTCAGAAAAAGATTATTCGGAAGCTTCATTTTTGATTCAAGGGCTGCTGCAAGATAACAAGTTTTCTCAAACTAATCAAAATCAACTCACCCAATTATCCACTCAAATAACCTGTGAAAAAGCCAGTTACAGTGCTTTATTATTAGCCCAAAAAGACAGTATAGATAAAGCTTATCCTCTGCTTTCTCAATCATTCAAAACCGACTCAAATTATAGTTTAGGATTAGATGACTTTATTGACGCTCGATTACTAGTCACAGAATCTATGCACCAAGAAGCCCTCAAACTTTATCGGAATCAACAGCTAGAGCCAGCACTCAACATATGGAACGATATCCTGGAAATTAAGCCCAATGATGACTTGGCTTTGGTATATAAAGATAGAGTCTATAATTTGCAACAGAAACTAAAAGAGCTTTAATGTTTACAGATCTTTTTTTTGTGGAATCACTATTGTTTTTTCTAAGTCTTGCATCTGTTTAACTTCGGCTTCTAATTCGGCATTAACATCGACCAAAGTAATTCTTTGAGTTCTAGTTAATCCGGCTATTTTTTGTGATAATCGATTGATCTCCTGCTCCATTCTGCCTAACTCATCATGCAATCCAATCACAATAGGTTCAGCTTCACCATACAATCTTATGTCATGTAATTTCTGGCGACTTATATTTACTCGTTTAGCAAATTTCTTGGTCAGCCAATAGATACCTAAAAATACCACCAATAAGATTAATAGCATCCAAATGATCATGGTAACTAATGACGAGTTAGTCGCTTGTTGCAAATTAGCTCGACTAATCGCGACATTAACTCGACCAACTTCTTTTTGTTGATAAATAATCGGACTATCAAAAAAATACACTGGTTCTGAAAAACTTAGCTCATCTAAAAAAATGGAGCCTTTATCAGAGGTAAATAAACGCTGCCAATTTATTTGTTTGCGTTCAAACGGAAGTCCTAGCTCAGACTTGGTACTACTACTAGCAATGTGCTTATCTTTATTAAGAATGCTTAAGTATAGTATTTGTTGATTTTCAGCTATCGTTTCGGTGATAGATTGTAATGAAAGTGATTCCTCTAATAACAATGGCTCTGCAGCCTCACTGGCTATAATTTGGCTTATTGAAAAACCATAATCGAACATTAATTGATTCATCAAATCAGTTTGCTTTTTATTTACCCAAAACATTCCCAAAATCATGACTATAAAAACGAATGCGGAGAGTCCGATCGCCCAGCGAGCACTCATTGAAACAAACTTAAACTCAGCCAATCCCTTGATATTTTCATGATGCTCTTTATCAAGCTTTTCCAATTCACTTATTAATACTTGAGCAGATTCGTAGCGTAAATCAGGATTTTTTTGTAACAATCTAAAAACAATACTTTGCCAAATAACTTCAGATTCGGTACTGATATTAAGAGGTTCAGGATTTTGCTGCAAAACTGCCTGCAACATTGCTGCGTGATTAACCGCCTTGAAGGGAAGTTCACCTTTGGAAGCTTGATAAAGAATTACCCCCAAAGAGTAGAAATCAGTTTTTGCATCAACTCCATGTCCAGAAATTTGTTCGGGTGACATATAGGCAGGTGTGCCCATAATTTTATCATCTCTTTCTATCGACTCTCTTTCATTAAGATGAAACTGTTCTTCTAAAAAATCACTTTCTATTTTTGCTATGCCAAAATCAGTGATTTTAAAATTTTTACCACCTTCTACAACAAAAATATTTTCTGGCTTGAGGTCCCTATGAATCACGCCTTGTCGGTGCGCATAATCCAATGCTTGTGAAAGTTTTTTGGCCATCCTTATTAGCTCATCTAAACTCAAGGTCTCGTTTAGATATAAATACTCATCTAAAGTAGTACCTCCCAGTAATTCCATTGCAATAAAGGGACGTCCATTCCAAATGCCGGTATCATAAATGGTAACGATCGAAGGATGACTTAAACGCCCGGCAGACTTTGCTTCACTGACAAATAATTTTCTATATTCATCTTTTTCAATCAAATCGTGTTTAAGCAATTTGATCGCCAATTGTCGACCTATATCAGGGTCTTCGGCTCGGTATACCACTGACATTGCGCCACGGCCGAGCTCTTCTAGAATTTTATAGCGACCAATGAAGGTACTTTCGGTCATTTTAGAATAGTAATAAAATAACGATTATTATTGCTAATGTAGCTACCGCGGCGGCTGTAAATGCAAACCAGTTAATCGGTGCCTTGCTTGATGTTTCAGTAGTCGACGACTCATTCACAAGGGTAAATAAAAATTCTGTATGACCTACTTGAATTCTATCGCCAAAAGACAAGACTCTATCGGTGATTTTTTCGCCATTTACTATTGTGCCATTCGATGACAGCAAGTTTAAAATTTTCCATTCACCTGATTGAAAAGTAATCTGAGCATGTGTCGCAGAGGCTGCGGGGTCATAAATAGTTACGCTATTACCTTTTCCACGCCCTATGACATTCTTACCTTCTTGCAAAACAAATTGCTCGCCAATGTGAGGCTTAGTTGTTGCAACCAACGCTGCCACTTTACTACCATCATCTTCCTGACGCTGAATTTCTTCGGCAATCATCTGATCAACTTTCTTCGAGTCAAAAACTAGAGTGCCCTGCGGTCCAGCTTTATCTTCACGGTAAGTGTTAGTCTTTTTTGGTTCTTTCTCATTACTCATAATTTAGCCCTTCTTAAATTTCTTAAGCCAGTTAGTCACTATGCTTATAAAATCACCTTTTGATTGTTTTTTAAGCTCTGTTACCGGTGAATCGATTAAAATTAAAGATAGGTTGTCCTTTCCCCCATTCTTACATGCCATTTCTATCAGCTGTTCAACTTTTGCTTGATTGTCTCGTGTTTGCTTTAAACATTGAATTAGCGCTTCTTCTTCTATCTCTTCATACAAGCCATCACTGACAATTAGTACTGAATCTCCATATTGCCACTCTCGCTCAAGTAGCCCAATATCTAATTGATGTTGATCTTCAATGCCTAAGCACTGAGTGATTACATGACGTTTAGGATGGTTTTTTGCCTCTTTTGCATCAAGCAAGCCTGCATTAATCAATTTTTGAACCAAAGTATGATCTTCCGTCAACTGCTCTAAGCTAGAATCCACGGAATTCCACAAATAAGCACGACTATCACCAACCCAGGCAATTTCGTAGTGATCATTTTTATGCAACAAAGTTACAACTGTTGCCCCGCGATCTTCGGTCTCATGCTTATTGTAGGCTTTGATTACAGAGTGAGCGGAATGAACTGCCGTTTTAAGATTTCGGCCCAGGCTTATTGATTTGTTAATTTCGTCAACCACGAATTGGCTTGCTTGTTCTCCTTGCGCGAGCCCACCTACACCGTCCGACAAGATCCACAGCCCTAAATCTACCGAAGCAAAGACCTTGTCATCATTCGTTTGACGCTCAATACCTTGATGAGACATCATGGCAAAATTAACTTTTTGTTGGATTTGTGCAGACATTAAACCTCCTAGAAAATGAAGTTTAACTGCTTGAAATTATTATAAATGTTAACTAAACCACAAATTGAAATTTAGAACTTCAAACCAATTCCTTGAAATGACTTGCTATGGGCACCATATAGCCTATAATCCAAAATTCTGGGGGCGACTTGGCTTCGACGTGGGTTACGAACCTCTGGGTGCATGTCGAGATGTTAGCGAATCTCGTAAAATCAAAGCTAAAACTTTATAGTTGCAAACGAAGACAACTACGCTTTAGCCGCTTAATCGGCTAACTGTCGCCTCTGAGCGTTCTTGGTAGGAGCTCGACAGTCATTACAGGAACTAGCAGGTAACTGTTCTCGGCAGCCAACTGTGAAATTATCCTCGAGATCGTCTGACTAAGCCTGCCCATCGGCTCGAGCTAGATTAAATTAAAGGTGGTTCTAAGCATGTAGAGCCTTGAGCAGAGGATTTGCGGACGCGGGTTCAATTCCCGCCGCCTCCACCAACTGATAGTTTAAAGACGCTTTAGAGCGTCTTTTTTCTTGCATAAAAAAGGAGGCATTAAGCCTCCTTCCGGTTGTCAGGATATCCGTATCTCAGTTTTTCGCCACTTGTTGGGGGAAAGTTTTGTTAAACCACTTGGTAATCATAGTTTTTTCATAATTGAGAGGGTCTCTTTTAGCGCCTCTTGGAATGATCCGATCTTGAAACGCAATATCTTTCAGTGTTACGTCTCCCGACTCTAATACTTTTCCAGTGGTATCTGAAAGATGGTAATTAAACGTCATTTTCGGGAAATAATGATGCTCAATAATTCTATAATTACGAGCCGTTTGTCCACCATAAGAAATGCCTGGTAAAACCCTACCGGCCAAATCTACATCAACCACTTTAAGCCAGAGCTTCTGACCTTGAGGCAAAGCTTTACTCAGCTTCTCAATATGTTTTTCCAAGCTTGCAAAAGTTCTCTGCTCAAACTTTTTTTGCGATTCTTCAGCGGCATCAATATCAGTATAGTCATCAGGGTTTTTCCAACTTACACTGCTGTCACTTAAGACAACATTTGATGTTAGAAGTAATAAAAATGTTAATATAGACATACTATATTTTTTCATATTCAATCATAAATGTTATTTATTTAACTATACGACCATTAATAGCATTAATTGGTTACATTTTTCTATAAATTAGGTTCCACTTATTAAAAAAGCTGCCGAAGCAGCTTTTTCTTATTTACCAATGTGTTTATCTAAAAACTTAAGCATCTTATCATATAGTTCAACTCGGTATTCTTTCTTACTAAAACCATGCCCATCTTTTTTATACATTTTGATATATGGCTTACCGGCTTTTTTCAATTTCTCTTCCAAAAAGTAAGCATTTTCAATAGGTACTCTTACATCTTCTGAACCATGTACAATAAATAAAGCAGCTTTTAACTTATCAACATGATACGCAGGTGAGCGTTCATGAATTCGCAAAGGCTGGTTATCACCTAGCATCCATTTCAAATACCTTTCGCCAGCTGCGCGATTATAGCGAAAACTATCCGCTTCATCCCACTGTATACGAAGTTCATATGGACCTGCATCAGGTATGGAGCACTTATATAAATCAGGCTCTTTAACCACAGCTTGCATTGATGCATATCCGCCATAACTTACACCATGAATACAAACGCGCTCTTTATCAGCATAGCCTTGTTTGATAGCCCATTTTGTAACGTCGGTGAGGTCGTCTTGCATTTTAGCTCCCCATTGACCTTTACCCTCCTCTCTAAAATCCTTTCCATAACCGCCAGAACCGCGGAAATCCAACTGTATAACTAAGTAACCATTATTTGCTAGCATCTGTGCTCTTCTATCCCAGCGCCAATTATCTCGAACGCCATAGGGACCACCATGAGGGTAAATAACTAATGGTAAGTCTTTCAATTGCTTTCCTTTAGGGATAGTCATTAGCCCATACATTTTTAAACCATCTCTAGCAGTAAAAACAAAGGGCTCAACTACAGACATCTTCTTTGGCTTTATATTAAGCATAGAGCTACCAATATAAGTCGCAGAATTCTTTTTGCGATCAAAAATATAATAATCACCAGGGTTTCTATCACTAGCAACGCGCAAAGTTGCTAAAGAGCCGTCTTTTGAATATGAACTTAAACTAAAGTCCTCCTCCTTAAAACTTGCTCTAAGCGATTTATGGAAGTTAACCTCTTTTTGATTACTAGCTTCATCGATATAGAAGTAATTGGTATAACCCGCCTGATAAGCAACAGCCACTAACTCGCCACTGGGACCATACACACCGCCAGCAATATCTACGTCAGGATGTCTAAATAGAAACTTTGTTTTTCTACTTTTTAAATCAAACTCAAAAACACCAGTAACGCCATCGTGATCTAAGTCATGGTTAGATACAAAGTAGAACTTAGTATTACTCTTATCAAAACCTAGAATCCCTACTGTTGGAATTGAATCTCTGTGTTTAGGTAGTGTTAAAAGCTCCCAATCATCTCCGGCTTTATAGTGAAGGTAAGATACGTTGTCTTCATCGTCATTTTCATCGACCGGGTCAAATTCAAATGCGGCTCGTGCTTGATTATCAGTATCAACAGCTATGCTTCTGATCGTGGACTTTGAAGTACCTTTAGTCTTTGGTGAGTCTTTTACATAGACAAACTTACTGTTAAAGACATTCATCTTATTTAATTTAACCCCCCCTTTATCAGTCCAATGATATTTCCCAACTAAGATATATTTAGGATCATCATGCAAAGGGGATAAAATTCTAATACCAGAGCGAGAAATTTTAAAATCAAGAAGCTCTATACGTTTTGAACCATCAATATTTCCTGCAACCAGCTTTTGCATCTTGTCTTGCCCATCAAGCCAGCCTGTAATCTTTTGGTTCAACATTACAATGCGCTCATTACTAGCCCAAATATACGTTGCGATTTCTCGGCCACTACCGTCAGAACTAAAAGTCGTGGTGATTTTTTTTGTTGCCAACTCCATCACTGCTAACTTTTCTTGATCTTGGTCATCAAAAGTAAACGCAATATGCTTGCCATCTGGCGAGATTTTAAAGCTATTAAATTTAGACTTTTCTGCAAAATGCTCTAATGGCACTTTTTCAGCAGCTTCAGCGCCAAATGCCAATAAGCAAAGAGCAATAATTAATAGATGTTTCATCTTGGATTTCCCTAGTTAGTATTTTTTAGCGCCAGTAGGATACTGCTTTTAAGCTCAAAGAAAAAGTTTAGTTTTGTAGCGATAGTTTGGCCAGCACCTGTCCTACCGCCATATTGGCAAAAGTAGCGGTCACATGAGTTACCGAGCCCATACCTACATCGCAAGCCATTTTTAATGCTCGCTCAGAATCAGGCTTAGCTTGAGTAATTGTGCCATCAGGCATGGGATAAGCCGTTTGCTCAGTCGAGTAGACGCAAGGAATTTGATACTTGCGCTTTGGGTTTCTCGAATAGTTATAGTCATAACGTAAAATAGAGCGGGTTTTTGCCAGTAAAGGATCGTTATGAGTCTTAGTGATATCTGCAATACTAATCTGTGTCGCATCGATTTTGCCACCGGCTCCGCCAATACAAATGAGCTTAATCTTGTTACTTTTACAATGGCGAATTAACGCTGCTTTGCTGCGAGCACTATCTATCGCATCAATCACATAACTAAATTCTTTTGAGATGAGCTCTTGTGTATTTTCTGGCTTTAACAGGTCTTCAATAACCGAAACCTGACATTCTGGATTGATTTGCTTAATCCGCTCAACAAGCACATCAGCTTTGCCTTGTCCTAGAGTAGACTCTAGAGCAACCAATTGGCGGTTAATATTAGATTCACTGACCTCATCCGGATCGATCAAGGTTATCTTACCAATTCCTGAACGCGCCAAAGACTCAACTGCCCAAGAACCCACACCACCTACTCCAATTACGCAGATATGAGCCCTGCCAAAAACTTCGAGTGCATGACGACCATAGAGCCGTTCTATACCGCCAAAGCGAATCTTTTGAGTTTCTGAAGATGCCATTTAATTTAATTCGGATGCAAAAGCACAATTATATCAACTTATCGGCATTTTTATTAAAAGAATCACTTTTCATTCCGAGAAAAATAGCTACAATGCGCCAAAATCTTTGATAGGTACAAAAAATGAACAAGTTTAAAATAGGCTTAGCTGCAATTTTACTTTCAGCTTCCGCCAATGTTAGCGCAGACTTTATTGGTGTTTACGCTGGTGCAGAAAAATGGAATTACGATATCGATGGCTCTGTGAATTCACTAGGAACTAATATCGATTTAAATCGGGATTTAGGATTAAATGACGATAATGCTAATGTTTACTATGTAGCATTTGAGCACCCAATTCCTTTCCTCCCAAATCTAATGATTCAAAAGAATGAATTAGAAGGAACTGCCGCCAATGCTAATGGAGCTAATTTTAGCTGGAGAAATGGTGTTTATGCAGCGGGAATCGGCAATACAACTCAATACGACTTTAGCCATACTGACTACACTCTTTATTACGAAATTTTAGATAACTGGGTAAATTTAGACTTAGGCTTCTCCGCCAAAGACTTCGATGGCTTTGTTGATATTATGGGAAATAACGGCGCTCTACCTAACGGCAGTCGTTTAGACATTTCAGGCACAGTACCAATGCTATATGGTAAAGCGCAGTTTGATTTACCGTTCACAGGCCTGAGTGCCGGTGGTAAGGTTCAACTTGGTCAATTCAATGACGACAAGCTTACAGACTTTAAGGCGTACGTTGCTTACGAAGGCGAGACAGGTTTTGGATTAGAAGCTGGCTACCGTACTTTTGAATTGGAATTTGATGATTTTGATGAGTTATCTAGCGATTTAACACTTGATGGTTTTTACGCTGCTATAACATTTCACTTCTAGTTTTAAAGAATCAAAAAAAGGCCGATTTATTCGGCCTTTTTTGTTTCTTCTATCTTTATTTTTCTCTCTCGATACATTAGCACGAAAATTAATAGCATGGCAGGAACGCCTAAAAATGCTGAATAGGTAAAAAAGATAGGGTATCCCCAGCTATCAATATTAACCCCACTAAAGCCACCAACAAACTTACCCGTTAAGGTCATCAATGAGCTAAAAAGTGCATATTGAGTTGCGGTGAAGTCCTTGTTAACCAACATTGCCATATAAGACAACAGCACCCCCATAGAAAAACCGCCAGCAAGGTTATCAGCGCTAATCACCGCCACTAAGAAATTAAGATCTTTTGGCTGAGTCGACATATAGGCAAACAATAAATTGGTGGCGATAACTAGGATAATACCCCACATTAGGGCATTCAAAATTTTGACTTTATTAACCACATAACCGCCAATAAAAGCCCCAACAATGGTCATAACCAATCCATATACTTTTGATACGGCAGCTATTTCAGATTTAGTAAAACCCATATCGTCATAAAACACATTAGCCATAGTACCCATAACGATATCGCTGATTCGATATGTCAGAATAAAGGCAATAATGGCTAGTGCCCACCATTTGTATCGCGAGAAAAAATCCGCAAACGGCGATACAATGCCCTTAACAAAGTACTGAAATGCTTTGCTGTTTTGGATTTTTTTCTGAGTGTTCTGATTAGAAAATAGCGACACTAACCTTTCTGAAATCTTTTGCTCTAACTCTGATTCACCTAATGGCTCAAATTTATGTTCTGGTTCTGGCGAAAGCAACCAGCCCAATAAGCCAACTCCCATACATAACGCCATAATTTGATAGCTGGTTTCCCATGAGTAATGCTCTGCTAAAACCAACGCGCCAGCGCCAGTGACAATCATGGCCATTCGATAGCCCATGATATAAGTAGCAGCGGCTGCACCTTGCTTTTTGTCATCGTTAGATTCAATTCGAAATGCGTCAATTACAATATCTTGCGTTGCTGCGAGAAAGGCAGTAAAAAAAGCAAACCAAACCACTGTCGTATAATTGTTAGCCGATACTTCTGAAACTGAAATTCCTATTAAACAAGCAACAATTCCTACCTGAGTGACGAGAAGCCAACTTTTTCTTTTTCCAAACAATTTGCCAATGATGGGGAGTTTCAGATTATCCACTACCGGCGACCATAGAACTTTAATGGAGTAAGTCAGGCCTATCCAAGAAACAAAGCCAATTTCACTTCTAGAAACGCCAGCGTCTTTTAACAATAGCGAAAAAGTGCCAAATACTAACAAATAAGGTATTCCAGCCGAAAAACCCAAAAGAAGCATGCGCAATACTTCTGGTTGGAAATAAACAAAGTTTTTTATTTTAGGTGAAAGTGTTATCTTTTGATTATTCAAGATTTATCTCTTACAGCTTTATGATTTCAATTCTTGGTGCTGGCGCTATCGGCCAGCTATTAGCACATAAACTAACTGAAGCCTCGGTGGATTGCCAGTTTATTGTTCGTGATGAGACGGATTATTCTGATAATTGGCAATTAACCGAAAATGAAAAAGTAGTCAGTCGAACTATTGCAAGCAGCATTGCCTCTGAAGAAAATCCCTTATCGCTTGTTGCTGTATGTGTGAAAGCACCACAATTAACAAGCGCACTATCCAGTATAAAACACCGCCTTACTAAAGACAGCCAAATTATTCTCTTTCAAAATGGAATGGGGCATGAAGCTATCGCGCAACAATATGCTTCGATAACCAATATCTACTTTGCCAGCAATACCCATGGTGCTTTTATAGAGAATAAGCAAAGTGTGACTTATGCCGGTTCGGGCTTGATTCAACTTGGCTCTTTAAGTCAAGGTGGGGAAATTCCAGGCTGGTTCAAATACTTTGAAACAGCACGCCTATCGGCTAGTTGGTCTGAGGATATAAAAACTATTTTGCTACGTAAGCTCTTAGTCAATGCGGTGATCAACCCCTTAACGGCGATTTATCAATGCAAAAATGGCGATTTATTATCAAATAAGCATAAAGCTCGTGTGTTAGCTCTTATCAATGAGAACCAGAACTTTGCCAATGACATCGACCTTAAGTTTGAAACCAATCTTAAAGATTTAGTGGTAAATGTCATTGAGCAAACTGCAAATAATTTCAACTCCATGTATCAAGACGTGAATAACAGCGTTGAAACTGAAATTAATGCCATTAATGGCTACCTGTTAGATTTGATAACTCATTATAAATTCGATGCCCCTCATAATTGGCAGCTTTGGAGCGACTTTCATATTAGCTTCCCACCTTTAAAAGCTAAAGCCATAGAAAGAGCAAAAAGCTTTGATGAATTGCAATTTCAAGTGACGCAACATTCCGGAACTGAAAGGCCATTTACTGGAACCTATAATCAACACTCAGATTCTGGTGATTATATATGCGCCTGTTGCGACTCAACTTTGTTTGATAATAAAGGCAAGTTTGATTCACATTGCGGCTGGCCGAGTTTTGATAAAGCCAAAAACAATAAGGCCATTGCTTATAAAGACGATTTAAGTCATGGTATGAGCCGCACAGAAATCTTGTGTGCTCAATGTAGCTCGCACTTAGGTCATGTATTTGATGATGGCCCTACCGATACTGGAGTACGTTTTTGTGTTAACTCTGTCAGTTTAAATTTTTTAAAACAGGAATAACCATGCATAAAGTCTTTCTATTAGCTTTCTTTCTTTTTTTTAGTCTTGGAGCTTGTGCCACCGATACCAGTAGTGGCGATCATTTAAAAGCTGTTGAGAGCAAATACCCTACCGGCATGATAACTAAATCAGAACTAAGAGCTCATGAAAAGTTTTTTAATCATCATGAAACTGAAGCCTCAGCTAGTGATATTGAGTTACTGAAATCAATCGAAAAGCCCATTATCATCACTACTTACTTTGGCCTTTGGTGCCACGATAGTAAGCGCGAAGTACCACAGTTACTAGATTTACTCGATGCTGCCAATAATAAAAATATTGTTCATAGGTTAATTGCTTTAGACATTAAAAAAACTGAACCATTCGGCCGCCAAGAAGAAGATGAGGTCTTCTATACTCCAACCATTGTGGTTAAAGTTGGAGAAAAAGAGATCGGAAGAATTGTAGAAAGGCCAAATGAAAGCTTAGCAAAAGATATCATTAGCTTTATCAACAACTAATCTATTTCACGAATCCAAATATTCACCTGAGGGTGACGCAGCTTTAGCTCTCTAGCCGCATCTTTAGCGGCTAATTTGTCTATAAAACGGCCATAGGTAACACGAAACCACTCTACTCCATTTACACTGGAGCTTTCAGTAATACTGTTTTCAATCCCATTAGAGTATCTCTGGGCTTCTAATTCAGACCGAAATGCCGCTAACTGGATAGTCCAATTGCCATGATTTTCGGAAACTGAAGAATTATTTTTTTCATTTTCTTTAGCCGAACTTTCCATTAATTCAATCGACGGTTCTATAGTGTTTGTAGCTTCGTCTAATTCAAGATTTGAGCCAGGTTCAGCAGGTATATCTGCAGCCTGAGGTGCTATGTCTTTATCTGTTTCTGAAAAATCTTGTACCGGTAATTGCGACTCAGGATCAATTGGGACATTAACTTCACTAAAGTCAGACTGTATTACGTCAGTGGTCTCTTCAATAGTATCACCATCACTACAGCGCCATTCGCGTTCACCTTTAGGATCACATTGCCACCAATTTGCTTGCTCATTTAATGGCTCAGCTTGAAATGACTGGCGTGTAGCGCAACTGGTTATAAGAGCTCCAGCGAAAAGTAATGCAAAGAAAATTCTAATAGCAGTCAAAATAAAAGTCAGCAAAGTGATTGATAATATTCATAAATTAGCGGTTATGTGGTCAGGCTTCAAGCAGTTTTGCTTGCGCCCTACGAAAAAATTATAGAAGATACGGCATTATTTTATTTTCTCAATTGAGGATCCTATGGGCAAACCACTATCACAAGAAGCCTTAGATACACTATTTAATGATGCAAGAACATATAACGCTTGGGATGAGCGCGAGGTTTCAGACGAACTCATCAAGCAACTTGATGACTTAGTTAAAATGGGACCGACCTCAGCAAACTGCTGCCCTATGCGAGTGGTTTATGTCAAAAGCGACGAAGCTAAAGCAAAACTAAAAGACTGTTTGATGGATGGCAACATTGAGAAAACCATGACCGCTCCAGTATGTGCGATAATTGGTATGGATTTAGAGTTTTACGAAAAGCTACCCCAATTATTTCCACACACAGACGCCAAAAGCTGGTTTGTAGGTAAAGAGAAGTTCATTGAATCGACCGCCTTTAGGAACTCAAGCATGCAAGGCGGCTATTTTATTATGGCTGCAAGAGCATTAGGATTAGATTGCGGACCTATGTCCGGTTTTAGTCCGAAGAAAATAAATGAAACTTTCTTTGAAGGTACATCCATAAAAGTGAATTTTTTATGCAACTTAGGGTATGGAACAGAAAAAGATCTATTCCCAAGAAGTCCACGTTTTAGTTTTGAAGAAGCCAATAAAATTATATAAGGGGAATATCATGCAAGAAGATCAAAATCCATATCAGGCACCTGATGCTGATTTGCAAGTCGACAACAACAAAGGTGTTTTACTAGAGAAACCTAGACGTGTTTCTATCGGTCAAGGTTTTAACTGGCTTGAAAAAGGTATTTCGCAATATGTAGTACCTCATTTCGGAAAGTGGCTAATTAGTTGTGCAATTTATGCGTTAATCGCAGTGATATCACAGCTATGGCTTCCGAGTTTAAGCTTGGCTTTACAATTCCTAGCTCCATTTTTTACAGCTGGAGTATTGATCGGCTGTCATAAAATTAGAAATTCAGAACAAATCTCTAATCAACAAGTCTTTGAAGGCTTTACTCATCATCGCAAATTGCACATTCTATTATTGTGCTTAGTGCAAGCGGTGCTAGTAGTCATTTTAGTCGCGGCTTTATTCTTAATGGCTGGTTTAAGCATGGACGATTTGCAAAAATTCCAACAAATTCAGTCTAACCCTGAAGATACATCCATGATTATGGAAGCAGTTAAACCGTTCTTAGCTCTTTTACCTATTATTTTAATCATGGGTATTGCTTACTCATTATCCGTTTGGTTTGCGCCTGCACTTGTTCTGTTTGACAATAAAGCAGCTCCAATGGCTGTAGGTTCAAGCTTTATAGGAGGTATAAAGAATATTTTGCCGTACTTACTATTCTTGCTAGTAACAATTGCTTTGTTTGTAGTATTAGGCATTATTGTCAGTATTCTAGGCTTTATCTTTGGTTTAGTATCTCAAACGCTCTCTCAAGTTATTAGTACTATGGTTATGGGCATTGTGAGTTTACCAATTTTAGGCTCAGCTATTTATGTAGGTTATAGAGACATTTTTTATGGCGAATCACATAAATAAATTTTTCCAAATATAAAAAAAAGAGGAGCTAAGCTCCTCTTTTTTGTTAACCAAAATAACTCTTACTTTAAGTGCTCTTCAAATAAATAATAGATCCGCTTGTACTCATCTAACCAACTCGAAGGCTCTTTAAATCCATGTGGTTCAATAGGATAAATAGCCGTTTCAAAGTATTGCGTTTTCTCTAATTCAATCAAACGTTGAACCAATCTTACCGTATCCTTAAAGAACACATTGTCATCAACCATACCGTGGGCAATTAATAGCGGTTTATTTAAACCCTCTGCAAATTCAATGGGTGAGCTTCGCTCAAAAGCTTCAGGATCTACTTCAGGAGTATTTAAAATATTCGATGTATAGCCATGATTATAATGTGCCCAGTCGGTTACTGGTCTTAATGAAGCTCCAGCCGCAAATGCTTCGGGTTCAGTAAACAACGCCATAAAAGTTAGAAAGCCACCATATGAGCCTCCGTAAATACCAATTTTTTCACGATTAACGTGAGCGTTCTTTGCTAACCAATCTGCACCATCTCGTAAATCTACAACTTCTGGGGTACCCATTTGTCGATAAATGGCTGTCCGCCAATCGCGACCGTAACCCTTGGAGGCACGATAATCCATATCCAATACAACATATCCTTGTTGAGTTAAAAAGGTATGGAACATGAACTCGCGAAAATATCCAGACCAGCCTTGATGAGCATTTTGCAAATAGCCTGCACCGTGAATAAAAATTACCGCAGGGTATTCATCAGCGCGACTCTCATCAAAATTTTCCGGCTTGTATAATCTAGCATATATTGGCTGATCTACTTGGCTAGAAGGCACTTCAATAAATTCCGGTTCGACCCAACCAACGGACTTGAATTGATTTGAAATAGTGTTGGTAAGCTTTACTGGAGTTTTTTCTTCGGTCATTGAAATATGAAATAATTCTGTTGGCTTAGTGGCTTTTGAATGGCTCACAACCAACTGCTCACCATCATTAGCTAAAGCAAAGTTATTCATGCCACCTAAATCAGTCACTGATTCTGAACGATTATTTTCTAGATCAATTCGATAAATTTCGTAAATACCCGGATGTTTTTTATTTGCGCGATAGTATAGATATTTTCCGTCAGCAGTTTCGCGAACATTATTAACAATGTAACGTCCCTTGGTCAGTGCTGAAGACTTTCCCGCTTTCGATAAATACAAGTGGCTATACCCTGATTCTTCAGAAGTGTAATACAGTGTTTGATTATCATTCAGCCAACCAAAGTCATTAAAGTCCCAATCATTTACCCAAGCCTCATCATGTAAATGATGAATATTATTCAGCTTTTGATTACTTGTATCTAAGCTAGCTATCCACCTATCTTTGTTATCATCGGAATACAACATAATGGCTACCTTTGAGCTGTTATCAGTCCAAGAAACACCGTTGTTAGGGATCCAGTCAAAAACCGCAACACCACGATTACCTTCTAATGGATTGTATTCATGGCCGTAACGTTTTGCTGTTTGACGCTTAATGTCTGCTAAAGGATCTTGATCAATAGTAGGCAAGCGCGAAACATCAATTGGATATTTTTTATGTTTTTTGAGATCCAATAAATATAACGTTTCATTACGGGGTTTATAGGTTCCTACTAATGATCGAACATTTTCATTTCGAACATATCCGTCTTCTGTGACGAAATGCGGCATATTATCGGCTTTGCCTAATTGCTTAGCCTTAGGATAAGTGCCCAATAATATATAGTTGCCATTAGGTGAAAGGCTTAAAGTATGAATTTGAACTTTATCACCTAAATACCAAGCCGGATTAGCATCCAAAAAGCTTGAATCTAATAACTCCTGTTTACGCGCTTCGGAATCCTTACGATTTTTTTGTTGTTTTTGAATATAGTCAAAATAACGACTTTGCTGTTTGCTTAAGTAATTTTCCTCGTCTTTATCTTTTGGATCTTTTTTCAGTTGAAATTGTGCCAGTTGATTAATTAAACCTGATGCCAAATCGATTGAATAAAAATCAAAACCTTTTCGGAATGCCACTATAGAATTACCAATAAATTGTGGTTGAGATTCTTGGTCATTAGTTCTGGTTAATTGGCGCAACTCTCCACTAGACAAATACTTAATCCATATATCACCCATACTGCTAAACGCTTTTAACTCGCCATTTGGGCTCAAAACACCCCGACCTTGATCAAGGGTGAATAGATCTTTATCCGCTACTTTCTGAAGTTTTTTATCTGCAAGAGTGAGTTTCCATACCTGAGACTCTGGAGAGCCTTGCTTTTTTTGTTGATAATAAATGGACTTACCATCATCACTAAAATAAGGATTCTGCGGAGTATTACCCATCCAATCCGGATCGGCCATCACATGCTCAAGCGATAAAGATGGTTGAGCAGTGACTTTATCTTCTGCTTTGATAGCAACACTGCTAACAAATCCAGTAAGCATTAAACTCAATACTGAAATATTACTTAGAGCTTTGTTTTTCATTATAAATCTCTTCTAATCAAATGGGCGGAGATAGCATTAATTCTCAAGCACTTAGCTTACTAAGCGCGCTTGTCATGTCAAGCAGATTGAATATCCTGTACTAAATTACAGTTGGGTTTGAGATTTGTTGTACTCATCAGTAAGATAAGCCTCTAATTTCTACTAACATTAACAAGAATCCAAAGAGTCGATTATGTCTAAAAAGATCATTACTCAAGGTTTTAGCCTAGTTTTGGGAGCCTCTTTATTGATGGCCTGTGGCGACAATAAAGATGCGACAACTCAAACTACGGATGAAACAAAGCAAACAGCCAAACAAGAAGCCAGTAAGACTGAAGCAGTAAAAGATAACTTCGATACGGTTTATCAGTCATTCGATAAAGCATTTTATAAAGAAAATGTTAAAGTTTTAGCTTCTGACGATTTCACCGGTCGTGAACCCGCTACAGAAGGTGGTAAAAAAACTACTGACTTCATTGTTGAGCAGTTTAAGAAGGCAGGATTGAAACCTGGTAATGGCGATAGCTACCTACAACAAGTTCCCTTAATTAGCATCGAAGCCGATCCCAATATGGAACTAACACTAGGCGATGCTAAATTAAAATACTTTGATGAGTTTGTTGCCGGCACTACTAAAGCAGTGGATAAAGTCGAATTAAAAGATTCGGAACTAGTCTTCGTTGGCTATGGCGTAGTTGCTCCTGAATATGGCTGGAATGATTACGAAGGTATCGACATGAAGGGTAAAACGGCCGTTATTTTAGTCAATGACCCTGGTTTTATGACTCAAGACCCTGAAGTTTTTCAAGGTCGCACCATGACTTACTATGGTCGTTGGACTTATAAATATGAAGAGGCTGGTCGCCAAGGCGCTGCTGGTGCAATTGTTATTCATGACACGGCTCCTGCATCGTATGGCTGGGGCGTAGTATCGAACAGTTGGTCTGGTGCTCAATACCAATTAGCTGATGCAGGTGATGAGCCAAAGCCTGATGTAGAAGCATGGATTACTTTAGAGCAAGCCAAAGATATGTTCCAACGTTCAGGTTTAGACTTTGAAAAAGAGCAAGCTAAAGCGCTGACTAAAGATTTCCAACCAGTTGATTTGAATCAATCAGCTTCAGTCTCTTTCACCAACACTATTAAACATTCTCAATCAGCCAATGTCATTGCAACGCTTGAAGGAACTGAAAAACCTGAAGAACATGTTGTGTACATGGGCCATTGGGATCATTTAGGTTTAAAAGCTCATTTTGAAGGTGACCAAATCTTCAACGGCGCTATCGACAACGCCACAGGCATATCCGGTATTATCAGCATCGCGAATGCTTTTAACCAAGTTAATGTTAAGCCTAAGCGTTCAGTTACTTTTATGGCTATCACCGCCGAAGAGCAAGGATTGCTGGGTTCTAAATATTTTGCAGCAAACCCAACCGTAGCCACTAAAAACATAGTTGGAGCATTCAATATTGATAGTATGAACGTCAGTGGCCGTGTTAAAGACTTAACTGTCGTTGGTTTTGGCAAGTCAGAACTTGAGCAGTATGTAACCGCAGCTGCAAAAAAACAAAACCGAGTGACTAAAGTTGAAGCAGACCCTAGTCGTGGCGGCTACTACCGCTCTGATCACTTCAGTTTAGCAAAGAAAGGTGTACCGGCAATTTTCGCTGGAGGCGGTTCTGAGTTTATTGACGCCGACAAAGAGTCTGCGGCTAAGTGGACCGAAATGCGTAGCAAATGTTATCACCAACTGTGTGATGAATACCAAGAAGATTGGAATTGGGACGCAGCACTACAAGACGTAAAAATTCTATTCGAAGCAGGTTATCAATTGAGTATCGATACTGAATACCCCAACTGGTACAAAGGTACAGAATTTAAAGCGATTCGAGATAAAGATCGTCAATAATATAGAGTTAAAATCAAAAGCACCCAATTCGGGTGCTTTTTTTTATCATAATTCTGAAGTTAGTCCTGCAGTTGCTAGAAGCTAATGTAAGCAGTAGGATATTAGATAACTAGGGGGATTTTGTGACTTCATTTTTCACGACGACTATTATTAGAGTTGTACTTTGTATTGGCATATTAGTTTCAGTCAATATATTAAAAGCAGAAACCTTTAACGTTGAACAATTACCTTATTCATTTGAAGGTGAATGGCAAGTTTGCGTACAATCTGAAAAAGAATCGCAATTCGACTGCAAATCAAATTCAGTCCCATCGAATATAGAAGTCACCTTCCCCAACTTCAATGGCACTATTCTTTATCGCTCACAATTTTTAGTTTCGAAAAAAATATCAAGCCAAGCCCTAGGAATCTATATAAAAGCCCTGCGTGACAGTGATGAAATTTATATTAATGGGCAAATGATTGCAAAAACTGGTGAGTTAAACCCTGAATTTGAAAAAGCCACTTTATATTCACGTTTTTACTTTATCCCAAACCATTTACTTAAAACGAATACACCAAATACTATTGAAATAAAAGTATTTAATCATGCCCGTTACGGTGGTATTGTTTCGCAAGCACCCGTTTTAGATACTGCTAAAGATACCGCTTATCACTTAATGAAGAAAAACGGCAGCATTATGCTGTATATAGGTATTTTCTTTATTATATTTGTAATCCAAATATTTTACTTTTTAGCGCAACGTCATCATAAAGAACATTTATATTTTGCATTGTTTAGCATAGGTACTGCTATACACCTTTACACCTTTTCTAATTACCCCATTGCTTCCGGTGCCAATTTAAATACGGTGTTTAATTTAAATATATTTTTATTTGCCACTCTAACCATATTATTTTGTCTATTCATCAATAAATTCTTTAACCAGCGACTAAACTGGTTAATGAAAGCCACTATTTATGTTTTGGCTATTACTGCAATCATTCAAGTCACCGTTTTGCCACTTGACATGATTTATTACCAAGTAATGTTAATTAATTTAATTAGTATTTTTGTTTTGGCACCTTATTACGTTTGGTTATTTTATCGTTCGATTGTTCAAAAAACACCTTACGCAAAAACGATGGCTTTAGTTTCACTACTGCATATCTTCGCAGCAATTATTGATATTCTGACGGACATGCAAATTTTACCACCAGTCTTTACTGGCATAGCTGGGCTTATAAGTCCTATAAGTTTGATGGTTCTTTTTGTTACCATCAGTTTGATCCTTACTCATCGCCACTGGCTGTATTATCGCCACGCTACTTATGATTTTTTAACCGACGCTTTACGTCGTTCCGCCTTTATAGAAAGGTTGGCAGAAGAAATTCCACGCAGTCAGCGTCTTAAGCAGCCATTGATGGTCGCGCTTTTAGATATTGATAATTTTAAACAAATTAATGATCAGCACACCCATACCGCAGGCGATCAAGTTTTAATTGAAATAGTCAAACGGATACGTACCCAACTTCGGGAATTTGATTTGATTTCTCGTTATGGCGGCGATGAATTTTGTATTGCAGCGAGCGTAGCCGATACCACCGACGCTATGAGTCTCCTGAAGCGGGTAAAGCAAAGTATCAACCAGGAGCAGGTTAGGATTTCTAACGAACAGTCTATCTCAGTGGAAGTTACTATTGGTGCTTATGTGGCCGATCCCGACTCAGACTTCCACCCAGAAATGTTGATTGGTGAAGCTGATAAAATATTGGTTGCAGGCAAAGTCAATCAAAAAGGCAGAATTCATATATAGGAATTAATACTTTTATGTTACTTTTGCCTTTCGGATCATTCGAGCAAATAGCTTCGGAAAAAATCGTTTAATTAACACCGCATTAGTTTCACGACCACCAATATACGCTTCATCTTTACCAGCCAAATATGCATTAATTATCTTTTGAGCACAAATTTGTGGCTCCATTCCATTTTCTTGCGCATCGTCCATCTTATTTTGTTCACTACCATCGGCTAGCAATGCTTTATATGTCAGATTAGTTTTAATGAAACCTGGATACACGGTAGTAAACTGAACTCCACTAGAATGTAGTTCAGCACGCAGGCTATCCATATATGCTGTGATGGCATGTTTTGAGGCAGAGTAAGCAGAACGAAGTGGCGTAGTAAATTTCCCCACTAAACTGCTTACGGTCACGACCCCACCACTTCTTTTTTCTAAAAAGTGTGGCAACAAGGCTTGAGTGATTGCCACAGTGCCAAAATAGTTTACTTCCATTAAAGTACGATGCACCTGCATTGAGCTGTCTTTAATCGCTGCCCTTTGACTCAAGCCCGCATTATTTATTAATAAATTAATCGAATCCACTTTAAATATAACTTCCTTAACTAACTCAGGAAAGGATTCATTGCTCATTAAATCAAGAGGTACCAGCAAGTGTTTATCTTTTTGCTTACAAGCATTTCTTACTCTTTCCAATTCATCTTCACGACGCGCGGATAAAATTAGTTTAGCTCCTTGCTCTGCAAGTTCATAAGCTAAAGCCTCACCAATACCTGATGATGCTCCTGTAACCCAAACTGTTTGATTTTTAAAGTTCATTAGTGATTCGTCAAAATTAATGAATTTTATTTATAACTTAATTATTAAGCTCCGACCACTAGTATTTTCTTTCATTAATGGGCTCTCTCATGGTATAAATGCAGCGTTTTTTACCAAGAATAATAAGGCTCATCTTATGTCTGATACCATTTTTCAAGATGCTTTGACGCGAGTTCGCAAAATTGGCGAAAGCGCAAACGTTAGTAATGAGGTTATCGAATCTCTAATGCACCCAATGCGCACTATGACGGCTTCATTGCCGGTTCGCATGGATGATGGCTCTACCCAATACTTTACAGGCTATCGTTGCCGCTATAACAACGCTTTAGGGCCAACTAAAGGTGGTATTCGCTTCCACCCGGAAGTTAACTTAGCGGAAGTTCAAGCTTTAGCGTTATGGATGAGCATAAAGTGTGCCGTAGTTGGCTTGCCTTACGGCGGTGGTAAAGGCGGTGTAACGGTTGATCCAAAGCAACTTTCGAATATGGAACTTGAGCGTTTATCTCGCTCTTACGTTCGTCAAATGGCTGACGTAATTAGTCCAGAGCGTGACATTCCTGCACCAGATGTTTATACCAATGAACGCATCATGGGCTGGATGATGGATGAGTATGAAGCTATTACTCGCCGTAAAGCACCAGGTGTGATCACTGGTAAGCCAATCAGTCTAGGTGGCAGTTTAGGTCGTGATGATGCAACTGGTCGTGGCGCATATATGTGTATCATCGAGCTTGAGCAAAAGCACAACTGGAATCCAGCTGATATTACTGTGGCCGTTCAAGGCTTTGGTAATGGTGGTTACCATGCAGCTCGTTTGTTGCATGAGCGTGGCTACAAAGTTGTTGCAATCAGCGACTCAAAAGGTGGCATCTACTCTAAAAATGGTTTCGATGTACCAAGCATTTACGAAGAAAAGCAACGCTCTCGTCAGGTTCGTGCGGTTTATTGTAACCACTCCGTCTGTGAGCAAGTTGAGCACCAAGCGATCAGTAATGAAGAATTACTTGAATTAGATGTCGATATCTTAATTCCAGCGGCGTTAGATGGCGTTATTGGAACTCACAATATCGAGCAAATTAAAGCTAACTACATTGTTGAAGTTGCTAATGGTCCAGTATTATCAGACGTTGATGATATTTTGCATGAGAAAGGTATTCATGTGATTCCTGACGTTCTAGCCAATGCCGGCGGTGTAACGGTTTCTTACTTTGAATGGGTTCAAAATCGTTCAGGTTATGCATGGGAACTAAGTGATGTTCATGAGCGCTTAGGAAAAATCATGTCTAAAGCCTTCAATGAAATTTGGGACTTAGCCCAATCTGAGAATCGCAGTATGCGTAATGCAGCTTACACAGTTGCCATGCGTCGTATTGGTGAAGCCATTGAAGCTCACGGTACTCGCGACTACTTTACTGCTGAGTAATAAAGATTAGAGTTCACCAAAAAAGCCACTCAATTTAGTGGCTTTTTTATTGCTAAATTTTCAACAATCAATAAAACACTTCATCTTCTGAATCATCGTTCACTTTCGACAACAGCCACTCTCTGAAGACCACAATCTTAGGTCTATCATGAGAGTTTTCCGGGCAAACCAAATCATAAGAAAAACCGCTATCCAAAACGATATCAAACGGTGCAACTAAGCGCCCCGACTCTAAATCCATTTCAGATAACACACTATGCCCCATTGCTACACCTTGAGCGTGCCTTGCAGCTTGCAATACCATACCAGAATGACTAAAGACAGTGCCATGCTCTAAGTCTACACCTTCAAGATCAGCATGTTTCATCCAGCTACGCCATTCGTCCGTAGAAATATCGTGCAATAATGTGTGGTCTTTAAGATCTTCCGGTTTATCTAACGGCTTCTTTTCCAATAATTGAGGTGAGCAAACTGGAGTTAAGTGCTCTTCAAACAAACGATCGGACATTAAATTATCATAATCACCTTTACCATAATAAATTGCCACATCCACATCTTCGCGTACAAAATCCACTTCAGTATCCGAAGCTTTAATCCGAACATCAATATCTGGATAGAGCTCATTAAACTCAGCTAGTCGCGGTACTAACCAAAGCGTAGCGAAGGTTGGAATAACACTCACCGTTAGCGAGCCGGTGGCACCCTTAGCTTTAACTTGTTCAGTAGCATTGACTAGTTTCTCAAATACATCTCGAATTTTCGGCCAATAGAGCTGACCTTCATCAGTGAGCAACAATTTACGATTCCTGCGAATAAAAAGCTGAACACCCAAGAAGTCTTCTAGGGCCTTAATTTGATGACTGATTGCGGCTTGAGTCACAAATAACTCTTCCGCTGCTTTAGTAAAGCTTAAATGACGCGCAGCTACTTCAAAGGCCCTTAAGCTATTTAAAGGGGGTAACTTTCTTGGCATGGTCGCTCCTAGTTATACCTATTTATTAGTTTTTCTAATCCAATCTATTAAAATATATCGTTTGAAACTGGTCGAACTTCTGATTAAAATTTGCACTAAGTTTGAGGCGGACAATTATCCAAACTTCAAAGTCCTTATTATACAAGGCTTTGAACTAAGGTAACAAGCTCCTAAACAAGTCAGATATGCATTATTTATGTCTCATTCTGGCAAAGTTTAACCTCAAAGATCAAATAGTTTATTAAGTTTTTTTATCAATAAGATAACTTTTTAGTGTATTTGAGACTGGTTAATTGTTTTTTAGTTTCACAGGGATGTTTTAGTTAGTTAAGAGTTTTTCATAGATTGACTCCTTTGATTAGCGAACTGACATTATTGTATACCTACCCCCATTTGGTCCTATGTCAATGAATTGCTAATAAATACGGCTTGCAACTTGCAAGCCTTTTTTTTATCTTGCCATTTATCCTTTATTTAAGAGTTCAGTAATGAGACATACCACTCACTCCGTCTTTATGGTGCCGCCTTCTGATTTTTGTTTTAACCCGCAAACTGGGATCGATAACGAGTTTCAACAATTACTGGATATGAATCCGAAAGAATTGAAAGAAGATGCCATGGCTGAATTTAACCAGATGGTAAATATCCTCCGTGATAACTTCATCGAAGTGTTGTTACTCAATAAATCAGCAGACTCACCCGAGCTTCCTGATGCGGTGTTTCCGAATAATTGGTTTTCTACCGATAGTGAAGGACAATTAACCATCTATCCAATGAAAACTGAAAACCGCCAAGCCGAAGTAAGGCCAAAGGAATTAAAGGCACTGGCTGAAAACAATCACTATAAAGTTAACTCTGAACAAAGCCTAACCAAGCAAAACAAAGCATTAGAAGGCACTGGTTCGATTATATTTGATCACAGTAATCGAATTGCATACGCTGCTATTTCTGAGCGCTGCGATAAAATTTTATTTGAGCAATTTTGCGAAAGCAATGGCTACCAAGCAATTTCCTTTTCAACTCAAAGCTCCAATGGTAAACCGTTCTATCATACCAATGTGATGCTTAGTATCGGTGAAGGATTTGCCGTTATTTGCACCGATGCCATTGTTGAAGCAGATCGTGAAAGAATCATTGAAAGCCTAAAAAAGAGCTACAAACAAATCATTGAACTCAGTCTAGAGCAAACTGAAAAGAATTTTTGCGCCAATATTCTTCAATTAAGGAGTGGCCGCGGTGAACTAATCATTGTGATGTCTGACAGCGCCTATCACGGATTTAGCAAAGAGCAAAAGAATCTATTGAAACTACACGGTAAATTAGTGCCCTGCCCTATTGATACGATAGAAACCGTCGGTGGCGGCAGTGCTCGCTGTATGCTTGCAGAAAATTTTTTACCTCAACCTTAAGAGCGACTCGGTTCATAGGAATCATAATGGGGTAGTTCAATATTAAGGCTATCCCAGTCAGCTTTCGAACTTACAAAATTATGCGATATGGGACGCTCTGTAATGGCTGAATCCAATACTCCAAGTCGTAAACGTACTCGACTTGGATCTGAATCATTAGAACTAAATAAAGGTGAGGCGCAACTGTCACAGAAATGGCGTTTTTTTCCTGCTTTCACTTCATAGAATTTAATCGAGCTTTCACCTTCAAGGATGACCAAATCGATAGATTGGACAAAACCATTAGTAGCGAAAGCAGTACCGCTAGATTTTCGGCATAATGAGCAATGACAATGGATAATATTGGTTATCGGTCCATTAATGATTAATTTAACTTGCCCACATAAGCAGCTAGCGCGATACATAGAATTATCTTTCTGTAACTATAAAGGGCATATTGTACATAAAAAAAAGCGGCAAAAGCCGCTTTTTAGTTTTGGATTAAGCTTTAGCCGCCAACCACCGCGCGCATCATTACTGCGGTAGCAATTGCTCCAACGGAGCCTAATGCATAGCCTAAGATAGCTAATAAAACACCTACTGGCGCTAGTGAAGGGTGGAAAGCTGAAGCCACCACCGGCGCTGAAGCAGCACCACCAATATTGGCTTTCGAACCTACCGCCACAAAGAAATACGGCGCACGAATAGCTTTAGCCACTGCAAATAAAATTACTATGTGAATAATCATCCAAACAATACCAACAAAGAATACTTGGTAATGCTCTAAAATCTTAGTTAGATCCATTTTCATACCAATCGCAGCAACTAGTACATAGATAAATACCGAACCAATTTTCGAAGATCCTGCATGATCCATTTCACGGACTTTGGTGCGAGACATAATTAATGCCGCAATAGTCGCAGTCATTATCATCCAGAAGAAATGGCTGCCAAAGCCAATATTGCTAAATATGGTATGAGCAGTGCCACCTTCCTCAACCGAATTTAAAATCATTCCTGGTGCAAAGTTGCCGATAATGTGACCTAGAGCCACAATCGCAAAACCCAAGCCTAAAATCATCATAAAGTCGTTCAAGTTTGGAATACGTTCGTTTTCTTTGGTGTACTTCTCAACCGTGACTTTAAGCTCTTCAATCGCTGAATTATCAGCTTTCAACCAGCGATCTACTGAATCAGATTTCTTAATTAAGAATAATAAAATCACCATCCAAATTTCGGCTACTAAAACATCCATAACCGCCATAGTGCCAAACAAAGTATCACTCACATCATAAAGCACCTGCATCGATGCTTGGTTTGCGCCACCACCAATCCAGCTACCGGCAACAGTAGCTAATCCCGCCCAAATTTCTTCGCCTCTGGGTACTGTACCATCTGTAATACCGACCCATTCAGGAGCAATAAATGCGAACAATAAAACGGCTAGTGGACCACCTACAACAACGCCAAAGGTACCGGCCAAGAACATAGCAACGGCTCGCCAGCCAAGCCCCATGATTTTCTCAAAGTCGATACTCAGGGTTAGTAAAAATAAACTAGCAGGAAGCAAGAAGCGCGAGGCAATATAATAAATATTGTCAGCAGATTCTTTTTCAAAAAAACCTAACGTATTTAATAAGCCTGGAACGAAATAACATAACAACAGCGCTGGAATGTGCTTATAAAAGCTATGCCAAAACCCTTGCTTACGACTTGAGGTAAAAAATATTAAACCTAAGACTGCCATGATTACGCCAAAAGCGACGGCATCTGATTGTATTAAAGCTACTTTCTCAGTAGTTTCAGAAATTGCCATTGAATTCCCCTCAAAAAGAAAATTTATAATTGTTTATTTAATAAAGCCGATTTTACGAAAAAAATAATTCACTTCCCATGCAGGACCGACTAATAAAAATTGTACGTCTTTAAAAAACGAAGGTTTCTTACCTTCAATATGATGGCCAATAAACTGACCTACCCAAGCGATAACAAATACCGCCAATGCTATTTGCCAGATTGGTATAGATACTGATGCTGCTAACCATTCTGTGAACCAAAGCATAACTATTGCCATTAGCAACATAGCGCTAAATATTTTCCAGCCAAAGCTAACATAAAAAACCATAGCAACCGCCATAAATAGACTAGCCCAATTTAGCCAAGGATGAATTTGCCAATCTTGAGGAAATGGAATAGACCAAATTAATGCAATGACCGTCCACATAATTGCAGGTACACAAATCCAATGTAAGAGTTTATTGGTTGGATTGCGATGGCTTTCGCTATATTCAGCGATCCATTCTAGGCCGTTTTTCATTAGTATCCCCTTGTAATTCGACCAAATAATAACACATTTTTTTGCCTTAATTTGCCCTTCATATACTAAATATGCTATTTATTATGCTGCAATTAACCACACAACTAGTAACTTATAAAGTTTTAAGGGGATAAACCATGGGTATGATGAGCGAATTTAAAGAATTTGCGATGAAAGGCAACGTGATGGATATGGCAATCGGTATCATTATCGGCGGCGCATTCGGCAAAATCGTTAGTTCTTTTGTGAATGATGTTTTAATGCCACCACTAGGTGTGCTACTAGGTGGTGTCGATTTCAAAGATCTAGCATTCACCGTTCAAGAAGCAGCTGGTGACACACCTGCAGTAACATTAAACTATGGTAACTTTATTCAAACTGCTCTAGATTTCATTATCATCGCTTTTGCGATATTCATGATGGTTAAAGCAATGAATTCTATGAAGAAAAAAGAAGAGGAAGCTCCTGCTGAGCCACCTAAGCCATCTAAAGAAGAAGAGTTACTTTCTGAAATTAGAGACTTGCTAAAGAAAGACTAGCTCCTTTCTAATTATAAAAAGCCTGCAATTGCAGGCTTTTTATTGCTTTCGGTTTCCTTGGATACCGCCAGTATTTATAAGTAATACTTTATGTTTATCTAATACTAGTCCCTTATCGATATTGCCCATCAATGCACTTAGTACTTTTAAGTTGTAAACCTTATCTAACGTAAAGCCATTAAGTTTAGTGAATTGCGCTCCAAGCTGTTCTAAATCGCGACTTGTCTTAGCAAAACCACCATGGTGATGATTCACTTCTAGTACCCAGTTATCAAGGCCTTTCAACTGTTCCTCCAATTCTGCGAGCAAATAATCAGCTCCTTTAAAGGCTGCCACTCCTACAACTTTTGACTGTGGAAAAGTTTTTGCTAACCCTATTAAGGTAGCGCCACTGCCAACCCCACAAAAAATAAAATCATAATGTGATGTCACCTCACCGGCTATTTCTTGAACACCTTGAATGGCAAGCTCAGAGAATCCGCCTTCAGTAATCCAGTAACTATTAGGGTATTCCTGACCAAGCTCATTCCATTGGCTTTTATTTCTGAGTTGAGCATATCCAGTCCTGCTGACAAAAACTAACTCCATACCCCACTCAACACAATCCTTTAATGTAGGTGTTAACTCTTGATCTTGATGTGCTCTAACAAAGCCAATAGTCTTAAAGCCGAACTCTTTTCCGGCAAAGGCAAGAGCATGTAGATGATTTGAGTAGTTTCCGCCCATAGAAATTAAAGTCTTACAATCTCTACCCTCTGCGTCTTGAATCAAGTATTTAAGTTTGCGCCATTTATTGCCTGAGACAATGGGGTGAATTAAGTCATCTCTAAGCATATCTATGTGAGTTGAATCTGTTTCTAAACTCGGCAAAACTACCGAGCTAACTTTTGTTGCTTGCAGCTCTAACGACATTAGTTTTTCTTACGACCATTCAGCAGCCAACCGATTGGCGTCCATTTCACCAACAAATAATAGCTGATAATGCCGATAGCCAAAGTACCAAATGAGCTAATGGAAAATTTCAGCCATAAGTTAAGTTCGACATCCAATAACAAAAATTGAATCCAAAATAAAACAGGCAAATGGACAATATAAACCCAGTAAGACGATTGGGATAAGACCCTTAAAATTGCATTTTTACGATCTAAAAATAGTTTGCCATATACTAAGCAGCAGACTGTCATAAAAACGGAAATGAGAGCTTCAATCGCCGCATATGGCAAATCCTGCCACCTAAACTGATGATTAAACAAAGTTTCAATGGTAAATGTTCTTTGGCTAATTTCTATAAACCAAACGTAATATAAACCCAAGCTCAGCAACAATAACCAGTGAGCATAAGGCTTCAGCTCATCAAGTAAAGACTGCTTATGATAAATCATAAAACCTAATAAAAAATACAAGCCATAAAAGCCAAAAGACCAAATCTCTGGGTATATACGTTCAGCAGCTGGATGCGGCATAGGTACAGAAGCTAACGATGGAATCAGTAGCAATGGAAAAATCAATAGAATCGTTTTGGGCGTACACAACCTTCCCATCCATTGACTCTGAAAACCTCTATACTTCCAAAGTAAAGCTGCCACCAAACAGAACATAAACAAATTATACAGAAACCATAAATGCGTGGTGCTAAATGGCGGCTGCTCGGCATTCGGGTTTGAGAACATTGCAATGATTAATTTTAAGAAATTGGATTTATTCTCTATATTCTCAGCAGCCCAAATTACTGAGCCTAAGATACTGGCTATCACCAAGGGTAGAAAAATAATAAATGGCAATAGTATTCGCATGCTACGATGCTTTACAAATGGTTTGATTCCTCTTTTTTGCAGAAGCATATAAGCAAAGAAGCCAGATATTAAAAAGAATAGTGGCATCCTAAACATATGCGAAAACCAAGTAACAAAATCTAAAGCGCTAGAACGTTCAAAATCTCCTGCTGGCCATAAATCCCCCATAATTGGGCTGTAAGCTATAGCAGCATGAAAAAAGATCCCTAAAAGCAATGCCAATGCTCTTAGGTTATCCATATAGTAGTACCAATGATTGTTATTGTTCTGCATGAAAGTTTAGATAAGCAATGCTGCTGTAATGATAGCAGAAGCTTTCATAATTCTCATAAAAAAAGCCGGCTCAAATGAGCCGGCTTAGAGAGGGATTTTATGACTTTCGTCTTTAATCAAGTAGTGACTAATTACTTCATTAATTTTTTAAGTTGCTTCTCAGCTACTTTTGCAGGTAATGGGATGTAGCCGTCTTTAACTACAACTTCTTGACCAACTTTAGAAAGAACCATTTTCAAGAACTCTAATTCGATTGGAGCTAAAGGCTTGTTAGGGTGCTTGTTTACGTAAACAATCAATTGACGACCTAGAGGGTAAGTTTTGTTGATTGCATTCTCAGGAGTTGCCGCAACAAATGGTTTACCAGGCTTTTTAGCTAAAGGAACTGCTTTAACACCAGATGTGATGTAACCAATACCAGAATAGCCGATACCATTTTTAGACAAACTTACAGATTGAACTACTGAAGCAGAACCAGGTTGCTCGTTTACAGTGTTTTTGAAGTCACCTTTACAAAGACCTTTTTTCTTAAAGTAACCGTAAGTACCCGATACTGAATTACGGCCGTAAAGTTGAATATCACCGCCGTCTACGCCCAACTCGCTCCAATCAGCGATGTCGCCTTCAGCGCGACACTTACGAGTTGAAGAGAAAATAGCATCAACTTGAGGAATCGTTAAACCTTCGATTGGGTTATCTTTGTGTACGTATACAGCTAATGCATCAATTGCCACTGCGATAGGAGTAGGCTTGTAACCGTGTTTCTTTTCGAAAGATTCTAATTCTTTGTCCTTCATCTTACGGCTCATAGGACCGAAGTTTGAAGTACCTTCAGATAAAGCTGGTGGCGCAGTAGAAGAACCAGCCGCTTGAATTTGGATGTTTACGTTTGGGTATTGACGCTTGAACTCTTCAGCCCACAAAGTCATTAAGTTAGCCAAAGTATCAGAACCTACAGAAGATAAGTTACCTGAGATACCGCTAGTTTTTTTGTAAACGTTTAAGTTTTCGTCAACGTTAGCTTCAGCCATCGCGCCTAATGAGAAAGTTGAAACTGCTGCCGCTAAAGCAACTTTTTTGAATAAGTTCATTTGAACACTCCAAATAATTTTTAAGTAAATTTATAAGACGCGGTAATAATAGGGTTTGAATATTAAGGTCAGATTACTTAAATATTACGATTTCATGACAATAGGCTTTGCCATTTGAAATGATCGAAAACTAAGCTAAGTCTTTGTTTTTAGGAAAGATACAGCAAAAGCAGCTACCTTTGCCTACAGAGCTTTCAATCTGAAGAGTAGCGTTATGGTATTCCAATACGTGTTTTACGATAGCTAAGCCCAATCCAGTGCCACCCTGGGAGCGGTTTCGACCTGAATCCACTCGATAAAAGCGCTCAGTAAGCCTTGGGATATGTTGCGATTCAATGCCTTGGCCATTGTCTTTAACTTTCACAATGTAGTTATGTTCATCTTCTTGCCAATAAATATCGATTTTGCCATTGGCAGGTGTGTAACGTACTGCATTAAATACAAGATTTGAGAAAGCACTTCGCAGCTGCTTTTCTGAAGCCTTTAACATGGTATTGGTATGCGAATGGAACAGTATCTGTTGATTTTTTTCACCACTAAAAGCTCGCGCTTCTGCGCAAATTGAATCAAGCAAAAGGTTTATATCAATTGCTTTATGGCCATTAGAATCCACTTTTGAATCTAGCTTGGATAACAGCAATAGGTCATCAACAAGATGGCCCATGTTTAGCGCCTGTTGATGCATCATGTTTAATGGTTTAGCGACGGATTTTAGATTTGGATTCATCTCAGGATCCAACATTTCTAAGTAACCAGTGATCACCGTTAATGGTGTTCTAAGCTCATGAGAAACATTGGCTACAAAATCCTGACGCACCCTTTCTAGATGGTATTTTTCAGTAACGTCTCGAATAATTACCAAACGCTGATCTTCGTTATAAGGTGTAATACTAAGACTTAGCATAATATTAGTATCCACAGGCGACGGAATATTTAGCGGTTTGCCGTAATCTCTCGCGGCTTCATACTCAATAAAATCAGGATGGCGCAATAAATTGAATAACCGCTGACCAATATCAACACTCGGCTTAAGTCCCAACAACTTGGCAGAAGCCTTATTAAACCAGCGGATTTCGCCAAGATTACTAATAATCATGGCGCCCTCTTTTAGCGCCCGCGTCGAATCACGAAATTCCGAAATAATAGCATTAAGCTTTTTAAGATCTTTACGATGCTTTCTTTGACGAATATAGAGTTGATTAAAAATTTCTCCCCAAACACCTGGAGCGACGGGAGGATAAATTGCTTTTGAAACAAAAATCCAATGAAACAAACGGGATAACTGAATTAAATTCCAAACAAGGTATCCGAAAATGATAACTGCAACAAATACTGCAGTTTTATTGAATAATGAACCTATAAGACCAACAACAAATAGAATGAACAACAATGTCCATAATTCTGCTTGCCAGTAGCGGTTTTTCCACATTTAATTAGGCCAGAAAATGTTATTTAGAAGAAAAGCGGTAACCAGAACCACGAACCGTCTGCACATAGTTTTCCACCTCATAAGGAGCCAAAGCTTTGCGTAAACGACGAATATGTACATCAACCGTACGCTCCTCTACTACCACCTGCTGCCCCCAGACTGAGTCCAATAATTGATTGCGAGAGAAAACACGATCGATATTGCTCATAAAAAAGTGCAAAATTTTATACTCAGTAGGACCTAAGTGTACCTCTTCGTTACGAATAGTTACTCTATGACCTGCGGTATCAATTGCAATATCGCCATGCTGTAGTTGCTCTGTCACTTTATTAATAGCGCCAGTTCGCCTTAAAACCGCTTGTACACGAGCTAATAGTTCACGAGGAGAGAATGGCTTAACTACGTAGTCATCTGCACCTGCTTCTAATCCTTGCACTCGGTCATCTTCTTCACCGCGTGCCGTGAGCATAATCACAGGCAAATCTTGATTCGCAGGGTTCTTCTTAAGCTTTTTGGTGAATTCAATTCCTGATGCACCTGGCAACATCCAGTCCACCAAAAACAAATCAGGCTGAAAACCTTCTTTGAGCAAACCGAATACCCTTTCAGCAGTCGCCGCTTGTTCAACTTCATAGCCTGCTTGTTCCATGCAAAATGCTAACATCTCGCGGATGTCGCGTTCATCTTCCAAGATTAATATTTTTGCGCTCATGCCAATTCTACTCTATAGAAAAACTAAAACTTTTGTATAAAAACTATTGTGCTTCGCGAGCTTTACGGCTCATTTCATCCCAACTCATATGGCGTACGTCTTGGCCTTGAACCATGTAAACCACATACTCACAAATATTGTTCGCATGGTCGCCAATTCTTTCTAAAGCTCGAGCAGACCACATAAAGTCTAATACTTCAGAAATACGACGCGGCTCTTCCATCATATAAGTAATCAATTGACGAGAAATAGCGTTATATTCATCATCGGCTTGATTATCTAACTTTGCCACTTGTAAGGCAGTTTCTACGTCCATACGTGCAAATGCATCTAACGCATCGTGCAACATTTTCTTAACGTGCTCACCAAGATGAACCATGGCACCGTAATGCAACTTACCATCGATTGCACTAGTTTTTCCAGTTGCGATGTCTTTTGCTAAACGTGCAATTTTTTCTGCTTCATCACCAATACGCTCTAAATCGGTAATGGTTTTTAATACTGTAATAATTAAACGTAAGTCACCAGCAGCTGGCTGACGTTTAGCCAAGATTTTTGTGCAATCTTCATCGATTTTAACTTCAAGATCATTAACCTTGTCATCATTGTCGATTACTTGTTGCGCCATCGCTGAGTCATGTTTAGTGAAAGCCTCAAGCGCCATACTCATCTGTTCTTCAACCAAACCACCCATCGCTAAAACGTCTTCACGAATATTTTCTAGATCAGCATTAAACTGTTGCGAGATATGTTGACCTAATACTTCATTATCCATCATTTCGAATTACCTCTCTAATTCCTAATATCTTGCTGCTGATTAGCCGTAGCGGCCCGTAATATAATCTTCTGTTTTCTTTTGCGACGGATTAGTAAATATCTTATCGGTATTATCAAATTCTACCAAGTCACCAATATACATAAAGGCTGTGTAATCGGAAACACGAGCTGCCTGTTGCATGTTGTGAGTCACGATAACAATGGTGTAGTCTTTTTTCAGATCGTGAATCAACTCTTCAATTTTTAAAGTAGATATTGGATCCAGTGCTGACGCAGGCTCATCCAATAGTAATACTTCTGGTTGAACGGCAATTGCGCGAGCGATACATAACCTTTGTTGCTGACCACCTGACATACCTAATGCATTGTCTTGCAAACGATCTTTAACTTCGTCCCAAAGCGCTGCACCCTTTAATGCCCACTCAACCACTTCATCCAAAGTGCGTTTTTTATTAATACCTTGCAGGCGTAAACCGTAAGCGACGTTTTCATAAATTGATTTAGGGAATGGGTTTGGCTTCTGGAATACCATACCAACGTTACGACGCAACTCAGCAACATCTAAACCTGGTTGATAAATATTTTGCCCATCCATTCGGATTTCGCCGTTAATTTTTGCGATATCCACTAAATCATTCATGCGGTTAAAACAGCGCAATAATGTTGACTTACCACAACCCGACGGACCGATAAATGCGGTCACTTTCTTTTCCGGTATCTGCAAATCAATATCGTAGAGCGCTTGCTTATCACCATAGTATAAATTGAGCTTTTCAACTTCAATGGCAATCTTTTCATTTGCTAATGGATTATTCTCCGCAGAACGTGCTGCAGAATTCTCTACTACTTCTTCAGTAACTTTTGTTTCAGAGCTCTTTTTTGAAATCAAGTTAGTCATTTCTTTCACCAATTAAAGTTGATTATTGCTCAAGCGATTTATACTTTTCGCGTAAATTATTACGGATTTTAATCGCCGCAATATTCAATAAAATAATAATTAATACTAACAATAAGGCAGTTGCATATACCAGTGGACGCGCCGCCTCAACGTTAGGGCTTTGGAAGCCAACGTCATAAATATGAAAACCTAAGTGCATAAATTTGCGCTCTAAGTGCAGGAACGGAGCATTCGCATCCAACGGCAAGGTTGGCGCTAGCTTTACCACACCAACTAACATTAATGGCGCAACCTCACCTGCTGCACGCGCAACGGCCAAGATCAATCCAGTCATCATTGCCGGTGATGCCATTGGTAATACCGTCTTCCATAGCGTTTCAAATTTAGTCGCCCCTAAAGCCAGGCTACCTTCACGGATAGCGCTTGGGATGCGCGCTAAACCTTCTTCAGTAGATACAATAACGACTGGCAAGGTTAATAAAGCTAGGGTTAACGATGCCCAAATCAAACCTGGTGTGCCAAACATTGGAGCTGGTTTTACTTCAGGGTAGAACAAGTCATCTATGGAGCCACCTAAGAAATAAACAAAGAAGCCTAAACCGAATACACCATATACGATTGACGGTACACCCGCTAAATTGTTGACCGCGATTCGAATGGTGCGAGTTAGTGGCCCCTGCTTAGCGTATTCACGCATATAAACTGCTGCGATTACGCCTAATGGAGTTACCACTACCGACATTAACAAGACCATCAAAACAGTACCGAAAATTGCTGGAAAGACACCGCCTTCGGTATTGGCTTCACGTGGTTCGTCAAAAATAAACTCGCCAAGTTTTGAGAAGTAGTGACCAATTTTTGCAAAAACGCCCATCGCATTTGGCTGGAATGAACGCACCATCATTTCAGCATTGACCGTTCTTGTTTGGCCGCCAACTAATTCAAACTCTGCCGAATCTCTTTTCGCCTGAGTATATAATTCCTGTAAACCCGATTGATAACTTAAGAACTGTTGATTTAATTCTTCACGTTGTTTATCTAAATCGGCAAGAGCTTCTGGAGTAAGCTCATTATCCAGCTCTAAACGACGCTGCTCTAAACGTAACTGCTCCAAGTCATAGTTAATACTACCAATGTCGCCAGCTTCAATACCACGAATTTCATGATGTAAACCATTGGCGCGTTCAATAATAGATTCTAAATTTTCAGCCGTTGGTTCAACAGACTGACCATCCATAGTAACCGTCTTGATAAAACCGTATAAGTTACCCCATTCACGGCGCTCAAGAACAACCACATTTTCATCTATCTTGGTATCGGATACATCTTTAAGATCTAACCAACGGAAGTCGATACCATATTGATCACGGTTTCCCGTCTTTATCAGATATTGCTCACGCTCACGGCCATCTTGTATATCTTCTTCATGACTATGGATTTCACCCATCACCAACTCAACGCCCTGCTCCGTTTGTACTAAGAAAGTATTAACATCTGCAGGCCAGAAGTGACTCAGACCACGTACCGCAATCAGTAACAATAAACCCACAACCATAATGATTGAGATACTAATAGCGCCGGCATTTAACCACACCCAGTGTTGACCGCCTTGGAAGAATTTTTTATTTGAACTCATCTTTCAAGCCTCCTCTAAAGCGAGCCGTACTTAGTACGCAAACGCTGACGAACCACTTCTGCGATAGTGTTAAACATAAAGGTGAATAAGAACAATACGAATGCCGCTAAGAACAAGACGCGATAATGCGAAGAGCCAAGTTCTGATTCAGGCATTTCAACTGCAATATTTGCTGACAAGGTACGCATACCTTCGAAGATATTCATATCCATAATTGGTGTATTACCTGTCGCCATCAATACAATCATGGTTTCACCAACAGCACGACCAAAACCAATCATCAAGGCTGAGAAAATACCTGGGCTAGCAGTTGGAAGCACCACGCGCATCATGGTTTGCCATGGGCTTGCGCCTAGTGCTAAAGAACCGTTAGTTAAGTGCTTAGGTACACTAAATACGGCATCTTCAGTAATCGAAAAGATAGTTGGAATCACCGCAAAACCCATGGCGATACCAACAACTAATGAATTACGCTGATCATAGTTAATGCCGATAGAGTTTAGCCACGCAGGCATATTGCCATCAAACATAACAGCTTCTAAAGGCTCACCTAACCAGAAGGCAAACATGGTGCCGACAATAATGACTGGGATTAATAAAGCTGCTTGCCAGCCATCTGGTATACGGTTTTTGAAAGATTGCGGTGCATTGTGCCATGCATAACCAAAGGCCACTGTAAGAATGGGCAGTAAGATCAGAATGAGTAATATGCCCATTAAATTCTCTTCTACCATTGGCGCTAACCATAAACCTGCTAAGAAACCTAAAATAACTGTAGGTAAGGCTTCCATGATTTCAACGGTGGGTTTAACCATACCGCGCATTTTTGGCGACATGAAATAAGCAGTAAAAATTGCACCAAAGATTGCTAATGGCACCGCAAAAAGCATGGCATAAAAAGCTGCTTTTAAAGTACCAAAACTTAATGGCATTAATGAAAACTTAGATTCGAAATCGTTAGTAGAAGCTGATGACTGCCAAGTAAATGATGGCTCTTCATAGCTTTCGTACCAAACATGATTCCAAAGTGCTGACCAAGAAATTTCTGGATGTTCATTTTCAACATCGAACAAATCAGTAGTGCCGTTTGCGCCAACCGCTAACAGCTTATTACTGCGTGAGTTAATTGCTATAGCCGCAACTGATTGAGCAAAGTTCACTGTCTTTAAGTGGCGCTCAGAAGTAGTATAGAAGATCCCTATTTGTCCTTTTGCATCAGCAGCAATAAAACCTTTACGACGTGCTTCAGTGATAATTTTTTCGATAGGATTATCAGCTAATTTAAAATCACGAATTTTAGTTAGAATAAAATCGTTGTTTTGTTCACGAACTGGGAACCATTGATGGATAGAGCCAGTACTATCACCAATCAAGAGTGACGTCTGACCTAACAAGAATACTGCTTCGGTAACCGTTGCGTCATCTTCCAACAATTGCGTTTGTTCAGTTTGCTTCCAGCCGTTGCGCCAGCGATAAACACCAGCTTGGCCATTTTCGCCGACAAGATACAACCAGTCAGGGCCTTCCGTTGCTAGTAGGTATTTAACTTCAAAGTTTGGACTGAAAGAATCATCATTGTCCTCTTCTAAGCTGAAGCCGTCATCAAACATAGACTCTTCGACGGTGTAAAGTTTAGATACCAATTCATTGTCTTCAGTAATGGCGGTAATTAATAAACCATCTTCCCAACGTTTACCATTAATATGCTTAATGGCGCTATCGGCTAATTCAAAAGCATCTTCACCAAATGGAAACTCTAAGCTGGCATTAATCTTGCGCTTATCATTTGGGTAGGTAATTTGGTATTTCTGAGAAACTAACTTAAAAGAGCCGTCTGCAAAACCCACAGCTAATAAACCTTTAAGGTCCATAGCACTATAAGCAGTCATTGCACTATCTGATTCTAGCGTTTCTTCGGAAATCACTTTTTGCGTTTGCAAATCGATAAATTGCATTTGACCAGCTTTATTTAAGCTAAAAGCAATTTCGCCATACTCTTCAACGCCTAAATATTTAACCTCTGACTGGCTCCACTGAAATTCTTGGTTCAGCTCAACTTGAGCAGGCTTAAAGATCGGCAAGACTACCCATAATAGGTAAAAACAGATCAGAACCACCGCTGCTATGACCGATAAGCCACCGGTAGCGATACCATATTTTGCAAGTAAGTCTTTGATTTTGCGACGCTTATGCTTTCCGCTATTCGTCTGCTCATCAAGTAGCTTACGAGTCTTATCTTTAATTGATGTTTCCATATATTAGGAAAACTCACCTGAATTTAGCTGATTGCGTGCGATTATAACGATCGAATATGACAGTTATATGAAAGCACGGTCATACTTCTATTTCTTTTATGCCAGACAATGATTATTTATTGAACAGTTATATTTTTGTGAAAATTCCTCTAAAAAAACTCTAATTCATGCTTCTTTCGTCATTCTGTCATTGAAATGTCATATTTAGGCCTTACAATGCCCGCCGTCTATTAAATAAAACCCTCTTTTTGGAGATGACAATGAAATTGAAATTATTAGCAGTAGCTGTTGCAGCTGCAATCACTACACCAGCGGCTTTCGCTGAAAGCAGTTCTTCTGTTAAAGCTGGTAAAGGTATCACTGTTAAAACTGGCGATACTTCATTAAACATCGGTGGCCGTATCCAGCTTGACGCTGACTGGTTCGATGGCGACGCTTTCTCAAAAGGCGATGTTTCTGGTTCTGACTCAGAAGTACGTCGTGCTCGTTTATTTGCTAAAGGCAAAATCGGAAGCGACTGGGAAGCTAAAATCCGTGCAGATTTTAAAGAAGACGGTTCAACTAAAGTTGATGAAGCTTGGGTTAAATTCAAAGGTTGGGATTTCGCTGATTTAACAATCGGTACTCACAAAGCTAACTTTGGCTTAGAGACTCAAACTTCTTCTAAAGATATCACTGCTATCGAGCGTACTATGTCTTCTAACGCTTTCGCAATCGGCAACAAGAAAGGTATCGCTTTAGGTAAAGCAAACAAAGACTACACTTGGGGCTTAGGTGTTTATGACTTAGGTGACGAAGGTGGCCATATCGCTACAGGTATCACTGGTCGTTTAACTTTCTCTCCAATCAACACTAAAGAAGAAGTTTTCCACATTGGTGCTGGTTTTGCTAAGCAACGTTTAGCTGGTAATGAATTCAAAAATGCTGATCAGCGTTTAGAAGTTCACTTAGCAGATGAAAAAGCTGGTTCTGGTACTATCTTAGGCGAAAGCTTTACGGGCTATAACTTAGAAGTTGCTTACGCTGCTGGTCCTTTCCACGCACAAGCTGAATATTTTGACGGTGAAACTGATGGTTCTAACTGGACTAACGACGTTGACGTTGAAGGTTACTACGCTCAGTTCGGTTACATCATCACTGGTGAATCTCGTCCATACAGTGGCGGTAAATTCAAGCGCGTTAAGCCAAAAGGTAAAGACGGCGCATGGGAAGTATTTGGTCGTTATAGCCAATACGAGCCAGGCCAAGACGAAGCAACAGCTTTCACTTTAGGCTTGAACTACTACGCGAACAACGCTATCCGTGTTGGTGTTAACTACATCATGGGTGACCTTGAAGAAGGTGGCGTAGATAAAGATGGCGACGCTATCGCAGTACGCGTACAGTACGTTTTCTAATCATTTAGAATGTCGTATTCAAAAGGCGCTCATTGAGCGCCTTTTTTGTTTTTGTGCTTTTTATCAATAATCGCTAAGATAAGCTAATTCTAATCAAAACAATAGCTTATGGATTCTGTAATAAATTTCTTTGGGCGATTTAACTGGGGCGAGTTAATAGCACCAACGGTAACTATTATTGTCGGCATGATTCTATACCGACTATTGCAAGGCTTTTTCCAGTCACGCGAAAAACGCTCCGACAATGCCGTTTTGCAAAGACAAATCACTAACTTTATCTTTATGTTATTTTTGGTCATTGCCTTCGTATTAGCACTACCAATCAAAGATAGCTTACAAGGCCAAATCATTGGCTTGATTGGTATTTTGCTTTCTGCATCCATTGCACTTAGTTCAACCACTTTCCTAGGAAATTTAATGGCGGGCATTTGGTTGCGCTCGGTTAAGAATTTTCGGGTTGGCGACTTGGTGGATATAGGCGATCATTTTGGACGTATCACTACGCGCGGTTTATTACATATCGAAATACAAAACCGTGAACGAGACTTAGTGACATTACCTAATATGTATCTGGTTACTAACCCAGTTACGGTTATGCACAATGATGGAACCATTGTTTCAACTGAGATCTCATTGGGGTATGACGTAGACCACAGCATTATCGAACCCTTACTAATTCAAGCCGTTGAAGATGCTGGATTGGAAAATCCATTTGTCTATATTGAAACACTTGGTGACTTCTCTATTGTGTATAAAGTACATGGTTTAGTAAAAGAAATTAACACCATGCTGTCTGCTCGCTCTAAATTAAATGGTTGCGTTTTAGATGCCATTCATAAAGCCAAAGTTGAAATTGTATCGCCAAGCTTTATGAATCAAAGACAAGTTAATGAACAAGTCTTTATCCCCACACAACGTAAGAAGAAAGATGAAGCAGAAGTCGCGCCAGAAGATGTCATTTTTGATAAAGCGGAACGAGCTGAAAAGCTCGATGATTTGCGCAAAAAGGCTCACGACTTAGATGAAGAAGTTCAGAGCTTAAAGGATGCGATTAAAGATGAAGCCGCTCCTGAACAAAAACAAAAATTGCAAAAGCAAATGGAAAGTTTAATCGAACGACAAAATCGAATTCACCAATATGTCAAAGACAAGGCCAAGGAAGTGAATAAAGAAGGTAAAGACGAGTAAAAGCTCGTCTTTTATTTGCCTTAAGACCAATAATGAACTGCCGATAACGCTAAAAGCGTCTGCGCAGTAAAATAACTAGTCATAATATAAAACTGACCATATTTCATCGGTTTAACAAATTTCCTGCGAGCCAAAATACCATCAGAGATAGCAAACAAAATAGCACCAACTAGCGCGTATTTACTCATCAATGACATCTCTACAATCAATAAAGCACTAGCAAAAAATAACATTGAACCAATGGCTACAAAATAGGCAATAACTGGCAAACGGTATTTCCCCAAATATTTCCAAAGAATAGCTAGATAGATTAGTCCAAGAGGTAAAAGCGACAATGCAAGCCAGTGAATATCATTTCCTTTGACTGACTGGTAGAAAGCATACACATAGCACAGATGAGCCACTAAAAAACTGAGCAAACCTGAAATGAATTTTTGCGGCCGGAGCATTAAGAACACATCACCAACTAGCGAAAAAACCAAGCCGATTAGTATCCACTTGTTGTAAGCCACCTCTAAATCGCTTTTGAATATTAACAAACCAATAATTAGGGCCATGGTTAAAGGTTTAAAAATATAGGTTAAGTTCCAGCGCTCTTTATAGTCACTAACAATATGAACCAAGCCAGAAGCTACAATAAGTATCAGAAGAATAGTCACAGTTTATCACTAACCACAATTTGAATTTCAGTATAGAAAAGTGAGATAAATATTGCCATTAAAACCGATAGCTTATACTTAACGAGCCAAACTTTGCTCTCTTTGAACTTATTGAGGTGGGGCTAGATGTATGCGCCATTGAAAGCAATAATCCCCACTGCTCCCAGTTCCAAGCAGCTCCCGTTGAAAATATATATCGCTCATGCTCTAGTGGTAATGAGTGGCTACTTTTAAAAGTGTTCCCATCAACAAATATATCGTTAATAAAGTAAGCAGCCTGACCACCTAAATAAAAATAGAAGTGATTTTTTATAGAGCCGGCAAGAGGGTTAACCTCTCTACCAGGTAGAACAGTTGCTAAGTGGTGAGTTGATTCTAAATTTGTTCCGAAGCGTGCAATAAAACTGGTTGCTAAAGATGATTGCAAGGTTCCGCCACCACCTTCAACCGCAGCTATTAAGTCAAAATCTATACCGTTAAATGATTCTCTTATCCGCCAACTCTTACGGGCATTAACAGCAAATACTAGCTCGTTACCCAACTGATGATCCCACCCTTGAGGTTTATCCGAACTAGTCATTCTATGAATTATTTTTTGGGCATCTTCAGCTAGCGAAGCGGGGCCTACTATTCCAACGGTCATATTAAGTTGATGCGCAGTTATATCGTCCCATGCATGTAGACTAATGCCACCACCTAATAAACCTGCATAAGGAAGATCATTACTTTGCAATTCTTGGCTTGCAATATTTTCTGGCGTTTGCATTCCTTGAAATACAATATAGGTAAATGCTTTATTGCCATCAAAGTCGGCCAAATAGGTTTTATTAGCTAAAGATTTTAGCCATTGTGCGGCTTCGAGATCAAAAATATCTGGTGCGGCTCCGTAACCCCAGCTTATTGCAATGCCATTAGTATAGCCGCCGTCCTGACCTGCAAAAATATCATTTTCCATAGTCAAAGTCACAAGCGAGTTTTCACTCGCTTGAACTTCAATTACGGTTACGACATATACCAGCAAACCGATAATTAATTTCAACATATCCTTGTTTTCATTTTTTGATTTAGCTTTTTATTGCGTCATATTTCACCCTATAAAACAGGGTGTATAACACTGGGACTACGCCTAAAGTTAATAAAGTTGCAAATAAAATACCAAAAATAATGGCAACAGCCATAGACTCCCACATAGGGCCACCGCCGAGCCATAAAGGAATCATGCCGCCTATAGTGGTTGCAGTGGTTAATAAAATAGGCCTTAAACGTTGTTGGCACGCAAATAAAATGGCTTCAGTAATAGGCTTACCCATTTCCTTATTTTCTATCTTCACTCTATCCAAAAGAACAATCGCATTATTAATTACTATTCCCGCCAGTGAAATAATGCCCAATAAAGTCATAAAACCAAGTGACTGATTTGTGATCACTAAACCGATTATTACACCAATTAAAGACAAAGGAATGGTAAATAAAACAATTACGGTCTTTCGCATAGAGTTGAATTGTCCCACGAGTAAAAGAAGAATCACTAATCCGGCAATACCCAGCTTAGCAAAAATAGATTCTTGCGCTTCACCAGAGCTTTCATACTCACCACCTAGCTCAAATTTATAACCAAATGGCCAGCTACTTTGATCCTCTTCTAACCAGGTTTTCATAATAGCCGTAGTCGATAGTGCATTAAATCCAGGCTCCAAATAGCTCTCAACCGTTACGGTTTTTAATCGATTCCGTCGTAAAATCTTCGAAGCCTGCCATTCTAACTTCATCTCAGCCACCTGACTCAAAGGCACCGAGTTACCGGTCGCTTGCGAATAAACGCTAATATTCCCTACTAATGAAAAATCAGCCTGAGCATTATCATCACGTTCTGAACGAATCACTATAGGTATCAACTGATCACCTTCACGGTAATTTGTTGTCCGCAAGCCCGTCATATAAGTTTCCATGGCAGCACCTACATCATCATTGGTAACACCGGCTAATTGCGCCTTAGCATTATCAATATCTAAAACAACTTTCTTCGAACGTGTTCCCCAGTCATCGGTTATGTTTTTTGTACCATCTAAAGACGCGAGTTTATTTTTAACCTTTTCTACCAAGGCAAAAAGTTCATCTTGATCGCGGCCCATTAAACGAATGGCGATAGGCGCTCCACCTGCTGTACCCAATGGTAAAAAATCGATGGTTGGAGTAACATCTGGATAACGCTCATTAATAAACTTTTCTACTTCTGGAAAAATTTTCTCAGTGGCAATCCCCACATCTGTTGCAGTACCCAAAATCATAGAATAATTTTCAGCTCTCGCATGAGAAGGCGCAGATAATGTAAAACGAGGTGGGCCTTCACCAATATAAGTACCCCAATTTATTAGTCCTCTTTCGCCTTCAGCCTTAACGGTAAGGTTTTCTTTAATAAACTGTTCTACTTCGTTGGTTATATCTATAGTGCGAGCTATTGGAGAGCCCTCAGGTGTTTCAATTTCAATAGTAACAATTGGTTTATCATTTGCGGGAAAGAACACATTTTCCACAAAAACGAATAATTGAAGACTGCCATAAAATATTGCAAAAACTCCTAATAATGAAATTATTGGACGTCTTACAAGAGTTAATAAAACCTTTCGATATATTCCATAGAATCCTTCGCTAAACTTCTTCTCGTTATCGCCAGTTTTCTTCTTGACCTTCATAAACATAACGCAAAGTAATGGAATTAGTGTTAAGGCCAACAACCAAGAAACTATTAAAGTAATAGTAACTACTTTAAAAATTGGTGCGGTATATTCGCCCACTGAAGATTCTGCCAAAAATATTGGTAAGAACGCTGCTGAAGTAGTCAAGGATGAGACTAAAAGCGGTAGCCTTAATTCTTTAACCGATTCTAGAGCTGCTTTCTTTAGGTCTTCTCCCTTTTCTGAACGAACCATAATACTTTCGCTCATCACAATGGCATTATCAACTAACATTCCTAAGGCAATGATTAAGGATGCCAAAGACATTTGGTCAATTCCAATGCCAAAAATTTGCATTATATATAATGTAATAATCATTGCTGATGGGATTAACGAAGCTACCACCAATCCAGTTCGCAAGCCCAAGAAGATCAGCATTACTAGCATAACAATAGCAATTGCTTGCCAAACGTTACCCAAAAACTCATCAATTTTCTTATCAACAACGTCTGCTTGAAATGATAAAAATTCAAAATCAACGCCAATAGGGTACACAGTTTTTACTTGGTTAATTACAGCTTTTACTTCGCTACCTAAATCAATAATATTACCGCCTTCTTTTAGCGATATAGCCAGTGCTAAACTTGGCTCACCAGTGTTACGCATTATCATTTGCTGAGGATCAACAAAAGCACGTTTAACACTCACCAAGTCACTTAGCTTAACAACACTGCTAGAATTAGGGATATTTATAATAGTGTCAGCAATATCTCCAACTGAATTGAAATTTCCCGTAGGTTCAAAAACTACTTTTTCATAACTAGTTGAAAAGTCACCTCCCGACCGAATGATATTTTTCTGCTGCAAAGCAGCTTGTAACTGAGCGGGTGAAATTTTTAGTTCAGATAATTTTGCATTGTTGTATTCGAGATAGATCCGCTCCTCTTGCGCACCAACAATCTGTACCTTAGCCACATTCCCTAAAAGCAATAATTCATTTCTAACATCATCAGCAATGCGTTTAAGCTGTCGATAATTGAAACCATCTCCGGTGATTGCTACTACGGTTCCAAAAACATCACCAAACTCGTCATTAACAAAAGGGCCTTGCACTCCCTGCGGGAGCTCTGATTTGGCATCGTCAACTTTACGGCGTAACTTATCCCATATAGGGCGCATATTGGTATATTCAGGTTTCATTTCTGCATACACTAAAGAAACGCCAGTCAAAGATTCACTGGTAATATTTTTAATTTCAGGCATTTGCTGGATTTCTTTCTCCAGCTTATCCGTAATTAACTGCTCCACTCTATCTGGGCTAGCACCAGGCAGCATAGTCTGAATAAAGGCAACTCGGATAATAAAGCCGGGGTCTTCATTCTTTGGCAAAGTTAAATAAGCATTAATTCCACTAAAAACCAGGGCGATAAAAACAACCCAGAACACACGGGTCTTTTCAATAGTAAAGCGTGTAATATCCATTATGATGCCCCGTATTAATTATTACCAACAATTGGCTTTTCTAATAACTTTACTTCCATCCCATCTAATAAGCGCCTAACACCTGCAGTCGCAACCAATTCGCCTGAATTGACGCCGGAAAGAATTTCAGCACCATTATTGCTACCGGCTTGAAATTCAATAGCTCTTCTCTCAGCACGAAAAATACCATCAGATACTGGCGTTAACACGAACACAAAATTACCCTTTTCATCCTCACCAATTGATAAATAAGGGACTATCAAGCGCTTAGCTGATTCAGATCCCGTTAAATCTGAAAAATTAAATAATAGATTAGCTGACATACCTGCTCTTAAATCAGGACAATCACCTTGTAATAAAGCTTCTATAGGGAATGTGCCACCTGAAGTAGCTGCTACCCCTACTTCGGTCACTTTTGCCTTAAATTCTTGACCAGAAAAGGCTGCGGTTGTGACAACTACGTCGTCACCCTTTGAAATATTATTAATCAACTGATCGGGAACCGACACTTTCACTTTAGCGCAAGCTCCACAATTCACCCTAATTACGCCTTGCCCTGGACTGACCGCTTCGTTTGTGTCCGCTAAAACTTGCGCTATCGAGCAAGCTTGTGGCGCTCGCAGCTTTGTATAAGATACTTGTAATCGCGCAGCTTCAGCTTGGCGACGAGCGACGGTAGTTGCAGCCCTGGCCGATTCGGCTCCTGCTCTAGCAGCATCTAAGTCACTTTTAGAGCTGTTGTTATTTTCATACAGTTCTACAACTCTATCGTAACTAGCTTCTTGATTGCGTTGATTGGCAATAGCTTGTTGCAAGCTAGCTTGCGCTTGTTGATAGGAAACTTGAAAATCAGTGGCATCTAACTCAGCGAGCAATTGGTCAGCCTTTACTTGATCGCCAACTTTCACTAACCGGTTAGTAATGGTGCCGCCAACACGAAAACTTAAGTTAGCATCTAGGTCAGCTTCAACCACTCCTGAAAAAGTATCTGTTAATACCGCCCCTATAGGTTGTACTTTTATGTACTGAACAGGTCTATATGTTTTTTCTACGACAGGAGCCTCTTCTTCACACGCCACGAGGAAAACACTGGTAAGGCTAAGTGCAATTAAGTTTTTTCCTTTTGAAAATACGTTCTTTTTAACCATTGAAAATCTCCTAACGAGGATCAACCTCAATACCTTTTTCTGTAAAATATTTATGCAAGCGATTAAACCAATCTGAACTATATTTACCTTTTAAGATAGGGGTAAAGTCGCCAGCCGATCGCATGAGCGACATATAGTCTTGTAAAAAGTTATACTCTGCATTTATGGCGCTTAAGCGAGCACTCAACGCATTGTTCTGAGCATCCAATAAGTCCGATATGGATACCGCGCCTTTAGCATAAGAATCTTGTACAAGTTCCAAAGACTCCGAGGCAGCTTTTGCTGCTTCCTGACTCAATTGAATATTCGGATATGAGCTTCCAATCGTAAAAAGTGCTTTACCGGTATTGCTTACAATCTGTTGTTGAGTTGCTAATCGCGTTATATCTAGCTGTTCTTTTTGCAATTCTGTGCGATTAATGTTTTTGCGTCTTTGTCCATTAAGATCCAAGGGTAATGTAGCTCCTATACCCACCGTCCAACTATTTTTTTCAGCGTTATCCACTGATCCAATACCTGATTGAGAAATATTTCTTCCCGCTTGCGCAGTTAAGTTAATATTCGGAATATAATAACCTCTTTGATTGGCAATAATATTTCGCTCGGTTGCACTTAGCTGCGCATCAAAGCTTTTTAATTCGGGCGCATTAGCAATTGCTTCTCGCTTATAAAATTCTTGAAAAGCATTCCACTGAATTTGATTGTTTACATAACTTTGAAAACGGGCGTCTGTTAAAATTGATAGCAGACTAGCTACATCTGGCTCTCTAACATCAACTAATAACCCTTCAGGTAAATTCATTACTCTTGCTAAGTCCAACTCGGCATTTTGACGTGCGGCTACAGCTGAAAATAAATTCTGACGGTTAGTCGCTATTTGGCTCTGGAAACGTAAAACATCGGATTTTCCTGTGGTGCCGATGCGCATACGGTTTTGCGCCAACTGTAAGTTTTTTTCGGTTAACTCTAAATTCGCTAGCTGTATTTCTTCATTGGCTTTGGCACTTAGCAACCCCAGATACGCTGAGGCAGCTAGTTGTGCAGTATCTAATATCGCCGCTTGATGAAGTTGATTTTGGCTATCGAATAAATACTCACTGACATCATAATTTGCCCATAAGTTTTCGGAGTATAGGGGTTGGGATAAACTCAAACTGGCATCTGCTCGCCGTTCAGGATTACCTATAAAAGCTGTCGATTTTTTTATTTGCTGATAAGAAGCCCCTAGAGATGCTGTGGGATATAAATTTGATTTAGCGATAGCTATATCTTTTGCTGCTAAATCGACATTAATACTATTTACTTTAAGGTTTAAATTATTTTCTATAGCAAAAGTAATTGCTTGAGTGACACTAAAAGCCCTTCTATTTGTTAACTCGTCACGATGCAATATTTTTGCATTGATAATTTTTTGCCAGTTTGGAGAAAAGCCCGTTTTTAAAGCCGTCGACTCGTTGAAAACAACACGGCGGCTAAAGTTAATATCTATAGGTAAGTCTTTGGCATTACGTCCAAAAAGGATTCTTTGCACATCGAGTGCAATTCTACGCGCTATTTGAAAACGTTCTTGATCTAACTGACCTTCGGTGACCATAAAACCTAGATCTACACCTTTTTCACCCAAGAATGTATAACTAGGCAACTTCATCTCAACTAGTAAATTAGCGAGATCTTTAATTTCTCTTTCTGAATGCTGTGATAAAATTCCTACCATTGCAGCTTGAGTATCTGCAGGAATACTCTTGCGCACTTGGTTTAGGTCTTTAGTTAAAGGAACTTTTGTAAAGTTAATCCCAAACGCTTTCTCACCTTCAGCTAAAACATTGTCTAACTCTTCCCAGCTATTCGATAAAAATGGCTCTATCAATACAGCAATTTTCGTTTTTCCTGTAAATCCCTTAAAAAACTCTATTTCACCGCCAGCATCAACATCTGCAATATAAGTAAAATTATTCCGACCACTTTTGTTGTTTTGATAAGGCAAGCGTTGTGCGTTGGGATTGATGATAGTGGCGGCAATTGTTGGTGTAGTTACCCGATTTATTTTTGCAACCTCATTGGAAGCAACGGGTCCTAAGGTAATAACAATATCGACTGACTTGTCATTATAGATTTTTTGCAACACCCGATTAACTCCTTCAAGAGTCCAATCGGCATCGGTCTGACTAGTTTCTATATAGCGAACCTGAAATTCACCTTCCAACAAGGTGTTAATTTCTTTTTTAACTTGCTGAAGGGGTAAAAATGAATCTGCGGGGCCATCTCTAATTAATGCTATATCGACTGTTTTAGCCAAAGCTAGGCTAGGAGCAAACAATAGGAAGCCAATGAATACTAAAGCACGAATTTGTAATCCCATAACAAATAGACCCTTATCAATCATTGATTTAGTGATTATACACAAGAGCATATCCCTGTAAGCTAAAATCTTTATAAATCAATCATTTGAATTTAAATAATAATTAAATCGCATTTACACCGAGTAGTTTACATCAATCAATGCAATTGTAAACTCTTCAGTGTACTTATTTGGTCAGACATAAAAAAACGGCCTAAAGGCCGCTTTCTCAAATTTCTTTAGACTAGTCGTTGCTCGACATAAAGATTCGCAAGATATACCAGAACATCATGGCAACACTTGCAAACAGCTGCAATGCAGCGCCAACATAGCGATCTTCTGGATAATGGTGCAATACGTTCGAGGTATCATACAATATTGCAGCGCCAGCTAAACCTACCATCGCAACACTAAACCAGGTTCCTAGGTGGAAGCCAAAGATCATGGAAGCAACGATAGCTAATAAGGCTAAACCACCACCCCACATCAACATGCCACGCATGAAAGAAAAATCTTTACGAGTAAAGAAGACAATAGCCGTCAAGATACCGAAGCCTACCAACGTTACAACAGCAGCGCTTTGAATAATGTCACCCGCCATAGCTGAGGCGATTAACAGCATCGGTGCAAATATAATGGCTTCAGCAATAATAAAGCCGATTAGACTCGAATATTGCGTCACTTTTGATTGCGAGCTGTGGGCTAAATGAGTTGCAATCCAACTTGCGGCAATGAATCCACCAAATAGAACCATCCAGCCGTAGCCGAATTGAGAAATAAAATTTAGTATCTTGTGTGAAATACCAGATTGATAGAAATACACACTGATTAAAGTAAACGCCACAATTGACGCTAACAGGTGGTTATAGGTTTTAGTAATAAAAGCACTGCGGCGATCAACACTAACACGGCTAACGGGCGTGCGATAAGCATCATTTACGTCTTCATAGCTCATTAAGATTTCTCCTTGTTTAACTTATGTTTTTTAATATAAGGATCTTTTTCATTAAATCAATTGTTTATATTTCGACCTAAAATGGAATATCGTCGTCAAAATCATCATCTACTGGTGGGGCCACTGGAGCTTGTTGTTGTGGTTTTTGTTGCGGAGCACCGCCACCTTGACCACCAAACGCCGCTTCACCGCCACCTTGGCGACCACCGAGCATTTGCATAACGCCATTAAAATCGAGTACGACTTCTGTACTATAACGATCGGCACCCGATTGATCTTGCCATTTACGAGTTTGTAATTTGCCTTCCAAATAGACTTGCGAACCTTTACGCAAATATTCGCCAGCGATTTCTGCCAACTTGCCGAAAATCACTACGCGGTGCCATTCGGTTTTTTCTTGTTGCTGACCAGAATTCTTATCTTTCCAAGTTTCTGAAGTTGCCACAGTGATATTGGCAATAGCGCGCCCATCCGGCGTATAGCGAACTTCCGGATCTTTACCTAAATTACCTACTAGAATGACTTTGTTAACGCCACGACTGGCCATGCTGCCTCCAAATTATTATTTATTTCAACCACTTATAATTATGATTGGGCTTAATGTGAAAAATTCAATCGCACTATCTTATCCGCTTTTTGCAGCGAAAGGTAGTTTTGATTATGAGCATTAAGCATAAGCTTTACACGACTTGCTGACTTTAGCATTAATCTATAATTTAACGGGTTAATTTCTATCCACTTTGTCAGTCATCTCTATAATTAAAGCCGAATACGCATTTCGTATTTTGGCAAAAAGCGTTATAGTATCGGGTTCGTTTTGGCCTTTTTATAAAAGCCAATTTTGACTATTGTCACTACTCTAATATTTAGCGAAACCTCTATGGATACCATCGAAATACGCGGCGCCAAAACTCATAACTTAAAGAATGTCGACTTAACACTTCCTCGTGATAAGTTAATCGTCATTACTGGTCTTTCTGGCTCAGGTAAGTCCTCACTTGCTTTTGATACCTTGTATGCCGAAGGTCAACGTCGCTATGTTGAGTCCTTGTCGGCGTATGCGCGTCAATTTTTATCTTTGATGGAAAAGCCCGATGTGGATCATATCGAAGGACTATCACCAGCGATTTCGATTGAACAAAAATCTACTTCTCATAATCCACGATCTACAGTAGGTACTATTACTGAAATTTATGACTATTTACGCCTATTGTTTGCCCGTGTTGGAACGCCCCACTGTCCTACTCATCACTTACCCTTAGAAGCGCAAACTGTTTCGCAAATGGTCGATTTAGTACTAGACCAGCCAGAAGGCAGCAAGTTAATGCTGTTATCGCCAGTGGTACAGAATCGAAAAGGTGAGCATGTTCAGCTGATTCAAGAGTTGCAGGCTAAAGGCTTTGTTCGAGCCCGTATAGATGGCATTGTCTATGACTTGGCTGAGGCACCAGAGTTAGACCTCTATAAAAAGCATACTATTGAAGTCATTGTCGACCGCTTCAAAGTCAAAGAAGGCTTACAGCAACGATTAGCAGAATCCTTTGAAACCGCACTGGAATTAGCAGAAGGTATAGCTCGCGTAGCACATATGGATGAAGATCCGAGTTTTGAAGAAATGGTCTTCTCAGCAAAATATGCCTGCCCCACATGTGGTCACTCAATCCCGGAATTGGAACCAAGAGTTTTTTCTTTTAATAATCCTGCTGGCGCCTGTCAAACTTGTGACGGATTAGGTGTTGATCAATTTTTCGATGCTGAGAAAATCATTACCAATGACGAGGTTTCACTGGCTGGTGGGGCAATTCGCGGTTGGGATAGACGTAACGTTTATTATTTCCATATGTTGAAATCACTTGCTAAGCATTATGATTTTGATATTGAAGCCCCATGGTCATCGCTTCCTAAGAAAATTCAAAAAGTCATACTGTTTGGAAGTGGCCGTACTGAAATAGAATTTGAATATAACAATGATAAAGGTGCCGTTTACCGTCGCACTCACACTTTTGAAGGCATTATTCCCAATATGCAGCGCCGTTTCCGCGAAACTGAGTCAGGCGCTGTACGGGATGACTTGCTTAAATACATGACCACTCAGTCTTGTAACGATTGCGATGGCACCCGATTGAATGAAGATTCACGAAATGTATTAATTGAAGATACCGCCATTCACCAAGTGACCCGCTGGTCGATCGAAGAAGCTTTCGAATATTTTGCCAAATTATCATTACCTGGTAAACGCGGTGAAATTGCATCTAAAGTTTTAAAAGAAATTGGTGACCGCTTGAGCTTCTTAGTTAATGTGGGTTTAGATTATTTAACCATGGAGCGGAGCGCCGACACACTTTCGGGAGGCGAAGCGCAGCGTATTCGATTAGCTAGCCAAATTGGCGCAGGCTTAGTAGGCGTAATGTATATATTAGACGAGCCATCAATTGGTTTACATCAGCGCGATAATGACCGGTTATTAACGACTCTGACTCACTTACGCGATTTAGGTAATACGGTCATAGTGGTTGAACACGATGAAGATGCTATACGCGCGGCCGACTATATCGTAGATATTGGCCCTGGTGCAGGCGTCCATGGTGGTGAGATTGTTGGCAAAGGTTCATTGGCACAAGTTAAGAAAAACAAAAATTCCTTAACTGCACAGTACTTAACTGGTGCAAAAGAAATTTCAGTGCCGAAAGAGCGCACCCCATACAATAAAGATAAGACTATTCAAGTTAAAGGCGCTCAAGGCAACAACCTAAATAGTGTTGATTTAGAAATTCCTGTGGGATTGATGACCTGTGTTACTGGCGTTTCTGGCTCTGGTAAATCGACCTTAATTAACGATACCCTTTACCCAATTGTGGCAAGAGAAATCAACCGCTCAAGTCTGCAAGCAAAAAAATACGAGTCGATTTCTGGCTTAGAAAATATCGATAAAGTTGTAGATATTGATCAAAGCCCAATCGGTCGAACCCCGCGCTCTAACCCTGCTACTTATACCGGCATTTTCACACCAATTCGTGAATTGTTTGCTGGTACACAAGAGTCGCGTGCTCGCGGCTATAAACCTGGTCGCTTTAGTTTCAACGTTAAAGGCGGACGCTGTGAAGCGTGCCAAGGCGATGGCGTAATTAAAGTCGAAATGCACTTCTTACCAGATGTGTATGTGGCCTGTGATGTGTGTAAAGGCAAACGCTATAATCGCGAAACCCTAGAAATTCTGTACAAAGGCAAAAACATTAATGAAGTGCTGCAGATGACAGTAGAAGATGCACGTGAATATTTCGATGCCATTCCAGTCATAGCCCGCAAATTACAGACTTTAATTGATGTTGGCTTGTCCTATATCACCTTAGGTCAATCCGCGACTACTATTTCAGGCGGTGAAGCACAAAGGGTTAAGCTGTCGCGCGAATTATCAAAGCGCGATACAGGAAAAACTCTATACATTCTTGATGAGCCCACTACTGGCTTACACTTCCACGATGTTAACCAATTATTGAAAGTGTTACACCGCCTACGCGATCACGGCAATACATTGATCGTCATTGAGCATAACTTGGATGTGATTAAGACTGCCGACTGGATTGTAGATCTAGGGCCCGAGGGCGGCAATAAGGGTGGACAAATCATAGCAACAGGCACGCCAGAAAAAGTGGCTAAAACCAAAGGATCATTTACCGGTAAATACTTAAAACCGATGTTATCTTGACTAGCCATTAAATAAGCCCTGAAAGATAGTTGTCAGGGCTGTCCATACTTACCGCTAAGCAAATAGTATTACTAATGAAGCGAATATAATCGATGCAATCACTAGCATTGTTAGTTGCTCTGCATACTCATCCATAATTCTTCTCCACAATAAGTACTCAAGATGACGCCATCATAGATATTGTTAATGACAGTAAGATGTCAGTTCGGTGATTTCTATATGAACATCAAGATATAGAGAATTGTTTATATCTGGTTACATTTTCCGATTGAGCCTTACCTGATATGTTGGTAAAAAGAGTGTTGGAATTTTTTAGAATATCTATTACCCGTGGGGAATCACATGAAAATCAATAAAGTAAGCCAAGCGCTTGCAATTGCTTTATTAGGCTCAACAGTAGCGTTTACCGCCCCTGTGGCTGAAGCAGCTGCTCCTGCCAAGGCTAAAAAAGAGCAAAAAGCAGCTAAAACTATCCAAGAAACTGTTAAGGACATGACCAAAATCGAAGGTTTATTCGATTTATACCAAGACCCTAAAACTGGCAAATTAAAAATGGTCATTAAAAAAGACCAACTTGGTAAAGAGTTTTTACACTTCGCGCAAGTGAGTGATGGCTTAGTAGGTGTAGCTGCATTCCGTGGTGCTTATGCCGGCGCACGAATTTACTCCATTGACCGTCATTACAAAAACATCGAATTCAAAGCTGAAAATACCAGTTTTTACTTTGATCCAGAAAATGCCGTTTCTAAAGCTAAAGATGCCAACATCAATAGTCCGGTAATTAGTAGTTTACCGATCATTGCCGAAGATAAAGATACTGGTGATATATTAATTGATGCCGATAAACTGTTCTTATCGGAGTCTTTACTGCAAATTAAACCATCGCCACGACCAGGCACTAAGCCGGGTACGCGTTTAGGTTTAGGCAAATTAAGCAAAAGCAAAACTAAATACGTTGAAATCGATAATTACCCAGAAAACACAGACTTCCAAGTAGAGTATGTTTACGACAACCCTGCCCCAATCGTTCCTCAAGCAAGAACGGTAACCCCAGGATTATTCGCGGTAACCGATCCTCGTTCAATCGAAGTCAGTGTTCGTCACTCAATGATTGAAGTCCCAGAAAATAATTACATGCCTCGTTATGACGATCCGCGCGTAGGCTACTTTATGAATCAAGTGCACGATATGACTGCGGTGGCTGATCACACGCCTTATCGTGATGTGATTCGTCGCTGGCACTTAGAGAAAAAAGACCCAACAGCTGAGCTTTCAGAGCCGGTTGAACCAATCGTATGGTGGATTGAAAATACGACTCCTGAGCATATTCGCGAAACGGTAAAACACGCGACTCTTGAGTGGAATAAAGCTTTTGAAAAAGCCGGCTTTAAAAATGCCATCCAAGTAAAAGTTCAGCCTGATGATGCTGAATGGGATGCGGGCGATATTCGTTATAACGTTTTACGTTGGACTTCATCTCCACGCCCTCCATTCGGTGGTTATGGCCCAAGTTTTGCTAACCCGCGCACTGGTCAGTTGCTTGGCGCTGATATCATGTTGGAATACTCAGTATTTAATCGTATCGCTTTTGCTGAAGAGTTGATGGCAACAGAAGCTATCAGCATGGAACAAGCGATGGAAGAATCACTTGAGTATGACACCAACATCCATAAGGCTATGTACCAAGACGCGATGGATGGCCGCATGATGATGGAAGCGATGGTCGATAGCCCTGAAGAAGTTTCAGACTTCTTATACGACTTCATCCACTTCTTAGTATTACACGAAGTTGGTCACACCCTTGGTCTGAACCACAACATGAAATCAAGCCAATTGCATGACTTAGATTCGGTCAGTGATAAAAATAAAACTGCTTCAGTCGGTTTGACAGGATCAGTGATGGACTATCCGGCAATTAACTTTGCTACTGATGGAAAGCAAGGTAATTTCTATACCACCACTCCCGGTCCATACGATTTATGGGCAATTGAGTTTGGTTATAAACCTTCTCTAGGAAATGCCGACGCTGAAAAAGACAGAATGACTGCTTTATTAGCACGCTCTACTGAACCTGAATTAGCGTTTGGTAACGATGCGGATGATATGCGCTCTCCTGGTAAAGCCATTGACCCACGCATTAACGTTGGTGACATGACTTCGGACGCAGTTGGTTTCGCAGTTGGTCAAATGGATCATATCCGTAACGTTGAAGATCAATTAGTCGGCCGTCTGGTTAAAGAAGGCGATTCTTACCAAGGCCTTGTGAATGGTTTCGGTGCTCTATATCGCCAATACGGTGGCCACGCTCGTACTATCTCACGCTACATTGGTGGTGTTTATTTAGATCGTGGATTTGCTGGACAACCTGGCGCAACTGAGCCATTCCAGCCAGTTGAGAAAACCAAGCAGAAAGAAGCCATGAATGCGTTAGCTAAATATATCTTTGCAGAAGATGCTTTTGATTTTAATAAAGACATTTTAAGCAAGCTACAATTGCAACGTCGTGGCTTCAATCACTTCAGCTTTACTGAAGATCCAAAAGTTCATGACTGGGCTTTAAACACTCAGCGTGGTGTGCTGGTTCAATTACTTCACCCTGTAGTTCAAAAACGTATCATTGACTCAGCAATGTATGGCAATGAATACGAATTATCAGAAGTGATGAGTGATTTAACTAACGCTATCTTTAAAGGTGATTCTGGCGATGTGAACTCTATGCGTCAAAATTTACAGATTGAGTACATCAAAGGTTTAGCACGTATCGTTCAGTCAAATGGCAAAGCTGGCTATAGCAATCAGAGTGTTGCATTAGCTCGTCAACAGCTGAAGAACATTGATGCCGATGCTGATACAGCTTTCTGGCAATCAGAAGCGACTAAAGCTCATAACCAGTACGTTAAAGACTTGGTTAAAGCAGCCTTAGAGTTGAAGAAAGTATAATTTCTTTCAGTAATAAAAAAGCCCGCGTTTCGCGGGCTTTTTTATGTCCTATCAATAAGAATTATTTAGACTCTTGCCCAAAGTCTGTAATCTTCAACCCAAATTCTTCTAGCGCTTCTTGGCTAAGTTCCAATGGCGTTAATGGCGGTATCACCATAGTTGAAATAGACTTCAACTTAATTTCGGGTAAGTCTTTCAATGGAAACCTATCAATTCTTGGTTCTTGAATGGGTAGAAAAGGAGCTTCATAAATAATCACTTCGTGATCTAGTGGATAATATTTATTTAAGATACGCACTGTTGCTTGCAAATTTCCTTTTGAAGTTTTAAAAGTTTTAAGTGTGTGCTCTCCGGCTAATGCTATCTGCCATAAAATTAAATATGATCCTACGTTTGGAGTTAAACCTCTAAATAGGAACTGACTGGCTTCATAGTTTTGACATCCATAGTTTCCAGGATCAAAGCCTAAATCAGCATAAAGACAAGCGTCAGCAGAAACTCCTGGCAACATCTTGGCTATGTATCCCTCTTTCTTTAAATCTTCAATCGCGTAATACCCAACGCAGGCAAATATTCCGGGGTGACCATAAAGCGCTAACACAACTCGCTTCCCATCTCTTACAGCATCACAAACCATGTCAGTCATTTCGCGATAGGTTTGTCGTCGGGATTTACCTTCTCCATAAAGCGGCTGTAAACTTTGATAGTTAGGATTTAAACTTTTAATCCATTCTTCAGACATAAAGTCAGGTAAGATTCCATAAACAATATCTGCAGTTTGCAAATAGCTTTCAGAAATTTTAGTGATTTGTCCTGCTAGAGTGATACCTGTACCGATACAGGTTAAAGAACCTTTTTTATTCATAATTTATTCTTTTTAAAATTAGTGCTTATTATTGAGCAAAACTAAAGATCTGATTGCGTCCCATTTGCTTGGCTTTATACATAGCATCATCCGCATTTTGAATTAGAGCTTCTAAATCTTTAAACTCTGGATAAGTCGCAACGCCAAAACTAGCAGTTACAACATAATGATCATCAAATACATCATGCTGAATAGTCTTAATTGCTTCTAAACAACGCTCGGCTAACATTTTTGCTTCTTGTGATTCAGTATCGGGTAGAACCAAAATAAATTCCTCACCGCCTAAACGGCCAAACGCATCAACTTTGCGAATCTGCGACGAAACTTTTTCGGTAACTTGCTTTAAAACCCAATCACCAATGGCGTGTCCATACCTATCATTAATTGATTTGAAATAATCTAAGTCAAAAACCACTAAACTATACTTATGATCATTGGCAATGCTTTTACTATGCACGTCCTTTGCAATCTTAAGAGCGTAACGCCTCGATAAAACGCCCGTTAATCCATCTTTTCTAGAAAGCTCTTGATAACGCTCTTTTAGTTTTTTTGTTCTCAAAAACATAAGTGTAATTAGTGCCACTAATAACGCGGTAATTACCGAAAACAGCTGATAAATTCTTTTTGATTGAGCTTGGACTTCGGAATTTAGCTTTAAAAGTTCATTTTCCTGGTCCAAGATCTTAATCTGAGCTTCACTTTCTAAATTTGAATATTTAACTTTCTGATATATCAAGCCAAGTCTGTTTCTCTCTTCGAACCGTTCAATTTTAGCTTCATAAGCATCAAGCAAATATTTATTGGCACTTGCAGCAGAACCCTTTTTTTCCTCTAATTTAGATAATAATTCATAGATTTCATATTCAAGGTAACTCCAGTCATTCTTCTCACTATCTAAGATCATTTTTATATAATACTCAGACTTCTGAATATCACCTTGCTGGAAATACAATGAAGCTAAGCTATAAAACAATTCCATTCTTTCTGGCTGATAAGGGTTTTCTTTTAAATAATCTCTGGACAGCTCTAATGCTGTATAAGCAGACCCTAGATCCCCAGTATAAAGATGGTTATTTCCTAAACTTCGGTATAAATTAGCTAATAGCAACGATATGTCGTGCTCTTCACACTCATTAATGACCTTCTCAATATTTTTAGCCAAGCCCTGAGCAATTCCCATTTTATTATGAATTTCGTAAATTTGAGCCTGTAAATAGCACTTGCTAATTTCTATATTCGATTCTTCTGATATATCCAAAGCAATTTTGGAGTAAGTAAGTGCCTCATTCCAGAACCCCATCTGTATTAGTGTATTAGAGGAGCTGTGATAAAAAGCTATCTTTTGCTTAGGCTCTTTTAATTCTGGGATAATTTCTAGTGCTTTAAATAGGTACTCAAACGATTCTAAATAATCATTCTCGCCCTTTGCAATTTGTGACAAAAAATTATAAGCAACAACCTTATTATCTGCCGATATCGAGGAAAGTGCTAAGGCTTTTTCAAGTACGGCTCGTGCTTCAGAAAAATCACTTCTTAGTAAGTGGAAGTACCCTTTTTGCAAGTAAAACTCTGCCCTTTGATCATCGGTCTCAAATTCGGACCATCGGTTTTCAAGTTCCTTAATTTTATTACTTGCTAAGTCACTACTTATTCCATTAATTTTTATTAAATACTCTAATTCCTCATCGATTGAAGCATTAGCCTCAATCGATAAGGAAAAAAAAGTAAAAAAGAATAGGAAAAGTAAACGAGACAACTTACTAACAACTACAGTCCATGCTCATGCTTATTAATAACAATGGTATAGTAATCGCTTTCTTTATCGCCAATTATTGATTTGATTTTTGGCATATCAAGATTGCATACAGCATCAATTTCTTCCTGAGTTAAGCCATAGTCTTGCATGGTTTTATCAGGATCTTGCTTATAATCTTCTAGTAGTTGTGCATTAGTACCTAATTCTTTTAAAAAGTCTTTTAATTTTGACATTGTAGTCTCCTTATTGTTATTAAAATCAACAGCTTGTAATAGTACAGCTTTGACTCAAAGATTCAATGCGTTTATGACTTATTAGCCATTTCAGCTTGCTTTGCTAATCGTTCTTTCTTCTTCAATAGATTTTTTTGATATTTAGATTGGACGATATCACTCAATACCAATACCGCAATTACAAAATAGAAAGTCGCTTTGCTCATTGGGGTAATTTCACTGCCAAAGAAAGTTAAACCTGCTTTATGGCCTCCGTCGGCTAGCAACATCACACCAACGATCAATAGAATAAATAGGCCTAAGACTTCAAACATACGGTTTTTCTCTAAGAATTCAGAAACTGTATCAGCCAGCCAAATCATCGCGATGCCACTGGCAATAATCGCGGTTGCCATAATCCAGAAGTTATCAGTTAAAGCCATAGCGCTTAATATTGAGTCGAAAGAAAATACTAGGTTCATCATAACTATAAGCGCAATAATCTTAGCGGCTGATTGAGGTTTACGTTCAACGCCACCATCCACTTCTAACGCCATCATATGCCAGATTTCTTTTACTGCCGTGTACATGATGAATACACCACCGAATAAGATGATTATGCTTTCAAATGTGAAGGTACCTTCTACTACACCTTTCCAGTCAAGGCTGAACATATCGCCTTGCACGTAGTCGATAAGCTTCATCAAAGTGAATAACAGTACGATTCTTAAACCTACCGCGATTCCAATACCAAGCCAGCGAACGCGTTTTTGCTCTGCAACTGGCGCTCGCTTAGATTCTAGAGAGATATAAAGTAAGTTATCGAAGCCTAAAACCGCCTGTAAGACGATAAGCATCATTAAAGTAAATAAGTTTTCGAGCGTAAAAAGATCCATAATCCCCTGCTTCTTATTGATTGTTAGATATAATTTGGCATAAGTTTAGCACAATCTTTTTAGAATATAAGAGCCTAGAGGCCGTGGGCCATTCCTCGACTAATTTAATAATTGGAGCTACACTTTTCTGATACTTCTAATCCAAAGGAAGCTTCGAATGCTGTTACGCCGCTTTATGCAACACGTAAAAGACCAAAACTGGCTCGCCGTCGGACTTGATGTCTGCGTAGTTGTAGTGGGTATATTTCTTGGTATGCAGGTAACAAACTGGACTCAAGAGCGTAATGAAACAGCTTTAGAGCAACAATATTTGCAAAGACTTAACGAAGACTTGAAAGAAAATGTCGCTGAGTTGTCTAGTCTCGCTGAGTTTCACGGCAAAATACGGAATAACATAAATGAAGTAGCAAGCTTCCTAATGCAAGAAGAATGGAACCCGGATACTCATGCAACACTAACTAAAAGAGTAACGCCTTGGAATGCAGTTCCTAGTGCAGCATTACAAATGGGGGCTTGGGAAGAGTTACTATCAACAGGTAGGTTGGCCTTGATAAAAGATAGACAGTTAAGAGAATTACTACAAAAAGTAGCCGCGTCGCAAACTCAATCGAATGGTACGATTGACTATATACGTCAAGGTGGCGGCTACTTAGAAGAACACATGAATGAAATCTCTTATCTTTTCCGAGCTGAAAGTGGAGAAATGTTTATTCGCTTTACTTTCGAACCGGTATTTCAAGATGAAAAGTTTGTGACTCTGATGCTCTTTCAGGCTTCCATTCAGGCGCGCCTCCAAAACTTACGAGCCAATCAAGCAAAAACCAACGAAGTAGCTTTATCGCATTTACAATGCTTACTCGAAAAACCAGAATGCCCACAAAACTAGCTCTATGAACCCAAATTCAATTAAAATTCTACCCTTCTCAAATGAACTCGCCCCTTACTTCAAGCAAATTAATCTGTTGTGGATTGAACAGTTTTTCGAGCCAGAGGCAGAAGACTTGGTAGTTCTAAATGATCCCAGGGATCACTTAATCGATAAGGGTGGCGATATTCTGTTTGCCGAATACCAAGGTAAAATTGTGGGCACTTGCGGTTTAAAAAAATGGTCAGAGACCGAGTTTGAGTTAGTCAAAATGGGCGTTCTGGAAGGCTATCAAGGACTTCATATCGGGCAAAAGCTTGGCGAAGCAATACTAGAGACGGCAAAACTCAAAGGCTGCGAGCGCCTGTTCCTAGAAACTAATCAAAAGCTTACTCCAGCGATAAACCTCTACTATAAGCTTGGGTTTAATCCCTTTGAATCACAAGAATCACGCTGTGACTACCAACGTTGTGACCTTTATATGGAGCAATTTCTACCCTAATTCAGGTTTCTTAATGCATATTTGCATTAACTGTGCTAAATTTTGCCCACGAACTAGGGGTAGTTTGTGTTCACATAAGGGGATATAAGTGCGTAATCTATTGATTTCTATTCTATTTTTATCATTTTCTTTTGCTATAAATGCCAATGAAGAATCTTCATCTGATTTCCCGATAACGGAGATGTATGATCAATTCAACATCGAGATGGGCAAATTCCAAGCTACAAAAATGCCAATCTTTGTTTTAGAGAAACACTACAATCGAATCAGCCAAATTTACCTAAAGCAATGCAAAGCCGAATCCAACAACCACACTAGTTGCGATATTTTTAATATGCCATTTGATGCTTGGTTCTTTAATGATGGCGGCGGCAGAATTTGCAGGGCTAGAACCTGCATTGCTTATTAAAATTTAAGGCCTGTAGATAGTTAAGTTGGCATTTGAAGCATGTGTAACCGTGGTCAAGACCTTTTCTTGCGTGTGATTCACTGAAAATCCTGCAACATCTCTACTAATAAAGTCTACTACTTTTCTAGTGGTATGCGTTTCATAATCAACAAAATACAAACTCTTTAAATATCCTTTTAAATTACTAAAATATAATCCATCTTCAACAGTATGGATAAATTCTTGGTCTTCATTGGAAGCTATATCATTAATCTTAATTTCTTCTAAATTTGACAAGTCCAATCGCCATAACCCAAATTGCTCATCTTTTACTAGATACAATGCATTATTGCTCAATGAAATCGCACCAGCATATCCTCCATCACTGGTTATTTGTTTAATTGTTTTATTTTTCAACTCCAATTTAAAAATTTGATTTGTATCTGCCACCAGCTTGGTAAAATAAATACTTTTAGCATCTGAAGACCAAAATGGATTTTGCAAATAAACATCCTCTTCAGCATATATTTCTAGTGTTTCATCTTTTTCAAAATCATAAGCATAGATGGCTCCGCCTAAATTAAAGACTATTTGCTTGTCGTCAAAAGACCAAGTTGGAGTAAATATAACGCCATCGGAGTCATTATTGGTAAGCATTTTTAATTGCTTATTTGTTTGTAACCAAAGTTGCCAGCTGCCACTTCTTTTCGATACAAAGGCATAGTTATCGCTAGTATTGGCATATATACCCGAAAACTCCATAGCCTTTGAAGAGTTAACCACTTTTGCTTTTTGAGGGTGTTTTATATCGAATTGAACAATTTCAATATCGTTTAACCTGCTCACCGTATAGATACTGTCGGAAGCAAGAGAATGAAAACTAGAAACAATGGAGTCTTCTTTAGTGATAATAGTTTTATGAAATTTATCAACTATTGAGTAAAGAACCACCTGATTATTGTTTGGTTGGTAGATAATTTTTTCGTTGTTACCAGCCCAAGATAACTCATCCGGATAGCCAATAAACTTAAACAAAAACTGTTCTTTTTTGGTCTTCAGATTATATAAAAATATCTCACTTGCTTCTTCATAAACCCTCATAAACAAGAGTTTACTTTTGTCTGGAGAGAGCCTTACACTCCAATCTCCCCACACAGCGCTTCCTGGGTTAGTCAATAATTCTATTTCTTTAGTTCTCAAAGAATAGCTATATAAGCTAGAAGGTACTATGTTCGATTGAGCAAAGTTGTAATATACCATCTCAGACTCTTCATCAAACTGAGCGCTGGAGCCCCTTGGTGAGCAAGAAGTCACTTCTTTTTGCGACTTTAGCCGAGAAAAGTCTTTAGACAATTCAAGCAATACTAAATCGCAATATTCATCATTCATTGATGAAATTGGTTTTCTTGAAGCAACCAAATAGTTGCCTTCAGAACTCCAGGATATTTCAGAGAAATCGTGTATTCCATCAGTCAGCTGAGATACTTCTTGGCTTTCTAGATTTAATAAGAATATTTTCCGGTTGTTAACATCGCTGTCTCCATAACTGGTCACTGCTAGCAATTTTTCATTTGGGGAAGGAATGGCTTGATCGAGTACCCCATCAATTTGAGCAAGAACAGAGAGGTTGTTATAAACTGGTTGCTGGTTTTTATACCACCAAGTATTCAAGCCTAAATTCCATATGAAAATTCCAGCTACTATTAATAAGCCTAAAGTATGTAGCACCGGGTGCTTATAGAACCATTTAGTAAACCCATTAGCAGATGTGGCCTCAAACTTAAGATTAATCACATCTTTTGGTGACGCTTCAACGATTTCCTCAAGTGGAGCAACTAATGAATAGCCCTTCTTAGGTATGGTTTTAAGATAATCTTGCGAGTCACCATCACTAGCCAAATATTTTCGTAATTGATTGATGGTCTTATAAACGGCGTGATCGGTAACCACTTTATTGTCCCACACATCCTCGATTAATTTTTCGCGGCTGATTGGATCGACTGGGTGTTTAGCGAAATAGCAAAGCAATGCCATATTGAGCGGCTCAATACGCACTTCTTTACCATTATCAGATGTCAGCAAGCTTTTGTTCGGTTCGACTTTCCAGCTTCCGAGCTTAAATTTATTCAAAAAAGCCTCATATATTTCTATTTGTTTTTCAATGAGTTAGACAAGGTTAACTTTTAGTTAAGTAACTGTAAAGACAGATCTGACCAATTCAGTTACTTTTAGTCCTGAGGTTTTGCAAAGCTTTTCATTGGGCTTTAAAAAATCTTCATGGTCCCTAAGAAGCTACCCCTTTTAAGGTCTGTGAACTAAAGGAACTAATAATAACAAAATGGTATTTTTAAAAGACTGAGTATACACACTGGCCAGTCAAAGCCGCCTAGCTAGCATGCGGGCGGCTTTTTACTTTGTGCTCAGAGAGCCTAATTTTTTTATTTTTCAACCATTACAATTATTCTTTAATCTCAAGTATTTGGTCATTCTGTTCTAATTTCAATGCCACATCCATTCCCGATAATACCTCTCCAAATATCGTGTAATTACTATCAAGATGTAAGTTAGGCGCTAGATTAATAAAGAATTGGCCACCACCGGTGTCTTTTCCCGCTGTAGCCATACCAATAGTGCCATAACGATGGGAACGATTGTTAAGCTCTTCTCGAATTGAATAACCCACGGTTCCTGAACCATCCCCTACCTTGCCACCACCTTGCGCGACAAAGTTCGGGATCACTCGATGAAAATAGCTATTGTCGTAAAAGCCATCATTTGCCAGCTTCAAAAAATTTGCCGAACTATAAGGCGTGTCGGCAAACAGTTTTATCACAATATCGCCTTTAGTCGTCTTTAGGGTAAGACTCTTTGGCAACCTTGGTAATGCTTCTGGAGTGGCTTGCGCGCTAGATGCTGGAGTTTGGTAAACTCCCAGTTTTTGCTGAGCACCAATGGCAATAACTTCCTTCGGGCTTTTCGCCAGTAGTTCTAATTTAGCTTTATCGTTTTGCTCGACAAAAAAAGCGATTGCGGCTCTTTGCAAGTTAGGCTCTGCTGAATCAAGCCACTTTTCGGCCAGTTGCTGCATTTTCTCGGGCTTAGGATTATTAGCTGCCGCAAATGCTTGTGCTTGGATCCAGGTATTATCATTTGCTGTGAGTTTGGAAAGGTTATTCAAAACCATCCACTTTTTTGCACTTTCTAACGCTGCAAGCGCACTAATAGTATCTTGAGATAACGCCAATTGATTCATCTTTGCTACTTGCTCATCATCACCTAGTGGCAACTTACCTAGCGCCTGAATCGCGCTGACTCGAACGCCGATATCATCACTTTGAGCTTTTTGATAGAACCAATCGAACTGTTCTTTTGGCTTTAGATTGCCAATAGCTCGTATGGCAAAGGCTTGTGAATCCTTGTCCAAGCCATCTGTAATTTGCATCACTTTTTCAATCTGACTGGTATTCATTAATGGAACTCGCGCCAATAAAAAACCAGCCTGGAGAGAAGTTTTAGGGTTGGCTAAAAGCTCGATAACCTTATCAACATCAAGATTTTGTTTGTCTTTAACCTTACCCCTATGAAATGACGCTAAGATACCCAAACCTTGCATTGCACCTCGCGCAGCCTGGTCGCTTTCGGCATTATTAATCATGCTATATAGTGCTTCCGAGGACTTCTCATGACCTAGATTACCAATGGCTAGCGCTAAATTTTCTTTTACTGCTGCACTTGTCTCTTTATCAAATTGTTCCGTCAATGTGGGCACTAATTCTGGGGTTAAACTGATCCCGGCGGAAAAAGCAGCTATTTTTCTGACTTCTGCATTTTCATGTGATAGTTGAGATTGGATTAAGTTGGCTGCATCTTTTCCACCAATTCTACCCAAAGCAACCAAGGCCGTTTTTACCGTTTCTGGATTATTACAATTAAGTGCTTGTTCAAATAGTATGGGCTCAACTTTTCTCATATCAGCGGCTTTATACAAGGCCATTGGTGCAATGCAATGTTCTGCTTTAGCCTTGGATAAGTGTACGCAACCCGTTATCACCGCAACACTTACAACTAGCAGTGCTCTTATCCTTAATTTATTCTTAATCATTGTTTGCTCCTCTGGTAGCGTCCCTGCTGCATCACAGGTAAAATAGCGCCATTAATTTAGTCACTAGAGTAAATAATGGCTCAATACATTTATACCATGAATCGTGTGGGTAAGATCGTCCCACCGAATAAAACCATTTTAAAAGACATTTCGCTATCCTTTTTCCCTGGCGCCAAAATTGGTGTTTTAGGTCTTAATGGCGCAGGTAAATCAACCTTGCTTCGCATCATGGCGGGCATTGATGAAGATATTGAAGGCGAAGCGCGTCCGCAGGCTGGCATTAAAATTGGTTACTTGCCGCAAGAGCCTCAACTGGAAGATTCTAAAACAGTTCGTGAAATTATTGAGCAAGCCGTAACGCATGTAAAAGACGCTCTCAATGAATTGGACCAAGTGTACGCAGCATATGCCGAAGCAGATGCTGATTTTGATGCATTGGCTAAACGTCAAGGTGAGCTTGAAGCTATTATTCAAGCATCCGACGGACATAATTTAGAAAATGCATTGGAACGTGCTGCTGATGCATTACGTTTACCTCCGTGGGAAGCCAAAGTTGAGCATTTATCAGGTGGTGAACGACGTCGAGTGGCAATTTGCCATTTGCTTTTAGAGAAGCCCGACATGCTGTTACTGGATGAGCCTACTAACCACCTGGATGCTGAATCTGTGGCTTGGTTAGAGCGCTTCTTAGTTGATTATTCCGGCACTGTCGTCGCCATTACTCACGATCGCTATTTCTTAGATAACGCTGCAGGTTGGATCCTTGAACTGGATCGCGGTTACGGCATTCCTTGGGAAGGTAACTACTCTTCATGGCTAGAGCAAAAATCGGCTCGATTAGAAATAGAAGCCAAACAAGAGCAATCGCGTCAAAAGACCATGAAGGAAGAACTGGAGTGGGTACGTTCAAACGCCAAAGGCCGACAAGCAAAATCAAAGGCTCGTATGGCTCGATTTGAAGAACTTTCCAGTAAAGAAGTGCAAGAGCGCAACGAAACTAAAGAGTTATATATTCCGCCGGGCCCGCGTTTAGGGACACAAGTAATTACTGCGAAAGGCTTAACAAAATCTTTCGGCGATAAACTGTTATATAACGATTTAAGTTTTAATCTACCCCAAGGCGGTATTGTGGGTGTTATTGGTCCGAATGGTGCTGGTAAATCCACCATGTTTAAATTAATCACAGGGCAAGAAACACCTGACGCTGGTGAACTCGTGGTAGGTGAAACGGTTGAACTATCTTATGTAGATCAAAGCCGCGATTCTTTGGATGACTCAAAAACCGTGTGGGAAGAAATCTCTGACGGTTTAGATTTAGTGACCGTTGGTAACTACACTACCTCTTCACGTTCATATTGTGGCCGCTTTAACTTTAAAGGCTCAGACCAACAAAAGCGTATTGGCAATTTGTCTGGAGGTGAGCGTAATCGTGTTCATTTAGCGAAATTATTAAAGTCTGGTGGCAACGTCTTACTATTAGATGAACCAACCAATGATTTGGATGTGGAAACCTTGCGTGCATTAGAAGATGCTCTATTGGCATTTCCTGGTTGTGCGGTAGTTATTTCGCACGACAGATGGTTTCTTGATAGAATCGCAACCCATATCTTGGCCTTTGAAGGTGATAGTGAGACTGTATGGTTTGAAGGGAATTATCAAGAATATGAAGCCGATAAAAAACGCCGCTTAGGAACCGATGCAGATCAACCTCATCGAATTAAATATCGTAAGATATCTAAGTAAGCATTAATCAAAAAAGGCGCATAAAGCGCCTTTTTTATTTTCTAAACCGTTTCAGCGATATAACGATCAATCAACTTTTCCAGCACACTCAAAGGAACGGCACCATTTTTCAGAATTTGATCATGAAAATCTCTTAAATCAAATTTGTCACCCAATGCCTTTTTAGCTTTAGCCCTAAGCTCTAAAATTTTCATCATTCCAACTTTATAGGCCGTTGCTTGCCCTGGAATAACGATATAACGCTCGATTTCAGCAATAACGTCACTTTCCGCCATACCAGTATTTTTAACCATATAATCTATGGCCTCTTCTCGAGTCCAACGCTGTGCGTGCAAACCAGTATCAACCACTAATCTTACCGCTCTAAATAGCTCTGCCTGTAAACGACCTACATTATCGAAAGGATCATCTTGAAAACCTAACTCCCAAGCTAGTCTTTCAGTGTACAAAGCCCAGCCTTCAGTATATGCAGTGAATAAAGAGAAATTTCTGAACACTGGTACATCTTCAAGTTCTTGGGTTATCGACACTTGAAAGTGATGTCCTGGCACAGCTTCATGATAAGCAAGAGTTCTCATGCTATAAGTAGGTGTCGCTTTAATGTCATACAAATTGGCATAAAAAATACCTGGTCTTGAGCCATCTAAAGCAGGCTGCTGATAATAAGCTCCAGGTGAAGTTTTCTCTTTAAACAAGGGTATTCTTTCAACTTTCACCGACGCCTTGGGAGCAACTCTAAAGGCAGAATCCATCCCTGCCGAGATTTCATCAATAATAACCTGATAATCTTTTAGAATTTGCTCTCGCCCTTCATCGGTATCGGGGTAATAAAAACGAGGATCTTCGGAAAGCTCTTTTAAAACCGTAGTAAAGCCTTGACTGATATCAAATCCCTCGCCCTTTAACACTTCAAGAATTTCATTTTGAATGCGCTCTACTTCTGACAAACCAGTCTTATGGATATAATCTGCAGTATAGTCGGTAGTTGTAAACTGCTTTAATGCCGCTTTATAAGCTTGGTCACCATTTGGCAGCTTCCAGATCCCATCATCAGTTGTTGCTTTATCTCCTAATGTAGAAAAATAACCAATAAAGCTGTTATAAGCATCATGCACATCATTTTTGATAACGGATTTTGCATCGGATAGTAATGTATTTTTTTCCTTAGAAGTTAAATCTGTTTTCTCTAACTTATTAAGAAATGATGAATATAAAATATTTTCTTCGATAGGCTGCTCTACAAAGTTATTCATTTCTTCAAGTACACGCGCTATGACAAATTTAGGAGGAATGATTCCCATATTGGTTCGAAGCTTTATGCCTTCTAAAACCTGCGAAAATTTTGTATCCACTTTACTTAAACGTGAAATATAGTCCTCTGCGTCTTCTAACGAATTCACCTGATGCTGCGAATCCATAAATGTCGGGAAATTAGATTGAGCACCAAATAACTGATTCACAGGGTAATTATGAAAGCGAAATTCCTCAGCATCTACTCCTTGAGACAGCAAATAAATCATCAGCTCTTTAGATAATTTTTGCTCTTCACTTAGCTCATCGTCTTGATAGCTTTTAAGAATGCTTAATTGCTTTTTAGTTCTAGCTAAAGCTTTATCACCTGCCTCGACACTAGCATCATCCAAATCATCTTGATGGCCAGTAATTCCAAATTGTTCTAGAACGTGCAAACTGGTTAACGTTTCAGGACTGTCCTGTATAAAACTAATAGCGACTCGATTAAAGAATACATCAATGCTGTCAGAGACAAATGGAATTCCGAACGGTTTATCTAACTTAGCTGCTTGCCAGATCCATAAACCGATTACGACTATGAGTGATAAGGTAATTATCAATATCCATTTGAACAGTTTTTTTATAATTTTCATAACACGTTGTATTTAAAGAATTTAAATACAAGAATAACCCTTATAATAATTCACAAACAAGTAATAGTTGTTGCTAATTATAAAATGATTAGTAACCAGTAGGATCTGAGCTATAAGTAATTGGTACTGAAATAATAATTGATTGGCCATTATTAATATCAAGCGTGATATCTATTTGTTGGCCCACAATACTAATAGCAGTACAAGCGGCAGGTACTGAGCAAGTCACCGCCCCGATACTCAATCCTGCGCGAACTGTGTCGCTTACAGTTGCGCCGGTTACATTGGCAGGACCACTATTGGTCACAGTAATCTGATACGTTGTAGAACCACCTGGTGTATATTCTGTTTCTGAATCCGATTTGGTTACTTCTAATTCTGCTGCACAGGGATAAACAATACTTTCTGCGGTATCTGAACCTGTGGAGCCAGGACTTGAACCAAATATTTCCTCACGAGTGGTCGTAGTACCATTAGCGCCACTTGCCACTGAAACACTGGGAGTTCCAGCTCCTGAAGAGTAAATGACATATCCCCCAGCACCACCGCCACCTGGTCCGTGCATATCGTTACTACCACTATTTATTGGCCAGCCGTCGCCGCCATCGCCGCCTACGGCAGATACGGTAACGCCCCCTAATCCGCCAGAAGCTATAATAACGGAAGATCCTGCAGCTCCAGCGCCACCGCCCGCATCATTATTGACAGAAGTAGTACCATCACTCCCATCAACATCCACGGTAAAAGATCCGCTGATAACATTACTTCTAATTATTGCAATTCCACCTCCATTTCCTCCATGTGGCGTATTTGCATTATTAGCCATACCTGCACCACCGCCGCCGCCAAAAACAACTCGGCTTTGCGCTGCCGGAAAAGCTCCGCCGCCTAAACCGCCAACATTTTGAGTATCAGGATTTTGATTCCAACCAGCACCACCTTGCCCGCCTTGGCCAAAGTTACCGCCACCGCCGCCGCCAGAATCGTTACCGCTACTCCATTCATTACCGCCGCCGCCAGCATTCCCAGGAGCACCACGGGCATAGTCGCCACTTGGGTACCCGTCTGCTGTCGAACCACCATTGGTATCAACAACATTAGAGCCGTTGTAAACAAACTGTGGGGTTCCTGCTATACCTTCACCTTTTCCTGCATGACGGTTACCACCTGTGCCAGCATTATTTATCGCATTAGCGACATACTCGAGCCGCTGGGTGGCGTTGGTAGATACTCCATTATCTTGATAAGCCCCACCTCGAAAACCCAACCCTTCTAAGTCAATAGTTGCTGAATTGCCAGAAACCGTATCCACCACATCTATTACAAACACTCCGCCTTTCGCTCCATCCCATGCAGGCGCAGTCAAGGTTCCGCTAAATGTCACATCTTGATATTGAGGAACTTTAATTATTTGAAAAGTTTTTTGTCCGTTTAAAAAGGTTGCGGCGCTTTGAGTGTAAGAATTTTGCAAACCGCTACTTAGGGTTATGGTAGAGCCGGCTACCGAAGCAATGCTGGCAAATTCATAAAATCCTGTGCTATTTAAAAAAGTGTAGCCTCGTCCAGTAGAACCATCGCCATAGGAAATGCTATTGGAGGAATTGATTGAAGCATCTTGATTTTGAATAATTAAGGCTAAATCACCTGCGGCAAATGACTCCCCAGCACCTGAAGAAGTCCCTAGAGTAATACTCGTAGCACCAGCAGAGACACTAGCTAGGGGTTCATAATAAGTATTAACTACCCCAGTTATAGTTGGACTACCATCAGTACCTGGCATAGCGCAAATAGCAGCGCCTGCTTCATACGAGGATAATAGTAAAATTGTCAGTAGTAAGTAATAACGCATGGTTCAATTTAAGAGTCAATTCTGCATTAATTATAAGTCAAAAATGCATTACCTACTGTAACCATTTGTAAAAGCAGGCTATTTTACGATTGATTATAACTATCGAAACGAGTTTTATAATCGCTCGGCTTAGTGATTTCTAATTGATAACAAGCCTCGCCCCGAGCTAAGTATTTAATTTCAAAGTGAGTACGCTTAGAGTCTTTATCCACTTCAAAGGATTTATAAGGCAATTGCCACGCTTGCTTAGTTTGTTCGATGGCTTCTTCAAAATAGTCTTTAATATTAGTTGCTAATACTATCTTCGCTTCTGGCTTTAGTCGCGATAGTAAAAACTCAAAGAACGGCATATTCAGCCATCGTTGTTGGGCGTTTTTAGGTTCTGGATTTGGATACAGTAAGAACACACCGTTTAAAGATTGTGGTGGCAAGGCATGCACCACCCAAGGAATAGCATCCGCATGTACTGGAGTTAAGTTATCTAACTTTTCCTTTTTCGATCGTTTTGAAAAGTCCTCATATTTCACTCGCGTTCTTTCAATGGCAATTAACTGCTTATCAGGATTAGCTTGAGCAAACTGCACCGCATGCAAACCACGCCCAGCGCCAATCTCTAAATAACAGTTATCAGTTACTTCTGGATTAGCAAAATCACGGGGTTTAAACAGTTTTTCGGGTTTAAACTTACGCCGTTTCATAATAAGTTTAGGACTTCTTCCAATCTACTAACACCATGCACTTGCAGTCCTTTAATGGGTTTCGAAGGAATATTGCCTTGCGGCACTATAGCTTTTTTAAAGCCATGTTTTACTGCTTCATTAAGTCGTTCTTGGCCATTGGGCACAGGGCGAATTTCCCCTGCTAATCCTATTTCCCCGAAGATGACTTGATGCTGCTCTAATGGTCTATTTCTTAAACTAGAAATAATAGCGGCTATTAAAGCTAGGTCAGCGGAAGTTTCCATCACTCGAACACCGCCAACCACGTTGGCAAAAACATCTTGGTCGAAAGTAGCAATTCCGCCATGACGATTAAGCACCGCCAGAAGCATAGCGATTCTTTGGTGATCTAATCCCACTGCAATACGTTTTGGCTGTGGCGCATGAGATGAATCCACTAACGCTTGGATTTCCACCAGCATTGGCCGAGTGCCTTCCCAAGTTGCCATTACGGCACTGCCAGATACTGGATCTTGGTATTTGGAAAGGAATATTGCAGATGGATTCTTTACTTGCTTTAAACCAGTATCGGTCATAGCAAAAACACCAAGCTCATTGACCGCACCAAAACGATTTTTCACAGCACGCAATAAACGCAAACGTCCATCACGCTCGCCTTCGAAATACAGAACCGCATCCACCATATGTTCTAATACTCGTGGACCAGCCAAAGCTCCATCTTTTGTTACGTGGCCAACCACCAATAATGTGGTTCCAGTTTGTTTGGCAAAACGTACTAGCTGCGCCGCTGATTCACGAACCTGAGCCACACCACCCGGGGCTGACTGCAAAATTTCCGTGTAAATGGTCTGGATCGAATCCACCACCATCACTTTCGGTTTGGTGATTAAAGCTTGCGCGGTAATATTTTCCACTTGAGTTTCGGTTAGCAAGTCAAATTCGCCTGTAGCTAAACCCAAACGCTGAGCGCGCATGGTCACTTGCTGCATCGATTCCTCACCCGTGACATAAAGCACGGAATCAGACTCACTTATCTTACATAGGCTTTGTAAAAGAATGGTCGATTTACCGATACCCGGATCACCTCCCATTAACACCACCGAGCCAGGTACTAAACCACCGCCAAGCACTCGATCAAGTTCGGTTAAGCCCGAAGACATACGCGGTAATTCAGACAAGTCCACCTTGTCCATTCGTACTACTTTTGTCTTAGCTCCAGCGTAACCCGTAAAACGTGAGCTTTTTCCGCTAGCAGCTTTCTTTTCATCGATATGTTCTACCAATGAATTCCAGGCTTTGCATTGCCCGCACTGCCCTGCCCATTGAGGGGTTTCGGAGCCACATTCTTGGCAGGCATAAATGGTTTTAACTTTTGCCACTTTTTATAAATTCTTTGTTATTCAATAGTCTGCCCCTATATTATGGGATAGAATGCTATTAATGAAGTCTTACGACTAAAACTATTTAGAAAAGATGAGTAAATCGCAGCCAGAAAGTTGGCACCCTGCAAGTTGGAAAGATAAGCCTGTTAGTCAACAGATTAACTATGGCGATAAAGAGGCTCTGCTCAAAGCTATTGAACAGCTGAGCCAGCTTCCACCTTTGGTATCGGCGGTTGAAGTAGATAACCTCAAATCACAAATTGCCTTAGCGCAAGAAGGTAAACACTTTATCTTGCAAGGAGGCGACTGTGCCGAATCTTTTTCTGACTGCAATGCCGATTCTATATCGCAGAAAGTGCGACTTTTGGTCAATTTAAGTTTAATTCTTAGCCATAAGCTCAATAAGCCCATAACTCGGATCGGCCGTATCGCCGGTCAGTATGCTAAACCGCGCTCCCAATTAATGGAAACCAAACTAGATGAAAGTTTTCCAAGTTATCGCGGCGACTTAGTTAATCATATTCATTTTAGCGAATCGGCTCGCACGCCCGATCCTCAGCGGATGTTACAAGGCTATAGTTACGCTTCTTTAACTTTAAATTATATTCGTGCCATGTTGGAAACGGATCTCAGCGAATTATTCCAATTAGACGATGAAGCCAAGGCTTTGCAAAATTTAAAGCAAGCAAAACAATTGCATCAAAGTATTTTGCAATTCCAGCAAATGGCGCAAATGTTTCATAACATCAATGGCTCACAACCTGTAACCAAAGGGCTTAAAGAATTCTATACTAGCCATGAAGCCCTGCATTTGCACTACGAAGAAGCTTTGACTCGCAAAAACTCCAATGGCGATTGGTATAATTTATCGACTCATTACCCTTGGGTTGGAATGCGTACTGCATCCACCAATAGCGCTCATATAGAATATTTACGTGGCATTGCTAACCCTGTTGCCATTAAAGTTGGTCCACAAATGGAACCGCAACAACTAGTGAGTTTATGTCAGGCTATCAATCCCAATAACGAAGCCGGACGGCTAACTTTAATTCATCGCTTTGGTTATAAAGACATTGCTCAAAAATTGCCGCTTTTGATTCAAGCCATTCAAGCTGTAGATTTGAAAGTTTTATGGTGCTGTGATCCCATGCATGGTAATGGCCGCCTAACCAATCAAGGCATTAAAACTCGTGATTTTGAACATATTCAATCTGAGCTATCTCAAGCCATTGATATTCATTTAGAACAAGGCTCTATTCTCGGCGGATTGCATTTAGAAATGACAGCTGAAGCTGTAATGGAATGTACGGGGAGTAGCTATCAGGTATCCGAGTCGGAGCTGAGCCAAGCTTATACCAGTTTGGTTGATCCAAGGCTAAATATCAGCCAAGTCTTTGAATTAATTGACTCCCTTGACACTTCTATACAAAATTCCTTACAAATTGAGCGACTAATCCCTTGATTCATTAGCTCGCCTTCCTTTATATTATGAGGTGTGCTCGTAATAGTCATTACATAAGGTCATGATTATTGGTGCAAACTACTAGGAGTTAAGGATGAAAGGTAAGCATTTTAGCTTGGTATTAACCATTTCAGGTTTAGCATTATTGCTATCTGGAAATTTGGCTGCTTCTAATGCAAACTGCAAATCGACTTTCTATGCAGCCGATGGTAGCTACTATGCTCCAGCTTCAGAGAAGATCGATGTTATAGCTCACGCCGAACCTGACTTACCACCAGTAGTAGTATCTCCAGAATTGAAAAAGAAGACAAAATCTTCTACTAGCTTCTTTTCATGGCTCACTAAAAGCCATACAATGCCAAGCCTACACTTTATAGAATTTATAGAGTTATTTGGCGATGACGAAGACTCCTAACGAAGAAAATAAGCAACCTCCTGAAACTGAAAAAACGCCAGGCTTTTGGTCAACGGTGGTGAGTGTACTTGGCGCCATGATTGGCGTACAAAGCGAATCTCAACGCGAAAAAGATTTTAAAAAAGCCGACCCAGTTAAACTAATCTTGGGTGGCATTATCTTTACCGTGGTATTTATTTTCACCATCCTTTATTTTGTGAATAAAATACTCGAGCCCGGTAGCTAATTATTTATAAATAGCCATCAATTCTTGGGCATGTTTGCGACCTTTTCCGTCGCAAGAAATGAATCGTCTTACTGGGAATGATTCAATTTGATTTGCCTTTTCATATATCATGCGGGCAAATTGAGTATCATGATTGGCTACCACTACTGGAACGCCTCGACTAGCTAAACTAAAAGCCTCCAACGCTAAATCTCTTTGTTCATCCAATGAAAAGTCTTGTTTTGCATAACTGGTAAAGTTTGCGGTCAATGACCAGGGCAAGTAAGGTGGGTCGCAATAAACCACATTACCTTTTCGAGAGTGGCTCATAGTTTTTAAAAACGGCTGACATCGAAAGTCTGCTTTCTTTGCCTTGATATAAAAATGTTCCATCTCTTTCGCGGGGAAGTAAGGCTTTTTATAACGCCCGAATGGTACATTAAAACCACCAGAACGATTATAACGACACAAACCGTTATAACCATGACGATTAAAATACAAAAATAGTGCCGATCGTTCCCAGCCTGCTTCTAACTGATTGAAGTGATTGCGCAACTGATAGTAGCGTTTTTCTTGGTTGTTTTTATCGGTAAAGTAATTAGAACAAAAGTCTATAAACTTAGACTTTCCCTGCTTAAGATCTAGAAATAAATTGATCAAGTCAGGATTAATATCAGTTAGTAGATAGCGCTCGTAATCAGAATTTAAAAATACAACACCGGAACCGACAAATGGTTCTATCAGTTTATTGCCTTTAGGCAGTGCTTCCAATATTCTTGGTAATAATCGATATTTACCGCCTGCCCATTTCAGAAAGGGTCTTTGAAAGTTACTTTTATTGTTTTTCATATTCAAAGAATAATACAATCAGCGGTAAGCAATGAAGTTACGGCTAGTGTAACAAAACCGATCAATAAGAAAAGCTAAAACTGAGAAACCTATGTCAAAAGCAACCCTTGTCTTTGCCCATGGAGCCGGAGCCGATTCAAATTCTGAATTTATGGCCAAAATGGCGACGCTGATTGCATCAGATAGTGTTGAGGTCATTCGTTTTGACTTTCCTTACATGCAACGTCGGCAACAAACTGGTAAAAAGTCACCTCCTGATCGAATGCCAATACTTGAGCAAGCATTTATTGAACAAGTTACAGCTCTGAATAGAAACAATATATTCATTGGGGGCAAATCAATGGGCGCTAGAGTTGCAACTATGATCGCTGAACAGCTCAGCGTTTCAGGCGTAATTTGTTTCGGCTATCCATTTCACCCGCCAGCCAAACCTGAGAAAACTCGCACTGCTCATTTAAAACGGTTAAGTATTCCAACGCTTATATTACAAGGTACTCGTGATACATTCGGAAAGCCTGAAGAAGTTCGCGGTTATCAGCTATCGGAAAATATCAATATAAAATGGCTACACGACGGCAATCACAGTTTAGAAACCTTAAAGCGCTCAGATCTTACTAGCGAAGAAACTTGGCAATTGGCCGCACAACATGCCAAAAAATTTATCCGTGCTTTAAGCTGAAAGCACCTAAATCATGAAGTTTTTATACATTAGCATCAGCCAAACAAAGGCTGTAAGTAATAAGCTTATCAATACCATAGCAGAGCCTATATCTTTTGCCCGTCCTGACAGTTCATGAATTTCACCACCGAAACGGTCAATCGTCGCCTCTAAAGCAGAGTTTGCTAGCTCACAAATAAATACAATACCAATACAAAAAATCAGTAAAATTGTCTCCATCGTCGTCTGCCCTACGAAAAATGCAGCAGGAATTAATAATATTGCCAATAATACTTCTTGTCGAAAGGCGGCTTCATGTCGCCATGCCGCCTTCAAACCTTGCATTGAATATTTAAAAGCAGCAAAAATTCGGGCTAAACCCGTTTTTCCAGGTTTCATAAGATTGAAAAATTTATCTAGGTGGTTCAATATTAGGCAATCGTTAAACAATGAGCAAGCCAATGAAAAATATAATAACTAGCCTATTACTTCTAACAAGCTTAACCCTTTTGGGCTGTCCCAACAGCGAAAATACTAATAGCAATGCCGGCCAAACAAGCTACAAAGCGAGCAAAGAAGGATTAAAATCTTTATATGATGACATTAATTCATTAATTGAAGATAAGAGCTGTGAAGCGCATTCTGATTGCGCAACAATTGCCTTGGGAGCTAGAGCATGTGGTGGCCCGGAAAGTTACCAAGCTTACGCGCCAAGAAATACTGATGTACAAAAATTAAAATCACTTGCACAACAGTTAGAAACGTTAAACAAAACTTATAATAAAGAAAACCAAGTTATGAGTATCTGCGCTATGGAGATTGAACCCAATGTTCAGTGTGTCCAGAATCAATGTGAAAAAGTATCTGGCCGTAATTTCATCCAATAATTATAAGGCTAATTTTTCTAGCGATTGTATTTTAAAATCGCTATCACTTTGTTGGTATTCAATTTCAGCCAATAGTGGAGCTTTTAAATTTTGTTTTAGCCAATCAAGGTTTTGCTGATATGCGTTCATATCACTTTCTATTTGATTGGCTACCCAACCAACCAACTTCAACCCCTTAGCTTCAATCGCTTGAACTGTAAGTTGGGCATGGTTTAAACAGCCCAACTTCATACCTACTACTAGAATCACATCTAATGATTCTTCTGTTACCCAATCAGCATACGTTTCTGTTCGATTAAGTGGTGTCAGCCAACCTCCGGCACCTTCAATTAGTACCAAATCAGCGTAGGGCACTCTCACTACTTGGGATAAAAGCTTACTGCTCAAAGCCACTTCTTGACGCTCAGCAACGATATGCGGCGCTATGGGATCAGCAAATACTAATGGGTTCACTTGCTGATACCCCAAATCAACATTCGATGCTTCCAATAGCTGCTTAGCATCATCATTAATTAGCCCTTTATAATCACCATAAGTGCCCTTTTGGCTATCTGAAGCAATAGGTTTCAACCCGGCAACTTTATAACCTGCATTAGCTAAAGCAGTTACCATCAATCTAGTGGCGTATGTTTTTCCAACTTCGGTATCGGTTCCAGTTATGAAATAAGTCTTTGTCATTGTGTGCACTAATTGGTAAATTTAGATTAATTGTGTCGAATTGTAGCCTTGTGACTTTCGAATTTTATCACATGGATATACACTGGAATTGACTAAATAAGGTAAATTATAGAATTTATGGAATCAGCATCAAATTTTTTTTCGAACAACATCCTTTTATTAGGCGTACTTATTATTGCCGGCCTTGTAATCGCCGTTGTGTTTGCTGCTCTAAAACATGCCTTAGTCCGCCAATTAGAATCTAAAGTTGATGAATTAAAGCAAGTCTTAGAAAAAAACACTAAAAACATCGCCAAAAAGCAAAAGTTGCTCGATGCTAAATCCGAAGCTCATGACGAATTGAAAGCATCATTACAAGACTTATCTACCCGTCATACTGATTTGCGCCATGATTACAATGATTCTCAAAAAAGCTTAACTCAATCGCAAGCTAACTTTGAAAAAACACAGCATGACTATTTAAACGCCATGCAAACCATCGCTAATAATCAGAAAGAATATGAGCTAGAGTCGCAGGCACAAAAGAATCATTACGAACAAACCATGCTGGATATCCAAAAAGAAGCCGATAAAAAGATAGATAGCTTTCAGGAAAATTATTTGGCTGAATTTGAACATTTAAAGAAAAGTCATAAGCGCTTAGTTCAAGCAAACCAGACTATGAGTAAAAACGCAGACAACCTCCGTAGTGAACGTGATTTTTACCGAACCGAGTTTCAAACTTTGCGTAATTTCTTACACGAATCGCAAATGGAAAAAGCCAAAAAGCTGGTTGATGAACACGCTGAAAAATTAGCTGAAAATAATAAAGTGATAAAACTTTCTGGCAATCCTAGCGAGTCTTAACTGCTAAGTTCTAACCCATACTCGTGATATTCTAAGGGCACTTCTTCCCGTGCAAATGCGTGCCCGTAAATTAACTCGTAAGTCGCTGGTAACTCACCGTTTTCCATCTTAAATTTTTGATACTCTAACTCAAGTTTCTTAATTATCCTTGGGCTAGTTAGTCCAGATTTTCTCTGCTTATCTATATTGTGTGCACCAATGTTCTTCAAATCTCGCATAAGCTCAAGTGCTTGATTGTAGCCAATTACCACTGGCTCATTATCAACTACAGGGTCAAGCATAGCCGCATTTAGCATGGCATCGCCTAAATGGTGCATATCCATAAAATCATTAACATGTTTATAGTCATCAATGGCTTGCCAGCTTTGTTTAAGCTCATACAAAGTATCAGGGCCTAAGCTGGTAAACAACAAAAGGCCATTTGGGTTTAATACTCGGTGGAATTCTTTAAATAATGCATCCAGCTGCTCAATCCACTGAATGGTTAAGTTAGAAAAAATTAAATCCGCACTATTACTCTCGAAAGGTAAACTCAATGCATCTGCACAGATATAATCTTCTGTTTTGGATTGCTGACTACTGTAGTCAATCATCCCTTTTGCAATATCAACACCCGTAACATTGGCTGTAGGAAATCGTTTTTTTAGTTCCCGACTGCAATAACCCGTCCCAGAACCAATATCTAAAATCTTTTTAGGCTCTAACTTAAAATAGTCTAATCGTTCTAACAGCCTATCCGCTGCGATTCTTTGAAAAAATGCAGCTTCATCATAGGAGCGAGCTGCTTTACTAAAAGAGTTGGCAACATCTTTAGCTTCAATATGATTAACCATTAATCCAACTCGCCTCTCAAAAATTCTATAACGTCTGAAGTGAACTCAGCTCTATTTGTTAAGAATGGCGCATGACTAGCTTTTGGATAGATTTTAAAGCTGCTTTCAGGATCAAGCTCTTTAATTGCTTGAGCTGTTTTATTAGGTACCAGAGAATCTAAACGCCCATATAGACGCGTTCGAGGCATGGATAATTCGTTTAACTTTGCCCTTAAATCAATATCGTTAAGCATGGCAAGACCACCTCGTAAAGCTTTAGTGGCAGGTGTACCATGAACAAATACCGTATCTTTTAAAAATTTTATATCTTCTTTTTGGGTTTCACTGCCCATTGCTTGGATTGCCAAAAACCGAATAATAGTCCCTTGATAATCCTCTTCCAAAAACCGACAAAAAGAGTCCATCACATTGCCTTTCATACCTGTATGCCAATCATCACTTTGCACAAATTTTGGGTTAGAAGCTACAGTGATCAACTTTGCTACTCGCTCAGGGTTTTGTATCGCTATATTGGTCGCAACCACCCCACCCAATGACCAACCTAAGTAAAAGGCATTCTTCGGTGCTACTTTTAACACCTGTTCAGTTAACAACGACAAACTATAGTCGGCACTCGGAACCGGTGAACGGCCAAAACCCGGCAAATCTATCAAATGCACTCTAAAGTGCTGACTTAAATCCTCTAACAAAAGTTCCCAAATGCCGGAGTGTAGCCCCCAACCATGTAACAACACCAAATCAGGTCCAACGCCATGTGATTCAATATACGGTTTTAGTTTCGACACTTAATGACCTTCTATAATTCTATTTTTTTTAATGATTCTGTTAATCGCTCAATTAATTCTTCTATTTGCGATTTATTATGTTCCGCGCTTAAAGTAATACGAAGTCTGGCAGAGTTTGCTGGTACAGTGGGTGGCCTAATAGCCAGAACCAAAATGCCAGACTCTTTTAATTCATTACTTATTTTTATTGCTATATTGCTCTGCTTAAGCAACAAAGGCTGTATCGCTGTTTCAGAATCCATCAAGGGAAGCTTGTTTTGCTTTGCTAGAGCCCTAAAATAACGGATATTGTCTTTAAGTCTTACCCTTCTCTCTGACTCACTCTGAACCAACTTTAGTCCCATGCGGTTTGCTGCTGCTACCGCTGGTGGCATAGCTGTGGTGTAAATATAACTTCGAGCAAACTGCATCAAGCTTTCAATTAAAAGGCTTGAACCGGCTACAAAAGCTCCAAAGCCACCCAGTGCCTTCCCAAAAGTAGCCATATAAATATCGGCTTCAGCTTGCGGCAATACAAAGTGCTCCAAAGAACCCTTACCCGTTTCACCAAGCACACCAAAACCATGTGCGTCATCAATCATTAAGCTAGCTTTAAATTGCTGCTTTATTTCAATAATTTCAGCTAACTGCGGCATATCGCCATCCATGCTAAAAACACCGTCGCTTGCGATTAATTTAGCTTCCGCCTTAGCATTAAGCTGGCGTTTTAATGATGCCATATCGTTATGTGCATAACGGATCATTTTTGCAGCGCTAGCTAAGCCACCGTCAATCAAAGACGCATGATTTAATTTATCCTGAACCAGTAGATCATTCTTATCTAATAGCGAGGTTAAAACACCTAAGTTCGCCATAAAACCGGTAGAAAAAAGAAGTGCCCTTTCACAACCTAAAAATGCTGCCAATTCTTCTTCTAAAGCATGATGTTCACGGCTATGACCAACAATCAAATGCGAAGCGCCACTGCCTACACCATACTGTTTGGCCGCTTTAGTTATAGCCTCGATCATTTTAGGGTGGTTAGCCAGGCCTAAGTAATCGTTACTACTAAAGTTTAAATAAGAGTTTCCGGCCACTTTCACTTGAACTGATTGAGGACTTTCACAAGTCAATCTTTGACGCATAAGCTCTTGCGTTTGGCGTTCCCGCAAACGTTGTTGCAACTTATTCAACATCACAAATACAGTGTTAACTAAATTCTATTAGAGAAACTAAGCTTGAGTAGCGTCGTAAAACATCTCTTTCTTTTCCGGCACTGGAACTGTTAATTCTTCTGCGGAAACTTCTGAACCTTCAGGTTTAATTCCTAACTGTTTAAACAATTGCATATCCGCTTCTGCTTCAGGATTAGCAGTGGTTAAGAGTTTTTCACCATAGAAAATTGAGTTAGCGCCCGCTGTAAAACACAAGGTCTGAGTTTCTTTATTCATATCTTCACGACCTGCCGATAAGCGTACATACGATTTGGGCATGACGATTCTAGCAGTCGCAATCATCCGGACGAAATCAATAGAATCTAACTTCTCAACTTCACCTAATGGCGTACCTTCTACCGCTACTAACATATTGATGGGAACAGATTGAGGATGCTCTGGCATATTAGCCAGTTGCTGGATTAGACCATAACGATCTTGAGTTTGCTCTCCCATTCCGATAATTCCGCCAGAACAGACATTGATACCTGCATCACGCACATTTTGCAGCGTGTCCAAACGATTTTCATATGTTCTAGTTGTGATAATTTGCTGGTAATACTCTGGAGAGGTATCAAGGTTGTGATTGTAATAATCCAAACCCGCATCCGCCAACTGGCTGGCTTGCTCGTCGGTTAACATGCCTAATGTGACGCACGTTTCTAATCCCATGGATTTAACCTGCTTGACCATCTCAAGCACTACGCTTAAATCTTTTTCACGCGGCGAGCGCCATGCAGCCCCCATACAGAAACGTGTTGCGCCATTTTTCTTGGCTTGTTGCGCTTTCGAAATCACTTCATCAATGGCCATTAACTGCTCTTTAGAAAGCCCGGTATTGTAATGCCCCGACTGCGGACAATAAGCACAATCTTCAGGGCAAGCACCGGTTTTAATGCTCAATAAAGTACTCGTTTGAACTTCATTTGGATTGAAATGCTGGCGATGAATCGATTGAGCAGCAAACAGCAGATCGTTAAAAGGCTGATTATAAATCGCTTCAATCTCTGTTATTGACCAATCATTACGGACTTGGCCGCTGTTTAAAATATCTAAATTTACCGGTTTGCTCATCGTCTTTTTTACCTTATTATATAGCCATAACAAGTAGAGGGAATTTCTAAAAGGAACTAGAAATTCTCTAGTAAACACTTGATAAATAACTAATTTTTACTTTAACGCTGGTTTGTATTACAACCTGAAGTTGTCAACCAAACAAAAGGAATTATGGTTTACAAGCGATTTTACCCTGTTTTTAGGCGCTCAGCCAATAGAATTCTAGCTGGTCATTCCTGCGTCTTTTGTGGTTTATCCTCAAGCAAGCAACCTATATGTTCAGTCTGCGTAATAGCATTAAAATCCGACAGCGGTTCTTGCTTTCAATGTAGTGAAGCAATAACCACTTCTAACGCTGACCAACGTTGTGGCGTTTGCATAAAATCACCCAAGCCCTATCATCGATTAATTGCAGCTTGTCATTATGATTTTCCTGTCAACCGAGCAATAAGCCGCTTCAAATTCAATCGTCAACTGCACTTAGGAAAAGCATTGACCGATTTACTGGCAGCTAAAATTTCAATCGCTTACCAAAGTGACTATTTGCCTCAGATGATTATCCCCATCCCGCTACATCATAAACGACTCGCAGAACGAGGTTTTAATCAATCGAGTTTGATCGCACAACAACTGAGCCATTGCTTTGGAATACCCAATAAGGAGCAAGCGATTGTAAGAGTCAAAAATACGCCACATCAAATCGGTTTAAAAGCAATTAAACGCAGAAAAAATTTAAAGGGGGCTTTCAAAATAAACAACCCTCTTCCTATGCATGTTGTACTAATTGACGATGTAGTAACCACGGGCACCACCATTACAGAAGCCACCAATGAATGCTTAAACCATGGTGCTGAGCGGGTTGATATTTGGTGCTTGGCAAAAACCTAAAGATGGTAGTAATATGAGTCTCAAGTAGCAAAATAAAACATATAATGAAAAAGAAAATAATAATTGTCGGCGGCGGAACCGCTGGGTGGATGTCCGCAGCAGCTTTATCAAATGCCTTAAATCCTCAAATGTTCGAAATCAACTTAGTAGAATCTAAGCGTATTGGCACCGTTGGAGTTGGCGAGGCCACAATTCCTGGAATTGTAGAATTTAATAATTCTTTAGGTATTGATGAGAATGATTTCATCAAGAAAACCAACGCAACCTTTAAGCTTGGGATTGAATTTATTGACTGGACTAAACTAGGTGATAGCTACATTCACCCCTTTAGTTTTTTTGGACAAAGTATTAAAGGTGTTAACTTTCACGACTTTCTAACTAAAACCGAAATAATACAGTCTAAAGAAGAAATGGGACAGTACTCTCTAGGTTATATGGCTGCCAGGAATAACAAGTTTAAAATTCCTAGCAAAGATCCTCGAGATATTGAATCTACTTATTTTTATGCATACCATTTTGATGCATCTCTCTACGCCGACTATCTGGAAAATTACTCAGTACAAAAAGGTGTCTCCAAGCTTGAGGCTATGGTAACTAGCGTAAACCAGAATGCCGAATCAGGATTTATTGAATCCATCACTTTAGAAAGTGGTGAGTTGCTAGAAGGCGACTTGTTTATTGACTGCACAGGGTTCAGAAGTTTATTAATCGGTGACGCTCTTGGTTCTAAATTTATTGATTGGAAAAAATGGCTTCCTTGTGATCGGGCTGTAGCCATTCAATCTGAACTAATTGCTGAAGCGGCACCTTATACCAAAGCAATCGCTCATGAATATGGTTGGCAATGGCAAATCCCTTTGAATCATAGAATGGGCAATGGTTATGTTTATTGTAGCGACTACATAAATGAAAATGATGCAGAGTCTCATCTAAAAAAACATATTTCAGGCGAATTAACTTCCTCCCCTAATCATATTAAATTTAGAACTGGTAAAAGGGAAAGATCTTGGGTTAAAAACTGTATAGCTGTAGGGCTCTCGAGCGGATTTTTGGAGCCGTTAGAATCGACCAGTATTCATTTAATCCAAACTTCGGTAATGAAGCTAATTAAATACTTCCCTGTTAATGGGATCAGTAAAGATTTAGTTAATCAATATAACCAAGAAATGAATATACAATTTGATCAAGTAAAGGACTTCTTAATCTTACATTACAAAACTAGTCAGCGTGACGATTCAGAGTTTTGGAATTACTGCAGAAACATTGAAGTTCCTGATTCTTTGCAAGAGCGAATGGATTTATTCCAAAGAACGGGCCAAATTCATGAAAGAGAATATGAATTATTCTTAAAAGACAATTGGTTGGCAGTGTTAATTGGCCAAGGTGTTTACCCACAATCTTACGATTCCAAGCTTGATCAGTTTACCGATAAAGATATCGAGTTTTTATTAACCGCTTTAAAAGGGCAAATCCAGCAAAAAGTCAATTCTATGCCAAAGCATTCAGAAATATTAAAACAAATTTATTCCAGTTAATTAACAAATTATCGATGATGAAAAAATTCTTTACTGTTTTATTGATCTTCATACTAACCTTAATTTTTGCGTTGCTGATCACGGGCCACGGTTATATTTTAACAGCGATTTCTCGAACCTATTTAGTAGGCAATGTCACCGCAAACATAAATGATCATAAGCAGTTTGATACGAGAGTTATCAAAAGTGCCACTGTTATTCCTTGGGAACAATCAGCAAATGATCCGTTACCAATTTCTAATTCCCTTGAGACTTATTTGAAGCAACACAATGCAGTCGCATTTTTGGTTATTCACAAAGGTAAATTAGTTAGTGAGAATTATTTTAAGGAATATACCAAAGAGAGTAAGACCAACTCTTTTTCGATGGCCAAGACCATCATTACTCTTATGCTTGGTAAAGCTATTGAGGAAGGTTACATCGACAGTCTTAACCAGCCGATAACTGATTTTTTACCTGAATTTAAAAGTGATGTTAATGGAAAATTAGCCACAATCGGATCATTATCCACCATGACTTCTGGTTACCAGTGGGAAGAACACTATTACAGCCCATTTAGCCCAACGGTAGAATTATTGTATGGCGACGACGTAGAGGACTTCGTTGTTTCCGGCACTTTCAGTTCTAAGCCTGAAGATACTTTTTACTACTCTAGTGCTTCGACCCAACTACTAGCAGTAGCGCTTAGCCGAGCCCTTAAAGCTAAAAATCCCAACCTAACACTTTCATCCTATTTGAGTGAAAAATTTTGGCAGCCGCTGGGAATGAATGCCGACGCACTGTGGCATCTCGATGATCAAGGAATGGAACTGGCTTATTGCTGCATTAGTACGAATGCCCGCAATTACGCCAAGTTCGGCCAACTAATGTTACAAAACGGCCGTTGGGGTGAAGAACAATTACTAGACCCTTTTTTCGTACAGTTAATGAGTGAGCCTTTCAAGGTTTCAAACTATGGTTATTCCACTTGGATTAACCAAAACCACCAGCCGATTTATTATGCTTTTCGTGGCCATTTAGGACAAAGAATCATCATAATTCCAGATGAAGAGCTCGTGGTAGTCCGACTTGGAGAAACTCGCGGTAATGATATCGTAGGGGCCGAATCGTTATACGTAAAAGAAGCTTTGGAGCTGATTAAATAAAGTATTTCAGAAGCTTTACAAACAATTGCTCGCGCTAATAACGATTACTGCTACAATGTTTGCAACATAAAAATCTAGCCATTAGCTAAGTAAACCCCTTTGCTGAATAAAGACCGTTCCTTACAAGTTTTGCAAATTTCATTGCCTATCGTTGGCGGAATGATTTCACAAAACGTATTGAATCTAGTAGATGCTGCTATGGTAGGCACTCAAGGTTCTGCGGCTATTGCTGCTATAGGTATCGCGGGTTTCATTAATTTTATGGCCGTAGCCTTTTTCATGGGCTTTGCCGCTGGCGTTCAGGCAATGGTTGCTCGTCGCATGGGCGAAAACCGTAAATCCGAGTCCGCATTCCCACTCAATGGCGCCTTAATGATGATAACCATCGCCGCCATTCCAGTAAGTGTCGTCTTATTTTTTCTAGCCCCAGAAATATTAGGTTTTTTGAACAACGACCCTGAATTGTTAAAAGAAGGCGTACCCTACTTACAGGCACGCTTTGCCGGAATTTGGGCTATTGGATTAAACTTTAGTTATCGTGGTTATTGGAGTGCTATTAAACGAACCGAATTCTACCTACGCACCCTACTGGTGATGCATGCTATTAATATATTCTTAAACTATTGTTTAATTTTCGGCAACTTCGGCTTCCCTGAAATGGGCACACTCGGTGCTGGTATAGGTACCACAATATCCTTAACTCTAGGCACTTTTTATTACCACTATTTAGCGCAGAAACACACCTCTGAGTACGGCTATTTAAAGCATATTGCAAGTTGGGCCACTCTAAAAGATGTAGTTAAAATTTCACTACCCTCTTCGATCCAACAGCTATTCTTTGCGGCGGGTTTCACTGCGTTATTCTGGATTATCGGCAAAGTTGGCACCGATCAATTAGCCGCAGCCAATGCCATCACCAATGTCATGTTAGTGGGGATCTTACCTTGTATAGCTCTAGGAATCGGCGCAGCGACCCTGGTGGGGCAAGCATTAGGGCGCAAAGATCCAAAAGATGCCTACCTTTGGGGTTGGGATGTTTCTAAGATGGCACTGATCTTTGCCATAGGACTCGGTATAGTATTTTATGCTTTTACCGATCCAATTATGGGGATTTTCTTAAAAGAAGAAGCCGCCTTAAAGGCTGCTCATTGGCCGTTCAAGCTATCAGCTCTGATCATTATTATTGATGCCGTAGGTTTAGTGTTCTTAAATGCACTTAGTGGTGCAGGTTATACCAAGCCGCCTATGTATGTTTCATTGGTCACCCAATGGCTCATGTTCCTGCCCGTAGCATTTTATATGGGTGCAATTATAGGCTATAGCTTTACTATGATTTGGGTAGCTTATGGCGTTTATCGAATCATTCAAACGGTGGCTTTTATCTGGTTATGGCAAAAACGTAACTGGATGCATGTTGAAATGAATTCTTAGAACAAATCCACTATTTCAACATATCCGAAGCAACAGCTTCTGAAACCTGCAAGAAGTAATAATCGTATTTATAATCTTTCTCAAAACCATAATCCTTATAAAGCTTATGCAATTTATGGTTCTCTTTACGTGTGGTCACCTCAATTCGAATCGCACCTGCTTCTCGACAATCTTGACTCAATTGGTCCAATAACTTTTTTGCCATTAAACGCTTGTTATTGCCCGATTTCAGGTAAAAATCATTAAGTATCCAAATCGGCGCCAAACCAATACTGGAAAAAGAAGGGTATAAAACTACAAAACCATGCAACTCTTCGCCGGATTGGGCTAAATAAATCAATGCATCTTTTGTTTCTAGACGTTCAGCTAAATAGGTCTTAACTGCGACTAAATCCGACGCTTGTTTAAAGTGTTGGCGATAATCATCAAATAAAGGCACAAGCCTTTCTAAGTCATTGATATTGCATCTTTTTATATCCACTTTAAGCCCCATTAATTTTTAATTATTAGCTATTCAGGAAGAATTCAGTTTGTTTCGACTAAAGTAGGAACCATAGTCAGCAAAAGCTATTTTACATAGATTTGCTAAAGCTGTTTAGTTTCATAGGAGAATGCCATGAAAAAAATTATTACCCCAGTAGTTGCAGTTGCGTTAAGTTTCGGCTTATCGCAAGTAACTATCGCTAAGGAGCATCATGGCCCTAATAAGCCGCATGCTCAAAAACATCGAGTGCAAAACAACGATAAAGCTAATTATCGTTCGAGTCAAAAGCACCGTCCAGCAGAGCGAGCTAGAGCACATAATTCTCGTTCGCAAGCCAGAACACACGACGCTTATCGTGATGATCGTCGTCATAATAGTCAGCGCCGAGTTGATCAAAAACATCGCTATGACCGTCGTCATGATCGCTACGATCGTCGTTATGATCGTCGCCATAATCACAGACACAGTGATCGTTATCGCAACGACCGCCATTATAGAGATTACTATAAGCCACGTCATAGAAACTTTTACAGTTATAACAACTATTACCCGCGTTATGACTACTATCCAACGAGTGTTTATTACCTAGGTCAGGACTGGTACTACTATGGAAATTCTTATCATCCGTTCCCTCGTGGTCACGTGCACAGCCGTCACTGTCACCACCGTTTCTGGGAACCACTAGCAGCAGGAATTATTTTAGGCTCAGTATTAGGTTGGTAAAAAAACGATAAGTTTAAGCTAGTAGAAGCTCGGATCGTCCCCAAGTTGATACCCAAGACCTCTATCAACCTCTCCTCTTCTGCTAGCTTTTTATCCTCTTGCTCAGGGATGAGCTACCCCATGAAAACGCTACTTCGGTAGCGTTTTTTTATAACAAATTTTATCCAGGCATAAAAAAACCCTGAACAAGTCAGGGTTTTTTCAATATGGCGCGCATGGAAGGAGTCGAACCTCCGACCGCCTGGTTCGTAGCCAGGTACTCTATCCAGCTGAGCTACATGCGCTTAGTGGGCGGTATTATGCCACCAGATTAGTAGAAGTCAATTAGCAATTAACATTTTCAACTAAATTCTACCTACCCTTATTTAATACTATTCAGCTCCAATTGGCGAGCCTGGCGGCATCTTCACATCAGGCAAAGTTTCAATTTTTAACTCTCCATTAAAATATTTATCTAGCAAAGCTTTAAGCCACATAAAACGTTCAGGATTACGATTGGCTTGAGTTTGCAACCAACCGTTAACCTTGCCAAGCTCATTATATAAATGGGCTTTAACTTCAGGTGAAGCTTGCTTTGATTCGGCGCTTTTTATCAGCTCAGAAAGGGTTAGATAATCCACTCTTTGTTGAATAAGACCATTTAAACCCTCTACTTGATTAGCCATCAAAGTGGCATCCAATAATTGGTTTACGGTTTCAGTTAAGCCAAGTTGTTCGCCATTCATAGCATCTTGCTGCAATAAACGCGCTAAACGCTGTGGGTTTAATAACAATGCTAATGTATGTTGAGCCGAAGTATCGGCCATTGAAACTGGGTCTATTGTCAAACCAGTTTTACTTGGGAAAGATTCACGGTTTCGATAATAGCCGTAAGCCTTTGGTGGAATTAACGACAAAATAGAATCGGGAACTGCAAGCTGCTCAATCGATAAAGTATCCAACAAAGCATTTAACGCAGCTTCTTGCTTGGCTTTATCAACAAACTTAGTCGGCTTAAAACTATCGCCTTTAACACTGTATTCGTATTGCACGCCGCCGATTAGTTTCACTGCGCCTTCGGTTTGATAGCGGTGGAATAAATACAATGGTACTAAAGTTTCTGCTAGCTCTGAATAAGGCGTGCCTTTGGCTAAATTGTCATGGCCAAATTTTGCTAAAGCAATAGCGCGGACTTGCATGACTCTTATCAATTCTTCAGCAGGATCTTTACCGTTATCCCAAAGGTGTGCCTCTGGATGAACACCACCACGAGGACGAGCATCAGGATCGGAAATAAAACTTAGCTTCTTATCGCGCATGTCTTTTAAGATTTTAGCTAAGCCTGCTTTTTCTTCTGCAGCATCACTAAACTCAGAATAGCCATAACGCACCGCTTCAATATCCCACTTGCCAATGTCGGTGGCATAAGCATTCTCTAAGCTAACCTCATCACCTTTTAGTTCAACCAACGGATGCGGATAATCCATTACTGAAGCGCGGCTATCAGGACTGGCGGCAAAGTTGTGCGCTATACCAAGTGTATGTCCAACTTCATGCGCTGATAACTGACGAATTCGTGCTAAAGCCATTTCTTCAGCTGCTTTTGCTTTGGCTTCTGAGTTTTCGCCATAAATACCGGTTAGTGCATTAGCAATAAGTAAATCTTGACGTACACGTAGCGAGCCTAAAGTCACATGACCTTTTAAAATTTCGCCAGTTCTTGGGTCGGAAACCGAAAAGCCATACGACCAACCACGAGTAGCACGATGTACCCATTGAATAACGTTATAACGCACATCTAATGGATCAACGTCTTCTGGCAAAATCTTAACTTCATAAGCATCTTTCAAACCAATCGCATCGAAAGCTTGCCCCCACCAACGGGCACCATCGAGTAAAGCACCTCGAACTGGCTCTGGTACACCGGGATCTAGGTAATAAACAATCGGCTTAATCTTGCCATTTTTATCTTTAGTAATACGGTGACGATAAATTAATTTTTTATCAATCGGTTGAGTAATTGGCGTTGCGTAATCTTTATAACTTAATTCAAAATAACCCGAGTGCGGATGAAAAGCTCTTGGCTGATAGCCATCATCGGGTAAAGCTACAAATGATAAATGTTGCTGGACAGTAATTTCGTTCGACGACGGAGTCACTTGACGTACAAACTCACCAGCCCCAGAACCTTTAAAAGTTAAAATGCTTTCGAAAATAGTGTTTCTAGGAAAATTCTTTAACTTATTTGGAATCAGTGCTGAGCGGGAAGTATCGACAGAATAAGAGCCTTGCTTGCGGCCTTTTAAGCGTGCTGATACCCCGTGTAAATCTTTAAGTAAATAGGGAGTAAGCTCGATTAAAACTTTTTTACCCTTAGTTGCTTTCACTTCAAAGCCTGCCAAAACCGAACTGGCAAAAGCCTGTGCGATTGAGTTCTTTTCTGCTTGATTATCCGTATCTGCACGATAATCCGTATTCAGCTGCTTTAATAAAATTTTATTGCCGTAACGTTCAAATTGCACCAAGCGGCTTTGCCCTAACTGGCCACGATCTAATCCAATGTCATTAGAGCCAACACCATAAGGTAAGCCCGTATAATAAATAAAAGGCTGATTAAAGTTACTCACTTCTAACCAAACTTTACCTTGGCTTTGGCTGACGTAATAAGGAATAAAGCCATTAACTTTGCGGCTTTTAGTTTCGATATCAGCCCAAGATGCAGCCTGCACATTAAGAGCAAAAGCTGTTAACAAAAAAGATAAGATAATTCGTGTTATTTTCATCATTAGAATGCACCGTTAAAAAATAAAGCATTGGCAAATAAACGAGCTGAGCCCATCCAGTAGCCTCTAAAATTTGGATTGTCATTGAACATCACTATTGAGCCACGCCCTTTACTAATAGCAATGATCGCTGGAGTACTTTTAATTGTCTCAATGTTATCTGGCGAAGCATAACCCGCCATTAATGGCTCTTCAGCATAAGTAGCCACCGTAATAAAATCACGTTTAGCTGGCTTTAAAACTTGCGTGCCCGCTTTCGTCACAGGTAAATACTCCATCTCTACACCGTAAGTCAATGGATGAGTGTTATCCAATTCGGTTTTAAATATAGCTCCGCCAATAAGTTGTTCGGCAAAAGCTTGGCCACGCTCATTGAAAGGTCGCTTCTCAGCTTCTTTTTTCTTTTTGTCGGCTAACTCTAGTTCAACAATTTTGTTATCAATTAGCCAATTCACTGCACTACGCGTTGCAATCAAGTTGCCGCCACTATTAATCCAATTATTAAATTTTTCTTTATCCTTATCTTCTAGTTTTGGGTAGCGTCCATTCACTAAAATTAGATGGCTGTAATTATCTAAATCGATATTTGCGAGTTCCTTAGCATTTTGCATAGAAACTGGAACCTGCAGCCGCTTATCCATCAAGTGCCACGCCTCACCTGCTTCATAAGAAGAAACGCCATCTCCTATAAGTAATAGTGGTTTAGGGGCTTTTAGATGTCCAATACTTGGGCTACCAAGATCAATGCCGGCTTGCGCAAACCCCGTAGATAAAGCCGCTAAATTAATGCCCTTATCTTTTGCATAGTCATTCCAAACGGATTTGATTAAGGCTTTATCAGTATCATTTTTAATAGGGACTAATAAAGTTCCTATTGGAAAGTCAGTTGGTTTACCATCCACTGGTAATTTAAAGCCTTTATTAGCTAGTTGTACTTTTAGCTTTTTCTCTAAAAGTTGGTTTGCAAAATTTAAACTATAAAAATTATCAGGTGAAAAAGCATAAGCCACCGTATTTTTTACATCTGTTAATTCGCCTTTTAACTTGGAAATCTTAGCAGTTCGAACCGATGCGGTTTCGCGGTTATCCAAAAGCTGATATTCGAGATTAAACGCTAATGGCATGGTCCAAGCTGATACATCATAGAAAGTGTTATCTATAAACTCAGTTCGTGCTTCAAAAATCGTATTTATCAAGCCGTATTGAGCTTGGTTAAATTTAACTAAATAACTATTAGCTGCTGAATAAGTGGTTTTATTAAAAACTGCATCTGTTGTTACTTGCTCAACATGTATTTGATGCTGCTTAAGAATATTCAAAAACTCTGCTAAACGACCAGCATCATTAGAAGTAAATATTACTCCTTGCTTCATATCTCGAGCGGATTTTGCTTGTTGCTCGTTAAAGAAACTTTGTTGGTACTCCTTCAACTCCTTTCTTAGTTCGCCAGCAGCTTTTAAAGTAGAGAATGAAGTAGCTACTTGATTACGCACCGCAAAAGGAAAACTTAAGTCGCCGTTAACCGATTCCTGTAAATGACCTCGAGAACTTGCTTGCTCAAACAAAATCCCGATCCCACCATTGATATCGGGAAAGGTTGATCCTTTGCCATAATAAAAGTCATCGAAGCTTTCTTTACTATAATAAGGAACGCCCAAATCATCTAAAGCATTAGCATGATATTTTGCAATTTCATTGGTTAATTCAAAATTTTCTTTTGAGGTTAATGGGTTTTGACGACTGGGAACTCCCGGTTGGAAAAAATAAGTCGAGTTAGTGCCCATCTCATGAAAGTCACCAACAATATTAGGGCGCCAATCATAAAATAATTTAACTCGAGCTTGGCTCTCTGGATGTTGCAGTAATAGCCAGTCGCGATTTAAGTCAAACCAATAATGATTAGTTCTACCTGCTGGCCAAGCTTCATTATGTTCCATTGAATCAGAATCAGATACTAACTGAGTGCCCTTATAGCGATTAACCCAATTAGCAAATCGGTCTAAACCGTCAGGGTTAAGCATGGGATCGATAATGACAATATTATTTTCCAATAATTCTTTGATCCAGGCTTCTTGTGAAGCAGCTAAACGATACGCTACTAACGGCGCAGCATTAGCACCACTCGCTTCATTACCATGCACTGAATAACCCAGATAAATAACATTGGGCATATCCTTAAAATCCAAGTCATGACGCGCTTTTTGAATAGAGGTTAGCTGGCTTAAGTTTTCCGGTGACGATATAAAGGCGGCAACTAATGGCCTTTGTTCGTGAGAACGGCCGGTTATTTGCAGCTGTACCTTGTCAGAAGAGTTCGCTAAATCCTTAAAATAAGCATAAGACTGATCGGGTCTAATATGCCAAGTACCAATGGGGTAACCTAAGGTTTCACTAGGCTTTACAACTTTAGGTTCAAAATCAATCGACTGATTAAAATAGTAATCGAACTTATCGGTAGCCATCAGTTTTAAGCTGAAACTACTCACTAGCAAGAATAACCCTATTTTTTTTATGGTCATTGGCATTTGGTCTCTTTATTCTAATTAAACTTATTCTAACGCTTGCAAACTTCACCGCAAGCCCAAAGATAGAGTATAATCACCGCATATTGTAACAATGAGTTAGTTCATGATTAATATTTCAGAAGGCGCACAAGAGCACTTCCGCCGCTTATTAGCTGGGCAAGAAGAGGCAGATACCGGCATTCGTGTATTTGTGGTCAACCCTGGTACTTCCCATGCCGAATGTGGCGTTTCTTACTGCCCACCGGATGCGGTAGAAGAGAATGATACCGAATTAAAGTACGAAGGCTTTTCGGCCTTTATTGATGCCGATAGCGCACCTTACTTAGAAGATGCTGAGATTGATTATCAAAAAGAACAAACCGGCGGTCAGTTAACGTTAAAAGCGCCAAATGCCAAAGCACGTAAAGTTGACGAGGATGCACCAGCTGAAGATCGCATCAAATATCTCTTAGAGTCGGAAATAAATCCTGAACTTGCCAATCATGGCGGTCAAGTGAGCTTAACTGAGTTGACCGAAGACGGTATTGCAGTCTTACAATTTGGTGGCGGCTGCCAAGGTTGTGGCATGGTTGATGTGACCTTAAAAGAAGGCATTGAAAAAACCTTAGTAGAAAAGGTGCCTGAAGTTACCGGCGTAAAAGATGTAACCGAACACGCTGCAGGAGAGAATCCTTATTACTAAGCTAACTTCATTTAAGGCAATTCTTATTGGGCTAGCAACTATTGCTAGCCTTTCTGCATGTGTAGGCCAGCCAATTAAAGTGGAAGCCGCGCAAATTAACCTTCTTAATACTGAGCCTAGTAACTGCCAATTATTAGGTGAAGTGCGAGGCACACAAGGTAATATCGTTACCGGTCTTTTCACCACCGATGAAGAATTAGTTTCAGGCGCTAAAAACGATATTCGTAATCAAGCATTAAAATTAGGTGCCAATAGTTTATATATCACCCGCACCAATCCAAGCCGAACTCATAATCTCGATTTTTATAGTTTTTATGGTAAGGCTTATAAGTGTTAATTCTACTGTTTAAAAATAAGTATTAATATCAATATTAATAATTGAAACAGGGATAATTTTAAAGCCATTACACAAGCCCTTTTTCCTTTTATCTTAAACAGTGTATGTGAAAACATCCAAAAGGGAGTGAGCATCCACAGCTTATTTTCGCCCTCTTTTACATTGTCAAAAGCTTCAATCCAAAGAAATAAATGATAAACGCTCGCTAAAAGAAATAATACTAAAAGAATAGAGATCAAACTTTAATCAACTCTTGATGCAACAAGTTTAAAATTTCTTCTGCTTGTTGATCATTAACTAAAATAGACAAATGGTGATCACTTGAGGTGTGACTTAAAAGCAACCACTGTTCAGGCATATTGCCTTCATCCAATTGCATCAGATGCCATAAGGCTTGGCTAGCTTGACAGCCCACCAAAGTAATAATGGCGCTATGGGATAACAAAACACTCATACAGACTTCTGCTAGCTTTTCAGATAACTCTGTTAAAACGCTTTCTGAATAAACGCTATTACTATTATCAATTTCGATAACCAGAGACTCTTTAGTTGAAGCTAGTAATTCGCTGGTTAAACCAAACTCATTAATCACTCCAAAGACTTTCTGTAAAGTATCTGGCTGCTGCCCTCTTCGACCTAATAGCAAGGTAACTACTGGAACATTTTGCTTAATAGCAATAGCTTTTACCCACTTAGACTCCTGATGATTTTCATCGACTAAAGTGCCGCTGGCTTTAGGATTTTTAGTAGAGCGAATATGCACTGGAATTCTTTGTGGCGCTACTGCGCTCAAGCACCTTGGGTGCAACACTTTAGCGCCGGATTGAGCCAAGTCAAAAGCTTGGTTATAACTTAAGTGTTCCAATTTCATTGCATTTGTTACTTTATTTGGATCGCAAGAATAAATACCTTCTACATCGGTCCATATCTCTAAAGATTCAGCACCCAATAAACAAGCGAAATAGGCAGCCGAAGTATCAGAGCCTTCGCGCCCCAATAACACGGTTTGACCTATTGGATTGTTGGCGATAAAGCCTTGGCTTAACACTAAATCAGATTGCTCTGCCCAGTCGTTGATTAACTGTAAATTTTCACGGGGATGACAGACTGCATTTAAAAAATACTCATTCACATTTTTTAAGCTGTCATCAACAGCCGTTAGAACTTGTCGGGCATCTACCCAGTGAGTTTTATAGTCTAGAGTTTTAGACAAATAGGCTTCGCCTAAGGTAGAAGATAATAACTCGCCATGCGCCACTAGCTCTGCTCTGTCACAAGGCGAAAGACTCTGCTTTTCTTCAATATTATTGATAGTTATCTGCAAACTATCAAACCAAGGCTGCAATACCGATTCGTCAATTGACAACTCATTGGCCATTGCTTGGTGATTAGCCACAATCGATTGGTAACTTTCATCTTGTTCGCCGGTAGTAGCCTCTTGCGCCAATTGCTCCAATTGATTGGTGACGTTTTTAAAAGCTGAGTGGATTACTGAGACTTTAAAACCTTGATCCAAATGCGATTGAACAATGGCAGCTATATTCTGCCAATCAGCCAAGCTGGAGACGCTAGAACCACCAAACTTTAATACTCGCCATTGAACTTTCTGATTTTGATCGGACATCAAAACTTCCTTAATTTAATCTTCTAGCTGAAACTTATTACCGCAATAAGGGCAAGATCCTTTACCATCATCACCTAAAGGAATATAAACCCTTGGGTGCTGGTTCCACAATGCATCTTCCGGCATCGGGCAACTAAGTGGCAAATCCTCTTTGTTTATTTTCTTAATCGTTTCAGCCATATCAACTCCAATTTGTGATTTAACTATTGTAGCGCTTGTTTATCAAAAGTCGAAGACCATATTGCATTTATAACTCTTTGTGACTTTGCAGTCTCAGACGCTTCAACAATACCAGGCTCCATATCTAATCGTTTTTGATTCACCAATATCTGATAATTCTCATATATAGCTTTCAAAGAAGTGGCATACTCCTTCGGTAGCTGCTGATTTTGTTCCAGCCAATTAAGCCAGTAGTGATTACTGTATATATCCGGCAATTCTTCGCCTTGCTGAGCTAATTTCAAAACCCAATACTGAACTAAAAATTCAATATCTACCAAACCACCAAGCCCTTGCTTTATATCCCAAAGTTCATCTGTTGTGCGATCTAAGTTGTTACGCATCTTTTGCCGCATTTCAACGAGATCTTTCGAGAGCACCTTATCTGAAATGAATAATTGAGTCCGTTGTTCACGATAAGTTTGTGCCAAAGACTCGTCACCCGCTACTGCTCTTGCACGAACCAAAGCCTGTTTTTCCCATGTCCAAGCTTCTTGCTGCTGATACTCTACAAATGCATTAAACTCACTAACTAACAATCCTGAACGCCCTGAAGGTCTAAGTCGAGTATCAACTTCATACATAATTCCCTGCTGGGTCCTGGTATTTAGATAATGAACAAGGCGCTGCGTTAAACGAGTATAAAAATGTGAAACATCAATTGGCTTAATACCGTTGGTTTGCGCTCTGGAATCTCCTCGAAATAAAAATACCAAATCTAGATCCGAGCCAAAACCGAGTTCATGACCGCCTAATTTGCCATAACCCAATATCAGAAAATTACTTACGGTATCTGATTCTGACTCAGGGGGTACCCCATGCTTGTTGCTGATTTCTCGCCATGCAACTCTTAACAAGGCCTGCAAACACAATTCAGCAACATCGGTTAATTGTCGAGTTACTTCTAAAATATGAAAGCGGTGATTTAAAAAACCTGCTGCTATTTTAAATTGGCTGGCAACTTTAAAACGACCTATAGCTAACAATTGTTCCTCGATATTCTCTGGCTCAATACGTAACAAGGCTTGCTGCAGAAGACTTTGCAAATCTTCTTTACTTAATATTTTCCCAAAATTTGCTGGGAACAAGAGCTCATCTAATAAAGAAGGGTATTGTTTTAATTGCTCTACTAGCCAATTAGAGCGACTGACCAACAAAACCAGATGTTCAAGCAGAGGTAAGTTTTCTGCTAACAATTCAAAATAGGCCGTTCTTTTTCCAATTGACTGCATTAAAGCCGTACATCGTTCAAATGCCGTCAATGCATTTGGCATTTTGCGAGCATTTATAACTAGGTGCGGAATAATTTGATTAAGACGCCTTTGCCCTCGCTGGGCAAACTTTTCATTAACAAAGTTTTGCTTAAATGATAAAGCTGACTGAAGCAACTCACGATCATGCTTATCTTCTTTTTCAAAAACAGTGGTTATTTCATGATTTCCATTTAACCAATTTTCGATTTTCTTTAATCGACTATCAGCTTTGGTTTCTTGATTAGGATCCTTAAACAGTTGAGAAAAGAAAGTCTCGACAAAACTGCGATGTTTATCTAGTTGCTCAACCATTAAACTCCAGTCTGAGTATCCCATAGCGTAAGCAGTTAATTGTTGTTTTTTTTCATCATAAGGTAGTTGCTGGGTTTGCTCATTTTTTGCGATTTGCAAAACGTTTTCTAAGCGCCTTAAAAATTCATAAGCTTGCTGCAGTGCTGTAGAATCTTCGTCATTCAATAAACGATAAGCTTCTAATGCCTCTATAGTTTGCCACCAGTTTTTTACTTGCAGCTCTGGGTTTCGGCCGCCGCTAATAAGTTGAAGGCTTTGAAGAATAAATTCGAGTTCCCGAATCCCTCCTTTCCCAAGTTTTATATCATTAGCTAAATTTCGGTGACGCATATCAGTCGTTATTTTTTGTTTTAACTGGCGTATCGAATCAAGGACACTAAAGTCGATATAGCGACGAAAACTAAATGGCGCAATAATTTTACTCAAGTGCTCAGCTGATTTTTGATCTTGGCAAAAATAATCTGCTTTAATCATGGCAAAGCGTTCCCATTCCCTACCTTGCTCAAGATAGTAATCAGCCATGGAGTCAAAGCTCATGGTCAAAGCACCGCTTTCACCATAAGGTCGTAATCGCATATCAACCCTATAAACAAACCCATCTGCAGTAGTCTCATGCAATAACGCTACAAGCTTTTGAGCTAATCTTCGAAAGTATTGTTGATTTTCTATTGAGCGGCCTTCATTAGAAACCTCGGTGTACCCCTCTTCTGGATAACAAAATATCAAATCAATATCAGAGGAGAAATTAAGCTCATTACCACCCAACTTCCCCATCAGCATTATCACAAGCTCTTGCTTGGAATATCTGGTTGAACAGGGAATTCCATACTGAGTATTAAGTTGGGATTGTGACCATTTGCATGCAAGCGAAATTAACTGTCGAGCCAATTGTGACTGTAGGAAGGTTACTTTTCTTATAGAGCATTTCTCACTGGATTGAAAAGCCACGCAAGCTATCGAATACAAATGCCTTTGATGACGGAGCAGTTGCTTTATTTGATACTCAGTTAATGTAGAAATCTCAATATCAGAAAAATTTGTAAATCTTAAATCTAGCTCTTGCTGATTTAACAGTAATAACTGCTGAATTTTGGCCACCCACTGCGGCTGCTTTATTAACCATTCAAAAGCATAGTCACTATATACCAGCACTGCCTCTAGCCAGCCTAAATCGCCTTCGATAGCTGGCAACGATTTATCATCTACTTGTTGATACCAAAGATTCAATCGCTCTTGCGACAAGCTCTTTATTTCTTCAGGCCAATTAGCTTGCAAACTTCTATCCATATGATTTTCTTTATTTGTAAATTATGACACAGCTTGGCATGGCAACCAATCAATGATATTGCTTTAAATAGTTGATTCTTATCGCATAATTACAGTTATTTACAAATATAGTTTGAATAGCTGGCCTTTTCATTGCTAGGATAATTCAATACTTAAAGAAGGAGTACCTATTATGGGTTTTTTAATATTTTTGGGCATATTGGTCGGGATCGCCCTATTCTTCGTTTCCATATACAACAAATTAATCGCTTTAAAGGAAAGAGTCGCTAATGCATGGGCACAAATAGATGTCCAATTACAACGCCGCTATGACTTAATTCCGAACCTAGTAGAAACCGCAAAAGGTTATATGGCGCATGAAAAAGATACTCTAGATGCGGTAATCAGTGCTAGAAATGGTGCCGTTTCAGCTGGTCAAGCAGCCGCAGCCAACCCATCGGATCCAGATGCTATTAAAAGTGTTATGGCTGCTGAAGGTCAGTTAACCGGAGCCCTGGGACGCTTATTTGCTTTAGCGGAAGCTTACCCTGATCTAAAAGCTAACCAAACTATGGAACAGTTAATGGAAGAGTTGGCCACCACCGAAAATAAAATTTCTTTTGCTCGTCAGGCCTATAATGACTCTGTAATGCAATACAACGTTTACCAAGATCAGTTCCCTAATAACTTAGTGGTCAACTTCTTCGGTGGTCATCAAAAAGCAGAAATGTATGAAGTGGATGATGAAGAAGCAAAAAAAGCAGTTAAGGTATCTTTTGATAATTAATTGAAAGACTCGTAAATATGGACTTTTTTGAACATCAAGAAGCAGCTCGGAAGAAAACCAAGCTGCTTATTTTTTATTTCACTTTAGCCGTTATTTTAATCGTAACGGCGCTCAATCTAGTGGCTTTCTTTGTTTTATCTGGAATGAATGCATCCCAGGACAATGCAACTACGTTATCTTTAGCCCAATGGCCTCAGCAAGCAGGGTTCTTTTATACTTCAGGTGCAACTCTTGGTTTGATTGGATTAGGCAGCTTGTTTCGCTGGTTTCAGTTAAGAGGCGGCGGTAAATCTTTAGCCAGCATGGTAGGCGGTCGAGAAATATTGCCTGATACTAATGATCGACTAGAACGCCGCTTAATTAATGTCGTAGAAGAAATGTCGATTGCTTCAGGGATGCCAGTACCTACCTTATATGTTATGGATCAAGAAGAAGCCATTAATGCTTTTGTCGCCGGCCAAGAGGCGTCTGATACTATAATGGTAGTAACTCGCGGGGCTCTTGAGCAACTCTCACGTCAAGAACTTCAAGGCGTTGTCGCTCACGAATTTAGTCATATTTTTAATGCTGACATGAAAATCAATGTTCGCTTAATCAGCATTTTGGCGGGTATTTTAATTCTCGGCCAAGCCGGTTATTTTGTAATGCGGAGCTTGCGCTTTTCTGGTGGACGCTCTAGTAACAAAGAAAGTGGTGGTTTGATAGCAGTCATCATGATTGTCGGTGTATCCATGTATATTATTGGCTCCATAGGCTTGTTTTTTGGTCGCCTGATCAAAGCTGCTATTTCAAGACAAAGGGAATTTCTAGCTGACGCTTCAGCCGTACAATATGCCCGCGATAATCAGGGATTAGCTGGCGCCTTTTTAAAAATTGGCGCTCAATCTTCTTTATTAGAAAACCGTTATGCCGAAGAAACCAGCCATATGTGTATCGCCGAACCGATAAAGCTTAATTTTTCAAGTTTAGCGACCCACCCTCCAATTGACTCTCGACTTGATGCCATCATGCCTGATTGGCAAGATTTTCAACGCCGGCAAACCCGTAAAGCAGAGCGCACCAAAGAGCGTCAACAAGCTGCTGAAGCAAAAAAGCAGAACCAGAAGAAAGGATTTGAAGCTTTTGGTGGTGAAGGTGTATTAGCAGGTATGGGGGCACTTATTGACACTGTTGGAAATCCAACTACTTTACACCTACATGCAGCCAATGCTTTATTATTGGCCATGCCAGAAGTACTTAGAACTGCGGCTCATAACCATCATGAATCAAGCCATGCCATGTATTTGGCTTTTGCATTATTACTCAGTGATGACGGCCAAGTTGAAAATGAAGCTCTAGAGCTCATTGCGCAAACTTATGGCGATGAGAGTAAAGCGGAAGTGACTAACTTGGCGAGCTATATGACTTCTGACAAGCGTTTCTTACGACTAGCAATAATTGATATCGCCATTCCTAGTATCCGTCGACTATCAAAAACTGAGCGCAAGAATTTTTTAAGTTTACTTAAAAAGATTATTCATTTAGATGAAAAAGTGAGTCAATTTGAATATGTTCTCTATTCACTCATCCGTAAAAGCCTCAAACCATCCAGTAACTCTGGAAAAAACTATATCAAACGTTTCAACAAAGTAGAGTCGCAAATACAACTCATACTCTCAGCAGTGCTACATGCTAGTGGTAGTAATGAATCAGCTAAAGAGCAACTTTTTAAGAATTTGATGATGGGTTTTAGCAATAGTAATTTATCTTTACTACCTAATAAGTTTGAAGCTGAGTCCTTTCACAAAGCATTATTATCACTAAATCAGTTAACTCCAATGCTAAAGAAGGCTTTGCTTAATGCTTTAGAAGAAGCCATTAAAGAGGATGGTATTGCTAAAGTTGAAGAGATAGAGCTATTTCGTGCTATCTGTGAATGCTTAGACTGCCCTTTACCGCCTATGGTGGAATCTTTTAGTAAAGAAACAGCGGAGAAGATCAAACACGTTTAATCGTAACTGATATTTTGGTTATTCTTTTATCGGTTCAGAAGTAAATACTTCTGAAACTAATAATGGTTTAGAAAAGTAATACCCTTGGATTAAATCACAGCCAAGTTGCTTTAAGAGTTCTAGCTGGGCGTCTTTTTCGACGCCTTCAGCGATAATTTCCAAGCCTAATTCATGCGCTAAAGAAATTGTGGAGCCGACGATTTTTCGATCCTGATCACTTTCTAAAATTTCATCAATAAAAGATTTATCAATCTTTAAACCAGAAACGGGGAATCGCTTTAAATAACCTAAAGAAGCGTAACCAGTTCCATAATCATCAATTACTAAACTAAATCCCAAATCACTAAGTTTGTTGAGCTTACTCAAGGTATCGTTCGATGACTCAATAAAAACAGATTCCGTGAGCTCTAACTCTAACAAGCTTGGATCAATCTGATATAAATTGGTAACACGAATAATTTCTGTTACAAAATCAGAGCGAAGTAATTGCTTTGCAGAGATATTGATAGCCACCTTTTTGATAGGCTGACCACTTCTCCTCCAATCATTAAGCTGCTTGCAAACGGAATTAACTAACCATTCGCCTAATTTATGTACTAATGAATACTCTTCAGCTATGGCGATAAAAACACTTGGTTCTATTATTTGTCCTTCGGAATTTTTCCAACGCATTAATGCCTCATAACCGATAACTTCTTTTGTATTCAGGTTTACTTTCGGCTGATAAACTAATGATAGCTCGCCCTTCTCAATGGCAAGGCGCAGACTTAAAGCCAATTGATTTTTATTATGGACCTCTTGAGCCAAGTCCAAATTGAAAATCTGAAACTGTTCACTGCCTTGAGCTTTTGCACGATACATTGCTATATCAGCTGCTCGTAATAACTCCAAATAAGACTTGCCATGCTCGGGAAAGAAGGAAACACCAATACTGCAGCCAATATGTAAGGTATGCTCATTGATATGGAACGGCTGGTTTAATACTCGAATTAAATTTATACATAGATTCTCAATATCACTTTTGCTATAACCTTCTCTTGGCATGACCAGAAACTCATCACCACCATGGCGGCAAATTAAATCTAAATCGCCCAATTGAGTTTTAAATCTCTTCGCTACTGCTTGTAATAATTCATCACCAATATTATGGCCAAAACTATCGTTGACGACTTTAAATGAGTCCAAATCAATAAATAATAGAGACTGTTCATCAATTTCAACATGGTTGATTCTACGTTGAAATTCCTCAGAGAAATAACTACGGTTACTTAACTCGGTTAACGGATCGTAATTTGCCAATTGAAATAATTTTTGTTCGTTTTCTGCTGAATTTTTTTGCCGCATATTTCGTTCATACCGAAACAGAACAATAACAAATACGGTAGTAAGTACAGTTCCAATCCGATTAAACAGATTTAGCAAGTCGACTTTTCCTGGAGGCAATTTTAGCGGGAACTCTACGCCTTTGATTTTTAATATATAAAAGATAAAACTGATGGCTAAAGCAATTACGGCATAAATCCAAACCGAGTGGCGAGTTAGCAATAAACCACTCACCACTACTATGACCATAAACCACGCATCATTTGGGTTATCGAAACCACCAAACTCAATATTTGCGATTGTAATTATGGCAAGAAATAGTGTTAACGTGATATGTGCAACTAATTCACTGCGTTGTAATTTACGTAACCACCATAGTAAAAAGATGCCCGTGAAGAAGCTTGCCGATAATACTGATGCGGTAAAATACATTTCTAAATAAATGTAAACACCCATAAATGATAAGGTCAGAGCCAAACCCGAGAGGATAAACAAAAAGACTACTTGGACTTGCAATATTTCCGACAAGGAAAATTTATCACGCTGCATATTACAGCGTGAAAGCTCTAAAACATAATCAAGAAAGGTTTGCAGCGCGTTTTTGATAAGATATCCTATTAATTCCAATAAGGATTTTGTTCAAACGCACTAGTTCTAAGTTCAAGCAGAGCAGCTAGTATTTCTTGCTCAGTCTCCTCTAATCGCTCATCCTTAATATCCACTTCAGATAGTGATTTTCTAACAAAATCCAGTTGCTTAAATAACTCTATATTTGCAACCAAATCAACCCAGTTAAGTCGAAACTTAACCCGTTTTTTGCTATCAAATAAACTACCAAAAAATAACCCTATATCAAGCGTTCTATAAAGTTTAGGCAAATAATCGAGATAATCTTCGTCGTGTAGTTCTTCTTTCAATTTAAGGTGGCGAGTAATATCGAGCATTTGATGCTGTAGTTGTTTAATGGCAAAAGGGAAAATTTCTCTTTGCAACCTGCTCTTTGCAGAATCTTTCAAGTTCTCACGCCACTCTTTAGCGTATAACCATCGACTAAAATGGAGTAACTTTAAATTATAATTTGAAGTTGCCAAATAACTAACAAACTCTTGCGCTTCATGAGAAAACTTTCTTTCAAGCTTAGTTTCTAGCTCACCCAACGATTCAAATTCAAAGCCGTATAATTTTGCGTTTGATAACCAATTGAGCTGTAAGGCTATTGTTTGAACCTTACTAAAATTCTGAGTAATCTCACGCCAATCGGCTCGCACTTCCGATAATGAGTGCCTTGGAATCAAAGGGGCAAAGACTGAATACATATGCTGCATATAAAGCAAAGCGCGATTTAGCTGCAAAAAATATTCAACTTTAGATTCACGCTTAATCAGTTTTATATAATGTTGCCAATGCGCTAACCCATAGTGTGCGATGGTTTCAAATGAACCTTCCGCAGGTGATTTAGCCGTTAGCGGCACCACATCAAGCCTACGTAAGTAAACTTGATGCTCTGAACTTAATCGATAACCTCTTTCTGCCTTGCTCTCGGCGGAGAGAACCAATGAGAACTGCTCGATAAGTTTACGGCTCAATTCAAATAAATGAATCGGATCACCACCTTTTAACTCTAGTTCTACCTCACAAATTGGGCTTTGCTGACCTTTATGGGATATTTCGCCTGAATCTATTGCCACTTCAATTTGTGACTCTTGGAATTCGATTAATGAGTGTTGACGTTCGAAATCGGTCCTAAACAAAGCACGCAAGCTACCATCTTCATCTTGTGCTTCTTCTAAAAGGATCTGTAAGTAAGGATCCTCAACTAAGGCTAGATCCAAGTTGGCATTTGGAATATCCGTTTCAGACTCATTTCGTTGATACAGTCCACCAACAACTCGACCTTCCGATTTGACCGATTGGATATATCGCTCGCCATCGCGACGTACCCGCAAGCCAATCTTTAGCTCACGGAGTTTATGACTTTCGGTATCATAATAGGTATTAACTAGCTCACTTCGCTGCCATTCAACGGATTGACTTAAGTTATCATTAAGCCATTGTTTTATATCAGCTAATTGCTCTGGATCAGCGGCGAGCTTCATTTCTAGTTCTATAGACATATAGTCATTCTATCAGCGATTCTTCCCCACAATAATGGGCAGTTTACCTTGTAAATCAACGTGTTGCCAATATTTATCTGTATGAGCCCAACCATCCATTTTAATGTATAGTATGACACCGACTGTAACAAAACTTTCATAATTGCATGATAGAATCTCGCTCGATTTATTGTTACGCCAATTAACATCAATAGAATGGAGTAATTATGGCAAATTCAATTTTAGATTTATTTGCTTCTTCGCCAATTCGTCCAATGCAGGACCATATGGCAAAAGTAAATGAATGTGCATCACAACTACCAGCCTTTTTTGAAGCTTTATTACAAAAAGATTGGCAGCAAGCAGAAATTCATAGAGATGCTATCCGTCAGCTTGAAAATGAAGCGGATACTCTTAAACATGATCTGCGTACTCATTTACCAAAAGGTTTGTTTTTACCGGTAGCTCGTACTGACTTATTGGCCTTGTTAAGTAAGCAAGACAAGGTTGCTAATATTGCTCGCGATATTTCAGGCTTAGCATTTGCTCGTAAAATGACTTTCCCTGAAAATGCAAAGCAACCAATTTTAGCCTTAGTCGCTCGTTCTTTAGATGCTTCAAAGCAAGCTTTTAAAGCGATTAGCGAATTGGATGAACTATTAGCCACCGGTTTTGGCGGTCGTGAAGCCAGCTTAGTTTCTGAAATGATTGAGCAGCTGGATAAAATCGAAAATGATACTGATGAGCTGCAACGCACTGCACTAAACATCATATTCGAACAAGAAGATGACTTACCACCGGTATCGGTTATTTTCATGTACCAAGTAATTCAAAAGATTGGTGACTTAGCTGATTGTGCTCAGCAAGTTGGTTCTCGTCTTGAAATGATGATCGCACGCTAAGGGGAATATCATGGATTTTTTAATTGCAAATGCTGACACCATTATTTGGATCGCAGTAGCCTTTGGTTTCTTAATGGCCTTTGGTATTGGTGCCAATGACGTTGCTAACGCTATGGGTACTTCAGTTGGTGCTAAGGCATTAACTTTAAAGCAGGCGATTATCGTTGCCGCTATTTTTGAATTTGCTGGCGCTTACTTAGCCGGTGGTGAGGTGACTAAAACTGTTCGTAAGGGCATTATTGACCCCGACTTTTTCGCTGGAACCCCAGAACTAATGGTATACGGCATGATGGCCGCGCTATTAGCCGCTGGTATCTGGTTATTAGTTGCGTCTCGTCTAGGTTGGCCGGTATCGACTACTCACTCTATCGTTGGTGCGATTGTTGGTTTCGCCGCCGTTGGCGTTAGCGTAGACGCGGTTAGCTGGGGCAAAGTTGGAGCAATCGTTGGCTCATGGGTTATTACGCCAATGCTAGCAGCGGTTATCTCATTCTTGATTGTATTGAGTGTTCAAAAGCTTATTCTGAATACTGAAGATCCTTTCAAAAATGCTAAACGCTATGTTCCTTTCTATATGTTCTTGGCTGGTTTTGTTATCTCGCTAGTGACTATTATGAAAGGCTTAAAGCACTTATTTAAAGATGAAGGTATTACCCTTTCAATGGCTGAAACTTACGGATACGCAGTATTAGTAGGTATTATTATCGCCATTATTGGCGCAATGTTTATCAGCCGTATCAAACTAGATAAGACTGGCGACAAAGAATACCAATTTGCTTCTGTTGAGAAAGTATTCGCGGTTCTTATGATTGTTACCGCTTGTGGCATGGCATTCGCACATGGCTCTAACGACGTTGCCAACGCAATTGGACCATTGGCAGCAGTGGTAAGTATTATTCAAAACGAAGGTGCTATCGCCGCTAAATCAGGCGTACCAAACTACGTACTATTAATTGGTGCTATCGGTATCGTAATTGGTTTAATCGTATTGGGTAGTCGAGTGATGAAAACTATCGGTACTAAAATCACTCACCTAACGCCAAGTCGTGGTTTCGCCGCAGAATTAGCAGCAGCCTCTACGGTAATTATTGCCTCTGGTGCGGGTTTACCAATTTCTACTACGCAAACCTTGGTTGGTGCGGTATTAGGTGTCGGTATTGCTCGTGGTATCGCAGCACTTAACTTGAATGTTGTGAGAAACATATTTGTATCTTGGGTAGTAACGCTGCCTGCAGGTGCTTTCTTGTCGATTATTTTCTTCTACATCTTCAAAGCGGTATTCAGTTCGTAAAATTTATTTTTCGACAACTGGTTCAAAAGGTGGTCAGTCAAGGCTGATCACCTCTTCCCCCTCTCCTCGACCTGCTCTATAATCTAGCCTTTATTTGCCCTAATCTTAGGCAATTCCAAGGAATTCTATATGCATCGTTTTATATTGCTAATAGCAATAGTCTTAGGCTTTAATATTAGCTATAGCGCTAGTTTAGAAGCTGCCGAATCATACGTCTCTGATGAGATTGGCGTAACCATGCGTAGTGGCCCTACTAACCGCTATCGCACTATCGGTAATCTTCGTGCCGGCACCCCTATTAATGTTCTACAGCAAGATGCTGCCAATAAGACCACACAAGTCAGTACCATTGATGGTCAGACTACCGGTTGGATTAAAACAGAGTATGTCAGCACCAAGTCAACCGTATTAGCCCAATATCAGGCGTTGCAAGTTGAGTCGAATAATTTAAAGCAGCAAGTTTCTTCTTTAAACCAGCAATTAAGTAATAAAAATAGTGTCGCCCAACAAAACGAAGAACTACAAATAAAAGTAAGCGAACTAGAAAATCAAGTGGATCAGTTATCCCAACAAGCCGATCTGCAAAAATCACGTTTCCGAAAAGATGTATTTTATGCTGGGGCCTTAACCGTATTTATTAGTATGTTAATTGCCTGGTTACTTACACGCACATTATATAGCCGCCGCCAAAGTTCCGGCTGGCGTTAATTTATAACCTATCAAAGAGTTTTAGCCATGTTTAAAGCGAGTCAAATTCTTAATCAAGACGCTCTAAATTTAGAGCAATGGCAAAAAGTTATTACCGACAACTATCAAGTAGACGAATCTGCTTTTCTTGAAGAGTTGCTCGAATTAGCTACCCCTGATCAAAGCACCATCAATCAAATTACTCATCAAGCCTCTGAGCTGGTTGAAGAAATTCGTGCCAGCGGAAAGTCAAAAGAAGGCGTTGAAGCTTTTCTACAGCAGTACAGTCTTAGCACCAAAGAAGGTGTGATACTAATGTGCTTAGCAGAAGCTCTTTTGCGGATACCCGATTCGAAAGTTGCTAACTCACTAATCAGAGACAAACTAAGCGAAGCTGATTGGAAAAAACATGCAGGCGGCAGTGAGTCAATGTTAGTAAATGCCTCTACTTGGGGTTTGATGTTGACTGGTAAAATTGTGGACGTTGATCAAGATGGAGATGGCAAGCCTGATACCATGCTAGGCGGTTTGGTGGCTAAATTTGGTGAGCCGGTGATTCGTAATGCAATGAACCAAGCCATGAAAATCATGGGGCGACAATTCGTTTTAGGCCGCTCTATCGAAGAAGCCATGAAACGTGGTCAAAAAAGCGTTGAGAAAGGATATACCCACTCCTTTGATATGTTGGGCGAAGCTGCCTACACCGCTGACGATGCACGTAAATATTTTGAAGCCTACTCAAAAGCAATTAGAGAAATAGGCGAAGCTAAGACACAAGATGGTCAATTAGCACCCAGCATTTCAATCAAACTTTCTGCACTTCATCCTCGATATGAAGTCGGGCAAAAAGATCGCGTCCTTACAGAGATGGTTTCTACCGTTAAAACACTAGCCAAGCAAGCTCGTGAATTAGATGTGGCAATTACTATTGATGCAGAAGAAGCTGACCGCTTAGAACTTTCTTTAGAAATCTTTGAAGCGATTTTTGACTCAGAAATCTGCCAAGGTTGGGATGGCTTTGGGATGGTCGTTCAAGCATATTCAAAACGAGCGTTACCGGTTCTTGGCTGGTTAGATGCTTTATCTAAGAAACATAACCGACGCATTCCATTGCGCTTAGTTAAAGGCGCTTATTGGGACTCAGAAGTTAAATGGTCACAGCAAGCTGGTTTAGCTAGTTATCCCGTATTTACAAGAAAAGCTGCGACCGATGTTTCTTACTTAGCTTGTGCCAAATTTATCTTGAGCACTCAAGAAAGTTTCTATGCTCAGTTTGCCACTCATAATGCACAAACTGTATTTAGTATTATGAACATGGCAGGCGATCGCCGAGACTTTGAATTCCAGCGCTTACATGGCATGGGTGAAGTTCTTTATGATCTGATCTTAGAAAAATACAAAGGCTTACGTTGCCGTATTTATGCGCCCGTTGGTAATCATAAAGACCTACTTCCTTACTTAGTTCGTCGTTTATTAGAAAACGGAGCCAATACTTCGTTTGTTCACCAGCTGGTAGATAAAAACACGCCGGTTATTGATTTGGTCGAGCACCCTTCGATAATTTTAAAAGCATACCCGACGTTGCATAATAATCGCATTCCTTTGCCTACCGAAATTTATGCCAAAGAAGGTAATAAACCACGTACTAATTCAGCGGGCACTAATTTGCATATCAATAGTGAAATTGACCCTTTTATGCAAAAAGTCGAATCGCATCTTAATAACCAATGGCATGCTAAGCCGATTATTGGCGGTAAAGAACTGACTACATCTGAGGAACAAGTTTTTTGCCCATACGATCAATCGCAGCAAATTGGAACCAAACATAAAGCAAATGAAGAGCAATCTCTAGAAGCACTCAAAATTGCACAAGAAAACTTTGTTGCTTGGGACATGACGCCTGTAGAAACTCGAGCTGAAATCCTGGATAAAATTGCAGAATCTTTTGAAGAAAATAAGCATGAGCTAATAGCCATATGTAGCCGTGATGGCGGCAAAACCATGCAAGATGGCATAGATGAAGTTCGTGAAGCGGTTGATTTCTGCCGCTATTATGCAAACCGTGCTCGCGAAGACTTTGGCCAAGAAAAATCTTTACCTGGACCAACCGGTGAGTCGAATGATTTATACATGCAAGGCCGTGGTGCTTTTGCTTGCATTAGCCCTTGGAATTTCCCATTGGCCATTTTCACTGGTCAAGTGGTCGCAGCCCTAGTGGCCGGTAATACCGTACTAGCAAAGCCTGCAGATCAAACAACAATCGTGGCTTATCGCGCGGTTCAATTAATGCACCAAGCGGGTATTCCAAAAGAGGTGTTGCATTTTGTTCCTTGCCGCGGCTCTACTTTTGGCAAAACCGTTTTGTCTGATCCTAGAGTTGCTGGTGTTGCATTTACCGGCTCTACAGATACTGCGCATACGATTAATCGTACTCTAGCTGCGCGTGATAGCGTGATAGCTCCCTTAATTGCTGAAACCGGCGGCCAAAATGCCATGATCGTTGATAGTTCAGCACTTGCCGAGCAAGTCATTGAAGATGTTATCCACTCAGCCTTTACCAGTGCGGGGCAACGCTGTTCTGCACTGCGTTTGTTATACGTGCAAGAAGATATAGCACCTCGAATCATCGAGGTGTTATCTGGTGCCATGCAGGAATTAAAAGTAGGAAATCCAACATTACTTAAAACTGATTTAGGCCCTGTAATTGATAACGCATCAAAAGAAGAGTTACTTGGTCATATCGAAGAGCTTAAGAGTGCTGGTAAGCTCATTTCAGAAAGCCCTATGCCAGAAGGCTTAACTGATGGTCACTTTGTAGCACCAACCGCATTTAAAATAGACTCTATTAATGATTTATCTCAAGAGTGGTTCGGCCCTATTTTACACTTGGTAACTTATAAAGCTAAAGACTTGGACAAGGTCATCGCAGAAATCAATAATTATGGTTACGGTTTAACCTTAGGTATTCATTCTCGTAATGAGAAAACAGCAGCCTATATTGATAAACGCGTTCGTGTAGGTAATGTCTATATCAATCGTAATATGATTGGAGCAACGGTAGGCGTGCAACCCTTTGGTGGTCAAGGATTATCGGGCACCGGCCCTAAAGCTGGTGGTCCGCACTATCTACATCGTTTTGGCACAGAGCATACTCGCACTAACAATACCGCAGCAATTGGTGGTAATGCGACCTTGTTATCACTAGGCGATGATGAGTAAAAATCAATAAAGCTAACTATGGCGCTAGTGGCAACACAAGCGCCTTTTTTATATACAAAAAGATCTATTATTATGGCGATTATTTCACAAGACTTTATAAATCATATTTCTAAACAAGGTTTAGTCGGTGAGCAATTAGAGTCTTTTATAGATTTTTGCCAAAAACCATTGCGTCGAAGTATTCGAATTAATAGTCTTCACTTCGATGTAGAAAGTATTTATACGAAATGGCAACAATATGGCTATCAATTAACACCGATTCCATGGGCTACTGGAAGTTATTGGATTGATGAAACAAGAAAGGCCTTACCTGAAAAACTAGGTAACTTGATTGATCATCAGCAAGGACAATTCTATATTCAAGAAGCCAGCTCCATGTTACCTGTCACAGCATTATTTGCAGCTTGCTCAAATCCAAGTATGGTTTTAGATATGGCGGCAGCTCCAGGGTCTAAAACCACCCAAATAGCAGCTATGATGAACAATCAAGGACTCATCGTGGCTAATGAGTTATCTTCCTCTCGAGTCAAAGGCTTGTTTTCAAATATACAACGTTGCGGCACATCGAATGTTTGCATTACTCACGGCGATGGCCGTTATTTTGGCGAACGAACTCCGGAACAATTTGATGCTATTTTATTAGATGCACCCTGTGGTGGAGAAGGAACAGTTCGAAAAGATCAGGATGCATTAAGTCATTGGAATTTAAACTCTGTTAACTCCATGTCAGAACTGCAAAAACAATTGATAGATTCTGCATTCAAAGCATTGAAGCCAGGTGGAACTTTAGTTTACTCAACCTGCACACTTTCACGTGAAGAAAATCAGGACGTTTGCCAGTACCTATTAGATAAATATTCTCAGCACGTCTCTATTTATAATTTAGACTCATTATTTCCTGGTTCAAATAAAGCCGCTACTGAAGAAGGTTATCTTCATGTTTATCCGCAAATATTCGATAGCGAAGGTTTTTTTGTAGCTTGCTTCCAAAAAACAAAGCAGCTATCAGAGCACCAAGCTACTAACTTCAAAAATAAATTTCCATTCATTCCCATTGATAAGAAAACCTTTATAAATTTAAATCAGTATATGGAGCATTTTGCTTGGGATTTAAGTGACATTCACAATCACTTGTGGCAACGAGATAACGAAGTATGGTTTTTCCCTGAAGGCATTGAGCAACTCATAGAAAAAATTAAAATGGCAAGAATAGGCGTTAAACTTGTCGAGTCTCACAAAAAAGGATTTCGTTTAGAGCACCAAGCCGTTACCGCTTTTAGCAGTAAAATAAAGAAATCCCGCTTTGAACTAGATATTCAACAGGTGTGTGATTTTTATCTAGGACGTGATATTTATCCTGAGCAATCGCTTGATGACTATTCTGGAGAATTAGTTCTAACATACCAAGAAAAACCGATTGGGCTTGGAAAAAAAGTTTCTAATCGAATAAAAAATAGTCTTCCTCGTGACCTAGTTCGAGATGGATCTTTCAGCCAAATATAACGTCTATTTTATATCCGTCAAAGAAGGGATCTTATAGCTTTCACCTTGATAAGAAATCATAAGATCATCTTCTAAAATATCTACAATTCTAACCCCATTAGGAAGCTTTTGCCCGATCCCTATTGAGCGACCGTTCAACATCACAAACCTATCTTTAGGGGCGTCTGCATAAACGTGGCTGGTATAACGAATCGAGGGTAACCCTTCGAAATTGTCACTTATAATTTCAGTTATAGGCTCAGCTCTAGTAGCTCCTATAGTTGAATCATTAATAACTTCCGGTGGTAAGTCTTGAGTCACTTGGTCTTTCGCCACAGCAACTTTCTCAGGCTTTGGTTTTGCAATTGCTACTTTTTGAACTACAGGAGTTTTTACCTCAATAGGCTTTGCCTCTACTTGCAACACAGCTTTATCTTGCGCTTGATTAGTAACCGACTCAGTTCCGACGGCTGAGGAACTATCACTCTGCACAGCCGCAGCATTTTCTTTCAGATCATTTGATTGTTCGACAGCTATACTCGACTCTTCACTAAACTCATGTCGTTGCCCTAATGAATAAGCTAAGTAGATTATCGCAGCACTGACAATCAAACCGATAATAAGAGCTATGAGTTTCCAATTTAGAGAAGATTCTGTTTCAAACTCCGAATGATAATGCTGGCTTTGGATGTCTGGAACCACTTCAGAGTTTTCAGTTTCTTTTTTCTTTAAGGCATCTAAAATATATGACATTAGCGCCCTCCCTCAACTAAATTCAACGTAGGAATATTATCCACCGTTAAATTATTAATCATGATAACGGTATGCTTTCCAACCACTCCGTCGCTAATCAAGCCATTGTCTTTTTGGAAGTCTTCAACCCAGTTCTTAATCTGTCGGTTGTATTGAGTGGTCGCCGGAGCAGAGCCTTCAATTTTTTCAATAGAACTCTTTAGCCAATTAAAAGACGAGCCGCGACTCCACAATTTAATAGATTCAGCCATACCAGAAGGTTTTTTCCAAAATAATTGATATTCACCTGTCCAAATAGGATTTAGTTTATCTCGAGCCACAACGACTTGATTAGTTCCAAACTGAAGAGTGGCTTCATGAGGTGATAATGCTGTTAAAACCCCCCAAAAAGTACCTGTCGTACCTGATTGAAATCTTAAACTGACGGGCCGGTTTAATTTCTCTAAAAATCCCCAGTCTGCAGTTCCCTTATCGCACTCCAACGTATAGCTCTTCACAAAAACACATGCATCACCGGATTGATAAGGAGTATATTCAACCCCCCAAAGTGCAAGTAGATTCTGAGAAGCTAAACTTCCATTGCGGTCCCAACTTTGGCTATTCCAAAATTCTTTGGCCATTTTCTCAGGCGTTAATTGATTTAAACGCGCCTCCATTGCCTTTTGCTGCTGAGTCATTTCCAATTGCAGTTTACGCTTTTCTTCTGCTTGCTCTGCTACCAGTCTAGCCTTTTCTGCTTCTTGCTTACCTTGATAAGACTGGAAAGCAAACCAGGCCCATATTGCTAGAGGCACAATTGCAGCGTATCCAAGCCATGCCCACTTAAACCCTTGGTTGGGTTCTTTTTCAATGTGAGTTTTAGCCTTCTTACCTAATACTTCATCGGCAGCCTTAAGAATGGTTTTATCCGTAACTTTCGCCTGGTTTTCTGAGAAAGCTCCCAACAAGGCTCTATCACTAATCACATTAATAATTCTTGGAACGCCCTGACTGGACTTATGAATTTGCTGAATAGCCTTGTTGGTGAAAATCGGGTGATTCACCCCTGCAATACGTAATCGATGCTCTAAATAGGCTTTAGTTTCTCTAATAGAAAGCGGACGTAAGTGGTAACGCGCGGTTATTCTTTGTGCTAATTGGCGCAATTCTTTTTTGGCTAATAATTCTTGTAACTCAGGCTGACCAATAAGGATGATTTGTAGTAATTTTTTCTGGTTGGTTTCCAAATTGGTTAATAGTCGAATTTGTTCTAAAACATCCACGCTCAAGTTTTGCGCTTCATCAATCATAAGAACGGTATTCAAGCCTTGTTCATGAGCTTTTAATAAATAATTGCTTAATAAATCGGTAAAGGTTTTTAAACTAGACTCACCAGGATCATAATGAATTCCCAGTTCGTCACACATAGTTGCCATTAACTCAACAGAATTAAGTTTTGGATTTAAAATATAAGCTAAACGTACATTTTTTGGTAGCTGTTCAAGTAAGCAGCGACAAACGGTAGTTTTACCCGTCCCAACTTCACCAGTAAGCAATACAAATCCGCCACCTTCGCCAATACCGTATAACAGATGAGCTAGTGCATCCCGATGTCTTTCGCTCATGAAAAGATAGCGAGGATCGGGTGAAATGGTGAATGGCGACTCTTTTAGTCCGAAGAAATCCTTATACATAAACCCCATTGCCCTGATTTGTTATTTGTTTATGAAAATGCCTTTGTTATCATGACTATATATTAATTTTGAACAAAATTGGAGACTTCAATGGCTAAAGCCACTATTTTAGTGACTGGTATGTTCTTCATATTAATGACTAATTTTAGCCAAGCTCAAGCAAAACCAACAACTCTGAGCAAAGCACAATGTGAAGTTTCGATTGTCAACATAAAAAAAAGTATTAAAAAACATAAGCTCAATCTGAGAAAACAAACGACTCCTTCATTAAGCAATATAGAGAAAAACATTATTCGAACAGCACTTGCCGACTTAAATCGTAAAGTCAGCGTAGAAACTTGTATGACATCTGAAGGCAAAATTAAAAAAGGATATCTTTGCATGTATGACAATACTGATATTCAAGATTGTCGCTTAAACAAGTCGAAGGATACAGAATGAGCCAAATTTATTTAGTTGGGGGTGCAGTTAGAGACGAATTACTTGACCTTCCAATAAAAGATAAAGATTTCCTGGTGGTTGGCTCAAGTCCAAAGGAAATGCTGAAAAAAGGGTTCAAAGAAGTCGGACAGGACTTTCCCGTTTTTTTACATCCTACAACTGGCGAAGAATACGCCCTTGCCCGAACTGAAAGGAAATCCGGTAAAGGTTATAAGGGTTTTTCGGTAGATTTTTCTCCTGACATTACCATTGAACAAGATCTCATTCGTCGTGACTTAACCATTAATGCTATGGCAAAAGCTGATGATGACTCAATCATTGATCCTTTTAATGGTCAGCAAGATTTAAAAAATAGAGTTTTACGCCACGTTTCACCGGCTTTTGCTGAAGACCCGCTTCGAGTATTACGAGTGGCACGCTTTGCTGCAAGGTTTTACCACCTTGGTTTTACCATCGCTCAGGAAACACTAGAGCTAATGAGGCAGTTAGCAGAAAGTGAAATGTCGGAACTAACTGCAGAAAGAGTCTGGCAAGAAACACAAAGATCCCTAGAAACTGAATCGCCATGGATTTATTTTCAAGTATTACGTGAGTGTGGTGCTCTAAAGGCATTGATACCAGAACTGGATAAACTGTGGGGCATCCCTAATCCAGAAAAATGGCATCCTGAAATTGATACCGGTGTTCATACTATGATGGTGCTTGAACAGGCATCAAAAAAAACTCAAGACCCAACTGTACGTTTTGCTGCACTATTCCATGACTTAGGGAAAGGAGCAACCCCATCGGACGAATGGCCACACCATAAGGGCCATGAAGAAGCTGGTGTACCAATTATTCAAAAAGCTTGTCGCCGCTTGAAGACTCCAAAAGAATATCAAGAGTTAGCCATACAAGTTTCTCGCTATCATCTACACTGCCATAAAATGTTTGAGCTTCGCCCCAATACTATTTTAAAAGTACTCAAAGGCTTAAAAGCTTATCGCAACCCTGAGTTTCTTAAACAGTTTATCACTACTTGTGAAGCCGATTTTAATGGTCGTCTTTATAATGAAGATAAACCTTACCCACAAGGTGCGCACCTTTGGAAGTGTTATGAAGCGTCGAAAGATGTAGATACGCAATCATTAATAGAGAAAGGGTTTGAAGGAATAAAACTTGGTGAAGAGATCAATAAAATAAAATTGCAGCAAATTAAAAATCTAACTTTTTAAACCTTTAAAAACCCGAACAAATCTATGGCATAAAATACAGAGTTAATAAGCCAAAACCTAACGCCAAGCGATACCAAACAAATGGCATAAAGCCTATTTTTTCAAGCCATTTTAGGAATAGGTGAATACAGGCAAAAGCGCTTATAGCTGAAACTACAACACCAAGAATCAAAAAGCTCCAATCGAACTGTGTGCCGTCACTTACCATTTGATACCCTTTAAGGCCGCCGGGTAATAAAATAGCAGGGATAGAAAGCAAGAATGAGTAACGAGCTGCGGCTGTTCGTGTAAAGCCTAGCAATGCAGCGGCAGTCATGGTCACACCTGAGCGCGAAGTCCCTGGAATTAATGCTAACGCTTGTGCTCCGCCAATCATGGCAACATCTTTCCAAGAAAGCTGGTATTCATCTTTAAGCTTTTCGGGATCTGCACTTTTGTAGCGTCTATCAGCAACAGCTAATAACAAACCAAAAAATATAGTAGTGATAGCAATGACCAATAAACCGTTATCTCGAATATAGTTGCCAATAGCATCATTCATTTCGATAAATAGCCCAAATAGGCCGACCGGAATGGTTCCAAGGATTACAGCCCATGCCAGACGAGAATTGGGAGTATGATTACCTTTAAAAGTTGAACTAAACCAAGCCGTTATCATTTCAGCCACTTCTTTACGGAAGTAAACAAGAACCGCGGTTAAGGTTCCTACATGCACTGCCACATCAAAAGCTAAACCTTGATCCTGCCAGCCTAAAATCTTTGAAGTTAAAATTAGATGTGCTGAACTTGAAACTGGTAAGAACTCAGTTAAACCTTGAACCAGTGCTAGAAATATCGCTTGTAGCCAATCCATTTTTAATCTCTTTTAATTTAAGTACTTTTCTATAGCAAGATAAAAACCATAAACCATGATCTGAAGAAAAATAATAAACCAAAACCAAGCACCAAAACCCATAGCTTTTTCGGTAAAAGTTTCTAGTTTTTTATTTTTCCATACAAGCACCACTGAAATAGCCGTGGATATTGAGGAAACTAATAACAAAATCCCCCACCATGGCAATTTTTCCTGAGCGGCCCATGCGGTTTGAGGCAACAAGCCCCAGGCAATTATTATTGCTAGCCAATATATCTTTTTCATAACTTGTGTATTTGATTGTTTAGAGAGAAGCCTGTTAAATCAAGTTCGACACCCTTAGCCAAACTTAATACTTTACAAGTTTCACCCATCTCATCAGGCATCAAAAGTTGCTTTAACTCTTGCCCTATTTTTAAGGGTTGCATTGTATCAGATGCCGACATTTGCTCCATCATTTGTTGCGCTATTTGCTCGATACCAGCCCCTATCAAGAAAAATGACTGAGTGGTATAGCCTAAAATTTGCGCTGATTCTTGATCAGCAGTTACAGCCAATTGGGTAAAATCTACAGAGCTAGTTAAATCTTGCATCCCGATTAACGCTAAAGGATTAGCGGTCTTATGATGTCGGTAATAATGCTGAAGCGTTCCTTGAGATCTATTCGTAGATAATAATTCGCTTTCGGAATAGCCATAATCCACTAGAAACACCACGGCCTTATTGCAACTATTCAATATCGACTCTATCCAACCTGCAGCAAGTGGCCTTTGCTCAAAAGAACCTTCTTGCCTAACTGATTGTGTGGTCTTATTATCCTCATCTAGTAAACAGTGCCAATCAAAGAAGAAGCCGTCGTCTCCTGCCTTTACAAAACCTTGATAGACATTTTCTGGTGATTGCTTATATAACTCCACAGGAATAGCATCAACCACCTCGTTGGCAAAAATCACTCCATTAAATTCTTCTGGCAGTTCATCTAGCCATACAACTCTATTGATCAATTTAGGAGCTTTCGATGCTATGGTTTGCTTTTGCCTATACCGTAGCTCAGCCGAAACCTCTAAAATGAAATACTGCCCAGGCAATGAGCTTAACTCTTCAAGAGCCAATAATGCTTCGGCGGCAAAGATTCCTGAGCCAGCACCTATTTCTAATATATTGGTTTCAATTTTTTCAAAAGCTTGAATAAACTGTCCAGCAAAACATTGTGCGAATAAAGGTGATATTTCAGGAGCTGTAACAAAGTCTCCTCCAGTCCCAAACTTCTGGTTTCCCGCCGCATAATAACCTAGCCCGGGTTCATATAGTGCCATCTCCATAAAAGACGAAAACCGTATATGGCCATTGGTTTTGATGAGCTCGCAAATTTCTTGAGCTAAGGTGTAACTTGTTAAGATGGCCTCTGGAGCTGCATCCGGCAATTGCTGACGCTTTAATTCATCTTGAATGTAAGATTGGTATTGCTCAAACGATTGGCAAAACTTGGGGTGCTTCATTAAATAAATTCACCACCATCGATAGGAATTACAGCACCAGTAATGAAGTTTTGTGATACTAAAAAAGAAACTGCTTCTGCCACGGCTTGCGGTGAGCCCGTTCTTTTAAGAGGTATATGGTTTGCCATCCGCTTAAAATGCAAATCATCAGCACCTGGCGGTGCCATAATTGCACCTAGTGCTAAACCATTAACTTGAATTTTTGGAGCTAGGTCTTTGCCTAAACATTCAGTTAGCTGCCATAAAGCTGATTTTGATAAACGATATATGAGACTATCTCCATCAGGAGTATTGATACGGTTATCTAAAATATTAATGATATGTGAATCTTGCTTAACCAAAAATGCAAAAGCCTGCGCAAGTAGTAGTGGAGCCTTTAGATTGATATTCATCACTGGGTCCCAGTGCGATAGAGATTCGTGAATTCCATCTTTCTCAGGAAATATCGCCGCGCTGTTTACCAAAACCTTTAACTCACCTAGCTTAGCTGCGCTCTCCATCAAAAATTTGCTTTCTGTTTCATTCAAAGCATTAAGATCAGCTTTCAAACAAATGACGTTTCTGCCTAATGCTTCTATTTCAACAGCGGTTTGATTCGCAGCTTCTTCAGATCCATTATAGTGGAGCGCAATATCGAAACCCTCTTGGGCTAATTGCAATGCGATTGCGCGGCCTACTCTTATCGCCGCACCAGTGACTAATGCTACCGCCATTTATTTTTCCTTATTCCAAGCAAAAGGGATTGCCCACAGCTTTTGTTGCTCTTTTGCTCGAAAGCTATCCCACAACTGCTGGTATGTTTCTTTTTCTGTTGGGTGAATCAGATTTGGAGACAATTCTGCCATTGGCAACAATACAAAAGCGTGCTTGGTCACTTCATCACGAGGTAATTTAACCGGCTTTGAACAAACTAAATCACTATATAACAATAAATCAATATCTAAAGCTCTGTCACTAAACTTGGGGACATCGCGTCGACGACCCGCCGCAGCTTCAATTCGTTTAAATGCTTGATCCACTTGGGAGATGGTTAACTGAGTTTCAGCTTTAGCGACTAAATTTAAAAAGTTATCACCGTCAAAACCAACCGCTTCTGATTCATAAACGCTCGATAACTCAAGCTTCGAAAACATCTCAGTAAGACGTTTCACACCATACTGAATCTGCGCTTCTGCATTTTGATTAGAACCAATGCTGATATAGATAGTTGCCATTAATTACTTGGCACCTCTTTCAATCAACACACCAACATTTTTGGAACCACGAACCGCACCTGGCTTGCTCACTTTAAGTCTTAGCCAAGGTACATTAAATTCTTCTCGAACTATTTCAGCAATTTTCTCTGCAAGGGTTTCTACAGTTTGGTACTCAGCTTCTTCAACAAAGCTAATAATCCGTTTAGCTACTGACTTATAATCTAAACAATGGTCAATAGTGTCCTCACTAGCTGCTTGAGAAATATCGCACCCCATTTCCAAATCGATACTGATGGTTTGGCGAATTTGTCGTTCCCAATCATAAATACCTATGACCGTATCGACTTTTAAATCTTCAATAAAAGTTATATCCACTCTTTTCTCGCAGGTTTTTAATAGTTATTGTAATTTTCTTGAAGCATAGGATAGCAAATTTAGCCAGATTTGTTATAAAGACTTAATAATTATCATAAGTGACAATCAACCGAGAAGCTGAGTGGACGCTGCAACTATCGCATTACTCATCCTAGCCTATCTCACTGGCTCCATATCCAGTGCGGTTATAGTGTGTCGCATCATGAATTTACCTGATCCAAGAGACTTTGGCTCCAATAACCCTGGTGCAACCAATGTTCTGCGGTTAGGAGGCAAAAAGGCTGCGGTTTTTACTCTTATTGGCGATATTCTCAAAGCTGTAATTCCTATATTGATTGGCTATGCGCTAGAGTTACATAATCGAAATTTAGGTTGGGTTGGCTTTATGGCATTTATTGGCCATTTATATCCACTATATTTTAGTTTCAAAGGCGGTAAAGGCATGGCTACCTACTTTGGCGTACTAGTTGCCCTTTCACCCGTCTTATTGTTTTATGGGCTTATTACTTGGATGATTACAGCATTCTTTACGCGCTACTCGTCACTGGCTTCATTACTAACCGGTATCGCAGTGTCTGCCTTTGGCTTTTATATTGATAAAAAATATTTCTTCCCGCTCTTTGCCATGTCACTCATTTTGGTTTGGCGACATCGAAGCAACATTAAAAACTTATGGCAAGGTACTGAACGAAAGTTAACGGATAAGAAAACATGAAGCACACTCTCCTACTTTTATTTGTCGTAGCTATCAATAGCGCTTGCACAAACTATTTGAGCAAGGACGACAGAACTTTTATCAAAATTCAGCAGTTTGTCGGGGAAAATTTAGCCATTGATAAAATAAGATCTTGTACTAACAAAGACTTGAAAGAGCATGAAGTAGTAATCCCTTTGTCTAATTTAACCTCATGCTATTACGTTGAAGATAGCTATCCTAAGTTAAATGGTGGAGAAAGCTACATCTATTACGAGCATAAAGGAAAACAGATTCTTTCGGATTGTTCTCTAATACGTTTTACGACAAGGTAAAAATCATGGCAAAAGGCACCCACGATTATCAAAAAGATCCACGCAACGAAGCCATTTTAATCAATATCAATGGTGAGCTGTTTCCACGAGCAGAAGCTAAAGTTTCAGTTTTTGATAGTGGCTTCATTCTCGGTGATGGAGTCTGGGAAGGATTAAGACTTCATAATGGCGTCATCGCCTTTATTGATGAGCATATGGATCGACTGTATCAAGGTGCAAAAGCGATTGATATGGATGTAGGCATTAGTCGTGAACAGCTAGTCGAGCGAATTTACGACACTCTAAAAGCCAATGATATGAGCACTAATGTGCATATTCGATTAATGGTCACTCGCGGTGTTAAATCGACACCTTATCAAGATCCTCGCGTAACTATCAGCTCTGCAACTATAGTAATTATTCCAGAATACAAAAATCCCGATCCGAATGTGGTTAATAACGGTATATCGCTGTTTACTGTTCATGTCCGACGCGGTTATCCCGATGTGCAAGACCAAAAGCTCAATAGCCACTCTAAGCTCAATTGCATTACCGCCTGCATCCAAGCAACAAAAGCCGGTGCCGACGAGGCATTAATGCTGGATCCGCATGGTTTTGTGTCCACCTGTAATTCCACTCACTTCTTCATTGTTCGCAAAGGAGAAGTCTGGACTTCTACTGGCGACTATTGCTTAGGCGGAATTACTCGCCAAAATGTTATCAGGCTTTGCCGAGAAAATGATATTCCCGTATTTGAAAAGAATTTCACTTTGACTGAAGTTTATGGCGCCAATGAAGCATTTGTAACTGGCACTTTTGCTGGTCTTACGCCGGTCAATGAAGTGGACGGGCGTGAAATTGGTACCAAAGGCGACAATCCTATGATTAATAAGTTACAAGGATTGTATAAAGACTTGGTAGAAAAGGAATATCAGTAATGAAAGCTATAGCTATGTGGTCAGGGCCGAGAAATATTTCTACGGCCATGATGCGATCATGGGAGAACCGTCCAGATACCAAAGTAGTCGATGAGCCTTTATACGCTTATTACTTAAAAACCACTCGCATAATTCACCCTGGCAATGAGGAAGTCCTAGCATCCCAACCAAACGATTGGCAAAGCGTAGCTGCAGAATTAACGCAACCTTTTAGTGACGCTGAAATTTATTATCAAAAACACATGAGTCACCATCTACTTGATGAAATTGAATTGGCTTGGCTAGACAAGCTCACCAATTGCTTTTTGATTCGAGATCCGCGCTATGTGGTGGCATCTTATTCCAAAGCTCGGGATGAAGTCATAGCCGATGACTTGGGATTTCGCCAGCAAGTAAAGCTATTCAACTATTTAAGAGATAAAAATGGTGTAACGCCTTTAGTAATTGATTCTCATCGTTTTCTGGAAAACCCTAAGTCGCATCAAGAAAAAATTTGTCAGCAATTAGATATTCCCTTTTATGAAGAAATGCTGCAATGGCCAAAAGGGAAAAGGGATAGCGATGGTGTTTGGGCGCCCTATTGGTATGAAACCGTAGAGAAATCCACCTGTTTCCAGCCTTTCACAAAAAAAACTATTAGCTTAAAAAAACATCAAGCAGCTGTTGTTGAAGAATGTAAAGATTATTACCAACAGCTAATCAAATACGCCATCAATTAAGGCCTCTAATGACATCTAATAACTATAATAAAAACCCGCTTCGTCTGCTGCCACTTTTGGCTTCTATGGTCGCAATCACACCGCTTGCAATTGATATGTATTTACCTGCGATGCCAACCATCGCTAAAGACCTCAATAGTAGTAACAACGCTATCCAAGTATCGCTTAGTCTCTACTTAGCTGGCTACGCGTTGGGCATGCTGATTTTTGGACCTATGGCGGATAGACTTGGACGCCGCAAAGTGGCCATTACAGGCTTGCTAGGATTTATTATTTGTTCGTTATTGTTAGCTATAACGAATCAAGCTGACTATTTTCTTGGGCTTCGATTTGCTCAAGCACTGTTTGGCAGTGGAGCTACGGTTGTTGTCGCTGGTATTATCCGAGATTTGTACGGCGAACATACCTCAAAAGGTTTGTCCTATGTCAGTATGATTATGATGATAGCTCCATTAATTGCCCCTGCAATTGGTAGTTTGATTCTGGAAATTTCGGTTTGGCAAAGTATTTTTTATACGCTAGCGGGTTACGCCATTCTTATCTTAGGGCTAGTCATTTGGAAATTGCCGCAAAGTATCCCTTCGAAAAGTGACCGCAATTGGTTTCATGAGTTTTTCAGTAACTATAAATTAGTTTTTGGAACGAAAAAATCATTAGTTAATATCACCAGTTCAATGTTGGGCTCGTTCGCTTTTTTCTGCTACATCACAGCAATTGCCTTTGTTTATATCGAATATTTTAAGGCCAGCGAAACCTACTTTAGTATTTTATTCGGCATCAATGTTCTCGCGCTTTTTACCGCTAACATTATCAATACTCGATTAGTAGTTAAAAAAGGCTCTAAATTTATGTTGTATATCGGTATGACCATTGGGCTTATCAGCGCAGGCCTATTACTGCTTGTCACTAAACTCGATTTATCGATTCATTATACGGTAGCGAGCCTATTCCCTTTGATCGGAGGCTTGGCTCTAGTCACTGTGAATTCTGATGCGTTAATATTAACTCAGTTCCCAGAACAATCAGGTACTGCAACCGCGGTAATTGGCACTCTGCGTTTTGGAAGCGGCGCATTTGCAGGAATTTTATTGGGCTTACTTTACGACGGAACGCCACTAAATTTAGCGATATTAATGTTCGTATCGCTTCTAGGAGTTGTTGTGGCTCAATTGCTAGGCTCTAGAATTACAGGTTAACAGGGAATAATTTTATTAGTTCTACGTTAAATTAATAAGACTAAAACAAAGGAAATACCATGATAAAAGCAACCGAAAGAAATGACTTGCACCCTACTTGTCCTCATTGCGTGGCTAAACTGACAGAACTTGCTTACCAGGAAGTTAAAACCACTTTAGGCAAACGCTTTGTGTATTTTTGTTCAAGCTGCACTAAAACTCTAGGCGTTTCGCATCGCAAAGGCTTTTGGATGGGGTAGAGCTATATATATGAAAAGAACTTTATTCTTATTGATTTTAATTATTACTAGCCCTTTCTGTTACTCAATTGAAAGTGCAGATTTGATAAACCGTTTATATACACAGCTTAAAAATAAAACTCCCAAGGATAGTATTCGGGAAAGTATAGACTCTGGATTATGGAATAAAGATAAGAACTTTTTTGTTTCATCAATTGACGTGAATAATTCAATTTTGGTGTATGCATTTTCTTTTTATAAAGGTGAAGTACACTTTATTGATGCGAGCTATATTGCTGATATCATTCGTGAATTCAAATGGGCACAGGTTAAAGCTGAAGATAAAAAAGAAGTTATCCCGACTAAAATATTAAACTGCAACTATACAAGGTGTTTAGTTGAAATTCGAAAAAGGGTTTGGGTTAATGGCCAGAGATATACTCAGTTACGACCATTAGCAATTGGTTTAGATGGGACTATTTACAAGCAATAAGTTTTAGCTATTTATAACTCTTCAATCGGCCACCTAGGCTTTGCTCGGATGGCTGGCTCTTCAAATTCTCCATTACCATTTTTTGCGGCTTGATAACGAGCATAGCCTGCATAAGCAATCATGGCGCCGTTGTCGGTGCAGAACTTTGGTCTTGGGTAGTAGGCTTTGCCACCTTTAGATTCGAGTAGCTCAGAAAGCTTTTCACGTAAGGAAACATTGGCAGAGACCCCGCCGGCTACAACAAGTCTTTTATGGCCTGTTTGTTCTAAGGCACGGCGGCATTTAATAAAAATCGTATCCACTACAGCTTCTTGGAAGGCATAAGCAATATCTGCCAACGCCTGTTTGGATTTATCAGACTTCATGTAGAGATTAGCAACCGCCGTTTTTAAGCCTGAAAAACTAAACTCTAAACCAGGACGATCGGTCATTGGTCTTGGTAATTTATAAATTCCTGCACGGCCATTTAATGCGAGCTTGGCAATGGCTGGTCCGCCTGGATAGCCCAAGCCCATAATCTTGGCAGTTTTATCAAAGGCTTCGCCAGCGGCGTCATCAATCGATTCGCCAAGGATTTTGTACTCGCCGAGCCCCTGTACATCAACCAATAAGGTATGGCCGCCAGAAACTAGCAAAGCGACAAAAGGATATTCAGGTTTTTCATCTTCTAATAAAGGCGCTAATAAATGGCCTTCCATATGATGAACACCAATTGCTGGAATATCCCAAGCGTAGGCAAGGCTGCGTCCTACCCCTACACCGACAAACAAAGCGCCAATCAATCCAGGTCCTTTGGTATAGGCAATGGCATCAATGTCATTTTTAGTGCAATTTGCTTCTGCTAAAACTTGCTTAATCAATGGAATGGCCTTACGCACATGGTCGCGGGAAGCCAATTCTGGCACTACTCCGCCGTACTCTTCATGCAACTCAACTTGCGAATAAAGTGCATCGGCAATTATGCCCTGTTCGCTATCATAAATAGCGATGCCTGTTTCATCACATGAAGTTTCAATGCCAAGGATTTTCATAGATTTATCATTACAGATTTATTGCTGGAATTTTAATCCAGTTTCAATCATTTAGCGAGATCTGATGCGGGATTGAGCTATAATTGGCTATGGCAATGAATTAAAGTGTTTTTTGACCATTGATCCTTTGCTTTTTGATCAAAAAATAGCTAAAATTCCCGCCCTCTTGTAGTCAGGAGTGCTTTTTTGGTGCCTGATTTCATTGTTTTTAGAGCAATGTACAAGAGTTAACTTATTGATTTTATTATTTAAACACTATTTTAAGGTTAGGTGATTTTTAATGCCAAGCGTAAGAGTAAAAGACAACGAGCCATTTGACGTTGCATTGCGTCGCTTCAAGCGTTCATGTGAAAAAGCAGGTATTTTGGCGGAAGTTCGTAAGCGTGAATACTACGAGAAGCCAACATCTGTTCGTAAGCGTGAAAAAGCTGCTGCGGTTAAGCGTGCTGCTAAGAAAGTGTCTCGCGAGAACGCTCGTCGCATTCGCTTGTACTAATAGCTTTAGTTTTCAATAACTTAAGCTAGCAGGAATTGCCGTGTCAGATTTAAAAGCTACTATTAGCGATGCCATGAAAGAGGCTATGCGTGCGAAAGATAAAGCACGTTTAACCACTATTCGTTTGGCGCTAGCTGCGATTAAGCAGATTGAAGTTGATAAGCGTATTGAATTGGATGATACGGCGGTTCTAGCCATTTTAGATAAAATGGTAAAACAGCGTCGCGAATCGATCAAAATGTATGAAGAAGCAGGTCGCCAAGAACTGGCGGATGTGGAACATGCTGAAATTGCAGTCCTTCAGGATTTTCTTCCTCAACCCTTAACGGATGCCGAAATCGATCAATTGATTGAAGATGCCATTGCAAAATCTGGCGCTGAATCAATCCGTGATATGGGTAAAGTTATGGGAATGCTCAAGCCACAACTTCAAGGCCGCGCCGATATGGGTCCTGTGAGTGGTAAAATCAAAGCTCGTCTTTCTTAAATCCCCCTTTTAAAATTCAATTTATTTAATAGCATTTTTTTATTTGCTCACTCTGCTATGATAGCCAAAAACTTATGGCACTGAAGTTTAATGGGTTCTTCTAGATGGGTTTAATACCCCAACATTTCATACAAGATTTACTTAATCGGGTTGATATTGTCGATCTGATCGATTCGCGTGTGCCGCTGAAAAAAGCTGGTGCCAACTATAAAGCTTGCTGCCCTTTTCATGGCGAGAAAACCCCCTCTTTTAATGTCAGCCAGACCAAACAATTTTATCATTGCTTTGGTTGCGGTATGAATGGCAATGCGATTAGTTTTTTGATGGAATATGATCGCTTAGAGTTTCCTGATGCGGTTGAAGAATTGGCGATGACTTTAGGTCTAGAAGTTCCCCGAGAAGAATCTACTGATAATCGTCCTAAAATCGACAATTCGCTGTATGATTTAATGTCAAAGGCCGCCAACTTCTATCAAAATCAACTTAAATCTCCACACGGCAAAAATGCCGTAAACTACTTAAAAAATAGAGGTTTAAGCGGCGAGATCGCAAAGCAATTTGGTTTGGGCTTTGTTCCCGACGCTTGGGATTCATTGGAAAAATTATTCGGCGGGTTTAATAAAACAAATGCTAAAAATCATAAGCTCAAACAACAGCTAATTGATTGCGGAATGCTGATCCAAAAAGAAGGTGATTCGTCTCGAGTTTACGATCGCTTTCGTGACCGCATCATGTTCCCTATTAAAGACAAACGTGGTCGCGTAATTGCTTTTGGGGGAAGAGTCATGGGCGATGGCGAACCCAAATATTTAAATTCGCCAGAGACCCCCATTTTTCATAAATCTAATGAGCTTTATGGGCTTTTTCAAGCACGTCAAGCCAACCGAAATTTAGCTCGAATTCTTATTGTTGAAGGCTATATGGATGTAGTGGCTTTAGCGCAATTTGGCATTACCAATGCCGTGGCCACCTTGGGCACCGCAACTACCGCTACTCATATCCAACAATTGTTCCGAACCAGTCGTGAATTAGTTTTATGCTTTGACGGAGATAAAGCCGGAAGAGCTGCCGCTTTAAAAGCACTAGAGCATGGATTACCTCAGTTGCGTGAAGGCCGAGAAATTAAATTAATGTTTTTACCCGACGGCGAAGATCCCGACTCTATGGTTCGAAAAGTAGGAAAAGAAGAGTTTAATCGCCTCGTTGATCGCTCTCACTCGACTTTTGACTTTCTACTTAAGTACTTAAGCTCACAGGTCAACTTAGAATCCGTTGCCGGAAGAGGTCAGTTAGTTCATCTTGCTAAACCATATATAGAAAAAATAACCGACCCAGTATATAGAGACCTTTTTACTCTGTCAGTGGCTGAGACCAGTGGACTAGCTCAAGATAAGATATCCGCCTTGCTGGATGGTGGTAATCAAGTCAAACAAAGCGAAGCTAACAGCTTTGCTCCAAAAACAAATCGATCAGAAGCTAAAAAACATTCGAAGCCTGCGCAAAAGACGAATAAAAGTGTACAACTGGCAATAACCTTATTACTTCAACAACCTGCTATTGGCTTATCTATTGAGGGATTCGATTGGCTACTCAGTTTTAGCTCATCTGGGCCGAAAATATTGCACGAACTGCTTGAAATCATTCATAAAAACCCCAATCTAAGCAGCGGTGCTTTACTGGAACATTGGCGCGGCAAACCGCTCTACGAGCGACTGGCTCAACTAGCAATCTTAGAGCGTGAAGAGAAAATTAAAGGGCAAGAAAAGCAAGAGTTACTCGATTGCATTGATCGCCTCTTAACCGACGCTCGTAATAATCGGTTAAGAACACTGCAAGACAAATCCAGTACCGAAGGCCTTACCCAAGCTGAAAAAGCGGAATATCAGCAATTATTACTGCTCTCAAAGCAATAAAAATTGCCGAATAGCGGTACAAACTAAAGCTTGTAGAAATATCGCTCAGACCTGTATAATTAGGGGTTTGCGCGATTATAAAATTGCACAATATATAATATCCATTAGAAGATTTAACGCAGGTATATTAATGTCAGAAAATTCGCCCCAATCACAGCAATCCCAATTAAAATTATTGATTGCTCGAGGTAAAGAACAAGGTTACTTGACTTACGCTGAAGTAAACGATCACTTACCTCCAGACATTGTGGATCCTGAACAAATTGAAGACATCATACGGATGATCAATGATATGGGTATTCAGGTATTTGAGTCGACTCCTGACGCTGACGAATTGGTTTTAAATGATGATTCCGTTACCGATGAAGAAGCCGCTGAAGAGGCTGCCGCTGCACTTGCTAGCGTAGATAGCGAATTTGGTCGAACAACTGATCCTGTGCGTATGTACATGCGTGAGATGGGTACGGTTGAGTTATTAACTCGCGAAGGCGAGATTGATATTGCTAAGCGTATCGAAGAAGGCTTAAAACAAGTATTGTCTGCTATTGGCAAATACCCTGATACCATTCGAATCCTTATGGACGAATTTGAAGCTTACCAAAAAGAAGAAGGCCGTTTAACAGATATTTTAACCGGCTTTTCAGATGGTGAAGAAGAAGAGTTTGTTCAAGAAGAATCAGAAGCTGCTAAATTGGCTAGCGAAGCTCAAAAAGCTGAAGAAGCTGATGAAGAAGAAACTGAAGCCGAAGATGATGAAGACGAAGAAGAGGAAGAAGTTGATACCGGTCCTGATCCTGTAGAAGCCGCTGCCCGCTTTAAAGAATTAAAGAAGCAATACAACAAAACCGTCAAAGCAGTTGAGAAGTATGGCCGAAGCCATAAATCAGCCATTAAGCAAATTGATGCTATGAATGAGCAATTCATGCAAATCAAACTATCACCACGTATGTTTGACTTCTTGGTGATCAACCTTCGTTTAAAAATGGAAGGTATTCGCGAACAAGAGCGCGCTATCATGAAAATGGCAGTTAATCGCTCAAGAATGCCAAGAAAGACCTTCATTACGACATTCTCAGGTGCTGAAACCAATCCTGAATGGGTCTCAAGCCATATTGAGAAGAAAGCAAAATACTCTGACAGTTTAGCTGAGTATCAAGAAGACATCGAAAAAGCTCAACGCAAACTGCAAATGATTTCTGAAAGCTGTAGTTTATCGGTAATTGAGATTAAAGAAGCCAACCGTGAAATGTCAATTGGTGAGGCGAAAGCTCGTCGCGCTAAGAAAGAAATGGTTGAAGCAAACCTACGCTTAGTAATCTCTATTGCCAAAAAATACACTAATCGAGGTTTACAGTTCTTGGATTTAATTCAAGAAGGTAATATCGGCTTAATGAAAGCAGTTGATAAATTCGAATACCGTCGTGGTTATAAGTTCTCGACTTATGCAACATGGTGGATCCGTCAGGCAATTACTCGTTCCATTGCCGACCAAGCAAGAACTATTCGTATCCCTGTACATATGATCGAAACGATTAATAAACTGAATCGTATTTCGCGTCAAATGCTTCAAGAAATGGGACGTGAAGCTCAGCCGGAAGAATTGGCAGAGCGTATGGAAATGCCGGAAGATAAGATCCGTAAAGTACTTAAAATCGCTAAAGAGCCAATTTCCATGGAAACACCTATCGGTGATGATGAAGATTCGCACTTAGGTGATTTCATTGAAGACACCACGATTGACTCACCTGTCGAGTCAGCTACGGGTGAAAGCTTGCGTGAAGTGACGGGTGAAATTCTTGGTGGCCTAACGGCTCGTGAAGCTAAGGTATTAAGAATGCGCTTTGGTATCGATATGAACACCGATCACACTCTTGAAGAAGTGGGCAAGCAGTTCGACGTAACTCGTGAGCGAATTCGTCAAATCGAAGCGAAAGCATTGAGAAAACTTCGTCACCCAAGTCGTTCTGAAAAATTGCGAACATATTTAGACGAGTAGCAATTTATTAATTTCAGGTATTAAAAAAGGCTTCCAATGGAAGCCTTTTTACTAACAAGACGAAATCTCTTTAATCTTTCTTTACAGCGACATCGCCATTTACAGTATCGAAATATAAGCGAGCGTTACCATCTTTATAACGACCATCCATATCGGCGCCGACATATTCACCTTCATCAACTTCGATACCAAAGTCATTCGATAGGTCACCGTTTAGTGTTTCAGCTTCTAGTCTAAAACCTTGATTTTCAGGTAAATAAACCACAATATCACCATTAACACTTTCTGACTTAATGCGCTGATTATTAGCAAACGACTTCATTACCACTTTAATATCGCCATTCACCGTGTCTGTAGATACATCACCACCGGCATTTTTAATTACAATCTTGCCGTTAACAGTATCCGCTTTAATATCACCCAAAACTTCTTCGATGGAAACATTGCCATTAACCGATTCAATCATTTTTAATACGGCTTTATGCGGTACTTTTAAACGGAATTCCACTTGGCCTGATGAGCTATTCCATCCGAACCAACTTTTCTTTTGCTTAAAATCCACATCAACAGAGAAACGACTATTCGAAGCCTCAATTTCAACTTGAACGCCTTCCAAATCATCTTTATCATCTGCAACGGCAGTGTAATCAAGTCTAATCTCGTTTCGATCCCAGCCTTCAATTTCGATGCTGCCATTGATATTTTCGACTCTTATCACGCCATCTCTATTGAATTTGTAGGTTTCAGAAAATTCACGCTCAACATCAGCTGCCGCGTTATAGCTAAAACTCGAAGCGGCTAAAGCCAAAGCTACAATAGTTAATTTTTTCATGTTTCATACTCACTTGTTTGTTCGTTTCTTATTAGATGGCGCTAATTCAAAAAAGGTTTAGTCGAATTTTAGCTTATCTAATAATTTCTTTTTCAGTTCATCTTCTAACTCTTTCTTCTTATCATTAACCTTTTCATCAACTTGAGACTTATACTTAGCTTTCAACAAGGATTCAAAGTCGATATTAGGCTTAGGCTCTGTCCAACTGCCTTTAAGTTCAAATGGCAAATCCATTCCCGCCAGCTGGGGATATTTCTTCTCTAGCTGTTGTTTAAGCAAGCCTTTCAATGTTAACTTAAAATTACCCGAAAGAGATTCATTATTCGCGTCAGTAGCGGCTTTTCCTGCTAAGTCAAACAGTGGCGTCACCAAAGATAAATTATTCAATTGAATCAAGCCTTTATTGGCCTTTAGATCACCAGCCAAACCTGCAAAGTTCGTTTTACCTTTATAAGCGTCTTTTGAGTTTAGCGTCTGTAAACTGATACCCGACTCAATCAACTTATTCAGATCAAGCCCTGACAAGGCTCCATCAGACAGTTTAACCGAGCCAGTACCACTGAGGTTTTGCAGCATTTGTTTCATTTCAAGGCCTTGAGTTCTCAGGTTCAAATTTAAATTACCCAAACCTGATATTCTATCCACCTCAAAAACCTGACTAACTAAATCGCCTACCTCTATCTTTTGCAAGTTCGGAGCGACACTTAAAGCTAAAGGTTTAGCGGCAAAATTAATACTGGCATTAGTGGATAAATCGCCTCTAAATACTTTAGCTTTAAACGGTTTTAGCCATAAAGTTGCTCCTTTATTGGATAAATCAGCCGAAACTTGTGCAAACTTCATCTGATTTAGCTTCACCGAGTTAGCAGCGAACTTGCCTTTTATCCGTGCTGTTTTTAAGAAATCCGCAATCGGCTTGGTATCCAGCGGCGCTTCGCTTGCACTAGTACTGCGATCAGAACTAGCGGCTAACCAAGGCGATAAATCCAAGTCTTCAGTTTTTAGATCAATAGATAAGTCTTTAAAAGTGCTAAAGGTGCCAGTTACCATTAGATCAAAGTCCTGCTTATCGAGCTTTAAACGTCCCTGGTGGCTAACTTGGGTATTCTTATTATTTAATTTAATACTAGAATCACCTGACAATTCTAGGTGCCTTAGTTTGTTACTAATTTCGCTCATGACGGCATCAGTTGCGCGCAAATCAATCAGCTTGCCATCGGCCGCAATCTTAATTTCACTTGTGAGTTGCCATTTCGCTTCGGTCTTACCACTGCCGCTTTTAAACTCACCACTAGCGCTTACCGGAGTCCACTGTTCAAATGCAAATTGATTAATCTCCAATTGATTCAAGGCAAAACTTTGAGTTAGTTTTTGGCTCGGTGCATATTGATTTAATTCAAAATCACTTAAAGCCAGCCGACTGATGCTTAAGCTGGCAGCTTGAGTATCGGTATTGATTTCAGTTTTAGCTTTCGATTTTTGAGCATGGGTCATTAAGACATCAATATTGGAGCGGCCTTTTTTATCGCGAATTAAGTTCAGCTTAGAATTGGCAAGCTCCACCGCACCCACTTCTATTTTACCTTCAAAAATCGGGGCCAACTTTATACTGGCATTAAGCTTTTCCACCGATAGCAGATCAATTTTACTTTGAAAGCCTTCGGGATTAGACAAGCGAATATTGCCCGTTTCCACCTTAAGCCATGGAAAAAAACTAAGCGACAAGTCATCATCTATAGTTAAATCAGCACTAGTTTCTTCTTTGACAGCAGTGATTAGCTGCGACTTAACTGAGTCACTATCGAACAGATAAAAAGCGACTCCAACTAGGATAACTAAAAGAAGCAACAAGCTGGCGATTAACCAGAGTATCCATTTCATTAACGATTTCATACTTCTGCCCTGAATAGAAAAGAGGTTTTTAATTAGATTAACTTACAATTTCAAAGTTTCAAAAAGATTAAAGTAAAAAACTTTGAAATTATTTGAACTTTTCCAACTATTACGCCACTAAGCTAATAGTTACATTGTCATAATCTCTTATTTAATAGATATCATTAAAAAAGCCAATCGTTTTGATTGGCTTCTTTTTATCTAGGCTAAACGGAATAAAGCCTAATCGCTCCAAGAGTTTCTCAGCGTCACCGTTCGATTAAATACCAACTGTTCTTCAGAGTGGTCATAACGATCTGCGGTGAAATAGCCTTCTCGCTCAAACTGGAAACGATCTTCTTGCTTAGCATCGGCTAAACTAGCTTCGACCATTGCTGTTTGCTCACTGTAAGAATTCTCATTTAAAGCTGCTAAGAAATTATCCATAGCGCCAGGGTTTTCAACTTTGAATAATCGATCGTATAAACGAATAGACGCAGGTTTAGCGTGTTTCGCCGACACCCAATGAATAACTCCGCGTACTTTACGCCCTTCTGGATTTTTACCTAAAGTGTCAGGGTCGTAAGTACAATGTAGCTCCGTGATTTCTCCGTTCTCATCATATACCGCTTCATCAGCACGGATCACATATGCATTACGCAAACGTACTTCGCCACCTTTAACCATGCGCTTAAATTTCTTATTCGCTTCTTCTCGATAATCCGCACGATCGATGTAAAGTTCGCGACTAAAAGGTAAAGTCCTAGTGCCCATCTCGTCATTTTTAGGGTGATTCTTGCCCTTCAACATTTCTTCTTTATCTTCAGGGTAATTTGTAATAATGACTTTTATCGGATCCATCACCGCCATCCGACGCTCAGTCGTTGCATCTAAGTCTTGGCGTACATTATCTTCTAACAAGGTCATATCAGTAACACTATTCACTTTTGAAATGCCTATCGCTTTACAAAAGTTACGAATAGAAGCTGGTGTATAGCCACGACGACGCATACCAGAAATCGTTGGCATCCTCGGATCATCCCAACCATTAACAACCTTTTCATCGACTAATTTAGTCAACTTCCGCTTCGAGGTTATGGTGTAGGCTAAATTCAGGCGTGAGAATTCATATTGATAAGGCCTATCCGGAATGTCTAAGTTATCTAACACCCAGTCATATAAAGGGCGATTTACTTCAAACTCAAGGGTACATAAAGAGTGGGTAATAGACTCCAAGGCATCCGATACACAATGAGTGAAATCGTACATAGGATAAATACACCACTTATCCCCGGTCTTAATATGATGCATTCGCTTGATACGGTATAACACCGGATCGCGCATCAACATATTAGGATGACTCATATCGATCTTGGCCCGTAGAACCATTCGACCATCCTCAAACTCCCCTGCGCGCATTTTTTCAAATAGGCTTAAACTTTCTTCAGAAGGACGGTTACGGTACGGACTTTCAGTTCCGGCCGTTTGAAAATTACCACGAGCCTTAGCCATATCTTCGGCAGAAGATTCATCAATATAAGCCAAACCTTTAGTAATGAGTTGTTTAGCAAAGCCGTATAAATCTTCAAAATAGTCAGAAGCATTACGCACTTCTCCGGCCCATTCAAAGCCCAACCATGTCACATCTTCTTGGATCGCTTTAGCGAATTCTTCCGACTCTTTTTCAGGGTTAGTATCATCAAACCGTAAATTACAAACCGCATCTTGCGCTTGGTAAGCTTCCGCGATGCCAAAATTTAAGCAGATGGACTTAGCATGGCCCACATGTAAATAACCATTAGGTTCGGGAGGGAAACGAGTGTGTACTCGACCTTCGTTTTTACCATCAGCCAAATCTTTATCAATAATATTGCGGATAAAATCTGTATATTTAACGGTTTCGCTCATCAGATACTCTTAATTATATGCTTTTTACTTAGCTGTAATTATCAGCTAATACAGAATGTATTAATTAATGGGGATTTTAGCGGCATTTACAAGCCAAGGCGACAGCTTTTGCAAACCTGTCATCATTTATTATAATTTTTGGATACTCGCAGCAATATTTTGACTTAGACGCTTAAGTAGCTCCCTTTTGGCCAACACTAAATCATTGTGCTCACTGCTAGCGATAGTAATACTCAAATCATAGGTATCAATCTTAGAACTAGCAGAGCTTTCATTAGGTATTATTTCAGTTCTTGCTTGCAAATAAGCTCTCTCTCCTAAGCGTCCATCTAAACGTGAAATATCTATTTTGATATGGTGTTGAACCTTGTCTTGCAAGCGCCATGGGTATTCAAACACTCGCTCACTATCCAATTCTATAGATAAGTCATTAACTAACATATCAATGATTAAACCTCTGAGCTCTGAAGCCCAGCGATGATAATCTGAAAACTCTATTTGATTTTTACTGCCACGCAAGGCCATTTGTGGGCGATGCAAATAATCAGCCACTTCTACTTCAATACCGACTGACTGCTTATTAGCTTTTGGATTTCCGTTAAGGGGCGTATCAAATAAATAATAACTTGGTTCTGGTGTATCAGGAGCCAAACTGGAACAAGCCGTTAAAAATCCGATAAATATCAAAGTCGTTAATTGTCTAATGATGCTCATGGTTGTTCTTTCCCATAAATTAAGGCTTCCGGATGGCGTTCTAAATAATCCGTTAATAGTTTCAACGAGTGCGCAGCTTTGCTAACTTCTTGTAGGGTTATGTTCAACTGATATTTAAGTTCTGAATTGTCACCATAAGATCTCTCTACTGAGCCCATCAATGCCTCAGCCTCTTTAAGCAACGTATCCAAGCTACTAAATGCAGTACCTAAATTATCAGTCAGCTCGGGCACTTTGCCCTCTATAACTCTAGCCAATCTCTGATATTCATCCATAGTTTCCTTAAATTCATTAGCTACGGGCTTAATCTCTTTATCAAAAGTCGAAGCAATTTTCTTAAATTCAGCTAAGGTTTGATTCGCTTGAGATAAAGTAGTGGCCAAATTCGCATCGCCGACAAATCGATTAATATTAGTAACCAAGGAGTTCACATTAGCAGCAATATCTTGTAGCGGTAGTTTTTCCAATTTGGAGGTCAAAACTGTAAACGTGTTTGGCGCGGTAGGAAACTCATTTATATCTTTGATAATGCCTTTGAGCTTTATCGGAACTTCTGGGCGAAACTCTAGCGCAACTTGCATTTTACCAGTCACCAAACTTTGCGTTTGCAATGTTGCTCTTAAGCCTTTTTCAATAATCTTGCGCTGATTTTCATCTTCTTGCTCATCCCACTCATCATTAAGTTGACGAAAGGTATCAGGGTAAATATCAATATATACCGGTGTATAAATCTCTAACTTACTAGTATCGGACAGAACTTCAATGCCTGAGACTTGGCCAATTTTAACGCCATTTATCACTACAGGCGCGCCGACATCTAAGCCCGATAAAGACTCATCAAAAAACAGTACAGCCTTATCCACTTCTTCCCCGAATTGATTCTTGGCGAATAAGAAAATAGCACCCACTAAAAGTACAATTGCTCCTAAGACAAAGCCACCAATGGCTGTAGATTGAGATTTATTACTCATGATTTTTTATCAAAAACTCCTTAACGCCCAATCTTTATAGGTTTACTTATATTTCACCGCGTTTTAAAAAATTAATAACTTTTTCATCACCGTTTTTTAGCAACCATTTTGGACTATCATTGGCGATCATGGTTTTACTATCAGCGTCTAAGAAAACTGAATTATTGCCAATAGCAAAAATACTCGCTAATTCATGTGTCACCACTACTATAGTAGCACCTAAATTGTCTCTTAACTGCAAAATCAAATCATCAAGTAAGCGAGCACTAATCGGATCCAAACCTGCCGAAGGTTCATCAAAAAACAATAAATCCGGGTCGAGCGCTAAAGCTCTCGCTAAACCCGCTCTTTTTTTCATACCACCACTAATTTCAGAAGGATAATAATCTTCAAAACCTTTTAATCCTACCAGTGCTAATTTTAAAGAGGCTAACTCCCGAATTTCTTTTTGATTTAAATCAGTGTACTCCCCTAAAGGTAAACCAATATTTTCAGCAAGTGTCATAGAGCTCCATAAAGCACCGCTTTGGTAAAGCACACCAAAATTTCGCATTAAACTGCGCTGTATTTCTAATTCAGCTTGCCAAAAATTTGTCGGTTCGTCTTGTACATTCCTATGATAAAAAACTTCACCTTTAGCCGGTTCTTTGAGGCCAATTAAATGGCGCAATAAAGTACTTTTACCACAGCCACTGCCACCCATAATAATAAAAATATCTTGTTGATTAATATTAAAGGTTAATCCCTTTTGCACCACAAAGTCGCCATAGGCCATGGTTAAGTCTTGAATTCGAATTGCAGGACTTGACATCTAGATTCCCAAGACGCTAGTGACGATAGCAAACAAGCCATCTATCACGATGATAAATACAATGCCTGCAACAACCGCAGCCGTAGTAGCATCGCCGACCGCTGATGCAGAGCGCCCCGATTGAATACCATTCATACATCCCGTAATTGCTATCACCAAACCAAAAATAAAGGATTTGAGCAAACCAATATTAATGTCCGCCATAGAGATAGCATTAATAGTTTGATTCCAATATTCAGTAAAACTCAACCCCATCCCGAAAATACTGATCATGGCTCCACCTAAAATACCCAGAATATCCGCATACAAACAAAGCAATGGCATCATGATCACCAACCCTAGCATTCTGGGTAGCACTAAAAAATCCATCGGTGAAAAACCCAAGGTTTTCAACGCATCGATTTCTTCATTAACCTGCATGGTTCCAATACGAGCAGCAAACGCAGCTCCTGTTCGTCCGGCCATTATAATGCCGGTCATCATACAGCCCATTTCCCTTACCATGGCAATCGCCACTAAATCCGCCACATAAATTTCAGCACCAAATTGCTGCAATTGAACCGCGCCAACAAAGGCTAAAATAACGCCGACCAAAATACTAATCAATGTCACAATAGGAAGTGCGGATGGCCCCGTGTCGGTTAAAATTTCGCGTAAGTCTTGCGCCCGATACTGAGCTTTGCCTACAAAGAATCTGCCAAGACTTTTAATGCTATCGCCTAAAAAGCTTAGAAAGCCTTTAAATTCTTGTAAATCAGTAATGACACTATTACCAATTTTATTTACAAACGAAACTTGAGACTCACTTCTGCTAGCGCCACTTCGCTCAGGCACGCTGGCAGCCAAGTCAATTAACTCAACAACCCCTTGTGGCATTTTTTGATACGAAATAGAGCTTTTTTGTCGCTGAGCAAAAGCATTAATTTGTAATAGAAAGCTTAATAGAGACGAATCCCAATTGGCGATCGCTTCCCCGCTAATTTGGATAGAATTAAAAGAAACTTGCTCAAGCTCTACTTGCAACTGAGAAAAGTCCTGCATACCAGTATCAATCAACCAATCACCTTTTAAGTTCAATTGAACCCCTGATGGCTGCTTAATGATTTGATAGGCATTGGACATGGTTATCTATATTTTGAAAGAGTTCCCTACTATGAATCTCATCCTAACCAATTCATATACAATAGGCAAAACCAAGCCGTTATCCTAACGAAGTCAGGATATAGCTAGCTGCATTAGCTTTTAATTTAATGCTAAATCAGCGACAATATAGTATTAACGACCTAACCTAAGGGAGTTCCCTTGGCAGCATCCAAAAAGAATAACTTTGAGAATCAATTGACGGAACTAGAAGCCATCGTTGACCAATTAGAAGATGGTGACCTACCTTTAGACGAAGCATTAAAAATCTTTGAAAAAGGGGTCAAATTATCTCGACAATGCCAAAAACATTTAGCAGATGCCGAGCAGAAAGTTACCATTTTAATGAATGGCAAAGAAGAGCTGTTTGAAGCGGAAGACTAATGCAATTAGCTAAATCCAAATCTAATTTAAGTCTTGAGCAAGAGATTATTCATTGGCAACAGCATATCGAGCAGTTACTTGATCAACGCTTGCCGACAGAAAATACACAGCCCACCAGTTTGCATAAAGCCATGCGTTATGCTGCTCTGAATGGTGGCAAACGAATTCGTCCTATTCTAGTCTACATCACAGGACAAGCACTGGGTGCGTCGATTTCCGATTTAAATGCCGCAGCCTTAGCCGTAGAGCTGATCCATTGTTACTCATTAGTTCATGACGATTTACCTGCAATGGATGATGATGATTTGCGTCGCGGTAAGCCAACTTGCCATATTCAATTTAACGAAGCTACTGCAATATTAGCGGGCGATGCTTTACATACACAAGCATTTGAAGAGCTAGCCTCTGCAAAATTAAGTGAACAAGCTCAGTCACAACAGTTAGCAATGCTTTCGTTGCTAGCGCAAGCCAGCGGTTCAATGGGGATGGGCGGTGGACAAGCCATAGATTTAGCATCTACCAATCAAAACATTGATTTAGCGATGCTTGAAAACATGCATAGAATGAAAACTGGTGCATTAATCAAGGCAAGTGTCTTATTGGGCGCTATGGTCGCAGGTGATATTGAACAAGCGCATCATAAAGCCTTAAGTCAATATGCGGACGCTATCGGCTTGGCCTTTCAGGTTCAAGACGATATTTTAGACATAGAATCCGACACTGAAACGCTAGGAAAACCCCAAGGCTCCGATTTAGCCAAGGACAAAAACACTTATCCAGCGCTATTAGGACTGGAGGGCTCCAAACAAAAATTACAGGATTTATTGCAATTGGCGCTACAAGCTTTAGACCAGTTGCCGTACAATACCGCCAACTTGGCAGAACTGGCTCATTTTATTAGCCACCGCCGTCATTAATAGACTTTAGCATCAGCAGTATCATGAGCGAATCCACGTATCCATTATTGCAGACCATTGACTCTCCAGTTGAATTACGCGAACTGGACAAAGAGCAATTACTGCCCCTTGCTGATGAACTTCGCCAATATTTAATTGATACTATCAGCAGCTGCGGTGGGCACTTTGCGGCCGGATTAGGTACCGTCGAATTAACCTTAGCACTACATTATGTATTTAATACTCCAGACGATAAAATCGTTTGGGATGTAGGTCACCAAGCGTACCCACATAAAGTCCTTACTGGTCGACGTGACCAATTAGCAACAATCCGACAGACCGATGGCTTGCATCCTTTCCCTGTCCGTTCTGAGTCTGAGTACGATACTTTTGCGGTTGGACACTCAAGCACCTCTATCAGTGCAGCGCTCGGAATGGCTCTTGCCGCTCAACAAAAAGGGGAAGATCGTCATTGTGTTGCGGTTATTGGCGACGGAGCTTTAACTGGAGGCATGGCATTTGAAGCCATGAATCACGCTGCCGATACTGACGCCAATATGTTAGTGGTGCTAAATGATAATGAAATGTCAATTTCTGAAAACGTTGGCGGCTTGAATAAATACTTGGCCAAATTATTGGCCGGACGTTTTTATCAACGTGTTCGCGAAACCGGCAAAAAAGCACTACATGGTATGAAGCCAATATCTGATTTTGTTGGGCGTGCTGAAGAACATATGCGAGGTATGTTACTACCCGGTACGCTTTTTGAAGAGTTAGGTTTTCATTATATTGGCCCAATTGATGGCCATGATTTGCCAACTTTATTAAGCACACTGGAAACCATCAAAACTTTAGATGGTCCGCAATTTTTACATGTGGTAACGCGTAAAGGTAAAGGCTACGAACCTGCGGAAAATGATCCAATTGCCTATCACGGCGTGCCGATTTTCGATCCAAAAGATACCAACTTACCTAAAGGTAAAAAACCAAAAACTTACTCGAATATATTTGGTGATTTTATTTGCGATATGGCGGAACAAGATGAGCGTCTTGTAGCTATCACCCCTGCCATGCGAGAAGGTTCCGATTTAATTCGTTTCTCCCGCGAATACCCAGAGCGCTATTACGATGTAGGGATTGCAGAACAACATGCCGTAACCGTTTCTGCGGGTCTAGCTTGCGAAGGTTTAAAACCGGTTTGTGCGATTTACTCGACATTTTTGCAGCGTGGATATGATCAATTAATCCATGATGTCGCTCTACAAGACCTCGATGTATTATTCGCCATTGATCGCGCAGGGTTAGTTGGCGGTGATGGTGCAACTCACAATGGTGCTTTTGATATTAGTTTTCTCCGCTGTATCCCAAATATGGTAATTATGGCGCCATCTGATGAGAACGAGTGCCGTCAATGCCTTTATACAGGTTACCAGTATAAAGGTCCTGCCGCAGTGCGCTATCCGCGTGGCATGGGAACGGGAGTAGAACCAACTCGAGATTTTACCCCCTTCGAAATAGGAAAAGGTGAAATCAAACAGCAAGGTACCAATGTTGCCATACTCGCATTTGGTTCAATGGTGCAGTTAGCGCTAGATATTGCTAAAGAGGAAAATGTGACCGTTGCCGATATGCGTTTTGTTAAACCCATCGATGAAGCGTTAATAGAAAAGCTTGCTGCCGAACATCAACTACTAATTACACTAGAAGAAAATGCAGTCATGGGCGGTGCTGGCAGCGCTGTGAATGAATTTGTCTTAGATAAAGGTCTTCAAGTACGGATCAAAAACCTAGGATTACCTGACCGCTTTATTGAGCATGGTGATATTAAAGATTTATTTGAGCGCATCGATTTAACTAAAGAACAAATCTTAGAATTGATTAAATAACACCAAACATACATTTAGAATAATCGCAGCAAAAACTCCAGCTATCAAATCATCAACCATAATACCAAATCCACCTTTTACTTTTTTATCGAGCCACTTTATAGGCCATGGTTTGATAATGTCGAAAAACCGGAATAAAACAAAGCCTCCCAATGCCCAATACCAAGTTGCTGGTAATGCAATCATAGTCACAAAATAGCCGCAAAATTCATCCCACACAATTCCACCATGATCATGTACACCCAGCTTTTTAGAACTAGCTCCACAGAGCCATACACCAATGACGAATAACACTGCAGTTGTTATTAAGTAATACTCCAAACTAAGTTGCGCCAACAAATACCAGACTGGAATAGCAACTAAAGTACCCCAGGTGCCAGGTGCTTTGGGTAACAAACCAGAGCCAAAACCAAAAGCCAAAAAGTGGATAGGATCTGTAAGTATTGTTTTATAAAAAGACATTATTTGGAGTTATTCCGCTTTAAAATGCTGCCAACTGTTTTCAGTAATAGGATACGCTTCACCATCTAACAAAATGTTATAACCCTGCTGAATAATTTTACCAATGCGGGTGACGGGAGTATTAGTTTTTTTCGCGCGCTTTAAAATCTTTTGTCGATGTTCTTTATCTGCAGTAAAACACACTTGATAATCATCACCACCTGCCAGCGCCATTTGCCTACCCTGGTCAATGCCTTCTAATGCAATTAAATTTTCTTGGATAGGCAAAGTTTCGACAATAATTTTAGCTCCTAGCTTACTCTGCACTATGATATGACCTAAGTCTGCTAATAGACCGTCAGATACATCGATTGCAGAGCTGGCAAATTTGCTTAATTTTTTACAGAATTGATATGGTATATCTGGTCGAATTAAACTCTGCCAAATGGACTGCTCATCATTTTTGAGAGATATTTTTCCATGCAGTTTTAATGCACCTCTGGCGGAACCTAGAAAACCTGTCACCCAAATATCGTCATCAATCTTTGCATTGCTTCGTAAAATTGCACGATCTTTTTTCACTAGCCCCATGACATTAATACTAAAGGCAAGTGGACCTTGAGTTGTGTCGCCGCCAATCAAATTAATAGCAAAACCATTTGAAGCTTGTTGCAAGGATTGAGAAAAACTCTGCAGCCATGCTGAATTTATTTCAGGTATTGTAATTGAGAGTGTAAAAGCCAACGGTTTTGCACCCATAGCAATCAAATCACTAACATTAACAGCTAGCGCTTTATAAGCTAAATCGGCAGGGTTGACGTCTTCAAAAAAATGTACGCCAGAAACCAGAGTATCAGTACTAGTGACAAGTTGCTTATTTTTAGGGATATCCAGAATCGCACAATCATCGCCAATGGATTTCACAACCAAGTTTGAAAGTTGTTGTTCGAAATCAAAATAATTTTTAATGATTTGAAATTCTGACATTCAAAGTCGCTGCTATAACTAATTATTCGTGTAGTCTTAGCTTTTTACTAATTTTATCTAACACGCCATTAACAAATTTGTGCCCGTCTGTGGCGCCAAAAGTTTTTGCTAGTTCGATACCTTCATTAATCACTACTTTTTTCGGAATATCGATTCGCTTTTTCAGCTCAAAAGCGCTGAGACGAATAATAGCTCTTTCAATTGGATCAATTTCTTCAATATCTCGATCTAAAGCGGGCTCTAGAATTTTATCTATAGTTTCTAGATCGGTTAATACGCCCATGAATAATTCTTGAAAGTATTCTGTGTCCACTTTCTTGGAGTTCATTGTCGTTAAATATTGGGCTTCAATCTCATTAAGAGGGTTGCCGGTCATTTGCCATTGATAAATCGCCTGCACAGAATATTCGCGTGCTTTACGTCTCATGGAAGGTTTAAAACTCATGACTTTCCTCTTAAGCTTTTAAGCTATTCTTTAAATTAATCATTTCGATGGCAGTAGCCGCAGCTTCACCGCCCTTGTTCATCTTATCAGGGTTTGCTCGCTCTTCAGCTTGTGCTTCGGTATTGGTCGTTAAAATACCAAAAATGATTGGCATCTCTTCATCTAATGATACTCGCATTAAACCAGAACTAGACTCAGCAGAAACAAAGTCAAAATGAGGAGTATCCCCTTTAATCACTACCCCTATAGCAATGATAGCATCAAACTTACCTGATTTTGCTACTTGTTGGGCCGCCAGAGGCAACTCATAGGCTCCAGCAACATTAAATAATTCAATCTGCTCTTCAGGCACAGCCAAACCAGCTAGTTTAGCTTTAGCCCCATCGATCATCATATTAATTAACGGTTGATTAAAACGGGCATGTACAATCGCTATTCGTCCGCTTTGGTACTGAGTTGTTGAGAAGTCTAATTTAAAATTACTCATTACTTTATTTTCCTAATGCTCCAGGCTTTTTAAACGTTTTACTCAGAAATATTTTCAATGATTTCTAAGCCGTAGCCAGCTAAACCAGTGTATTTAGAGCCTGAACTCAATAAACGCATTTTATGTACGCCTAAGTCCGCTAATATTTGTGAGCCAATTCCAACTGTGCGTTTTTTCTGACGTTGTTGTTCTTGCGTTAATGGTTCACCTTTATCTTCTTGCTCAAATTTTCTAATTTTATTTAAAAGCTCTTCATTAGATTCTTTATTAGCTAGAACTACTACCACACCCTCGCCCTCATCAGCTATTCGTTCAATAGCATTAGCCAGCGTCCAACTTGATTTTTTACCGCGTTGTGCTTCCAGTAAATCACCTAGATTATTAGCTAAGTGTACACGAACTAGCGATGCATCTTTTTGTTCAGGTTGTCCTTTTACTAACGCAAAATGAATCTGCTCATCAATTGAGTCTTTGTAAGTGTGCAACCGGAAATCGCCATGCTCAGTTGGCCAATGACACTCAGAAACTTTTTCAACGGACTTTTCTTTGGTTGTACGGTATTCGATTAAGTCAGCAATAGTTCCCATTTTTAAATCATGCTTTTGCGCAAACATTTCTAAATCAGGGCGACGCGCCATAGTGCCATCTTCATTTAAAATTTCTACAATCACAGCAGCAGGCTCAAAACCAGCCATCCGCGCTAAATCACAACTCGCTTCGGTATGCCCTGCGCGATTTAAAACACCACCTGGTTGAGCCATAATAGGGAAAATATGGCCGGGTTGCACAATATCCGAAGGTTTAGCATTAGAGTTGACTGCAGCAAGGATCGTGCGGGCTCTATCGGCCGCTGAAATACCGGTAGTAACACCTTCTGCCGCTTCTATCGAAACGGTAAAATTGGTGCTGAATTTTGCACCATTTTGATTCGACATTAAGGGTAAATCTAGTTGTTGACAACGCTCTTCCGTCATTGGCATACAAACCAAGCCGCGCGCGTGACTAACCATAAAATTGATATCTTCAGGACGCACTTGCGAAGCTGCCATCACTAGATCACCTTCATTTTCACGATCTTCATCATCCATCAACACAACCATTTTGCCTTGACGGATATCTTCTATTATTTCTTCAATGCTATTGAGTTTCATATATTTAGTCTTTGCTATTGGCTTGGACATCATTAGTCATTAGTCGCTCTATATAACGAGCCACTAAATCAATTTCTAAATTCACTTTAGTCCCTATTTGATAAGAGTCAGCGATAGTTTCTTGTAAAGTATGAGGCACTAAATTTAAGTAGAAACGATCTTCTTTTAATTCATTTACCGTTAAACTAATGCCGTCGACGGTGATAGAACCTTTAATTGCAATATAATGCAGTATTTCTTGTGGTGCCTTTATTTGATATTGAAATGAACGTGCGGCATCTTCGATTTTCACCACTTCACCAATGGCGTCTACATGACCGGAAACCATATGCCCGCCAAAGCGTGTCGTTGGCAGCATAGCTTTTTCAAAATTAATCGGCTGTCCAACTTGGTAATCTGCAAAGCGTGTCACTCGAATCGTTTCGACCGATACATCCGCTTTGAATCCCGTTTCTAATTTACCTATCACCGTCAGGCAAACACCGTTGCAAGCGATGCTATCGCCAAGCTGTACATCGGATAAATCTAGTTTACCGGTATTAAAATGATAAATGGCATCGCCTTGATTATCTCCAGAAGCTTTTGGCTCAATGGAGACGATAGTGCCTGTGGATTCAATAATTCCAGTAAACATTAGTTTTTTATTCTGCAAGTAAAACGTAGGTCTTCGCCAATTTGACGGGTTTCCACTAAATTCAAATCTATAGATTGGGTCATTTTATCAAAAGGCAACCGAAAAACCGACTGAGCATTTGAGCCTAATAATTTAGGCGCCATATAAATCACAAGCTCATCAGCTAATCCTTGCTCAATAAATGCTCCAGTTAAACCCGAACCCGCTTCGACTAGCACTTGGTTGATGCCCTGCTCACCCAATTTCAATAACAGCTCCAACAAATTAATTTTGCCGCTTTCTGTTGTTTTTATAATTTCTTGGTTTACCGTTGCAGGGTAATCCTTATTTTGCCATTGACTAGTAGCGAGCCAAGCTTCACCCTCTTGCTGAAAGATCTTAGCATCCGAGTCTACTAACCCCTGCGAATCCACCACCACTCTTAGAGGCTGATTAAACAATTCATCTTGCAAAAATTCTATTTCACGCACATTCATCGATGGATCATCTTGAATAACGGTTCCAGAGCCTGTCACAATTGCGCAAGATTCTGCGCGTAGCCTTTGTACATCAGCTCTTGCTTCCTGCCCCGTGATCCACTGACTCTCTCCAGAAGCCATAGCAATTTTACCATCAAGACTTATAGCGCTTTTAATCACCACTTTTGGCATACCAGTTTGCATGCGCTTAATAAAGCCCTGGTTAAGTTGTTTTGCTTCACTTTCCATTAAACCGACTTGAACTTCCAAGCCAGCATTTTTCAGTTGCTCTATACCTTTACCAGCGACTAAAGGGTTAGAGTCGCCCATGGCGCAAATAACTTTTTTGATACCTATGTTTATTATAGCTTGGGCGCAAGGTGGGCGCTTTCCAAAGTGCGAGCAAGGCTCTAAAGTTACGTAAGCTGTTGCCCCTTCTAGGTCGCTACGAGCACTTTCAATAGCATTTACTTCCGCATGATTTAGACCAGCTTTTTGGTGCCAGCCTTCAGCTAAAACAACGCCATTTTTTACCATTACGCAACCAACTCGGGGATTGGAACGTGTCGTAAACCAACCTTTTTTAGCCAACTGGATGGCTCGTGCCATATAGACATGGTCTTGTGCAGAAAAGCTCATTGGAAAAGAATATTAATCGCTTTCTAGCTTATCAATTTCTTCACGGAAGGCTTGTACATCTTTAAAGTCTCTATAGACTGAAGCAAAACGAACGTACGCTACTTTATCTAAACCTTTTAATGCAGCCATAACTTGCTCACCGACAACGTGTGAATCGACTTCTCGCTCACCAGTAGCTCTTAAGAATGATAATATTTTATTGATTGCCGCTTCTAATGATTCCACACTGACAGGACGTTTTTCTACCGCCTTGGTTAAGCCTGAACGTAGTTTTTCTTCATTAAAAGGCTCGCGTGTACCATCAGACTTTACTACTTTAGGCATGACCAATTCTGCTGCTTCAAAAGTGGTATAGCGTTCTTGGCAAGATAAGCACTCGCGACGACGACGCACTTGAGAACCATCAGCCACTAAACGCGAATCAATTACTTTAGTGTCGTTATTTGAGCAAAATGGGCAATGCATAAATTAATCCTTTCTACGCTTACTTATAATTTTCTATGACTATTTATAAACTGGGAAACGAGCAGTCAATTCAAGCACCTGACTTTTGACTGTTTCAATCGTTTCTTGATTTTCAATATCATCCAAAATATCACAAATCCAGCCAGCTAGTTGAATAACTTCGTCTTCCTTAAAACCACGAGTAGTTACTGCTGGCGTTCCCATACGTAAACCAGAAGTCACAAATGGTGAGCGTGGTTCATTAGGAACTGTATTCTTGTTTACCGTAATGTTCGCCACACCAAGTGCCGCCTCAGCCTCTTTACCGGTAATATCTTTATCGATCAGGTCAATTAAGAATAAATGATTGTCTGTACCACCTGACACGATTTTATAGCCGCGCTCCATAAGCACATTTGTCATGGCTTTAGCATTAGCTTTTACTTGTTTTTGACTCGCTTTAAACTCATCGCTCAAAGCCTCTTTGAAGGCAACAGCTTTGGCCGCAATAATATGCATTAATGGACCACCTTGCCCGCCAGGGAAAACTGCAGAGTTTAATTTTTTCTCAAGTTCAGGGTTAGCTTTAGCCAAAATAATACCGCCGCGAGGCCCCGCTAATGTCTTATGAGTAGTTGAAGTCACCACGTCAGCAAAAGGAATTGGGTTAGGATATTCTCCCGCAGCAATTAAGCCAGCTACGTGAGCCATATCCACAAATAAATAAGCACCAACTTTATCGGCGATTTCGCGGAACTTCGACCAGTCGACAACTCTAGAATAGGCTGAAAAACCGGCAATGATCATTTTTGGTTTATGCTCTAATGCTAATGCTTCGACATTAGCCATATCGATATAGCCTTGCTCATCAACGCCGTATTCCACTGAATTATAAATTTTGCCAGAGAAGTTAACTTTAGAGCCGTGCGTTAGGTGACCACCGTCCGATAAGCTCATACCTAAAACAGTATCTCCCGGCTGCAGTAAAGCCATATACACGGCAGAGTTAGCTTGAGAGCCCGAGTGAGGCTGTACATTGGCGTAGTCTGCGCCAAATAATTCTTTTAAACGCTCAATGGCTAGTTTTTCTGCTACATCAACGTACTCGCAACCACCGTAGTAACGCTTATCCGGATAACCTTCCGCATATTTATTAGTTAATACAGAACCTTGAGCCTGCATCACGCGCATACTGGTATAGTTTTCCGAAGCAATCAATTCAATATGTTCTTCTTGACGTTTTTGCTCAGCTTCCATCGAAGCCATTAATTCCGGATCAAAGTCTTTAAGTGAAGTAGTATTACCCAACATTAGCCAGCCTCAAAAGTATAAAAAGGGTTCTAAATAAAGTGGCGCTATTTTAACCGATCATCAAGGGAAATGCGCCATTATTCGAGTAAAATTTGCAGTTATTAAAACCAGCCACTGTTAGCATCCAACTCTCTGCGACATTGTTTATATTGACTAGAAAATTGGAGTGAGCGAGCCTTAACCTTGTCAGAAACTTTTAAAAGCCAAGTTTTTGAATTATAGGTTTTACGTTTATAGCCTCCCCAACCTTCATGATAAGCTAGGTATTGTTCCTTTGCGTCCCACTTTGAAATGCCCAATTTACGGTTACTTGTTGCGGTGTACCAGCCTATAAAATCAATCGCATCATCGAAATCGTCACGATCAGCACCTGAGTTACCCGTGGCCTTAATATAAGTGTCCCAAGTAGATTCTAACGCTTGGGCAAAGCCATAGGCATTAGAAGGTCTAGGCCCAGGGATAAAACCTAAATACCATTTGCGGGGTGGTTGTGCATCGTGCTTAAACTTTGATTCTTGGTGCATGATAGCCAGCTGCACATGGATTGGCGTACCCCACTTTTCTTGTGATGCTAAAGTAGCTTCATACCAATCTTCATCGCTCATTACGCTGCAAAGGTTGTCTACATTTCTAGGTTGAAAAACCGCGCAAGCACTAATGGATATTATTAAAGCAACGATTGTCGAAAATTTTAACGATTTACCAAGCAATGTTGTTTTACCTCACAGTTTAGAAAAGATTTACTTATGATTTTAAAAATCTTTTCATTCATTTTATCTTAACAATGTTAAAGTATACTTATATTTATACTGGTAACCTACTGTAATTTATGAATAAATTATTGCTACTAGATGATGATAAAAATTACCTAGCAGAAATATTACAAGAATTGAAATTGGCTGGCTGCATTTTAGAATACGTGAACTCAAGCCCAGAAGCTGATGGATTTATTGTCAAAGAAAAACAATCTATTGGGCTTGTTTTAGTTTCCTTAAACAATGCTTTGGGATACCCCGCTGTTAGAAAAATTAAACGTTCCATAGATGCTTCGACTCAACTCTGTATCTATTCGGAAAGTGATAGTGTTTCTCTGCGCGAATGGGTTTACAAGCAAGGTATCGAAAATTTCTTTACGGCTCCCTTTCAAAAAGCAGAACTTATAGATTTTTGTAAAAAGCTTTTATTAAATAAAAATATCCACTTCAGTCATAGACAACTGCTTGAACTATCGAAAACTTTATCAAAATACACGGATGCTGCTGATAATTTAGTGCAGCAACATGCCGCTAGCTCAAACTCCATTCAAGAACTCCAGCATAAGCTAGCTCGTTCATTAAGTAGTTTCGAGCATCAAAAAGACTTTTTAACCGAAGTACAATAACTCCCTTATACTCTTTTTATCAATTTAATTGAAATATGCTTTTCAAACCCAATTATACTTGTAGCAAAGCTTATGGAGCACTTTATGGTGGCTGATCCTAACAAACCCATCAACAATGCAACCGTTGTCGATAATGATGAAATCATTAATCAGGACTATAAACAGCATTATACCGACGATTCTTTTTGGCAAAAGACCAAATGTTTTGCTATCAAAGTGGGCAAGGAAACCATGGAAAAGTCTTTTATCATGTACTACTGCATGAAAGACTCTGATACTCCTGCAAAACATAAAAGTATTATCTTGAGTGCGCTAGGATATTTCATTCTACCTTTAGATTTGATCCCTGATATTTTACCCGGTGGATGGATGGATGATTTAGGAGCATTAGCTTTAGCGTTTTCAACCGTAACAGCCTCCATTAAAGATTCGCATGTCAAAATGGCACAATTAAAGCTAGATAAATTCTTTAAGAAAACGAAAACAACCGCTATTGAAGCCGAGTAATTATTAATATGCCTCAAGTTGCTGAGTTAGAATCTAAACTTTTTCAAGCCTACGGAATTTTTCTTTTCGAAGACGAACACCCAACTGTAAAAGAACTAGAAAATACTTATGTACCTAGCGCACATGGTCATAAAACGTGGGACTCAAGTTTTCTAATTATGGACTACTTGCTGCATAAGCAATTATTAAAGCCTGCTAAAAAAATTATGGAACTAGGTTGCGGATGGGGTCCAGCGGCAATATTTTGTGCCGAAAATGCCCATGCGAAAGTAACTGGAGTTGATTTCGATGAAGATGTATTTCCTTTTTTACAAGCACAAGCTGAGCTTAACGGCGTAACTGTAGAACCTCTAATAAAATCATTTAACAAACTTAGGAAACAGGATTTAGTCAAACAAGAATTAATATTTGGCGCAGATATTTGCTTTTGGGAACAGCTCACAACTACGCATTTCAAATTAATTAATCGAGCATTAAAAGCAGGGGTTAAAGATATTATCTTTGCCGATCCGGGTCGAGACCCTTTTTATGAGTTAGCAGAAAAATGTCAGCAACATTTTCATTGTGACTACCTTGACTGGTATTCAACTGAACCTAATAGATTTGATGGTTACATACTGCATATAAAGCAATAATCCACAGTTATAAAAAAAGCCGGCAATTGCCGGCTTTTTTTAAATTTTTAGAAAGAAGTGTCAAAGATTACTCTTCACCAACTTCTTCTTCAAAATCTTCTTCTACAACTGGACGGTCAACTAATTCTACGTATGCCATTGGAGCGTTGTCACCTGGACGGTTACCACACTTCAAAATACGTAAGTAACCACCTGGACGTTCTTGGTAACGAGGGCCAAGCTCAGCGAATAGCTTTGCTACAGCAGCATTGTTACGAATACGAGCAAACGCCAAACGACGATTAGCTACTGTATCTTTCTTCGACAAAGTGATTAATGGCTCAGCAATCATTCTTAACTCTTTTGCTTTTGGCAAAGTAGTTTTGATTAATTCATGCTCAATTAATGACGCAGTCATGTTCTTGAACATAGCCTTACGGTGAGAGCTATTACGGTTTAATTGACGACCTGATTTACGATGACGCATATTGAGTTCCTCACTCTATTTAATTCTAGCCTGCGATAGTACTAGAAAAGCTTAAAATAAAAGACGCTATCAAAGATAGCGTCTTAATTTATTGAGCTACTATCAATTATCCTTCAAGGATACTTGATGGTGGCCAATTTTCTAAACGCATACCTAAAGACAAGCCACGAGAAGCTAATACGTCTTTAATTTCGGTTAATGACTTCTTACCTAAGTTAGGTGTTTTAAGAAGCTCAACTTCTGTGCGTTGTACCAAGTCACCAATGTAATGGATATTCTCAGTTTTCAGACAGTTTGCAGAACGTACTGTTAATTCTAGATCGTCCACAGGACGTAATAGAATTGGATCAACTTCTGGCTCTTCTTTCTCTGGCTCAGCTTGCTTCTCGTCTTTTAAGTCTACGAAAGCAGCTAATTGCTCTTGAAGGATTGTCGCACTACGACGAATCGCTTCTTCAGGATCGATAGTACCGTTAGTTTCTAGGTCCAAAACTAATTTATCTAAATTAGTACGTTGCTCTACACGCGCAGCTTCTACGGTGTATGAAACTTTTTTCATTGGGCTGAAAGAAGAATCTACATGTAAAACACCAATTGGCTTATCTTCGCCTTCTGGTAATTTACGAGTATTTGACGCTTCATAACCACGACCTAAACGAACATTAATACGCATGCTTAAAGCACCGCCTTTGTTCAAAGTCGCAATGTAGTGATCTTTATTCACTACTTCTGCACCGGTTAACTCTTCAATATCAGCAGCTGTTACAACGCCTTCACCTTTCTTTTGTAAAGTTAAAGTCGCTTCTTCTTTATCTTCAAGAAGTACAGCTAATCCTTTTAGGTTCAAAAGGATATCAATTACGTCTTCTTGTACACCTTCCATAGCAGAGTACTCGTGAAGAACGCCGTCGATTTCTACTTCAGTTACCGCTGCACCAGGCATTGACGATAATAGAATACGACGAAGAGAATTACCTAAAGTGTGTCCAAAACCACGTTCAAAAGGTTCCAAAATCACACGAGCTTTAGTGCCTTCGTTAGATTCAACCTTAATTTGACGCGGAGTTAGAAATTCAGTAGCTGACATAATATCCCTCTTCTAAGGATTAAAAAAATTCATAATCAAACGCAATTAAACGTTTTATTAAACGCACAAAAGCCTGATAGTAAAAACTCTCAGGCTTCGGCGTACTAAACCTAGCGGATTACTTAGAGTAAAGTTCCACAATTAGGTTTTCGTTGATGCTAGCATCTAACTCAGAACGCTCAGGCATACGCTTGAAAGTTCCTTCCATTTTCTTTGCATCAACATCAATCCATTCTGGCTTATCACGCTGAGCGGCCAATTCTAAAGCAGCTACAATACGCGCTTGCTTTTGAGATTTTTCACGCACAGTTACAACGTCTTCCGACTTAACTACGTAAGAAGGTACGTTTACTGATCTACCATTAACTAAGATTGCTTTGTGGCTTACTAATTGACGTGCTTCGTTGCGAGTAGCAGCGTAACCCATACGGAAAACCACGTTATCCAAGCGAGATTCTAAAAGCTGCAACAAGTTACCACCAGTTGCGCCTTTAAGACGATCTGCTTCTTTATAGTAGTTACGGAATTGACGCTCTAGAACACCGTAGATACGACGTACTTTTTGCTTTTCACGTAACTGTAAACCATAGTCCGATAAACGACCACGGCCTGCACCGTGTTGACCTGGTTTAACTTCGATTTTACATTTAGTTTCAATTGCACGAACGCCTGATTTGTGACCTAGGTCAACACCTTCACGACGCGACAATTTTAACTTTGGACCTAAATATCTAGCCATTGTTAACTCCCGTTAATCTCTTGGTTATACGCGACGCTTCTTAGGCGGGCGGCAACCGTTGTGAGGGATTGGTGTCACGTCAGTAATGTTAGTGATCTTGAAACCTGCAGCGTTCAATGCACGCACAGCAGACTCACGACCTGGTCCAGGACCTTTAACAAATACTTCTACATTCTTCATACCCATTTCTTTAACTACCTGAGCAGCGCGATCAGACGCAACCTGTGCAGCAAATGGAGTAGATTTACGTGAACCACGGAAGCCAGAGCCGCCAGCAGTAGCCCATGAAAGAGCATTACCTTGGCGGTCTGTGATGGTGATGATGGTATTGTTAAATGACGCGTGAATGTGCGCCATACCATCAACAACATGCTTTTTGACTTTCTTTTTCGTAGTACGAGGTGATTTAGCCATGTTTAATAATACCTAAATTATTTCTTAATAGGTTTGCGTGGGCCTTTACGGGTGCGAGCATTTGTCTTCGTACGCTGACCACGAAGTGGTAAGTTACGACGGTGACGAATGCCTCGGAAACAACCCAAGTCCATCAAACGTTTAATATTCATGTTGATTTCGCGACGCAAATCACCTTCAACGGTAAATTTGCTCACCTCGTTACGTAGATTTTCAATTTGATCTTCGCTCAAACTTTTGATCTTTGCAGTAGGTTCTACCCCTGCATCAGCACAGATTTTCTGTGCACGAGGACGACCGATACCATAAATAGCGGTCAATGCGATCTCAGCATGCTTTTGTACAGGAATGTTAATACCAGCTATACGAGCCATTAACAGGTTCTCCTTAAATGTGATTAGCAAGCTTTGAAGGGCGCGTATTCTAGCCGTTCAAAGCGTAAAAATCAACCAATTAAATTAACTAACCTTGACGCTGTTTATGGCGTGGGTCAGTACAGATTACACGTACTGCTCCGTGACGACGAATCACTTTGCAGTTACGGCACATTGCTTTTACAGAAGCACGAACTTTCATAAGTTACTCCAAGATGCTAGCGACCACGAACTCGACCACCAGGGCCTTGTTTGTGGAGGTTTGCTTTCTTTAAAACTGAATCATATTGTTGTGACATTAAGTGCGCTTGCACTTGAGCCATAAAGTCAATTGCTACAACAACAATAATCAGTAGTGAAGTTCCACCGAAGTAGAACGGGTAATTAAAGAACAAGATTAGTAATTCAGGTAACAAACAAACCGCTGTCATGTAAAGCGCGCCCCAGAAAGTTAATCGGGTTGTCACTTTATCAAGGTAACCGGCAGTTTGTTGACCAGGACGAATACCTGGGATGAATGCACCTTGCTTCTTCAAATTCTCAGCTGTATCACGTGGGTTTTGCGTCAATGCGGTATAGAAGAACGCAAAGAATATAATACCCGCGGCATACATCATCATATATAAGGGTTTACCAGGCTGTAAGTTTTGCGCCAGTGTTGTAAACCAACTTACTTCACCAGAACCCGTAGAGAACCAAGACAATAAAGTACTTGGGAACAAAACGATACTGGATGCAAAGATAGCTGGGATTACACCTGCAGCATTAACTTTCATTGGTAAATAACTACTTTGAGCAGCGTAAACTTTATTGCCTTGTTGGCGTTTGGCGTAATTAATCGTAATGCGACGTAAAGCTCTTTCCACCCAAACGATGAAATAAACCACCGCTAGAGCGAAAACACCAAACACTAGAATTTCTAGTACATTACGAGTGCCGTCATAAGCATCGCTGAACATTTGCGCGATTGATGGCGGAAGTCCCGCTACGATACCTACCAAAATAATGATAGAGATACCGTTACCAATACCACGCTCAGTGATTTGCTCACCTAACCACATCAAGAACATTGTGCCTGTAACTAAAGTTACGATAGCAATGAAGTAGAATGAAAAGTCTGGATTATCTACTAAGCCAGGAATCATAGCCGGTAACTGAGTAGCCATACCAAATGCTTGTACCGTTGCTAAGATCACTGTGAAGTAACGCGTATATTGATTAATTTTACGCTGACCAGCTTGACCTTCTTTCTTCAATTCTTTCAATGGTGGATGCACATATGTCATGATTTGCATGATAATCGACGCCGAAATATACGGCATGATGCCCAATGCAAAAACAGACGCACGCTCTAAAGCACCACCTGAAAAGACGTTTAATAGATCTGTGATTCCGGTTTGCTGAGATAAAAAATCAGCTAATACTGAGCCATTTACACCAGGAACAGGAATAAAAGATCCTATACGGAATACCACAATAGCAAGAAGCACAAACAACAAACGTTGTTTGAGCTCCGATAAGCCACCGCTTTTCGCTAAATCTTGTGGATTTAAAGCCATTAGCTATTGCCCTCTTCTTGGGCAGCCTCTTCCACTTTGCCGCCAGCTGCTTCGATAGCAGCTTTAGCGCCTTTGCTCACACGAATTCCGTTAGTAACGGTAACCGCACGATCAATTTCGCCAGACAACATGATTTTCACGTTTTGGATATTGTTAGTGATAAGTCCTGCAGCTTTTAAGCTCAACATATCAACTACTTCACCTTCAACTTTTGCTAATTCGCCTAAACGAACTTCTGCCGATACCAAAGATTTACGAGAAGTAAAACCGAACTTAGGTAAACGCTGTTTCAAAGGCATTTGACCACCTTCAAAACCGATTTTTACTTTACCGCCTGAACGAGACTTCAAACCTTTGTGACCGCGGCCTGCTGTCTTACCATCGGTAGAACCGATACCACGACCAACACGCTTAGCTTTTTTCTTACTGCCAGGAGCTGGCATTAAAGTATTTAAACGCATGTCATTACTCCTCTACAGAAACCATGTAGTAAATTTTGTTTACCATACCGCGAGTTGAAGGGGTGTCTTCAACTTCAACAGTATGACCGATGCGACGCAAGCCTAGGCCAGTCAAGCACGCTTTATGTGCTTTTAAGCGGCCAATGCTAGAACGCGTCTGCGTTACTTTCATTATTTTCTTAGCCATGGTCTTAGTCCAAAATCTCTTCTACAGTTTTACCACGCTTAGCAGCCATTGAATCAGGAGAAGACATTTGCTTCAAACCATTAACTGTCGCGCGAACGATGTTAATTGGGTTTGTAGAGCCTACGCTTTTCGCTAATACGTTTTGTACGCCAAGCACTTCGAATACCGCACGCATTGCACCGCCGGCGATGATACCAGTACCTTCAGAGGCTGGTTGCATATATACCTTAGATGCGCCGTGACGGGCGTTAATTGGGTGTTGCAATGTATGACCGTCTTTCAAATCCACTTGGATCATGTTGCGACGAGCTTGTTCCATTGCTTTTTGAATTGCAGTTGGAACTTCTTTCGACTTACCACGACCGAAACCGATTTTACCTTTACCATCACCAACTACAGTTAAAGCTGTGAAACCGAATACACGACCACCTTTAACTACTTTAGCAACACGGTTTACGTTGACTAATTTCTCAACAAAACCTTCTTGATTTTCTACTTCTCTAGCCATCTGTCGTCACCTTAGAATTGTAAGCCTTTTTCACGAGCCGCATCAGCTAACGCTTGAACACGACCATGATATTTGAAACCACTACGGTCAAAAGCAACTTGCTTTACGCCCGCTTCCAAAGCACGCTCTGCTACTAGAGTGCCTACATGCTTAGCTGCATCTACGTTACCAGTCGTTTTCACGTCACCGCGAACAGACTTTTCAACAGTAGAAGCACTAGCAATTACAGAACCGTTTTCGCCAGAAATTACTTGAGCGTAAATATGACGAGGAGTTCTGTTCACGACTAGACGATTAGCGCCTAACTCGTGCATTTTCGCGCGGCTTTTAGTCGCACGACGAATACGTTGAATTTTCTTTTTCATATCTTAAGCCCTACTACTTCTTCTTAGCTTCTTTACGAACAATATGCTCGTCGACGTAGCGTACACCTTTACCTTTATAAGGCTCTGGTGGACGGTAAGCGCGAATCTTCGCCGCTACTTCGCCAACAACTTGCTTGTTCGCACCCTTGATCACAAGTTCTGTTTGAGAAGGCGCTTCAACAGTGATGCCTTCTGGAACTTCGTGAACTACTGGGTGTGAGAAACCTAGGGTTAAGTTTACTTTCTTACCTTGAACATTTGCACGGTAACCAACACCCACTAACTGAAGTTTCTTTTCGAAACCATCAGTTACGCCAACAACCATGTTGTTAACTAAAGAGCGGAAAGTACCAGCCATTGCCCAGTTAGTAGCAGACTCAGAAGGAGCAAAAGTTACTTCGCCATCTTCAATTTTAATCACTACGTCCTGGTGCATTTGTTGTTCAAGAGTGGATTTTGAACCTTTTACACTGATCACGCCATCTTTGATGTTTACATCAACACCAGAAGGGATAGATACAGCGCTTTTTGCTACACGTGACATCTTAAATTCCCCTTACGCTACAGTGCAGATGACTTCACCACCGTGGCCCGCTTTACGCGCAGCACGATCGCTCATGACACCTTTCGAAGTTGAAATAATTGAAACACCTAAGCCGCCAATTACTTTAGGCAAATCGTCTACTTTCTTATAGATACGTAGACCTGGACGACTAACGCGCTTCAACTGATCAATTACTGGTTGGCCTTGAAAATATTTCAATTCAACCGTCATAGTCGCTTTCACATCTTCTGAAACGCTATAACCACCGATGAAACCTTCATCAGTTAATACTTGTGCAATTGACGCTTTTAATTTTGAAGCAGGCATGTTTACACTTTTCTTCGCAGCAGCTTGGCCGTTACGAATACGAGTCAACATATCTGCAATAGGATCTTGCATACTCATGATCTATTCTCCCGACTACCAGCTTGCTTTAACTAAACCAGGAACGTTACCTAGCATAGCTTGTTCACGTAATTTGTTACGGCATAAACCGAACTTACGTAGAACGCCATGAGGACGACCTGTTACGCGACAACGATTACGTTGACGAGATGGACTTGCGTCACGTGGTAACTTTTGCAACTTAACTTGAGCTTCCCAAACTTCTTCTTCAGAAGACTTAGGGTTGTTAATGATTGCTTTAAGCTCCGCACGCTTTGCAGCGAATTTAGCAACTGTCTTAGTGCGCTTTAGTTCGCGCTGAACCATAGATGTTTTAGCCATTGCGCGTTCCTTATGATTTCAATGGGAAGTTGAACGCATCTAATAAAGCACGCCCTTCTTCATTGTTAGCTGCAGACGTAGTAATAGTAATGTCCATACCACGGATTTTATCAACTTTGTCATAATCAATTTCAGGGAAAATGATTTGCTCTTTGATACCTACAGAATAGTTACCGCGACCGTCGAATGATTTAGGGTTTAAACCACGGAAGTCACGAATACGAGGAATTGCAATTGAAATGAAACGCTCAAGGAACTCCCACATACGCTCGCCACGCAGGGTTACCTTGCAACCAATTGGATAATCATCACGAATTTTAAAGCCAGCAACAGATTTGCGAGCTTTAGTGATAATTGGTTTTTGGCCTGAGATTGCGGTCATATCATTGACTGCGTGTTCCAGTATTTTCTTGTCCGCAATAGCTTCACCTAGACCCATGTTCAATGTGATCTTGGTAATGCGTGGGACTTGCATAACTGACTTGAAAGCAAACTTCTCTTGAAGCTCACTTACTACAGTCTCTTTATAAAAGTTGTGCAGTTTCGCCATCTTTAAATTACCTATTTAAATAAACAATTGGTGCTGCGATTAAATCGCGCCACCAGTTTTCTTAAAGAAACGTGATTTAGAACCATCTTCAACCTTTATGCCAACACGATCAGCTTTACCAGTTTCAGGGTTATAAATCGCAACGTTTGATAAATCTAACGCTGCTTCTTTTTCTACGATGCCGCCTTCAGTAGGCATACCGTCAGCACCTTGACTTGGCTTAGTGTGTTTCTTAACCAAGTTGATGCCTGAAACAATCACGCGGCCATTAGGTAAAACTTGGTTTACAGTACCGCGTTTACCTTTGTCTTTGCCTGCGATTACGATGACTTCGTCGTCTTTCTTAATCTTTTGCATGATGTTATCTCTCTTACAATACTTCAGGTGCAAGTGATACGATCTTCATGAACTTGTCGCCACGTAATTCACGTGTTACAGGTCCAAAAATACGAGTACCGATTGGTTGCAAGTTACTGTTCAACATCACAGCAGCGTTACCGTCAAACTTGATCAAAGATCCGTCTGGACGACGTACGCCTTTACGAGTACGAACAACAACCGCGTTCAACACGTCACCTTTTTTAACTTTACCGCGTGGAATCGCTTCTTTTACGCTCACCTTGATAACGTCACCAACGTTAGCGTAACGGCGATGCGAACCACCCAGCACTTTAATACACATTACTCGACGAGCGCCTGAATTATCGGCTACATCTAGCATTGACTGCATCTGGATCATGGTTTTCTCCGCTTAAACCCGCGCTAAAATGGCGCGAGAGTATACCATTAAATTTCTAAAATTCCTAACCCCAAGAAATACTTTCTAACTTGGGGTTAGCCGATTTAGCTAATTAGCTAGCTTTCTCAACAATCTCAACCAATTTAAAAGACTTGGTTTTTGAAAGTGGACGACACTCAACTACCTTAACTAGATCACCCATGTTGCACTCATTAGCTTCATCGTGTGCGTGGATCTTTGAAGAACGCTTCATGAATTTACCGTATAAAGGGTGCTTCACTTGACGCTCAATAAGAACCGTAATGGATTTATCCATCTTGTCACTGACGACTCTGCCTTGTAATGTGCGTTGAATTGATTCAGTGCTCATTATGAACCCGCCTTCTGGTTGATGATGGTTTTAACACGAGCGATGTTACGACGAATTTCACGAATTTCGTGAGTCGCTTCCATCTGGCCCGTAGCCTTTTCCATACGCTTCTTAAACTGTTCTTGTAACAACTCAACAAGTTGTACATTCAGTTCTTCAACGCTTTTCTCTCTCAAATCTACAGCTTTCATTACATCACCGTACGTTTAACGAAAGTAGTTTTGAAAGGTAATTTAGCTGCAGCTAAAGCAAATGCTTCACGCGCTAAACCTTCATCAATACCTTCTACTTCATATAACATGCGACCAGGTTGAATCTGTGCTACCCAATACTCAACAGAACCTTTACCTTTACCCATACGAACTTCTAATGGTTTTTTAGTAATTGGTTTGTCAGGGAATACACGGATGTAAACTTTACCTTGACGCTTCATGTGACGAGTCATGGCACGACGAGCAGCTTCGATTTGACGAGCTGTCATACGACCACGGCCAGTTGCTTTTAATCCGAATTCACCAAAACTTACGTTCATGGTTTGAGAACCACGGTTACGAAGCTTATGCTGCTTACGGAATTTAGTTCTTTTAGGTAATAACATTATTCGCTACCCCTACTTCTTAGCTCGTGGTGCAGGCTTTCTGCGACGAGGTTTTCTATCTTCTTTAGGTTCAACAATTTCTTGACCCGGAAGAACTTCGCCTTTGAAAATCCACACTTTAATACCAATGATGCCGTAAGTAGTCAAAGCTTCACAATGTGCATAATCGATGTTCGCACGAAGTGTATGCAAAGGTACACGACCTTCACGATACCACTCAGAACGAGCGATCTCAGCACCGCCAAGACGACCACTAACTTGGATTTTGATACCTTGAGCACCAGAGCGCATTGCATTTTGTACCGCACGCTTCATAGCGCGACGGAACATTACACGGCGTTCTAACTGCTGAGCAACGTTATCACCAACCAATTTAGCATCTAACTCAGGCTTACGAATTTGCTCAACTGAAACTTGAGCAGGTACGCCAGCCATTTTTGCTACTTTAGCGCGTAATTTTTCAATATCTTCGCCTTTCTTACCGATTACGATACCTGGACGAGCGGTGTGAATAGTCACACGGATCGCTTTAGCAGGACGTTCGATATCAATACGCGATACTGAAGCGCTTTTTAATTCTTTCACCAACCAGTTACGAATGTTGATGTCACCTTCAAGGTTGTCCGCATATTCGCCGCGCTCAGCATACCAAGTTGCAGTGTGCTTCTTTACGATACCTAAGCGGATACCATTAGGATGTACTTTTTGACCCATACTATCTCTCCTAGTTATCCGAAACTTTAACGGTTACGTGGCTAGTTCTTTTCAAGATACGGTCGCCACGACCTTTAGCGCGCGGACGCATACGCTTAGCTGTTGCCGCTTCATCAACGAAAATAGTTGATACTCTCAACTCGTCGATATCAGCGCCTTCATTGTGCTCAGCATTTGCAATCGCAGACTCAAGAACTTTCTTGATTAAAGCGCCAGCCTTCTTAGGGCTGAACTCAAGAATGTTCAATGCTTTTTCAACTGGTAAGCCACGAATCTGGTCAGCAACAAGACGCATTTTCTGTGCTGAGATGCTAGCGTTACGCAATTTAGCTGCTACTTCCATCTTTCACTCCTCGCCTTATCGCTTAGCTTTCTTGTCAACATCATGGCCATGGTAAGTACGAGTTAATACAAACTCACCTAACTTATGACCTACCATGTCTTCAGAAACGAAAACTGGTACGTGTTGACGACCATTGTGAACGGCAATCGTCAATCCAACCATTTCCGGGAAAACGGTAGAACGACGAGACCATGTTTTAATTGGCTTTTTAGAGCCAGAGGCCGCAGCTTCCTCAACCTTCTTCAATAAGTGAAGGTCAATGAAAGGGCCTTTCTTTAATGAACGTGCCACTATGCTGTCCTCTATTTCTTGTTACGACGACGGACAATAAGCTTGTCTGTACGTTTGTTTTTACGAGTTTTCTTACCTTTAGTAGGCGTGCCCCATGGAGATACAGGGTGACGACCACCAGAAGTACGACCTTCACCACCACCATGCGGGTGATCAACTGGGTTCATCGCTACACCACGAACCGTAGGACGAACACCGCGCCATCTAGTGGCACCAGCTTTACCTAGGCTACGAAGCATATGCTCTGAATTACCTACTTCACCGATAGTCGCACGACCTTCGGCCAATACTTTACGCATTTCGCCTGAGCGTAAACGCAAAGTAACGTAAGCACCATCGCGAGCCACTAACTGAGCGTAAGCACCAGCAGAACGTGCCATTTGTGCACCTTTGCCTGGCTTCATCTCGATGTTATGGATAACAGTACCCGTTGGGATATTACGCATTGGTAAAGTGTTACCCACTTTGATCGGCGCTGCATCACCAGAAATAATCTGTGCACCAGCTTTTAAGCCTTTGGGTGCGATGATGTAGCTACGCTCGCCGTCTGCATAGCAAACTAAAGCGATGTGTGCGCTGCGGTTTGGATCATATTCCAAACGCTCAACCGTTGCTGGGATAGCATCTTTATTACGCTTAAAGTCGATCATACGGTAGTGTTGTTTATGACCACCACCAACGTGACGTACTGTGATACGACCGTTATTGTTACGACCACCTTTTCTTGATTTCTTCTCTAACAGAGCGGCGTGAGGCTTACCTTTATGTAAGTCTTCGTTTACGACTTTAACGACGAAACGACGGCCCGGAGAAGTTGGTTTAGCTTTAATTACTGCCATTTCTACTCTCCTTACTCAGCCACAAAGTCAAGATCTTGACCAGGCTTCAATGAAACGTAAGCTTTTTTCCAGTCAGCGCGTTTACCTTGCACCATACCGAATCGCTTCGTTTTACCTTTAACGTTTAAAGTACGAACTGAATCGACTTCAACTTCGAATAACGTTTCAACAGCTTTTTTGATTTCACGCTTAGTTGCGTCAACAGCCACTTTGAATACAAATTGGTTGTCTTGCTCAGCTAAAATCGTTGCTTTCTCAGAAACGTGAGGCGCCTTTAGGACTTTTAAGATTCTTTCTTGGTTCATCCTAATTTCTCCTCGATTTTCTTCACTGCAGCAACTGTCATAACAACCTTGTCAAAACCAATTAGGCTAACAGGGTCGATTGCTTCAACGTCACGAACGTCTACTTTATGCAAGTTGCGAGAAGCTAAGAATAAGTTTTCGTTAACTGAATCAGTAACGATCAAAGCTTCTTTAGTGTTTAAATCTTTAAGTTTCGCGACAAGTTCTTTAGTTTTCGGAGCTTCGATAGCGAAGTCTTCAACTACTACCAAACGCTCTTGACGAACTAATTCACTCAAGATGCTTTGGATGGCACCGCGATACATTTTTTTGTTCACTTTTTGCGTGTAGTCTTGAGGTTGTGCAGCAAACGTCACACCACCTTTACGCCATAATGGAGAACGAATAGTACCGGCACGAGCTCGGCCAGAACCTTTCTGATTCCAAGGCTTCTTACCACCACCGCTTACAGCGCTACGGTTTTTCTGAGCGCGAGTACCCGCGCGAGCTGCTGCCATGTATGCAACAACTACTTGGTGTACTAACGGTTCGTTGAATTCACGACCGAAAGCCACTTCAGAAACCTCAAGTGCGCCGCCAGTTGTCAAACTAAGTTCCATAGTTAGGACTCCTTAGGCTATGCTTTCTCGGCAGGATGAACGATCACATCACCGCCGGTAGCGCCAGGTACGGCACCTTTGATTAATAACAAATTGCGTTCCGCATCTACACGTACAACTTCAAGAGTTTGTACTGTTACGCGCTCCGCACCCATGTGGCCTGACATCTTCTTACCTTTGAAAACGCGACCAGGCGTTTGGTTTTGACCAATCGAACCTGGAGCTCGGTGAGAAACCGAGTTACCGTGCGTGCTATCTTGCCCACGGAAATTCCAACGTTTGATTGCGCCAGCGAAACCTTTACCTTTAGAGGTGCCAGTTACGTCAACTTTTTGGCCAGCTTCAAACGTTTCAACGTTGATAGTGCCGCCCACTTCAAAACCTTCTAATGTATCTACACGAAATTCCCACAAACCACGTCCAGCTTCCACGCCTGCTTTCTTAAAGTGGCCTGCTTCTGCTTTAGTGATACGGTTTGCTTTACGGGAACCGGTAGTTACTTGAACCGCTTCATAACCGTCAACGTCAATTGTTTTCAATTGAGCAATGCGATTAGGATCGGCTTCTACTACGGTCACGGGAATAGAAACGCCGTCTTCAGTGAAGACACGAGTCATACCACGCTTTATACCTACAATTCCGATAGCCATGTTTTAACCTCTATATATGGTTATCAACCCAAATTCAGTGAGTGTTCAATCAATCAGTCTTAAGTAAGACTGATTTGAACATCAACACCCGCTGCTAAATCTAATTTCATTAACGCATCAACTGTTTTTTCAGTTGGGTCAATGATGTCTACTAAACGCTTGTGAGTACGGATTTCGTACTGATCACGCGCATCTTTATTCACGTGTGGTGAAATCAAGATGGTGTAGCGCTCTTTACGAGTTGGTAAAGGGATAGGACCTTTAACCTGAGCACCAGTACGCTTAGCAGTGTTCACGATCTCTGAAGTCGATAAGTCAATCAACTTGTGATCGAATGCTTTCAATCTGATTCGAATACGTTGTTTTGCCATTGCAAACAACTCCTATTAACATTTAAAGAACATAAAAAACCGCTCCACCCTACTTCAGTGAGGGGCGCGGAAACCATTTATTTATCAGACTCAAATCGAGCCTGTTGTTAGCAAAATCAATAACTTAAGCAGATATTGTCTTGCAAGAACAACCCTAATTGTGGCAATGACGCCTACAAAGGGACGCGAATTATAGGTGAATCAGACCAGAGAAGCAAGCCTAAAAGCTAATAAATTCAAAGCTTTTAGGCCGAATGGGATTAACGCATAAAGTTTATAGCATTAGCATTAAATGCGCCAAGATTGGGTATTATGGTGGAAATTTGTGAAGGCTCCATATTAAACCAATCGAGAATCGGTTTAGCGTATTGTTCTACTGAAGTTGTAGGAATGATTCGTCCGTCGCTACGGTAATCATCAACTCCACCTATCTCAAGGCTAGGCATGGTTCCGTAAATGTCACCACCTAATACTGAACCACCCATAACAAGCTGATGATTACCCCAGGCATGATCGGTACCATCACCATTCGAAGTTAGGGTTCTCCCAAATTCCGAGCTAGTAAAGCTGGTTACTGCGTCAGCAACGCCAAGCTCAACCGTAACATCATAGAAATATTTCATGGCTTGACTAATTTGTTGTAGTAATGCTGGTTGGCGACTGTTTTGATCATCGTGAGTATCAAAACCGCCCATGGCAACATAAAACACCTGACGGGTCATGCCCAGTTGTTCGCGAATAGCAATCATTCGGGCGACCATACGTAAGCTCTCTGCCAACCGGTTTCGTAATTCAGGCAATGGTGTATTAAAGTCAGGTAAATCATTAATGATGCCACCAACCTGCTCTACCAAATCCATGGTCCTTTTTTGGGAGTCGGCAAATGCTTTGTCCAAAGGATTAGAATATTGGAGATCCAGTAATGCTTTGAATGCAGAGCGCCTATCTTGGGTCCAATTAGTATCGGGGCGAACGTAATTATAGCGGTCAAAGCCATTTCGACTTATTGAGATATCCAGGTTTTGTTGACTACCTAACCACTTTGATCGGCCGTCAATTGCCATACCCGTCAATAGTGCATTAGAATTATCAACAATCTTATAATCCATTAATCGCCCACCCCAACCTGACTTGCTGGATTGAGGGTCGCCATAGCGCCATTGATCCTGCTGATCGTTATGGGAAAATAATTGTCTAGGTCTTGGTGTATTTGGATTATCGAGCTGATCTTTTGTGACCGGCTGAATCAAATTCCCTACATTAGCCATGATTCCAAGATTTCCATCCGCAAACAACTGCTGAACTTCATTAAACATGGGATGCAAGCCATACTGAGCATTACCAGAGGTTGCTGGCGATATCGACAGCAACTCAGCTTTAGATAGAGCAAGATTTTGGCGAGAAGCTGCGTATTCGTTGTATTCAAAATCACTACGCGGAACCACCATATTAAAACCGTCATTACCGCCTAGAAAAAATATATTGACTATAGCTTTATAGTCAGACGGAGGATTACTATTAGCAAAAGCAGTTTGGGGCACATTTAATAAGCCTGCACCTGCTATACTACTTGCGCCTAATTTTAAGAAGTCTCTACGATTTACTTTACTCATCTGATTAACTCCTTATTGTTGTACGGCAAATTCTGGCGAAGTTATGATCATGCCAATAGCATCTGATGCTTTAACATCAAAGTTCTCTTCGCCGTACTTATTAATAAAATCTAAAGTTTCTTGCCTTAATTCAGCACTCATCTGGCCCGCCATTAATAACAGGTCCAAATGATCCAGCATTGCCTCTAAGTCGTTAGCCATATCATGTTCACGGGTAATATTTATTAATATGTCCTCAGGATCCGGCTCTACTCTGGCATAGTTATTCATGCTCAAAATCCGCCAATGCAAATGATTGGTCATTTTAGCCATAGTGCCTTCTGAGTGAATCTGCATTTCTGGAGCCACCCAATCACTGTCTTGAAATTCACCTTGCGGTGAATAAAATGGAGAAAAGAAATTAAACACACTAGGCGATTGTAAAGGGCCTTGTGAAAAATCATTGGCCACCCATCGAAAATCATAAATACCATTCGCTGCCTTAGCATCAAAAGCTCTCCATAAGGCTGTTAGTCGCAAGACTGGTTCTTTGATTTTTCCAAAAATTTTATCATTAGAGGTTTCGCCATCACGCGCCTCTCTATCCATCAATATCGCTTTGACGACTGCTCGTAAATCACCTCGAATACCATTGCCATTATCATTGAAAACAGTTGCTATCCGCTCTACATATCCAAGAGAAGGGTTACTAGTTACCAGCTTTTGTATTAATTGCTTTGCAATAAACGGACCAACATTAGGGTGATTAAATATATTATCCAAGGCCTGCGATAAATCCTGTTCTGGCGTCTGTCCGCCCGGAATTACGACTCCATTTAATACTTGTTTATCACCTTCAGCGTGATAATCATCAAAAGCTTTCATCGGACCATTTAAATCTCGATCTTCAGACCACCATTTAAATCTTTCGGCATTACCCCAGGTCCAACCCGTAAATACATGGGCAAAACCTTCAATAACTTCTTGATTGTAAGTCGGGATATTATTTCCTTGAGCGTCTTCTTTAGGCTGTCCATTCAGTTCTAATTCCACTAATCCTATAGTAAAAAGCTGCATTAATTCACGCGCATAATTTTCATCGGGACGGATGTTTTTCTCTAGGTTTGGTTTCTCGTTGCGTAGCATGCTTAGGTATTCACCCATAACAGGATTCAAGGTTACTGCGTGTATTAAGTCACGGTAATTGCCATTACTGTTATTAAGGAGAACATCATAATAATTTGATAGGGATTGTACGCCTTTATGCCCACTAGAGCTGACTCCAGACTGCCCTACCACTAGAATTTGGCTTAAAGCAAACGCCACTCTTTGACGCAATTGATCTTGTGCCGTTAATGATCGCATCCACCAGGCATTAACATGCTGGCTCCAAGTATCGTCATCAGCCATTGATACCGTACTGTAATAACTTAGGTGAGTGGTTGCAGGCAGGTTTAGTTGCCAATCAATCCAGCCTTCAATACCGCGACTTTCTACTTGGGCAATATCTTCCAGCCGGGTACCAAAAGTGGCTTGTTGCAATAATCGGACAGCATCGGCTTTAGCTACGGGGGGCGGGGATGTAACGCCTGTAGGAGGTGGAGGTTCATTGGGTGGAGTATCCGAGCCTCCACCACAAGCAATCAGCGTGCACTGCAACAGTAAAAATAAGGAAAGTTTGAGCTTTTTCATAAATAATATTTTTGGCCACTTCTAACCATCATATTACTCAGATATTAAATAAAATCGCTTAAAAGCGTCACATTTTTTTACAACGCGGAATCTGAATTTATTCACAAGCAATAAAAAACCCTGCCGAGGCAGGGTCTTTTTAAGGCATAAGCCTAATGCAGTAACTAAATCTTATTCAAAGATTTTAGCAACAACACCAGCACCTACCGTACGGCCACCTTCACGGATAGCAAAACGTAAGCCTTCAT